>JBGSUI010000126.1:0-97351 GCA_041736175.1 Oligoflexales bacterium | reverse complement strand
TATTTGTAATTATCTGTAATTAAAGAGATTTAAGGATTTTTCTCAGCCTTAAAAATTAGGTCTTACATTTTAAAAATATGTAAGTTACTAGAATGTCAGGTATTTATGACCAGTTGGGGGTCGAGTCTCTTAAACTCCTGTCATATAGCCACCAAAGTCCTTACTAAAGCTATCGCCCGCAAAAATCATCCGCCCCCCAAGCTCGACCTGATCTTCGAATCCACCCATGGCTTCATAGTGGCCGGGTCTGGGACAGATATAGGATCCCTTGGCGAAGGGATCGGAGGTCCAATGCTGCAGATGGGTATGACCATCGTAAAGACTACGGATCCCAGGATACATGGATTCCAGGTGGTCTAGGGTTTTTCCCACAAGATTGGGAGGGATATGGTGCCCCACAGCCCCACCGAGATAGTTTAAAATAATACCGCTTCGACCCTTTTGCTGGTTGCTTGACTCGCGGATTTCTGGAAAAAGACTATTGGTCCAAACAGTTCCATAATTAGGTGGAACCATATTTCCAGAACTGCGCCATTTGCGTTCTTTAAACCCGATCGTAAACTTAGCGTTGGTCGCATACCCCAGAGCTTTTATGGCGGCTTTCTTAGACTCGGAGAGATTAAGGCTGGTCATACCTTCGATATCACTTAGGACGGGGATGGGAAGGGTGTTGATCACGAGATCAGCCTTGACTTCGAGGGGACTGTTGCCAGTCCTGTCAAACGTTAACACAAAATGCTGACCATGATCTTTGATATGCACCAACCGGTGACCAAGATGGATGGGAGTGTGTTTGCCCACAGACTGGGCAAGGGCGTCGACTAGATTTCCGTTACCGCCTTTGACCCGCTTGGATTCGTCAGAGTCGCCATAAAGCGCCATCTCTGCACTGTAGGGGTCCATCAACGTGAGGAGATTGTAGGTGTTCTGCTGGCTTGTCTCAAGTCCCATCATTCCTAGGTACATGACATTGATGAGTTCGATAAATTCTGGTGATATACCTGATTTTTGTTTACTAGATAAATAATCTGCTAGAGTAATCTGGTCGAGCCATGGGCTGGGACCCGGACGGCCGGGAGTCGGGGTGATAAGCTGTTTGTCGATCCGAATCTTTGAGGTATCTTCTAGGACCAGAGCCGCTAGTTTTTTAAACTCTCCGAGAAACTTGCCAGAATCGATCACCTTTTGATTAAACAGATAGACCTCGGTCGCTAGCCCGCTGATAGGCTGGGTATAGTCTTCGACTTCGATATTGAGTTCCCTCGCCAAACCGATCAGATCGCTATGGACAGAATCGACAAATTCAGCACCCAGCTCGATAAACATCCCGTCTTGGTTAAAGCCGCGCTTGGTAAATACCCGCCCGCCAACGCGGTCTCGGGCCTCAAAGATCAAGCAGGCCGCCGCCTTTTTATGGAGCTCATGGGCCGCCGTCATTCCCGCAAATCCCGATCCTAGGACCACAATGCGAGGCTCCGTTGTCGATCCGCGGGTGACACCTTGTCCCCCTAAAGTCGCCGAAGAGGCCCCATCCGACCATTGTGGTCTGGCGCAGGCTCCCAGCGCGAGACCGGCTCCCGCCCATGCCAGCAAATTTCGTCTATCTATTTTTTGTTGAGTCTCAGACCGACTGACCACTTCCTCAACAAATCTCCGCTCCGACCACCCTTCGCGGTGTGCTTTGGTCGCCAATCCCATCAACCGGGCCAAAGCCCTTCCCATCTTCCATCGACTCATCATTAAATCTCCCTAAAGGGTCTATCTCCAGTGACAGCTCACAGGCTTTTCAAAAGCTATGCCATAGGCACTTGTCGTCCACCAATAGGTCAACCCCCCGTATTTAGATTTAAAGATCCAACCACAGCCCTTATCAAAACTGCTAAATTTCAAGATTTCCTGTATAAAGGATTTTCACCAGAGGGACTGCAGCCATGCTCCAGCTTGATCAGGTTTCTAAATTTTATGGACCCCAAAAAGTTCTCAAACAGGTGTCCTTACGCCTAGGTCATAGCCAAAGCCTGGCACTCCTGGGCGCAAGCGGCTGCGGCAAGAGCACTTTGCTTAAGATCATTGCAGGGCTTGTGGTGCCATCCGAAGGAAAGATCGTCTATCTAAACCAAGACATCACGAGGGTGAAAGCCCACCTACGAAAAATCCCCCTGGTGTTTCAGGATCACCTGTTGTTTCCCCACCTCAGCGTCGCCGACAACATCGCTTTTGGCCTACGCGTAACAAACCTTTCTTCAAAAGAGATCAAGCAGCGTGTCGGTGAGAGTTTGGATCTAATTCAACTCTCGGGACTCGGCCAACGCTTTCCCTCCCAGATCTCTGGGGGCCAACGCCAACGGGTAGCCCTGGCGCGGGCCATGGTTCTCCGTCCACAGCTCATCCTCCTGGACGAACCTCTCAGCAACCTGGACACATCCCTACGGATGGAAATGCGCCGCCTGATCACCCACTATTGCCAGCAGTTTGGTACCGCTATGATCCTGGTCACCCACGATCCCCAGGAAGCCTTAAGTCTCGGAGACTTTCTTGCCGTGATGAATCACGGAGAGATTTCGGAATTTTCCCGTGGAGAAGAACTCTACCGAAACCCCAAAACTCTCGTGGGAGCTAAGATGATGGGGTTTGAAAATAAACTCCCACCAACAGAGTCGGACGTGCTGGTGCTTAGACCCGAAGACCTGCAGGTGCACCCCTACGATGGTGGGACCACCCAGAATGGGCTGGTGGGAACCCTCAAAATCCTCGAATTTGAGGGCGACCTGGGACGGGCTGCCTTTGACACGACCCTGGGCCCTTTGGCTTGGCGTGGGATGACCCAAGGATTGGTTTACCAATCACTCCTCGCATCCTATAGATCCGGGTCGGGGGATAAGTGGTTACTCAGCTGGGACCCCGACAAGGTTCACCGGATTCCGCAGCATCCGGTTTGACCAAGGCACGATGCTAAATTCCAGCCGCTTTCAGTGGCACGGGATGAGTTCCAATTTTTGGTTTTAATACTGGCCGTACTGGTCGTAGAACCTGTGGCGGCTTCTGCGCACCGGGTTTAAAATACTTTGCATATTCTGGCCTTAAACGGCATGCCACATCATCCTTTGAGATCACTTCACATTTAAAATAGGAAGTATAACTTCGCTTGTCAAATAAAGGGTCACCATCTGATGCAGCCCATAAAGACGCTATTTTTTCAGCGTCCTGGAAATTGCCATTAAAGAGCTGTTCTTGTATAAAAAACGTTTTCCAAGGGATATGTTTGCATCGATCCTGCATCGCATATTCTTTAGCGAACCATAAATCGGAAGTAACCGTAACCTCTTTGTAGGTGGGACGAGGATCAACAACATAAAAATAGCTTGCATGGTTCGAAAGAGCATAGGTCACTTTTTCGGAACCACCTATCTCTATCTTCTTACAATTCTGCCCCCAAAAAGGAGCTCTTGGAGTAGACATTAAATATACCGCCAATCCACCATATGAATCCTTCCATCCTGGCAGAGAGTATAAGCCGTCACCATAAACGGCTATCTCCTTACCTAGAGCCTTGCCAGGATTTTTCCGTGAAATGTAGGCATTGGGGAGCCCGTAGGGATTTCGTCTCAGGGCATAATTTGCTTCTTTTCCACACGAGTGATTGAATTTCAAAGACTCTTCAATCTTCTGAGTTATATCGCCAAACTTCATTGGATTAGGCTGACCCACAAGCCCACCAAATCCCAAATTCATAGGTTCTTTATCAATCATCGATAGAATAGCTTCTCTAAAATCGGATTTCTCTAGACTCTTATAGGCATTAACGACCTTTTCACTTGTCCAGCCAAGACTTTTTAAGAGAGGGCGGAAACGGTAGATATGCCGCATCTCCCAAAGCATGGCATAGGTATACCGCTGCGCTCGAATACTGATAGGACCGGCCTTATCGATTTTTGAGATAAAATTCCGCAGGGAATCTGTAAGATCCTTGGTGGGAGAGAGATCAAACAGTGAGAGACAGCCAAGGATGTCCGTCACATCTTCGAGTGTGTATTCCTTTTTACCACTATCCGTTTCATTTAAAACTCCCTGATTGAATACAAAGGGTAACGTGCCAAGCTGCTGACCATACCAGAGGGAAGTTTCCAAGGGAATCAGAGCACGGGAACAGCTATTATTAAGCCGGGATTTTCTTGCATCAAATTCCGCAGCACTCTCGACGGCAACGTGATGGATAGGGGAAATTAATTTCTCGAGTTCCTCCGAAAAAAGCTTCTGCATCTGGGGTGTCCCACCGTCAACGACAAATTCCATAAGACTCTCACGAAAGGGGAACATCTCGTCAAAGTGATGCCCCACCCGGTATGGAGAGATCCGACGATCACCATTTTTTCGACGGACTCCCAGGGTTGCTAGGTAAGCCACTCGACTAGCTGACGCACCACTAAGATACACAAACAGATTGTAGCTTCTAGCCATCTCTCTAATCTTAGAGAGCACGTGATCCTTGTTCAGAATTTCCTTAGTCTGCTCAGTAATTTGTTTATAGATATCAAAATTCATGGACGCAAAAGCTGGATAGGCCTCTTGGGTGTGCGGCCACAATTCCACCTGCTCGTCGGCATTTCGGGCAGGACTGCCGCCAAATACTTTTGCATAAATTTCCTTAAATCCGCCTTCTTCTTCAATCACTGATAAGCTGTCGCTATACTTGGCAGATAGGGTGCTGTCATTCTTGCGCTGGCACGCTGGTACTAAGATAGAACATACAGAGATGATGCTTAGGACTTTTAAAACGCTTGGTACGGGCATATTTTTCCTTCCAATCTATTGATCTCAATCAACGCTCAATTAAAGTACCCAATAGCAAAAACTGAGCCAAAAGATGGGCTCAGCATTTTACTCAATATTTTTAGGTCGCCTAAGCCCCTCAAACTTAAACCTGCTGACCTGCTGTTATCTACAGGTGCTACAAGCGCATAAAATGTAGGCAGGCATCTCGCAATGGGGGGACAGCTTTAGCACCCGCAGATTTAAAGGAGGAATCCTAAAATCTTACGGTGCTAAAACCAAAGAAAAGTCCACGCTATTAAATTTAGGAATCCCGGCACTGACTAGCCAGGCATCAAACTGGGCTCTTTTTTTGACCTGATCATCCCAGGCAGCTCCAATCATCAGATAGTTTAAGACATTTGCAGCACGGGAAAAAGCCAAACCGTTGTTGCCGATGCATTTCGCGGTCAAGGGAACACAGGTAATCTTAGATTGGTTTAATATAGTGAGTGAAAACAGCTCTTCGTTGTTAGGATTGCAGGCAGCATCCTGGGGGCAATGGTAAATCCCTGAGAGATAGGCAAACCCGTCGGTCCCGTTACCTACGACGGAAGCCACGGCATTGTCGATAAAAGTATGGCCTTCGTCTCCAGCTTTGTTAAAGCGACTGTAAATGCCGTTAAGGGTATCGACTTTTTTAAACCGACCTGTAGCCGGATCCAATGTGCCCTTAGCCACCAGACGCACCCGCTTACCCCAGTAGGTGTCCGCGGTTTCGGCCCTCAGGGTGCCGGTGGCATAGTCCAACTGGATCACATGGCCATGGGAACCAACGGCATCTTGGGCGAGGTACTGGTTGGCGGTCTTTGCTTCAACTTTTTTCCAGCCTTGGATCTCTTTAAACGAAACCGAGGTTTTCGACACCGTCGCAAATAGAGTCATAACGACCGAGCCGGGAAAATCTAGCACCAGCTTTTTTTGCCATTCTCCCGCGGCCAGGGCCTGGGTTTTCACGGTTCCCGTGATCTGGGTCTTGCCAAAGAGGGCTAGTTCTTGGGCAGTCCAACCACAGCCTAGGGAGAGATTGATCACCACGCCCCCATAGGTTTTTTCTTGAGCTTGGTAGATCAGGGACCCAAGGGTTTTTTCCACATCACACAGGATGCGCCGATTTTGGTCGAGGGCACCGCGGACGGTCTTGCGGGTGTCAGAGGCATTAAGCTGGCAGTAGAAAGCTGCCTGGGAAAACTCTTTGGTCGTCGGGTCCATTAATTTTTTTTGCCCACTATCCCAAGGATCGCCTTCGGAAGAGCAAAGGGGATACAAGCTGCTTTGGGTCGCTGCCAGCGGGGCGGCGGCTAGGGAGAGGCTCGCGGCGGCTTCTGCCGGTTTCTCTGCGCCGATCGCCGAGGGCGAGCCTTCGATAGCACTGGCTATAGAACTCTGCACATACTCATAGAGCTGGGACTCTGACTTAATAAGGCTTGCCAAATCTGGGGTCGAGTCTTCGGCTGCAGGAGCCTCTGGAGCCGCCACGGGGGGTTGGACCTTAGGTGGGCTGGAGGATTCGGCGTTTTGGCCGATGGCTTCCGCTCCGCGGGGCATCGTTACGGATGATGGGGTTTCGCCCTCGCCTTCTGGATCCTGAGCCTTTTCATCGGTTTGACCGCAGCCAGAGGCTATGACCCCTGCCACTAGGAGACCACATAGTAAAGATCTCCGAAAACCAGTTTGCAACGGAAGACTCCAAGTTAAGTATGCCTCATGTGCAGAACAAAACAGTCTTGTTTTTTTGGACATGGTTTCACCTCTAGGTTAAAAAATCCCTGAGGGGTCCCTCAGGCACCCTGTATGGTCGACAGGTCCATCCTAAACTTTAGTTTTTCAACAATTTATTTTTATTTATCCAATGAATCCAAGTGATTACTGATTGCCTGAGTTTGTGATCGTTGTAAGGCGCGAGTCTACAGCAATGACTGTAATCTGTTTGGAGCCCAATGGGCTTAGGTGGTCAGGGGCGGTTCTGTAGCATCGCCAAAAATCTGTTCCAGAGAGATGATCTCCACACCTGCCTCTCTGGCCCTATCCAACCCTGGTGAGGATGAACCTTTTGACAGAATGAGAAAATTGCGGCGAGTCCAGGAGTTGTTGGGGAGCGGGAAAGACTTCTTCGTGACCGCTTGCACCAACTCCGCTGTTTCCGCCCCACTCGTCGCTATTCCCTTCCATTTTGCTTCTAATATCCGGACCTGCCTATCAGCGTCGCAAGAAACCACTATGTCAATTTGCGTTTGGTTATGCATCCAGTAAGTTCCGACTTCATAAGTTTCTTCCCCTAGATTCATCAATTTAAAAATGGGGGCAACCCGTTTGCTGACATCGTATGCACCCGATTCAAGAAATTGTAGGAGCAAAAGCTCAAAAGCTCTGCCAGAAAAATCGCCGATGTAAAAACCGTCAACAGACGTGATCACGTGATTGATCAACATTGCATTATTGATGTTACCTTGGATGCGGGGAAGCATCGGCAGTAAAATTTGGAAATAAGTATTGAGGTAAAAATCGTCCATGTAGTAGCGGACATCCTGTTTTTTGGTTCTTTTGACACCAAAAGGCAGCCTTTCCTTGACAATCCCAAAAGACTCAATGCGCGCAATAATGTCATGAACACTGCTCTGGCCCAACCCAGTGGTAGCAGCAATCCTTGCTTCGGTGCTTCCATCCTGACCTAACGCGCTGAGGACTCGCTTTACATTTTCCAGTGCCCCCTTTCCCGCGGTCTCAATTTTGAGGACAGCATCTATTTCATCGATAAATATACTTTGCGAAGTAAACATCGCCGTATTCAGAGAACGTAGAAAGTTTCCAGAGTCTTTAATCTGTTCTAGGTAATAAGGAACTCCGCCAACCAGCATATAAATAAGCGCTACCTGCTCCTTAGTCCAATTTGGAAAATAGTAAAGGCCAACCTCCTCAAGGCTAAAAGGCGCCACAACCAGATCGCCTTTAGTTCGTAAACCTCTCAGGACGCCCTCGGCATGATCGACCTGGGCTGCGAAAAAGCGGTTGGAAGAACCTGAAAGAACGATTTTTATGGGGATAATTGGATGAGTTTTTTCCCAAAACTCTTTGATTGCGCCCAAAACCCCTGAATGGCGTTTCGCAAGCCACTGTATTTCGTCTATGACAAATAGCATCTTCGGTCCACTCTTAGCAGCAATCGCCTTTGCCTGTTCGGCCACGGCAATAAGGATCTTGTCCCAAGATAAGAGGTTTTTCCGTAAAGTCATAAGCGTCGGCGCACCGATAAACTCGTCGAAGTCCCTAGCGAAACGCTCCCGACAGGCTGCGTCAGATTCATCGACGCGTCCGGAAAAGAAAAACGCCTTGTCCGTGGGACTACCGGTATTCATGGCTAATTGGCGTAAAAGACGTGATTTCCCGATACGGCGACGTCCTCGTACAAATACAAGGTCTGCACCAGGAGTGCTCCATATCTCCTTGAGTTGCCGCAACTCCCTCTGTCTTCCGAAAAAATTATTATTTAAAGCCATTTAAGTATCTTTCCTCAAAAATCATCAGAATAACCATTAGTCTAGTTTTTCTGATGTTTATAATCAACTATAATTACTAGATTAATATAAATTTCAAAAAATGACTTTCAATAATTGCTAATATATCAATATGTTAAAATCAACATAAAAACTACACCAGTAGTTTAACTGATCTTTCTAGCCGAGCGTGAACTCCGTGGTCAAGTCTTTGCTTGAGATTCGCGCAAAGGATTTGAAAATTTCATAAATACATGCTAAATGGCCCATCACGTTTCGTTCATTTTGTTACGATTGGGAATTTATGGAATCGGGATACATCACAAGCGCCGCCAAAGCTGAGCAGCTCCCCGCCTGGATCTACTCTGAAGTCTGTTTTGTCGGTCGGTCTAATTCCGGGAAATCGACCCTTCTCAACGCCCTAACGGATCACCGAGGGCTGGCAAGGACCTCCTCGACACCAGGCCGGACCCAGATGGTCAACCTTTTTTTCCTCAGGCAAGGGGACAAACAGGTCGTCCTGGCAGACCTGCCCGGTTATGGCTACAGCGCAAGCGGCGCTCAAAGCCGTCAGCATTGGCAGGCCCTTGTGGATGCTTACCTTGAAAGACCGCAGATCAAACAGAGTTTCTTTTTGATGGATATCCGTAGAGCCGCTGACGACACCGACCTGGAGATCATCAACCAACTCTACCGCCAACCAGGCTCCCAGCTTACGGTCGTCCTGACCAAAGCTGATAAAATCAACCAAAAAGACGCCGCCCAAGCGGTCAAAAACCTTAAAGCGCAGTTTCAGGCCCTCTGGGGTTTTACCCCCGACGACCTGCACCTTGTCCCCGTCTCCGCAGCTAAAAAACAGGGTATCCAAAAACTCAAAGACCTGGTGAAGCCCCACCTCGCCCGAGGTGGCGACCTGCTCCAAGCTCGCTAAGAGGTTTTAGGGCTTAAGGCTGCCTGGGACCGTAGGACCTGCTCGCACACGGTCCAAAGACGCTCTTTTTCGTCTAAATGCCTGATCAAAGTCCCCAGACGGTGGGAGATGAGACCAGCTAAATCCCTGGGATCCACGTCCCCTTGGTTGAGATTGCGGAGGATCACATCGTCCAGCTCCGAAGCGATATCCATTAGCCTCTGGGCCTCGTCGGCTTGTTCCGGATCGAGGGTTTGGTTGGAATCGTCTTTTTTTCTCTTCGGTGCAAACGGAATTACTTGTCCCATGAAGCCTCCTCAGTTCACAACACCTTATCGGCACAACCCTCGACTCCTCTTTAATCCTATCATATTTTGGCTGCAAATTCAGGTCGTTCACGTTAAACTCCCTGGTCTTGGCATGGTCGATTGCAATGGAGTAAGGAATGTCTCAATCTAATCTGTATGATATCGTCGTCATCGGCAGCGGACCTGGCGGAGAGGTCGGCGCGATTCGGGCTGCCCAGCTAGGCCTTAAAACGGCACTCGTCGAAAAAGAACCCCATCTCGGCGGAACCTGTCTTAACTGGGGCTGCATCCCCACCAAAGCGCTCCTAGAGTCCGCAAAGACTTACTCCAAACTCCAACACGCAGATGATCTGGGATTTTCTATCGGCAAAGTGGAGTATGACTGGAGCCGCATCCTCAAGCGCAAGGAGACCATTGTCGACGCCCAGCGCAAAGGACTCCGTTTCTTGATGAAAAAAAATAAAATCGATGTCTACGAGGGTTTCGGTCAGCTCTCAGGGCGGGGAAAAGTCCTCGTCACCGGCAACGACCAAAAGACCACCACCCTCGACACTAAAAACATCCTGGTCGCCACAGGCTCTAAAATCCGCGCAATCCCCCAGGTCGCGGCCACCAACGGCACGACGATTATCAATTCCGACGATATTCTAAGCATCAAAAAAGTCCCCAAAACCTTGTGTGTGATTGGCGGAGGAGTGGTCGGCACCGAGTTTGCGTCGCTCTTTGGTCGATTTGGCTCCCAGGTGACGATCTTGGAGATGGCCCCGCAGATCCTGCCCAGCGAAGACCAAGACACCGTCAAAGAGCTGCTTAAATCCCTCAAAAAGCAAAACGTCACTGTGGAGACGGGCTGTAAAATCCTAAAGGTAGAAGCCCGCAAGGACCATGCACAGGTCACCACAGAAGGCGCCGAAGCTCGCTCCTTTGAATGTGTGCTCGTCGCTGTCGGTCGAGTCCCCTGTACGGAAAAGATGGGACTTGAGCCTTTAGGAGTCAAACTCGACCGGGGTTTTATCACCGTTGACGCCCACTACCAGTCCACAGCCCCTGGCATCTACGCCATCGGCGACGTGATCCCAACCCCCATGTTGGCCCACACGGCATCCGCCGAAGCGATCCAAGCGGTGGAGCATATTGCAGGCAAAAAAACCCATCCTATCGACTACCTTACCAACCCTAATGCCATTTATACCTCCCCCGAAATCGCCAGCATCGGCAAGACCGAGCAGGCCCTTAAAAACGAAAAGATCGAATACAAAGTCGCCCAATTTCCCTTTGCGCCCATGGCTAAAGCTAAGATCGAAGACGCTACCGAAGGGTTTATCAAAATCCTCTACGGCGTCCGCTACCGAGAGCTTTTGGGAGTGCATATTGTGGGAGCGAGAGCCACTGAGTTGATCTCAGAGTTTGCCCTAGGAAAAGTGCTGGAAACCACCATCGATGAGATCGGCCATACCATCCACCCCCATCCCACCATGAGCGAAACCATTATGGAAGCCGCCCATGTCGCCATGGGTGGGGCCATCCATCTGTAAAAGCCACCTTTTGGGGAGATTTGCGCCATGGAAACATCTGATCAAAACCACACGTCGATGATACCGGTGATTCTCCCCTCGTTGGGCGAAGGGGTCGTCGAGGCAACCTTTGTCAAGAGCCTCAAGGGGGTCGGTGAGTCTGTCAAAAAAGACGAACCCCTGTTTGAAGTCTCCACCGACAAGGTCGACACGGAAATCCCAGCCCCCGCCGATGGCATCGTAGCGCGGATCGTCGCCAAAGAGGGACAACTGGTACCTGTCTTAAGTCCCGTGATTTTTCTTTCGGCGACCAACCAGGAAAACCCAGAAAATTCCCCAGGCGTTTCTCCAACAGCCTCCTCGTCCGTCTCTCCGATTGTCTCTCCGGTTGTCATACCAGTCGTCCCCCCACCTGTTGTCAGAGAGGCCCAGGCCCCACAAGCCTCAACCACATCGTTATCATCGCCCCTGGTCCGAAAAGTGGCCCACGACCGCAAGATAAACCTCGATCAGATTGCCGGCTCAGGGTTAGGCGGGAGAATCGTCCTCAAAGATTTAGACGGTCTTCCACCCAGTCCGTCGGTGGCTCTCCCCAGTTCCCCAGCCTCAATGTCCGGGCCATTCTCGCCGCCCCCCCTCGAAACCAAGCAGGTGGATGGTCGGGAAACCCTAGAAGGCGTGGCGGTCCGTCGAGAAAAGATGTCAAAAATCAGGTCTCTGACCGCCGAACATATGCTGCGCTCCGTCAGAACCTCGCCCCATGTGACGACCGTCTTCGAAATGGACCTCCACGGGATTGCATCCCTCCGGGAGCGTCACCAAGACACCATCAAAAAGCGTGAGGGATTTGGCCTGACCTATACGGCCTTTTTTGCCTATGTGGCGGCGAAAACCATTAAAAAATTCCCCATCGTCAATGTCTCCGTCGATGGGGATCATATCCTATGGAAAGATTCGATCAACCTTGGAATCGCCGTCGCTATTGAGACCGGACTGATCGTCCCGGTCATCCGTAACGCCGGAGACCTCAATCTCCTGGGCATCGCGCGGCAGATCACCCTGCTGGCACAAAAAGCCCGCAGCAAAAAACTCTCCCTCGAAGATATCCAAGGAGGTACCTTTTCCATCACCAACCCGGGAATGTTTGGCAGCCTCGTCTCAGCCCCTATCATCAACCAACCCCAAGTGGCGATCCTAAGCATCGGCGCGATCATCAAGCGTCCCGTGGTGATCACGACGCCGACGCCCGCTGGTCCCCAGGAGACTATCGCCATCAGACCCCTGGTCCAGATCGGTCTGACCTTTGATCATCGGGTCATCGATGGCGAAGGGGGCGCCCGGTTTTTAGCCGCCTATAAAGAGACTCTGGAAAACTTTTCAGAATCCGAAATCCTAGGGTAATAGTCCGTGATGAATCGTCAGATTGCTATCTCTCCCCAAGGGCGGATTGTGCTGGCCACGCCTCCCGCAACCTCACTAAATCCGTCGGGTGACGACTCCCCCGATCCTCTTCCTACAGCCGTACTCGAAGCTTTTAGCGCTGACCAGAGTCTTGGCCTGATCTATCTGGCCACGGGCGGGCTCACACTGGAGGTTTCGGAAACCCTCGACTGGCTGCGACGTTTTAGTAAATTGTTTTTCACTTATCTTTGTAGCCTGCCAAATCTCGACGACCTTCTAAAATCCAAGTTGCAGGTCGCCCCGGCCTATGAACTGTTGTCTCAAGATCTGGAAGATTTGCGGCTCCAAGCTCCCCCTATGGTGGGCGGAGAATACTTAACTGTGGAGATCTTAGAACAGTGGTGGATTCAACTCTTTGACGAGTTAGTCCGCCAACTCCGAAACACTACAGAGTCGATCCAAGAATACCTTCACTCTTTATGCCCTCCAGGACAACAGTCTTGGAGTGTTATGGGCCGGGTCTGTTTCCACCTGGCAGAAAACAAACAAAATCCTCATCAGCCCTTTGCTTTCCTGGCCACCTATGCCCATAAAGTATCTAGCCAGGGCAAAGCCCAGCATCTCCCCCTGAGCCAGGCACTGGAGCAGTATGGCGGCGCCAAATCCGGCGCCAGCCAAAAGATCCTCCAAAACCTCCTTAAACCGGTGCAGTCCGCTTCGACCCAGAGCGCGTTGATGAAAGAACTCCTCACCAGCGGCGACCTGTTTCACCCACTTGCCTGGAGTGCTACCGAGGCTCTTCGCTTTCTTAAGGAAGTCCCTCTCCTAGAATCCGCAGGGATCGTCGTGCGGGTCCCGAACTGGTGGCGTGCTAAAAACCCACCGCACCCCGAAGTCCAGATTACGATCGGCGGCAAAAAACCTAAGGGCCTGGGTCTCGACTCGCTCCTGAGCTTTGACATCAACCTTTCCCTAGGAGGTGAGCCCCTCACAGAGAAAGAGTGGCGCGACCTGCTTCAAAGCTCAGATGGCCTTGTCTCCCTACGGGGCCAATGGGTGGAGATCGATCGCCAGCAGCTCAAGGAAGTCCTTGATCATTGGCAAAAAGTCCAAAAGACCGTCGCCCAAGACGGCCTGACTTTTGCCGAAGCCATGCGCCTTTTGGCTGGCACAGGCCCCCTGAGTGGGAGGCTCCCCCACCCTTCCTCCGCAAACTCCCCCCAGGGGTCGACTCCAAGCTGGAGCAAGGTGGTGGCTGGTGGCTGGTTGGAAAAAACCCTTGAGCAACTACGAACCCCCCAAGACTCCGGGTCGGCAAGCGCGGCAAACACTCTGCTTAAAAAAACGACTTTTAAAGCTACCCTGAGGCCCTATCAGTCTAAGGGGCTTGAGTGGCTTTGGCTCCTCTACCAACTCCGGCTTGGGTCCTGTCTAGCTGATGATATGGGCCTAGGCAAAACCATTCAGATCCTGGCTCTTCTAAATCTCAAAAAAATCACCAACAAAACCACTAAACAAAAGACACCTCAGTCTCAAGCACTGCTGGTCCTCCCGGCATCCTTAATGAACAACTGGATGGACGAGGCCAAGCGGTTTGCCCCGGATCTCCATGTCCTGCCTGCCCACCCGTCTTTTCGGTCCACGTCCCCCCTAACCATGGATTCGGCTGACCTGGTCCTCACCACCTATGGGTACCTGGCTAAGACTCCTCTTTTTGCAGAGCGTACTTGGGATATCCTGATCCTAGACGAGGCTCAGGCCATTAAAAACCCCAACACCAAACAAACCCAAGCCGTAAAGGAGCTGCGGGCCAATCACCGTATCGCCCTGACGGGCACACCCATCGAAAATCATCTTGCTGACCTTTGGTCACTGTTTGACTTTCTGTGTCCAGGTCTATTGGGCTCTAGCAAAGGGTTTAGCGACTTTATCAAAACCACGGATAATCCCTACCCTGCCCTGAGACGGCTGGTTCAGCCCTATATCCTCCGCCGTCTTAAAACCGACCGCACTGTGATCGCCGATCTTCCCGACAAAACCGAGCTTAAAACCTACTGTAGCCTCAGCAAACACCAGGGCGTTCTCTACCAAAAAGCGGTGGAAAAACTTGTGGAAAAACTCAAGACCGCCGACGGCATCAGCCGGCGCGGCGTGATCCTTGCTTCCTTGATGCAGCTCAAACAGATCTGCAATCATCCCGCCCACCACCTTGGCAGTGGAGCTTACGACCCGGTGGCAAGCGGCAAATTCGCCCGACTCGCCGAGCTGTGCGAAATGATCGCTGAGCGCCAAGAGAAACTCCTGGTTTTTACCCAGTTTCGGGAGTTAACAGAGCCGCTGGCTGCCTATCTAGCTAAGATCTTTAACCGCGAGGGACTGGTCCTAAGCGGCGAAACCGCCATCAAACAGCGCAAAAAACTGGTCGACACCTTTCAAAAGGATGATGGACCGCCGTTTTTTGTCTTATCTCTCAAAGCCGGCGGCACCGGGCTTAATCTGACAGCAGCATCCCATGTGATTCATTTTGACCGTTGGTGGAATCCAGCTGTGGAAAACCAGGCCACAGACCGGGCCTTTCGGATTGGACAAAAACGGAGTGTTCTTGTCCACAAGTTTATCTGTCGCGGTACGATCGAAGAAAAGATTGACGCCATGATCGACCAAAAAAAACAGGTGGCCAGCGACATCCTCGGCAACTCCCAAGGGGAGGTTTCCCTTACAGATCTCTCCAATAAGGAGTTGATAGAACTTGTTTCATTAGATATGAACACTGCCATCAGTCTCTGATGTCCTTGATACCCAAAAAAGGAGGTGACCTATGGCCTACAGTTCACGCGGCAGATATTCTTCCTACGGCAGCGGCTATGGTGGCTGGGCTCCCTACGTGTCCGTGGCCGAAAGGCGGCAAAAGGCTTTAGCCCATGTCAAATCCCTTAACAAAAAGGGCCAACCCACACTCCCCGTGTCCATCAAAGGCCGAACCATCGCGGCGACTTTTTGGGGCAAATCCTGGTGTGTTAATCTTGAGTCCTACCGTGATTTCGAAAACCGCCTGGAACGAGGCCGCCGCTATGTGCGTAACGGGTCAGTCATCGACCTCAAAATCCTACCAGGTAAAATCACCTCCCTAGTCAGCGGATCTTCCATCTATAAGATAGAGATCGACATTAAGCCACTAGCCCAAAAACTCTGGCTTGAAGTGCAAAAAAACTGCACGGGCGAAGTCCTCTCCGTTTTAGATCTCCTCCAAGGAAAACTTTCAGATCACGTCATGAAAGTCGTCACATCTCAGGAGACAGGGCTTTTTCCAAAGCCTAAGGAAATCTCTTTCAAATGCTCCTGTCCCGATAGCGCGTCCATGTGTAAACATATTGCAGCGACACTTTACGGCGTAGGCCACCGCCTCGACACTTCTCCGGAATTGCTGTTTACCCTTAGAAAAGTTGATCATCACCAACTCATCTCCAAGGTGGCCAAGGTGTCGGTCCTCACGGGCGGCAAGGGAACCACCGCTCGCAAAACCGTCGCCCCATCCAACCTTTCCCAAGTCTTCGACATCGAGATGGACGACGAGGTGCCTAAGGCCGAACCACCAGATCCGGTCGCTATAAAAATGTTGAAAAAAATCGCTGCCAACATGAAAGCTGCCACGAAGAAGGCCACGAAGAAGGCCACGAAGAAGGCCACGAAAACCAGGAAGGTGACCAAGGCAAAAGTAGGGCCCAAAAAAGCCCCTAAACCTGGGCGGTAAGAAACTTATAGAGGGGCACCATCTTGATGGTGACCCCTCCATCAACCCGATGATACCACTTAACCGGCTTTAGGCTACCTGCTCGATCCCGGCAAGGACCCAACCATCGGTGTTGCTCGCAACCCCCAGAGTCGCTCCTGCCATCCGCGGTTTAGAAAAAGTCCATACTTCTTCGAAACGGACCGGGTCCTGGTCGGAACCACTCATCACCCGTTGGCTCACTTCGTCGACCGTAAAGTCCAACATATAGGCGGTGATTTTGACGCTGCAGCAGGTTTCTCCCGGTTCCTCCCACGCCTTGAGGATCTGGATATCTGTGATGGAGATGTTTTCGAGGCGGTTAAACTTTTTGCTCCGGGTCAGCTCCTCAAGATCAAGCTCCAGAGACGCCTTAAGCTCCGGTGCCAAGAGCCCCCTGACTCCAGAAAGATCACGCCTCGACCAGGCTGTCTGGACCCGGTAAAAGATATCGCGAGCGGCGTTTTGCAGGCGTTTCTGCTCTTCGCTTCCAGGATAGGACAAATCCTCAAGAGTCTGCGACCCAACTGCGCCCAGATTTCCATAGGACTCGACAGACTGGCCCACTTGACCGATGGAGGGGTCACTTAAAAACGGCGTAGTCTCGGATCGGTAGGAAGACTGGAAGTCCTGGGGGGCTGACCCCAAGGAGCGGGAACCCAAGGAATGAGAGTCGTAGGCTAGTTTTTCCTGACGCCCTTTCCAAAACCGGTAGCCTAAAAAAGCCAGCCCTGCAAAAAGCAGAATCTCCAAGAGGCCAATCCCTCCTCCCGGCTTAGTGCCTTCGGCTCCTCCGGCTTGTGTCCCAGAGGGAGCGCTGGAACCACCGTTAAAGGCCCGGCTCACACCGCTAAAGAGCATGCTTCCTAGGAAACCTCCCGCCACCGCCGTCCCCATATTGCGCATAAAGCCGCCCCCTGCGGATTGGTTGATGGGTGGAGGTGGTTGGCGATAGTTGTTGGCCGCGGCTGGGCCAGACGCTGGTGCTGGCGAGGTAGGAGCTCCCATGGGAGCCGCAGGACGAGGCTGGGGAGTGTAAGCGGGCTGCGCTGGACGATTCATCGGTCGACTCATCGACCGGCCCGATGATCGTCCCATCCCTGCACGGGCTAGAGCGTCAGCACTTCCCACCGCTAAGGTCATAGGGCTTAAAAAACTCACCACGACTATGGCGTTGGCAAAAAGATTGGTTCGGAAATGTGGGTATATCATAAGGGTCTCCTCAAAGACAGATAGCTGTTAAGGGTATCATCGACCAAGGACTCAAGTTTAGAAAATCGATAATAAGCATAATTAGGATTGATTAAAACAAAGTTCTTTGAACTTACGTTCGCTGCTCTCACCTCTCCTACGACTCCAATAGCTAAATGGGGAGTCGCTCTTGATGGACACCAGAGTTTAACAGCAAATCAAAGGTATTTCCACGCCTAACCCTGCTACGGGATCCTCCTAGGACCACTCTAAAACTCAACCTTCCTTGAAAACCGTCCGATCCAAATGACTGAAAAGATGCCTTCATAGACCCGCAGGACTTTTGCGCGGCTTGGATATGTAACAACTATGGCTGGTTCTAATAAAATATTAAAAAAAGGCCAACTCGTCTTTAAAGCCGGCGACAAATCCGATGGCATGTATTTGATTAGGAAAGGGGAGCTTTGTGTCTACCTAGAACAAGACGGCAAAGAGGTCGTGTTGGCCACGATCAACGAAGGGGGCATGGTCGGCGAGATGGCGCTTTTTGACAACCAGCCTCGGTCCGCATCCGTCAGGGCTGCAAAGGACGCCGAGGTAACCTTGATCTCGACCGAGGATTTTGCCAAGCTGATGAAACAGATCCCAAAGTGGTTTGTCGGGTTGATGTCAGCCTTGTCGACCCGCTTGCGGCAGACCAACGAACGCCTTAAAAACCTCGAAAGCAGCGTCGGCAAGGGGACGCCGTCAGCCAGCACTGCCCAACCAGGTGGAACCTCCACAAAACCTTTTCAGACTCCCATCCGCGTGCTCCATATCCTCGCGCTCCTCTGGAATAAGGACGGAGAAAAAGATGGAAAAGACTGGATCCTCGGCAAACTAGCCACCGAAAAACAGTTGGCCGATATATTTGGTGAAGATCCGGAGTCTGTTAAACGAATCCTTGAACTCCTGGTCAAAGAAAAAATGGTCATGACACGGCAAGACTCCTATAAAAACGTCGCTCTCGCTCTTCAAAACCGAGGCCAACTCAGCTCTCTCGCCAATTTTATGCTCCAATTTACCAAACTCTCTCCAAAACGCCCCTATCTCACCCACGCCCAGCTTGCTATGATTCGGTCCCTCGACCAGCTTGTCCAATCCTCTCCCTACGATACGGTGACCGTCACCCTGCAAGACCTCCAAAAACAGGCTCAAAAACAGGGCATAGACTGCGCCACTTGGGGTGAGGATATCAAGATTTTTGGCAGCCTCGGGGATGACATAAAGTTAGTAAAATCCTCCTCAGGCCCTGGCCTGCGGACCAACAAAAAAGACTGTGGCGCCACCGTCAAAAATCATGAGCTGATGCTGGCTTTCGCGGACGCTAAACTGGTCTAAGTGAATTCACAAGATCACCCATCGTCCTGAAACAACGGATCGCCTGGGTGATAGGCGCCAGATCCGCCTTGGCCGGCAGGGCGCCACCCAGCCACAATTCGCAGGATTGGGGCAGATTTCTAGCAAGCTCCAGAAGGTATTCACCCATGGAAAGGGGCATCGTACCAGGGGGTAAAGGGCTAAGGCCCAGCATCACTGCATCAGCTTTTAGCACCTGCGCCACCTTACCGAGAGGGTTGGCCGGCATGTTAGGTCCAATGTAGACGACGTTAAGGGCTGCATCGGCACAGAGCACCGATGCCGCGAGGATACCGATCTCGTGAATATCCCCTTCGGGAGTTGACACCACAATCGTCGTCTTGACCTGTTCCGGTTGGCCCTTACGCATATAGGAGCGAAGCCTTCGGGTCTGAAAAAAAATATCCAACATATGAGATCTAATAAGGGCTGTGAGAGCATGTTCTTGGGCTATATCCATGCGGCTATTGAAGACCAACTGTCCCACTTCGAACATCAGGGGTAAAAAGATTTTTAAGATCAGATCTTTAGACCCATGATCTAAGCGAGCCTGTTCGAGTTCGGCCTGCATCATCTCCAAGTCAAAGCTTTCAAGAGCCTTGAGGATCGCCGTGTTTTTGAGGACAACCTGGTCAGCCTCCTGGCCCTTGCCATCCATGACCCGCTGGCTACCTGGTGACTGGTTGATGGCCTCGTGTTGGGATACGAGATTGCGCAGCTCTAGATCTGGCAGTGGAGCTACTTGGCCAATCGCATACCCATATTCCACGAGGCGTACCATCAGGCGAAGCCGTTCCACATCTTCTCGGGTATAGAGGCGTCTGCGATTTTCTTGACGACCAGGGGTGATCGCCTGATAGCGGCGCTCCCAACTTCTCAGGGTGTGTTCGTTGAGTCCCGTCAGCCGGCAGACGGCTTTGACATTATAATGGCCTTCACTCACCATCGGTCCTTTTTACATCTCTGGACAATCTGGCCTTACGACCGATCACCCACCTCGAGGTCGGCCTGGGGCGTCACTTTTTGAGTTGCTTTTAGAAGAGTGCTCGTTCAGAGACTCGACTTGATCGGCACCCCTATCGGTATCCATGACTCCATAAGACCGCAGATAGTACCTTGCATAGAGGACAGCCGCTAGACAAATCGCCAACAAAAAAACTTGGGTCCAGAGCCGACGCTGCATCGATTGACCTCACAAATAAAAATCAAGAAACCTATAGGGAGACCTAAAAGTCCGCTTCTTTTAACTTCGGAACCTTTTGACAACTCTATCATAAGATGCTAAGTATCGCCACGCTTCTGCTGAGTTGTAAGAACAACCAGCATCCATCACCGGAAGAGCACGGACCCGTAAAAATCAGATGAGCCCCTAGGAGCGAAGCCGCATGAAATCAAGTGTCGAACAGATTAACCCAGTTCAGTACCGTATTAGCATTGAAGTAACTGGTGAAGAAGTCGATAAGGCCTACGCACAAGTCTTGCGCGGCATCCAGAAAAAAGCAAAGCTCCAAGGGTTTCGACCGGGCAAAGCGCCCATGGACCTCATCAAAAAAATCTATAGCGATCATGCCTCGTTCGAGGTTCGCAAGAATCTTATCCAAACCCATACCAGCGGCGCTCTTTCAGGATCAACCCTCCGTACCGTCGCTGCTCCAGTGATCGAGCGTGCGGACGATGCGGTTTCCGGCCAGGCGTTTACCTTTGTGGTGGTCGTCGATACCATGCCCGAAATCAAACTCTCCGGCTACAAAGGCATGGAGGTGACCGTAGAGGAGCTGGAATACTCAGAATCTATGCTCGAGCGAGAGCTTAACAATCTTCGCCAGAGAGGTGGAAAAGCAAGTCCACTCCCCACTGAAGGTGCAAAAGCAGAGCCCGGAATGCTGGCAACCATTGGCCACCAGGTATCTAAAGATGGCGAGGTCATGCCTCATTTTGACGTCAAAGAATATGCCGTGCTTCTAGGCAATGGACAGCTGCTTCCTGGCCTCGAAGAGCTGATTATTGGCCTTGGTGTGGGCGAGTCTAAGTCTGGAAAAGTCACCATTCCGGCTGATTTTAATGACCCTGACCTTGCCAACCAAGTCCTGGATATCACCGTCGAGCTCAAAGACCTCAAAGGCTTTGAAATGCCTGGTCTTGATGATGACTTAGCTAAGGACAACGGTTTTGAATCTTTAGACTCCCTTAAGTCCCAGCTCCAGAAACAACTGGAAGCTTTTATTGCTCAAACCAATGAAAAGGCTACCGAGACTGGCATTGTCAATAAGCTATCGTCCCTTACAACGATCGAAGCTCCCCCTGCGATCGTAGACTCCTTTGTAGACAATATGATCAACGAGGAATTCCAGAATAATCCAAAAGCTCAGGACCTCCTCAAAAACGAAGAACTCCGCAAACAATTTAGGCCAAAAGCTAGGGAAAAAGTGATCCGGATTATGTTGCTACTGCATGTCTTTAACGAAGAGAAGATGCAGGTCAGTGACGAAGAGATCTCCGTTGGGGTGGAGAAAATCCTCCAGCAGCATAAGTTGTCCCCTCAGGAGCGAAAAAATATTGCGGCGATCAAAGCAAATTTAAAACAGAGTGTCCGTGAAAATACTATGATCGCTAAGAGCCTGAAATGGCTTCACGATAACGCTCAAATTTCCAAAGTTTTGAAAAAAGCCTAGAAAGTGCATAAAAAGCCTCCCTCTTGTCATGGTTACGCTTTGGCTAAGAGGGCCTATCCAGGGCCACGGGGTAAACTTGAAATTTTGCCAAAGATTCTTTGAAAAAGATTCTTTCATTGGGGGATTCGAACTCCCGGCAAACCATAGTATCCTAAAGTTTGGAGATTAGATGTCGATGGTCTACCTAGAGGCGTTGTCGCTGATCCTAGGTTGGCTGGAAGTCTATTTTCCGGTAAATATCCCTTGAGGTTTTCGAATGCATTTAGATCACCAGCGTAAGGGCTTTGTCGGGAGCTGGGCCGAGCCCCTATGCTGCATCCAAAAAAGGACTCACCTATGCCACTAGTGCCTATTGTCGTCGACCAAACCAACCGCGGAGAAAGATCTTACGATATCTATTCAAGGCTCCTCAAGGACCGGATTGTTTTTTTAGGCACTCCCGTCTATGACGAGGTCGCTAACCTGATCGTGGCACAGCTCCTCTTTTTAGAGAGCCAAGACCCAGATAAGGATATCCACTTTTACATCAACTCCCCCGGTGGATCCGTCACCGCAGGGATGGCCATCTACGATACGATGCAAATCATCCGCCCGGATGTCAGAACTTACTGTGTTGGTCAGTGCGCATCGATGGGGGCCTGGTTGTTGGCTTCGGGTACTAAAGGCAAGCGCTATGCTCTCCCCAACGCGAGAGTCATGATTCACCAACCCCTCGGTGGGGCTCAGGGACAGGCTACGGATATTGAAATCCAGGCCCAAGAAATCATCAAAACCAAACAGAGCATGATCAAAATCCTTGCTCTCCACACGGGCAAACCAGAGAGTGTTATCTCTGGCGATATCGATAGAGATTTCTTTTTATCTGCCGAACAGGCAAAGGAATATGGTATTGTCGATGAGATCGCTCCATCGGGCAAAAAGCCGCGGGAAGTCTAGTGTCGACTCCATGTTCTGAGACTGATGAATGAGGGGCCTGTCGAGGTCGATAGGCTGATAAATCTGTAACCGGGGAGAGACAAAGAATGGCGGGCAAAGACTCGGGACTGCACTGCAGCTTTTGCGGCAAAGGGCAGCGTGAAGTCAAGAAGCTAATCGCCGGACCGAATGTCTACATCTGTGATGAATGCATTCAGCTCTGCAACGACATCATTGCCGAAGAAGTCGAAAAAGAAGAGCTCTTAAGTCCAGCGGGCAAGGTACCTAACCCTAAAGACATCAAGAAAATTCTTGACGATTATATCATCGGCCAGGAAAGGGCTAAGAAAACCCTATCCGTCGCGGTCCATAACCACTATAAGCGCATTGACTCAAAGACTAAAGCCGATGAAGTAGAACTTTCTAAGTCTAACATTCTACTGATTGGACCTACGGGCTCGGGTAAAACCCTATTGGCCCAAACTTTAGCTAGAATTCTCAATGTTCCCTTTACCATCTCGGATGCGACCAATCTTACAGAAGCCGGCTATGTGGGTGAGGATGTAGAAAATATCATTCTCAACCTGCTCCAAAACGCGGACTATGATGTAGAGATGGCCCAACGGGGGATTGCGTATATCGATGAGATCGATAAAATTGCCCGTAAAGGGGAAAATCCATCCATCACCCGCGACGTATCAGGGGAAGGGGTCCAGCAAGCCCTGCTCAAGATCATCGAAGGCACCATTGCCAATGTTCCCCCACGGGGTGGGCGCAAACACCCCCAGCAAGAGTTTCTGCAGGTGGACACCTCTAATATCCTCTTTATCTGCGGTGGAGCATTTGCGGGACTCGAAGATGTGGTCGCCTCGCGGATCGAGGTGGCATCCATGGGGTTTGGGGCAGATATACGTTCTAAACGCCAAAAAGATGTGACGGCTCTCCTGGAGCAGGTTCAGACAGAAGACCTTATGAAGTTTGGAATGATTCCAGAATTTATCGGTCGAGTGCCTATCGTCTGCTCCCTTGCCCAGCTCGACGAAGAAACCCTCATTAAAATCCTTACCTTTCCAAAGAATGCCATTGTGAAACAGTTTAAAAAGCTGTTTGATTTTGAAAATGTGGAGCTTAAATTTACCGATGGAGCCCTGCGGGCGGTCGTCAAGGAAGCTCTCAAACGCAAGACGGGGGCAAGGGGTCTGCGGGCTATTTTAGAGCGGGCCATGCTCGAAGTGATGTACGAAATGCCCTCCTTGAAAAACCTCAAAGAGGTCATTGTTACGGAAGAAGTGATCGTGGTTGATTCTGACCCCATTTTGGTCTATCGCTCTGAGAGCGACGAGACTAAAAAGCTCGAAAAACCTGAGCGTGAATTCGGGACAGGAACCCCTTCTACTTAAAAAAAGGAGCAAGCGATTTATCCTGGACCAAGTCTCCTTAAAAGAGACTTGGTTTTTATGTTACGACATTGGTCTCCACTGAAAGCCTGGGATGATAGGCTCTATCAATAGAAACACCACCCAGAAAGATTATCTAGAGGCTAGGATGTAGATCTAAATTAAGCTAGGATAGAAATACGGCGTAACCGACAAAAGATCTCGACCTTAAGGGAACTGGCTGCTTTAGGACGCCCCTTAAGCGCGATTGGAGGCAAGCATATGACCCATGACTCAAATCAACCGAACCGAATCAGGATGCCACTATTACCCCTGAGAGATATTTTGGTTTTTCCGTCCACGGTGGTCCCCCTCTTTGTCGGTCGTGACAAGTCGATCCAAGCCCTTGAGCAGGCCATGGGTGGTAGTAAGGAAATCCTACTGGCTGCCCAGATCAAAGCCAAGACCAATGATCCATTAGCAGAAGATATTTACAGAGTGGGAACCATTTCGACGATCTTACAGCTCCTACGGCTACCCGATGGGACTGTCAAAGTGTTAGTCGAAGGCCAGAGCCGCGCCAAGATTGTCGATTTCCTGCAGACCGAAGAGTATTTTATGGTGGAGGCCGAGCCTCTCCAGGAAAGCTCTGCGGTGGGGGTCGAAAACGAAGCACTCGTCCGTACAGTTAAAATGGCTTTTGACAACTACGTGCGCCTTAACAAACGGATCCCCCCCGAAATGCTCCTTTCGATCGCCCAGATCGAAAATGAGTCAAAACTGTCTGACACCCTCGTGGCACATTTGACTAATCTCAAACTCCAAGACAAGCAAAAGCTTTTAGAGCAAACCGATCCACGGCTACGCCTCGAAGAACTCTATGGGTTTATCCAGTCGGAAATCGAGATCATGCGAGTCGAGAAAAAAATCCGTGCCCGAGTCAAACGGCAGATGGAGAAGACCCAGAAAGAGTACTATCTCAACGAACAAATGGCTGCGATCCAAAAAGAACTCGGCGACCGGGATGATGGTCGTGCTGAGGTTCAAGACATTGAAAATCAGATCAAAAAGAAAAAGCTGAGCGAGGAGGCCCGGGAAAAAGTCACCAAGGAGCTTCGCAAACTTAAACATATGTCGGCCATGTCTGCCGAAGCCACTGTGGTACGCAACTATATCGAGACCATCCTCTCCCTCCCGTGGGCAGAGTACACCCCCGAAAAGCGGGATATTACCTTTGCTCGCTCCGTCTTAGATACGGACCATTTTGGACTTGAGAAAGTCAAGGACCGGATTCTGGAGTTTCTGGCAGTGCGCACTCTGGTTGAGGATATTAAAGGCCCCATCCTCTGCCTCGTTGGGCCACCAGGTGTAGGTAAGACATCCCTTGCCAAAAGCGTTGCGGAAGCCACCGGAAGAAAGTTTGTCCGGATTTCTCTAGGCGGTATTCGCGACGAGGCAGAAATACGCGGTCACAGGCGGACCTATATTGGATCGATGCCTGGAAAAATCATCAATGCCCTTAAAAAGGCTGGTAGCTCTAACCCCATCATCTTGCTCGATGAGGTTGACAAGCTGAGTCAAGATTTCCGCGGCGATCCGACTTCGGCCCTGTTAGAGGTGCTTGATCCCGAGCAAAACTCTACCTTTGTGGATCACTATCTCGACGTGGATTACGACCTCTCAAAAGTCTTGTTTATGGCGACCGCAAACTCCGTTCATTCCATTTCAAAACCACTCCTCGATAGAATGGAGTTGATTCGGCTATCTGGCTATACCGAAGAAGAAAAAATGGCCATCGCCAAACAATACCTGGTCCCCAAACAGCTTAGACTCAATGGCCTCCAAAACAGTGCGGTCCACGTCAACCCCTCTGCTATCAAAGAGCTCGTGCGGTATTATACCCGCGAGGCGGGAGTCCGAAGCCTTGAGCGAGAAATAGGCTCTGTGCTGCGCAAGATTACCCGCAAATATTTGGAGCGTCAGACCAAAAAAGACGACGGCAAGCAAACGGCGGCAAACGAATCTGGGGAGTCTCAGACGATCGAAACCGCTACCCCCAAAAAGGATGAAGCCGCACCGACACCTCAAGACGGGACGACCCAAGGGATCGTCACCTTCGTGGACGCCTCTAAGATCAGCGAGGCCATCACCGACAAGACCATTCAAAAATACCTGGGGGCCCGCAGATTTAGGATTGGCTCGGCTACGGGGACCCATGAAGTGGGACTTTGCAATGGCCTTGCTTGGACGGAAGTCGGTGGAGATCTCCTTGTGGCTGAGGTGACGATCTTGCCTGGCAAGGGTAAGTTGATCTGCACTGGTAAGCTTGGCGAAGTCATGCAGGAATCTGCCCAAGCAGCCTTATCCTATGTCCGGTCGCGAGCAACCTTTTTAAGTCTCGATGAGGATTTTTACCAAAAAATCGATATCCATATCCATGTCCCTGAGGGGGCAATCCCCAAAGATGGTCCCTCCGCTGGGATTGCGATGGCCACAGCCTTAACGAGCGCCCTCACCAATCGTCCCGTCAGCAAGGATGTGGCGATGACCGGTGAAATAACCCTTAGGGGCCGTGTGCTCCCCATTGGTGGCCTTAAGGAAAAACTCATCGCCGCCCATCGTGCTGGGCTAAAAAAGGTGATTATTCCCAAAGAAAACGAAAAAGATCTGGAAGATGTTCCCAAACAAATCCTTAAAGAACTCTCTATCGTGGGTGTGGAGCATATGGATCCCGTATTGATCCATGCTCTGGTCTGGAAACAGCCGGGCAGCGAGGAGCGGGATGAGCTCTTTGAGAAACTGCGAAAAATCACCGAATCTGAAGTCAATGCTGGCGAGTTATCCTTCGCCCATTAAGGGGACTTTCCGAGGTTATCCTCAGCTTACAAGGGTCAGTGTCCGATCAGTGTAAAGACACAGGATCGGTATACAGACTCTTCTTAGCTGAGGAACCATGAAAACCAGCAAAAAACTCAAAAAAAAAGCTGTCGTTAACAAAAAAGCCACAAAACAAAAGACCGTCGCTCATCCAAAGCTTAAGATCACACCTCCATTCAATGAATACCCTGACTCCCCTGGAGAGCTGCTCAAGTTTGTAGAATCAATCAAGCGGCAGTGGATGGCCACCATCGACGCGCTAGTCGACCCCTTAGCCATCATCGATCGAACCTACCGGATCCAAAAAGCCAATCTCGCCATGGCAAACCTTGCTGGACTTGAGGTTAAGCAAGTCCTCGGCAAAAAGTGTTTTGAGGTTTTTGCCAACCGCAAGACTCCCTGTCCAGGGTGTAAAATAGCTAAAACCAAAGGCCAGAGGTTGACCCAGCCCGCTTTGGGCCAACCCTCGATCCAATACGAGATCGAGGGGATTAGAGACAACAGATTCTACGAGGTCAGTTCCCAAGCTCTTGCCGGACTCAACCAAGAAGAAACCAACTTTGTCCAAATCTATCGGGATCGAACCGAAGCTCGCAAGATGCGTGACCAACTCGCCCAACAGGATAAACTTGCTTCTATTGGCCTCCTGGCTGGAGGGATTGCCCATGAAATCAATAACCCCCTTGGCGGTATTTTGATCTTTTCGCAGATGCTTCTCAAAGAGTTGCCCAAAACCAGTTCCCATTACCAGGATGTGGTCGAAATCGAAGCAGCCACCCAGCGCTGCAAAGCCATCGTCGAATCCCTCCTGGATTTTGCTCGGGCCAATCCCCACGGAAACCGACACTCCCTGAGTCGGTCCTCGATTTTTGAAGCGATCCGCACCGCCGTTCGTTTTGGTCGGGTTAGCATCCCTAAAAGTCATCACTTAGAGATTGAAGAAAAATTTAAAGATCTCGATCATTTCGTGACCTGTGATCGCAATAAAATCATCCAACTCTTCCTCAATCTTGCCCAAAACGCAATCCAAGCGATGCCTGATGGAGGCACACTTATGATTAAGGCCTCAAGCTATTTTGACCAAAAACAA
This sequence comes from Oligoflexales bacterium, assembly GCA_041736175.1. GTDB lineage: Bacteria > Bdellovibrionota_B > Oligoflexia > Oligoflexales > CAIYRB01 > JBGSUI01. The sequence continues at coordinate 69,627 of JBGSUI010000126.1, read as the reverse complement.
AATCGGCCAATCGGCGTTTATCAAATTGAAGACACGGGAGTGGGAATCCCTGCGGAGCATTTAAACCGCATCTTTGACCCTTTTTTCACCACCAAAGATCCTGGTGAGGGGACTGGATTGGGATTAGCCCTGTGCTACACGATCGTCCGAGACCTCCATGGAACCTTAGAGGTTGAGAGTACGGTCGATGTTGGAACCCGATTTACCATTAAAATCCCTCTCGATGATGTCGTCAAAAATCAGCCCCTCGCAGGCTAAAAACTATTTGGATATGGCACAAAAATGGACCAGTTAGAATTTCCAAAAAAACTTACTTTGGTCGTCTTTATTTCGATTGCCATCGCCTTATCCCTAAATATCGCCTCATTTTTCTTAGTTGGAAATCTCACTGATCGCTCGACCCACGTCGAGGCCCTTGGGTTATGGATTTGTTATGCTGTGATTTTAGCTGGGACATCTTTATCGATGATATCGCTCTTAAGCTATGTCCTAAACCCTAGCCCGTGGGTTCTCGCTAAAAGCGCCACCTGTACGCTCATTGCATTGATAGCCCACCTCCTCATCGCTCGAAAACTGCACTTAGTCAACCCTGTCATTTATTTTGCACTCTTTGGGGTCCTGACATCCCTCTATGGGACGACTATGCTTGGTGGGGTGTTCGAACACCTCAAGACTAATCTAAATACAAAGCTGACTATCGTGGGGATCCATTCAGGCGTGCTTTTCCTGATCACACTTGTGGGGTTTTTTAGCTACCAGTGGCGGCTTCTTTCCGAACAGGCCATGACCTTAGGGGTCCTGAGAGACCTGGTAATTTGTAGTGGTATGGTTGTTCCCTTAGTCTTAGTGTCCTTTGTCAAAGGCTACCAAGTGGATCCGGCCAGTCGACTTAATTCGTTGCTCCTACGCCTCCCCCTAAGCAAACAAGAGCGTCATCATAGAAATACCATGATTGGGGCGGCTGGTTTGAGTTTTGCAAGTATTGCCTTGCGTCTTTTGGTATGGGGGTTAAAAGTAGAACCGGATACCTTGAGATTTTTCGATGCTTTTTTTGAGGTTCACCTTGGTTTCTTGGCTTTTGGTTACTCTTCATACTATGACTTAAAAAATTCGTCGATCATCCTCAATAAACACCTTTTCGCCTCTAAACTACTCAATCACTCTGCCAAAAGATTCCTGTCCCGTCACGATAAAGAGGGGAGCCACTGGGCCGCTACTGTGGGTTTTAAGTCATCAACCTATATGATCGACCATGATCCCCAAGAAATCCTTATGATGAATATTCCTAGCTCCGTCCGCCAACTCCGAGCCGAAGAAATCCACCGCTGTTTAAGCCAGATGCTTGGAAATATGAACCTACACCTGTTAGAAATTGGCCACACCATCCATGGGGCTATCGATGCCGAAGCCTCTATCAGACCCTGCGTCGACCTGCTACGGCTCTTTTCTTGCCTATATCTCGATGCTGGCCCCCTCGTGGAGCGCCGCATCAATGGACTTTCCAGCCTGATTCCTATCGTCGACCCCAAGCTGGCACGGTTGCTTGAGCCGCGGGAACTAAATGCGCTCCTCAAAAGAAACTACTGGTTTTTTTATATCGACTTTGGCTGGATCGACCAGCGTATCACCAAGGCCGTCCACCTAGCTCGCTATGATGTCAATCTGGCTAACTACGCCACCGGCCAACTCATCAGCAGCCTGCGCAAATCCGACAAACTGCAACTTTATGGAAACTCCATCTGGGTCTCTCCTGAGGCCCGGTCGAGAATCCTCCAAGAAGCACCTTCGCTTGCAAATATTATCGAACCCAATCCGGTCCAGTTTGATCAAAATGCTGCCGACGAGCTTTTTTTCGTGATCAAGTTTGAGCAGCTGATTCCAAGGCTCCAGCGGTATTTTGATCTGGACTCCCTGAGACAGATTATTCTTGATTTTGATCCCTCCCCCGAAAGCTCCCAGTTTCTTAATCTTTTCAACTTACAGATCCCCAGAGCCGGCACTACTGAAGAGATTTTTACCATTCTCAAGACAATCCAATCGGTCCCCTGGCGGGGATTTAAAGAAAAAGATGGTGCCATCAAACTCATCATCCAAGCCCAGGAGCAGATCCGCAAAATCCTTAAAGTCACAGGACTCCTCGCTGAGGATCAAAGACCCGAAGCTCTACGGGCGCAGGAGCTTGTTCACGAGGCGATCCTTAAGATTGGCTACCCCAGTCAGACACTGCATATGGCCCAAGTGGCTAAAAATATTTTAAGAGATCTTACAAAACTTATCGAAGTCGCCCAGACGCCCTATCACCCCCGATTTGCTGAGGCCTGGCTCCTGTTGGCCTCCTTTGACTTTCAGAGGACTGATAAGGATCGAGTTTATGAACTGCTGAAATTCTTAGGTTCCTTAGGCACACATCCCGAAATCTTTCAGCTAAGGCTTCCCCAAGCAAAATCCGTCGAAGCTCTCTGCTCCCTCGCCCGCTGCCAGATTGAAACCACAAAAAAGGCTGCGTTTAACGCCAGCCTAGAAATCGTCTTTGAAAGCTTTTTAAAATGGTTTGTCGAGGCAGCGGTCGCCCCGGAAACCATGTGTCTGTTGCTGGATGCCCACCAGTATCTCCATTCCCAGCTTGGGATTTATTTCGAAATCAAACCCGAACATGGCACCCAACTTGATCGATATGTTGCCGATCTTAAGACCAAGATGACTTCACAGGATCCTAAGTTGATTGCCCTCCTCTCAAGATGGGAGACCTATAAGTTGCCACAAGTCGCCTAGCGACCAAAACATCTCGGTTTTGAGATCGCAAGATCACTGAGATTTCTGACTGAATACTTGTCTGGGTCGCTTTGAATTCTGTTGGAATCAAATATATAAATATTGTTTCCATCATGAATAAACATGCAATTGGAACTACTTACAACTTGTTGATTTCGTGGAGGTAAGGTCTCACTATTAGTCAGTGACCCGAAACACTTAGGCTGACTCATCGTGGGCTCTGTAGATTTGATCGGTTCACCGTCTGCGGTTCTTTTTACAGTTCCGTCAGACTGACAAAGCTTCGAGGGGAAGAATGCGTAGGTGTCCAACCTAATAAGGCCCAAACTCCAAACGTGGCTTGGCTGGATATTATCTCCGCCCAAGGAAAAGATCTCCGGAGCTGGGGGGGGCTCTGATTTAGGACCTGGACCCGCATCTGGGTTTTCGGTGCTTGCCTGTTTGATCTCCTCGCTTTCCTTCACAGTCGATGCCTGGAGGTTACTGAGGGCAAAAGGAAGCACCATCAAGGGTGGTTTGCTCTTGAGGGAGACTTCCACGATTAATTCACCGGTATATAACTGGGCTGTCGGTAAAAAGGCGATCACATTCCAACGAGAACCCTGAGCACTCCTGCGACTTGGCAGAGGTTTGGTTACTTCAGCGAACTTATGTTTGGTGACGATCTGAATTTTTTCTTGATCCGATGTGTTAAACTGTTTGCGGTCTGCTGCTCTGATCGTACAACCAACAGGCTCCGTATCCGCTGGATCTTGGGCCGTGATCTCGGTTTGCGGCACACGAGTGCAGGTTAAGAAAGCCCCTGAGATCATCTGTGGCTCGTCGATTCTATCGTCCTCAGCATCGTCTTCGTCCGATTGCAGGGCTGACCCACCGGTAGGTTGAGGGCCTTGAACTTTTTTGGAACTACCCGTAATCGCGTCACTGCTCGTACACCCCAAAATAGAGTGGGAAAGAGCAAACGCAAAACAAAACAAAAAGCTGTTTTCTGCAATCATACTTTTTAAATTGTTACGAGATTGATACATAATTCCGCCTAATTTGAGTTTAGTGACGAACCCTTCAAGGACATCCAACTCATCGGAATCAACTCTTGTGAAACCAAGAGCTATTGGCAATATCATGATTTTACAAATCTAATTAGGGCCAAATAACTTGTCACCGACATAAATCGGGCGGAACGGATTATTTGTTAGGCTCGGTTACGGGCCTTGTGGCCTCTTGAGGATCAAAAAAAGAGTCTTTGGAGGTGACCGCATAGGTTCTGGCGATCCTCTGATGGGCCGTCTGGAGTTTGTTATATGAGAGGATGATTTCACCCCCTTCTAGGATAAGCTTGATCCTGGCAAATTGTTGTCCATTAGAAAAAGTCGGGAATCGCAGGGCATCACGGACCCCTTGGATAGAGGTCACCGGGCGGTCGTTAATGGATTCTACAATATGATACTTAAGCTTTTCGTACCCGCGGTTAAACTGGTCAGGTAATACTTTAGATAAAAAGATAATCCTCCGTCCTGGGATCTTTTCCGGCTCGTTTTGGTTTTCTATGGCATAGACGAGATCGGTAGGGGCGTAAGAACGCCAGTTTTTGCCCCATTGTTTTAAGAAATCCTGGGATAACTCCTGAAAGAGAAGTCCTCCAAAGATCAAGTGTGGTTCCTGCTGCTTCGTCCGGTAACCGACCACTGGAAAATCATTAGAAATAAATCGATTCAGGACCGCTTCGACCTCTAAGGGTTGTCCCGCCCTTTGGATTTTTAACCGCATGCTGTCTCCCGCAAATTTCCTGGTGACAAGATGCTTTAAGTAAACTTTACCCCATTTAGGGTGCTGAAAATACCCATGCTCGCTGATCGGAAAACCATCAATCTCCAGGAGCACGTCGTTCTGGTCAACGCGCCCAACAAAAGGACTCGATGGAAATACTTTGGAGATACGAATCCCATTGCCAACATTGTCTGCCTTGAGAAGTTTTCTTAAATTAGGATCAATTAGCGGAGCTAGTTGCAACCCGATTGAGGGAAATCCCCGGTAAGCGCCACCAGGATGGTCACTTAAAAAGTGTTTGATGACGTCGCTTGGTATACCATGGACAAATTGGGTATCCTGGCCAGATGCTAGGGCAACAAGCTGACCTTTTTTCATAATCGGCTCGGCCCAACCTAGACCTGTCTGCTGAACCTTGAAAAGATAGGCCACGAGGCCATAATAGCTCGTCACCGCAGTGTAGATACCCACTTCCTGAAAACTACCAGACATTTTGGTTAGCTGATACAGATCACGGGGACGAAAGATCTCCACTTGGTCATCGATCTCAAGGTCCTCCCCCAACACAACCGGCAAGAGGCCCTTAAGGGCAACGGTAGGATCCTTGGGCCTTAAGAGGGCAAGGTTAACTTCAAAATCCGCAAACTCGACTTCGACTTCATGGCGTTGGTTGGCGCCAAAAACCTGCATTTCGATCAGGGTCCCATTCGCTATCGTCAGGGCCGTCGTTAGGATCTTTCCTCCTGCGACCACAACCCCGAGGGAGGCTTGTTGGGAGACTTCCTCAAGCTGCCAGGGAGAACTCCGATCGATCTCAGCCTTACTGACAAAGAGTTTTACAAACTGCTCCTCAGGCGAGGCGGCAAAGCAAGTTTGGGGTCTATAAAACAGGACAAGCCACAGGGCGAACCCCATACAAGTCCTCAAAGCTCGATGTCGGTTAAATCCCATCTTTGCCCCCTTGCGGTTGACTGGGGTGAATCGTGTCCTTAGAGATCGTGTCCTTAGTGATTTTGTTGTTGGGGCCCATTTCAGAAGAGCTGGTGTCCCTGGTTCCATCGATTTCAGGTCCAAAGAGCCAGCGATCCGGAACAACACCATATTTTTTGTTGATCAAAGGTCCTCTCAGTTTGACTTCGGACCTGGAGATCACGGTTGGGTCGTCACTGCCGAGAAAATCGATCACTGCAAATTCACTCTCACCTTTTTCTAAAAGCTCTACCAAATCCTCGATCGATCGTACCGGCTTTTTATCGACGCTCAGGACGATTCCGTCTACATTGGACCTAGAGTAAGTGTTTATCTGATCGGGCAGGAGTTTTGCGAGGACCAAAATATCCTGTGCATTTTCGGTATCCCTAAGAAACGGCCAGTTAAACGTTATGAAACGAAGGTTTAGGGGAGCCTCTGAATACCACTTTTCCCCCCAGTTTTTCAGAAAGCTCCTATTGAGCTGGGTAAAAACCAAACCACCGTATACAAAATATTTTGGATGCCGTGCAAAAACAAATCCTTGTTCGGGAAATCTCGGACGTTTAGTAAGACTGACCACAACCTTTTTAAACACCCCATCCCTATTGATCCTAAACTCGACTGCACCACCGACCTGTTTAAGATCATAGGGTACCCGAAAACTAACTCTCTCACCCTGGAAGGTGACCTTTCCATCCACGCCGATCGGTTGTTGGTCGATCTCAAGGAGCACATCGCCTGGTTGTAAAATCCCAAAACTAGGCGCCCAACGGGCCACATGGGAAATCTTAACCCCCCCATCCCCTTTGTTTAGGCCTAAAAACGCTGCATTGGCAGCGTTTTCCATTGCATTTTCCATAATCGTGATGCCATCAACAGGATGTCCGTCATAGACTCCATCCTCGATATCCTTTAAAAATCTTTGGATCACTGGAGTCGGGATGATATACCCTGTATTTTCGGCTTGAGTGTAAGCTTGGAAGGCGACCCCTACCACAACACCGCCTTGGAGGACCGGGCCCCCGCTGTTTCCTGGATTGATGGCAGAATCCACCTGGATGAGCAAGTGATCTGACACACCGTCATGGACATAGCGACGAAAACTGATCCTTGAGACCACTCCCTGGGTGATGGATAGCTGTTCTCCTCCCGTGGGAAACCCTACTGTGACCACAGGCGACTGGAGTCGAGGTACACTCCCAAACTCCATCTCACGAACGTCGCGGAAAAACTCCGGATCCCTGGGCTCTAAGATCGCTAGGTCGCAGTCATGGGCAATAAACGTGACGACGGAAGGTACCGGCCGTGAGTCCCCATCCCTAAGCACCGTAATATAGGATCCATGGGCCACCACGTGGGCATTGGTCAAAATACGGTTTTGCCCGATATAGAATCCGGTCCCAGACCCACCGCCGTCGGGCTGGCGACGCCATGGCTCGGTAAAGCTGGGGATACTGGTATTCACATTGATTTTAAACACGCTTTTTCGGGCTAGGTTAAGCCCTGACCCTTCGGACCTAGTCTCGCCTAAAAAGATCAAACTCAACATGCCTAGAAGGCCCCAGAAAACCCACCCACTCCAAAACCTTTTGGCATAACCCATGACAGTTTCCTCTTATTTCGTTGCTGTCATCATACCAAAAAAGTCGGACCGGTCCCAGTTCGAACTGAAAAGGGCGGCGCTTAGGTTTCCCGTGGTTTTTCCCTTAGGGAGCGAAAGCCCTCGACAGTCGCTTCCCGGAGGTAGGGATTCACCTTTTTGATATAATCAAGGGACGCCGTAGCCTGGGGATCATAATGGTGACCTGGCAAGACTTCTGTATCACCGGGAAGGGTCGATATCTTTCTCAGACTCTCATAGAGCTGCGGTCCGTTTCCACCGGGTAGATCCACCCGGCCACACCCCGAAATAAAGAGCGTATCTCCAGAAATCAGCCGACTCTCACAAAGCAGACACTGGCTTCCAGGTGTGTGCCCTGGAGTGTGAATAAGCTTTAGGTTAATCCCCCCCACGTCCAGCACATCCCCTCCGTGGCAGATATGAAAGTCGTTTTTCGCTAAACCCGTCACTTTGATGATCCCGTCGACTTCATGGGTGTTGGCATAGACCTTAACGCCAAGGGTGGCGTGAAGTTCGGCAACACCAGGGATCTGGTGGCCACCATAACTCCCGCCACAATGGTCTTGATGATAGTGGGTGACCAAAAGACCCTTGATTTTCATCTGGTCATTGGCCGCTTCATCGATCACCTTCTGGGGCTCCCAGGCAGGATCAACGGCAAAACATTCGCCCCGAGACTGGCTGCCGATCAGATAGGCGAAATTTTGCATCGGACCTACGGGAATTTGCTTAATATAGAGATCAGAGGCGGTCATAGAAGTCTCTCCTAGGGTTTTGACTTTGAGCGGGAAGGGCGCGGTTTGACGACCGACCCTATCCTGGCTTAGATAGACTCAAAAATCAAACGCTCTCATCAGAGAGGATTTAGAAGAGTGTGACGAGCCCTAAGGCGTAGCCATATAATCTGTGAGTGCCTTGACCTCTGCTCCCGTCAAGGGGGGTTTTCCAGCACTCGCCGGTGGCATAGAAAACAAAAACGCCTGATTGGCTTTCTTGAGATTAGCGGGAACACTAAAGTCTAAGGCAGCCCCCAAGGTGGTCGCCGCTCCGTGACAGTTGGTCCCACCGCACTTGGCGTCGAGGATTGGTTTGATCACAGCCACAAAATCCGGCGCAGGGAGAGTCGGCGGCTTTTTTAGCTTGTCCACGGTCACAGGAGGAGGACAAGGGTTTTGTGGCTGAGCTGGTGTTGTCGCCGTGATATTATAAACATTTATAGGTTGGTAAAAGACCTGGGGTTCGACGACCTTAGCAAAATGAAAGGTATACTGGATGCCTTTTTGGGGCGAACCCGTAAGGTTAAACGAGCATTGATAGAGGACAAATTGGTCCGTGTCAGCCTGCTTTTTAAATTTTTCCTCTAATGTTAAAGCTAATGTCGGAAACCGTGCTTTTATTTCTTCACGGGTACAGCACCAGTCGACGAGTTGGTCACCGCATTGGGTTGGTTGCTTTTGGTTGACGACCGCGGGCCACGCTTTCTTTTGGTTAGCACACTCCTCAAGGCTTACCACGGCTGGAGGTGGGGGTGTCTGGGGGGAGCTCGGCCCACTGGGTGGCTGGGACGACGTGGGGGGCGTGGTAGGTGCCGAAGGTGTCGGAATATTAGGGGTTGAGACACCTCCCTGGGGTCCGTTTCCATTAGGTGCATTAGACGAGAGGGGTGGGTTTGTCTGGGCGGGGTCAGGTTTGGGCTCCGCATTGGAGCCAGTTTGAGGCTCTCCACTGCTGGAAGCTGCTCCTTTCATCTCTGATCCCGAAATCAGTTCTCGCGTGTCTTTGCCACTCTCGCAGCTCAACAACCCTATGCTACTCACAACAGCTAGCCAAAATATGCCCTTCATGATGACTCCTCTCCCGCCGAATCAAATCAATATCTATTTTCACCTTAGGAGTCTTTTCGGAAAAAAGCATAAAAAACTATAATTAATTTATAAACAATAATAATATTAGTATATTAAATAGGCTAATATTCAATACAAAAAACCAAACATCCACAGCGGTAAAGACTTATTGGACGGTATCTCTTGCCCATCCCGAACTACAAAAGAATTTGGAATACCTTCGATTTGGGAGGCGGTCTTGTTAGGTCCACCTATTTCGAAAGTATAGTGTCCGACACAAAAATCACCTTTTTTTGTCGAAGTAATATCCTGTGTGGAGAAGTTAGAGACAAAAAATGATTCGCGCATCGATCCGCGATATTCTGAATGCATCCTTATATCATGGGGTATTTGCAGAAGGTTAGGATTAGCAATACAGATTTTATCGGGTCTAGTCAGAATCTGACTCGCCTTGCTTATCTCATCATGTAAAATCCGAATTAAACCAGATTTTTCCATATATGAGATATATTTATAAATCGTATCCCGTGTGGACCCGAGTTCCCGCGAGAGGGAATTAATATTTGGGCTAAAAGGTTTTGATGATGCAATCAAGGAAAAAAGCTTTTTTATTTTTTGAACGCCCTCGGCATTTATTTCCATGGATAGAGCGATATCAGACTCAATCACTTGATTGATCGTGCCTTCAAGTCTTTTTCCATAGCTGTTGGGGGCAGACAAAAACCAGGGATAACACCCCTGTAAAAGGTAGTCTTCGAAAGCACGAAGGACTGTCATATCCTTTCCTTTCAAAAGGGTTATGGCCGACAAAGCGATGGAGCTAGCGTTTTCTATCATTTCGGACAAACCGACACTAGGGAGCTGAAGGTCCAGTTTAAAATCAAGGTATTCCCGAAAACTCAGGTGTTTCAGGAGGTACAGAGTCCGGCGCCGCTGAAGATCCGTGCTCGAATCTTTGATAGAGGAACGTCGCGAATCTGTGCCTTCGAGGAGATGTATGCTGGAACTTCCAGAAATAAAAATTTTTTTACTTTGAAACGCATCTAAAATGTTTTTTAGCTCGGTTTTCCAATTAGGATATTTATGAACTTCGTCGAGAATGATGCATTTTCCAGCTTTTTGAGCAAAATAAGAATCGACCGTGGAATACAATTTTGTTTCCGCGAGCTCAAAATAGTCCCCTGCGATATATAACCATTCATCGATATCCCGGTAGGTTAGGCGTGCTCTTTGGACCAACATGGTGGTTTTTCCGACCCCTCGATCGCCCACGACCATGATCGCGTTTTCGCTCCAATCAATCTGGTCAGCGAGATAGCGCTTTTTTGCGCTGACGATGTCACTCACAACATTTTGATGAAACCTATAAAAAGGCTCTAAATCAATCGACACCATACCACCTCCCAAATGACATCTGTATTCCTATCAATACAAAAATACCTGAAAATTGTATTGTAGGAAATACAAACTATATTAAATCTATTTATTCCAGTAGGTTACGCGGAGATCAAACCCGCGACAGAGGCGTTGTCACTTGAGTCTCACTGGGGTCTTTGGAAATTTTCTTAATTTCGTCTAAGGCGGTCCCTAGATCTTGGTCCAAGGCTGCTCCCAGCTCCTCAAGGTGTTCGGCCCCAATCGCTTGGGGCTCCTTACGGGCGTGGGCCAACATGCGCCTTGCATCAAGGAGATCTCGCGATTTGGTAAATTCGATACAGATGATACACATAAAAATCCTTTCTAGATGAGTTCCCCTTAGAGAAGCTCACAGGGTTTCCAGGACTAACTGCCTAAGCCAGGTGGTAAACTGAGATTTGGTATCGTCTCCATCGGCCATAATCCAAAGACCGACGATGGAGAGGGGCGTTTTTGGCTGGAATTGGGCTTGCCGCCAGCCATCGGACTGTTGCTGATCTCCGGCGACCACCACCTGGATGCTGTCCGTATAGGGGCTCTCCCAAGTAGCCCCTGGGGGATTTTTGGTGCCGACAGCCACGTAGATCATCTTGTCTGACGGATGCTTCATGTGATCCCTTACTGCTTTGATCCAAGCCGAGGCAAAAAACGGAATGGTCGGTGCTGGACCACTCACCAGGAGCCCAATCCGCAGGGGAGCGTCGTCGCCAGCTTTTTCCCGCTCCTGCTCCTGGTTTTTGACGCGGGGGCTGCCGTCGGCTTTCCATTGAAACCGAAGGCTTTTGATTTTTTTGATCTGTTCAAAAGACTGCAATAAAAAAGCTGCAGAGCTTTTGACTTGCATCTTTAGACCACCCTGGTCGTCGGTGTAGATGGTAGGTTCGATTTTGGCAAAACGGACGGTTTGGAACTTGTTGGCATGTAGGTCTACTGTTTCCTGAGCACCCCATAAAAAGGCTGGATTCAAACACCACACCAGCGGTAAGGTCACGGTGAGCCTCAGCAAGTTAAGGCGGCTTGTCGGCATGTGAACGAGTGCTCCCCCAGTCTAAAAGTGTTGTCGAGTTTTTTTTACGGTATGAGACGCTTATCATATCACAAACGGCAGAATCAACCTGTGAGGTGGAATTTGAACCCAACCCTTGAAGGACTTCCTGACTATCTGCACAAATACGTGGTCGAACAAAACGACGATCGCTACACACCGAGAGATCATGCCGTTTGGCGCTATATCATGCGCCAAAACCGGGCTTATTTTAAAGACTATGCCGTCCCTGTTTACATAGCGGGGCTCGCTCAAACGGGGGTCACTACAGATCGTATTCCCATGATCAAAGACATGGACTCCAAACTCCGCGATCTCGGCTGGGGTGCTGTGCCGGTCTGTGGATTTATCCCTCCTGCTGCGTTTTTAGAATTTCAATCCCTCAGAATCCTTCCCATAGCCTACGATATGCGCTCCATCGACCACGTGGGCTACACCCCTGCACCGGACATCGTCCATGAGGCCGCAGGACATGCCCCGATCCTCGCCGATCAGGACTACTCCGACTATCTCACTCGCTATGCCTCCATGGCCAAAAAAGCCATTTTAAGCCACAGTGATCTCCAACTCTATGAGGCGATCCGAATCCTCTCGGATCTTAAGGAAAACACGGATTCCACGAGGGAGCAGATCGCCCAGGCGGAGTCTGCCCTTAAGGCAGCGACGGCAAAGATCACCACCACGTCCGAGGCAGCCAAGGTGACCCGTATGAACTGGTGGACCGTTGAATACGGCCTCCTCGGTTCCCTCACCGAGCCAAAGATCTATGGAGCCGGCCTTCTTTCGTCGGTGCGAGAAAGTCAAAACTGTCTCAGTCCAAAAGTAGCAAAAATCCGGCTTTCCGTCGCCTGTGTGGATCAGGCCTACGATATCACCGAGCCCCAACCCCAGCTATTTGTGGCCGACAGCATCAGCCACCTTAAACAGGTTCTTGAAGAGTTTGAAGCCACCCTGGCCTACAAACGGGGCGGCGTCTATGCCCTTAAAGAGGGGCACAACGCAGGAACCGTCACCACCACCATCCTTGACTCTGGTGTCGAAATCTCCGGCATCATCGACGACATGATCACTGACGACACTGGAGCCTCCGCCCCACAAGGGGAGCGTGGCAGGGTCGAGTGGGTTCGGTGGCGTGGCCCCAGCCAGCTTGCCTACCAAGGCCAAATCCTGGCAGGACAGGGAGTCTCCCAACACCCCCAGGGTTTTAGCACCGTCTTGGGCAGAGCCGCTGCCCGTATCGACCGGCCCCTTGCCACCCTCAGCGACGGGGACCTAGCGCAATTGGGCCTTTATAAAGGTGAGTTTGCAACCCTTCGTCTCACGTCGGGCTTTCAGATCGAAGGAGAGCTGGTCCAAGTCGTGCGTGGGGATAAAGACCAAATCTTGGTGATGAAGTGGAAGAGATGCACCGTTACAAAATCAGGCCGTGTTTACTTTCAGCCTGATTGGGGTGACTTTGACTGGGCCGTGGGCGAGTCGATCTTATCCGTCGCAGGTGGTCCCAGTGATCCCTCAGACTTTGGAATGTTTGAGATGGGGACAGCATCCACCTCCCCAGCCCGCACCTCCCCCTATAGCCCGGTAGAAGTCGCTTCCTTTGCAGCTTATCAGGAGCTCCGTGATAGCAGGGAGCACGAAACCGATACCTTAGAAACCGCACTCCTAAAGGCGGAACTCCTGTCCTGGGAGTTTCCTGAAGAGTGGCTTCTACGACTTGATGCCCTGGATTTGGCGGTGTGGCATTTCCGCAAAACCCCCCTTAAGACGATCGATCCTGCGTTCAAGGAAAGGCTAAACACTTTGCGCCAGAGGCTGGTCCAAGATTTTGCCACATCCTCGGGGGATACCCCATGGCTGGTGGGGCAAGGGCTGGGAATGTTGGGGAGCGTTCTGTAAATGGTATCAGGACTTAAAAATAGAGTTTTGGATAGATCCGACGCCACATCCAAAAAGTGAGGGCTACGCTCATGACCAAAAGCAGGCCCCCATGAACTAACAGGACTTCGCCGACGTTTTCTGCCCAAAGGATCCCCTGGGCCAGCTGGACTCCATGGTAAAAAGGCGACATCCAAATCAGCTTTTTGATGATATCGGGCATCACGCTGGTAGGGACAAACATTCCGGAGACAAAAAACATCGGACTTATGATCCATGCATAGACGGACTGAAATTGGTTGATATTTTGCACAAAAGTACAAGATAGGAGACCGATGCTGCCACAGGATGTCCCGATCAGAAAACCCATCAATGGGATAAGGTAGAGATAATGTGGTTTACTGATCCCTAGGACGACGAGGACAAGACTGACTGCCGTTGCCATGATAGCCGACTTAAGCCCTAACCAGAGCATCTCTCCCAGCAAGATCTCCCGTGGACCCACCGGGGTGGTCATAAGGGCTTTGTAGATGTTTTCGTAGGTGAGTCGGACATAAAACCCGTAGCTTCCCTCAAAGAAAGACGTGAAGAAAGCTGTCATGGCACTGATTCCAGGTGCCATAAAGGCCAGGTAGGACCTATCGCCCTGGGTCTGGACCTGGGAGCCAAGCCAACTCCCAAAGACAATCACATAGAGGGTCGGATCGACCAAGGTCGGGGAGATATTTGCCCAGAAATTCCGCCTATAGATCGTCCAATGCCTGTGGGCCACTAGGGCCGAAAGCCGAAGGGACTGGTGTCCTGATTCCACTTGGCTATGCATGCTCATCGAGTTCTCGTCCTGTGAGTTTAAGAAAAACATCTTCGAGATTAGAAGGCCGCATCATCGTGGGCACTCCACCTTGGGACTCATGCTTTTGGACCGTTTCTAAATGATCTGTCAGGGCTTTGAGGCTTGTAAACTGATGTCTTTTAGTTTGAAAATCCTCCTGATAGATCACGATATATCCTGGACAGTGAGTGGCGATGAGTTGCCTTGGACTCCCTTCACCCTTAAGGGCGCCTTGGTCCATGATCACAAGTCGATCACAGAGCAGCTCCGCTTCGTCCATATAGTGGGTCGTCAGGATAATGGTCGTACCCTGACTCTTGAGTTGGCGGATTTTTTCCCACAGGACATGGCGCACCGCGGGATCAAGCCCTGTCGTGGGTTCGTCTAAGATGAGGATTTTGGGACGGCAGATCAGAGCTCTTACAAAAGCAAGCCGGCGTTTCATGCCGCCCGATAAGGCAAAGATGGGAGCCTGGCTTTTGGCAGTGAGGGACAACTCTGCCAAAAGCTGATCCACATGGGGCGCGGCTTCCTTACGAGCGATGCCATGAAATCTTGAAAACATCAGCATGTTTTCCCGGACTGTCATGGCCTCATCTAAGGCGTCTTCTTGCATCACCACACCCAGGTAACGCCGTAAAGCCCGGCTATCTTTTTGGGGATCAAAACCCAGCACCGTTAGGTCCCCACTGCTGCGACTCACGACACCATAGATCATCTTGATCATCGTGGATTTACCTGCGCCGTTGGGCCCTAACAGTCCAAAGCACTCTCCGGGATAAATCTCAAGACTGAGGTCCTTGATGGCGACCTGGGTCCCAAAGACTTTGCCGACTTGGCGCGCTTTTAGGATGGGGAGAGCAGCTGGTTGTGACATAAAAAGAGGCCTTTTCAGGTCGTTGCAAGACTACCGATGGCCTTATCAGGGTACCTGTTATGACGGGGCCGAGCAAGAGCTTGGCTCAGCCGCAAGAAATAAAATCGATTTTAAAACATCCTCTCAGCCTTGGTAAAATTCACAATGATTTGACTACCTATAACTATATAATGTTATACATTAAAATACTCCCCTCAAAAAAGCAGTTGAATTTTCAGCACAGGCCACCGAAGGCTCGATTAGTTCTACGCAGGCAAGTGACTTCGTAGAAAAAACAAACAAACGAGGTGGATCTATGCAAACTTTCAGAAGTGTTTGGTTCTCGGTTTTTTTAATTTCCTGTGGAACCCAAGTTAGGTCTGGAACTGCTTCTAGAGCAACCCCTAATGAGTCTCATCAGGGAGATGTTGAAAGTTATGATCTTGCTAAAAACAAGGCAAATAGTGGGACATGCCAAACGAATACACCGGGAGGAGGTGCGGAGGGTTCAGGAAAAAACAAAAATAATGAAGACGACGATTTTGATTTAAGCCTCAAAGAAGATCATGAAGGGAAGAAGAATAAATCAAAAAAGAAACCATGCCCTGCCCCAGCTCCCACTCCAGTCCCACCCCCTGCTCCAACTCCCACTCCAGTCCCACCCCCAGCTCCAGTCCCACCCCCAGCTCCTGCGCCTACAACCAGCTATGCCAAAGATATAGCCCCTCAAATGGTAGCGTCTTGTCTTGGTGCAGGGTGCCACTCAACCCCAAATCCAGCAAAAAATATTGCTCTCGATACCTATGATGCCGTTGTTGCAAACTATGCAGTCTCTTTAGGTTCGATTCGGGCAGGAAGAATGCCGATTGTGAAGCCGCCACTGAGCGCAGCGGGACTCAATCTTTTTGTGGTTTGGGGGAATGAAAAATTTCCAAAGTGATTTAAAGAGACTCTGGAAGGGGACGCGAGTACTTTTTCCTTGAGTGGAAAATCTCGGGTCCCCTTCTGATCTAGACTGTCTAATGCTGTCTGATTCAGATACTGGCTTCGCCATCACCCATTGCCGCGGTTACCGGGCAGTAGCGGTAGGTTTCACCAAAATTGTCGTCCAAGCTATAAGGGTAACCGAGTAACTCCGCTTCGCCGCGCTTATGGCGCAAGACGTAGTTGACGCACTTATTAATGGGAATACAGGCTTTGTACATCACGAGATAACTTTTATCGTTTTCTGTATTGATAAATTTGCCTTTTGGATTCGTGTATGGATGAGCGTTATACAGCCCATTTGGATCAGTCAGTACCAACTTTTCCGTCTGCGTTTCATTGCTGCCTTCGACTCGGTATACAAGCTCGCCTTGTGACTCAGCCCAATTTGTTCTGCCGATGGCTTCAACACACAACTTCGAAGCAGATTTATCCCAGGTATGACCATTTTGCCAAACCTCTGAAGTCATGACAACCCCGGACTCCCTGAGGTCCAAGGTTAGCATTTCAGCAGCCACTTCGTGACCGCTAGATTTGGTCGTTACGCTGAAGAGGAGTTTTTGGACAGGATAATTGTTCCTTCCGCTCCAAACATCCTTGACTTGGACTTCTTTATGAGCCGACCATAACTCACGACCGTTATTTATTTTTTTGACAAATTTAGGCTCGAAATCGTTAAATGCCTTGCCCAATTCGCTCAGGGGTTTGTCACCTTGACTCCAGTTATTCCCAGACTTTGGAAAAATACTTACAATCTTATCAGCCGGTTCACCCGGAACGTTCAATAGCACTTCCATTTGAACTTTTAGCATTGGATCACTAAACCAGCCACCTTCAACCCTCTCAACCTTAATATCCGCTTTATGTAACAGACGGGTCGACGTCACACCTTTGGACCACCACGTCTTGGTGTCGGCACCCGGACTGCTTATGCCATCTGCTACGGCTGCCTCACTCGAATGATTCGAGTTTTTACCGCAGCCGATTAGTGAGAGCACCCCCACAATCACAACCTTTGATTGAAGATTTTTCAATTTGCTCATTTTTTTTACACCTGTTTTGGCTTTTTTCACGGCCGTTTTTATTGATACCCAAACAATCTCGCCACGGCACTTTGCCACAGCCTTACTTGTTGGACTACCCAGCAAGATTGAGACCAAACAAAGCGCTATATTGGGAATCATTCAACAATAAATCACGACCTCCGATTACGTGGAGCCACATTTCAAGCGGACTAAGACCTCTCCTAACTCTTTAGACAAGACCCGCAATGACGCCGGTGGTTGGGTAAGCCAAGGGCTGATTTTGGTACAAATCTCTTCTCGGCTGGAGTCTTGACCCGATAAAAACGTAAGAGCTTGCTTAGCGACACTCTGTTTAGTGTGGTGAGACAATAAGGTCAAACTGGGCTTGACCAGGGCCGGCTGATCCCATTTTTTGGAAATCCCCTCTGCAAATACCAGGGCGGGAAAAAGACTGTTTTGGGAGGTTTGAAGAAGATCTCCCAACACACCCAAGCTTAGTTCAGTAGGAAATCGTAGCAGCTCACTCACCATATTGCTACGGTCTTGGGTGACCCACCTGGATTCCCCGAGCCGCGCCTTGATAAACTCTTGGGTCCGTGGAACCGAGGCCACATGGAGCATCCGGAGATAGGCGAAACGTTCGGCAACGGAAGAGGCTTTTAAAAAAGCCTCTTGCCATCGGGCTTCCTCTTGAGGGGTCGGTGGAACTAGAGCCTTGGTCACCAGCCATTCAAGTCCCCGGGCAAGAGCTCCAGTGGTCTGGTAGTCCTTAAGATTTAAGGCCCGGAGAGATTCGATCAGAGTTTTGGTCCAAGCCAACAGCTCGGCCGAGGGGGAATCGGGAGTGGTTTGGATGAGGATTTCGAGGGCTTGAATCTTAATGTAGGGATCTTGGTCCCCTAGGATTAAATTAAAAGCCGTTTGTCCTTGGGGATGGGACGGGGCTAAAACCTTTAGCTGGGCCAGGCTACGAAGAGCCGCCAAGCGGCTTGGGGTATTAAGTGAGCTCCGCAAGATGTGAAGCCAAGCATCTGCACCCTGGTCTAAGGTGACTTCCACGGGCACCAACCACCGAGGATCGACGCCGACCCCCACGACAGGGTGGGAGCGGGGCAGCACAAACTGCTGCTCTTCGGCATAAACATCCAGAGAGACCGTCTTGATTTGGCCAAACTCATCCAAAAGCTCTACTTCCAGAGGAAACGTAAAAGTCCGCCATGGTGAAAGATCCACATGGCCCTCTGCTGGGGGAGTTTCGGGGTTGGTCTGGTTGGGAGTTGTTTGGGTCTGTCGCAGGTTGAGCACTAGCTCTAGGCCGTTGGCGGTCGTCCGGTTAGAATAATTGATGGCAAGCCGTGGATGCCCTGGAGACCGGACCCATTGGTCAAAAAACAGTTGCCACGACTCTCCTGTCGTCTCCTCTAAGGCCCGTTGCAAATCCCAGTTGGTGGCGTTGCCGCGTCCATGGCGGGTGAGGTAGAGTTTTAGGGCTTCTGTCAAACCCTCGCGATCAGCGAGGTTAGACTGAGCCAGTGCGCGCATAAGATGAATCACCAAGGCCCCTTTATCGTAGGCATGGGAATCAAAGATCGTATCGACCACAGGATCGCTTTCCGATAGGGCGCGGGCTTTGGTTTTGGCCTCTTTAAAATATCCCTGACGCCAGGAATCCAGCTGCCCTAACTCCCGAAGGGGTTGTCCAGCTTTCTCGGCATAAACATAGGGCAGATAGCTGGCAAACCCCTCATTAAGCCACAACTCGCCCCAGGTGCGACAGGTCACCCAGTCGCCAAACCATTGGTGGGCTAACTCATGGGCCACCACACCTTCACCGCTCCCGTCCCCCGACATCCTCACCCCACCCATCGTCGTAGCGGTCTGGTGCTCCATGGACCCTCGATAAGTTTCTGCCACGGATTGGGAGTAGCTCCCAAAGGGATACTCCACTCCCGTAAAGTTCGAAAAGATCTCCATCATCTGCCGAGTATTTGCAGTCTCCCGCAAGGAAGCCTGGGCGTGTGCAGGGGGCGTCCACAACTGGAGAGGTTTGCCTCGGAAATCTCCCAGAGACAGCCGCTGGTAGGATCCGATAGCGAGACTGATCAAGTAGGGGGCGATGGGTTCGTCCATGCGGTAAACCCAGCGTGATTTACCCTTTTCAGAGGTTGATGACAGGAGCTTTCCATTACTAAGGACGCTGAGACCTTCTGCAACTCTGACTTCAATTTCCATCGAAGCTTTGTCATCAGGCCGGTCGATACAGGGCATCCACGCTGGAGTTTCCTCGGGCTGGGTATAGGTATAGGCCGCGGCCATACGCTCAGGACTCGAGGCATCGGGTCCGGTGAGATGAAGGCTCTGGGGCGCTATGGTCTGGTAGACCACTGTCACGGAAGAAGATTGGCCCTTACCCAGTAGTGTTTTAAGTTGAATATTAAGGAGATCGCCTTCTTGGTTAAAAGTCAGGGTCTCTGCTGTTTCACCCTGGACACGGAGGATTCTCAGCTCCTTTGCATCAAGCGAGATGCCTGCGACCCCTGACTTAGTGGCCACAAAATCCACCTGCACTTGTCCCTGGATTTCGCTGGTAAGGTGATTGACATCCAGATTGATTCCGTAATGGACTACGTCTATGGGAATCGCACGGTAGCGGGGATCGTCTCCTAAAAATTGATTTTTAATTTCGATGAGATCTCTTTGATCGCCACTCGGATCGCCATGGATAGGGAACCCACCATCATGCCTAAAGAGGTCACCAAAGAGCTCCATTTCGGAGGATCCGGCCCCCTTTGGCGGCGACCCTTGGGCGATCCCTGGGAGGGGATTGCCTGCGAGAGCCCCCAAAGCAGTTGAGACGACAAACCAATGACTAAGACGCTCTAAGATCTTGGGATGAACCATGGTATTTAAAAACCTAACAATCAGGAGATTTGTGATAGCGGTGACGTTACGACTATAGGGGTTTTAACACCAAGATTGCAGGGGTCGCAAGGGCTTTCCAAACATTGTAGATCTGTTGTTGCTTGGTCTAAAATTGGATGACCTAGGTTTCCCTGCGAAAGGGATTCTCATCCAATACAGTCAAAAAGGCCTTGGTCAGCTTGTGTTTCATATTGTCGGGTGCAAGGAGCGACTGTTTGATTTTCCACACCCCTGCTTGCCGGTTGAAAAAACAGACTTCGAGTAGATCATAGATGTTTGAATTCTCAGGCTGTACAGCTTTTTTTAAGAGCTTAAAAAGACCTGTTTTGTTGACTCCAAAGCCTGCTGCTACGATCTCAAAAGAGAGACTGTCAACAAGTCGCTGGATGTTTACCAAGACATACTCCTGGCGTTCTTGGCTATAATCAAGTTCGAAGACAAAAGACGACGCTCCCATATGAGCCACTGTGCCGAGCAGTATCATGGGATCTTTCTCGTTAATACTGATTCCACAATCCTTAGCGTAGCGGGCGTAATTTTCGGAGTTGCGCGGAGGAATTCTCCGAGCAAACGACTGAAAGAGGGTCGCAGATCGATATTCTTTCGTATGTAAAGGGAGATCAGGACCTAAGGGCAAATTATATTTATAATTTAGCCAAGCAAGATCATAGGCAAAGGTAAACTCACTGTCGTCGTACTTTAAAATACCTACGCTGAGTCGCTTTCGGGGGAATTGGCATAATACTTTTATTTCCATAGGAGGATTTCCTCAAAACGTCGGCTTACCAGGTCCAGGAGGCAGACACCCTAAGCACTTCAAGTTTGTGATCCTTTCATTTTCTCAGAGAACGCTCAAATGAGCATTCTCCCAGAACACAATTTTAACATACCTATTTATTTTCGATAATGCGGTCTAATCGCGGGTTGTACACTGGCCTCAGACGGCCATTGCGGCCTTTGATCCAGCGTACTTCAAAACCCAGGAATTTAAATGGGGTTTTGGGACCTATCTCTTGGTGATGGATGTTTGTCCTCCCTGGTGCTCACTCATTCCACGCAGTCGTTGTCCCCCTGTGAATTCGCCTGGTCGGCAAAATCTTGGTCAACTAAGGAATGTTTTGACATTTGGTAAACTTGCATACAATCCGTAACGGCAGCAAGGTATCATTTTTGCCTTGAAAACTAGGATACAGTTTAAATAAGTGCAGCTTGTATACGATGGCACATCTTATGCATTAGGTTAGGTGCAATAGATAAACTAATAATTATTTAAACACGAAAGGGCAAGTTATCATGAAAACTGTAAGAATGAGCAAAAATGTTATAGGAGTGCTGAATGGTTTACGACGCTTTGCACCACTTTGCACCGCTTTACTCTTAACGGCAACATTTGGTTGCAAGAGCGGTAATAGCAAGATGGGTGATGATTTGACTGATAGTTCTAGTTTGACTGCCAGCCGCTACAGCAATCCAAGTGGCTATCCGGATACAGGAGAATGCATAGATTATCGCTTCGGGGGATTGCCAAAAGAGACTGTAAACAAAATAAGCTGTGATAATAGCTGTCCCGGGGGTTGGACCGGTCCTTTAGGAGATAAATGCTACGAAAAGTGCGAAGATATGAGAGATGATGGCCTTCTCTGTAATGACAAGGGAATTTCCCACCCGAAAAGGTCTTGTAACATTACGAGCAAATCCGAGACCCTGTGCAAGGCAGAATTGAAAAAACAGAAAGACTTATGGATGACCGAGGAATATAATTGCAAAATTGCATGTTATTACCAACCTCCTGGGAGGATTGCAATAAGGACTACACCTTGGTTTCAAATAGGCGCAAGCGGAGATCATCGATGTAACACTTCTTACTTATTGACCCCGTCGGAGTTCCTTAACTTGTCTTACCAATGTCAATTTGATAAGTCGAGCGGGAATGTGACGTGGGTAGAATGCACAGACAATAACCGTGACTGTAAAGATAAATCACATCCACCTGTAAAGAGAACCGCGCCCTAGACTGGGAAAGAATACCAGGTGGCAAAGAGGCTATTCTGTCAGGAAAGTACGATAAGACTGGGGAAGGATGTGGCAAGCAACCGTAGTGGAGCTATAGTAATATTTGCCCCTAAATTTGCGGGCAAATCTAAATATTTTAGAACCCTTTTCGGATTTTCAGAAGGTCTAGGGTACCTTCTCAACAAGTACGGAAAAAACACCTTGCGTCATCATGAGCGAAGCGATTGATCTCAATGATATCAGACAGATCCTTCGCTTGGCTTGGGATGACGCGGTGGTCTACAACAAGTGCTTTGCAATGCTTTGGCATGCAAATCAGTAAGTTATTGTTAAGCAGGGCCTAAGCTGCGTCCTTGACTTTTACCTCGGCCACTAGACCCGCAGCTTCTACGAGTTTCAAGACCCGATTGATCGTCACCTTCTGAACGCTGCCCGACAAGATGCCGGTTACAGCGCTGCGCGGCAGCCCTGAGCGCTCCGACAAGATCTCGTGGGTGAGCCCTTTCTTTTGAGCTGCCTTTACGATAGCCGCAATCAATTGGGCTTTGATGACCGCTTCGAGGGCGCGACTAGGGCTGATGTTGAGCCTCTTAGCTAGCTCACTGGTTTTCATCTTCTTCATGGCAAAACCTCCTGGAGGCGCTTTTTGACAAGTTTTATGGTCTGAAGCGGCGTTGCTTGCGTTTTCTTCCACATGGCATGCAGGAGGAAGATCGTTCCCCGTGAGCGAATGAAATAGAAAACTCGATAGATACCACTACGGTCACGCAACCGCAGCTCGTGAACGCCTCGCCCGATATCAGGCATCGGTCGAGAAAGGGGCATTGCCAAAGTAAGGCCGGCATCCAATCGAGCGAGGGCATCAGCCAGATCCTCGCGGACGATCTGCGGCAGCGCCGCTATTTCTTTTTCGCAAGCTTTGATGACCTCAATCATACCTCCAATGTCTCACAAATAAGACATGGAATCAAGAAGCCTTCCTCCCCGAAAACAAGTCTTACGAATATTATTATCGACAAAAACCCTAAAATTTGGCAAAACACCAACCGCAAAGGTTTTGTACAACTTGAAATTGGAGAAATTATGAACATTAGCCGCCTTTTAAAGCTCCTCCCCGTCTACGGGCTCTTTCTGACCACATTCACCCTTGCTGGGTTTGGCAAGTTTGCAGGAGGAGGCGTCCCCCAGTGGTTTATCGACCAGTTTGGGAAATCCTTCCTCGCCAGCTTTCCAGGACTGACCCTATCTTTCTATTCCATTGCCGCGCTCGAAGTCCTAGCGGCGCTGCTCTTTGTGGCCAGCCTCCTTAAGGGCGAACTTCTCAAGCCTGTCTATCCTTTGGTTTTAAACTTGGCGCTCTTTGTCTCGGGGATGGTGTTTTGCCAGCTTGGGTTTGGTCTACGCCTTGTAGGGGAATTTCAAGGTGCCTTTAGCCTCTTTACCTATACCATCGGCACCGCTGTAGCCTATCTCTATGTTAAATCCGTCACCAGCGAAAAAGACGCCTAACCTAGTGTCGAAAGTGCCGCACGCCCGTAAAGACCATCACAAGGCCGTGGGTATCGGCAGCTTGGACTGACTCCTGGTCTTTGACCGATCCTCCCGGTTGGATCAGACCACTGATGCCATGCTGGGCGGCAAACTCCACCGTATCCCCAAAAGGGAAAAAAGCGTCGCTCCCCAAAACCGCACCAGAGACTTCAAACCCGGCTTCCTGGGCTTTTTTGATGGCCATAAACGCAGCGTCAATCCGCGACATCTGGCCGGCCCCAATCCCAATGGTTTGGCCGTTTTTGACCAGGACGATGGCGTTTGATTTGACATGTTTGGCGACTTTTTCGGCCATCAGGAGGTCGGCCATCATCACTGAGTCCCCTTGGCGTTTCGTAACCAGTTTCCAGGTTTTTTGGAGGATAGGAGCATCATCTGCAGTCTGGAGGAGCATACCACCTTTGACCGACCTGACTTGGGGCGGTTGCCCTATGCTGCTGCGACCCAAGGCCATCTTGATGACCCTGAGGTTGGGTTTGCGGCTAAAGACCGCGAGAGCTTCGTCGGAAATCTGCGGGGCCACGATGCATTCCACAAAAAACTCAGTCATCGCCAGGGCAGCCCCTTGGTCGATGGTCTGATTGGTGGCGATGATCCCACCAAACGCTGATTTAGGATCACAAGCCCGCGCCTTATCCACAAGTGCGGCTAGATCCCCAGGTTGGCGGGACCCCGCGTCCCTGGTCGCTACGCCGCAAGGGTTGGTGTGTTTGACGATCGCAACGACTGCTTGGGGCAGATGTGGAAGATTGGCATCCTGGCCGCAAAACTCTTCCGTCAGCTGCACCACGGCGTCGAGATCCAGGATATTATTATAGGAAAGTTCTTTGCCCTGGAGGATATCCATAGCACTAAACCCTCCCCATTCCCGCCGGCCAAAAAGGGCGGCTTTTTGCTGGGCGTTTTCACCATAGCGCAAGGCCTGAACCAGAGGGACTGGAGTCGGGCTTAGAGTCTCTTGGAGGGTGGGCGCAAAGGGCTGCTCCATCTCGCGATTCTTATCAGTTTCAATCGGAGTCACCTGCGCCTGGGTCTTTTGGCTCCATTGGCTCCGAAGATAGTGGGCGATTTTGCCGTCATAGCTGGAGAGTTTTTCAAAGACTTTAGCCGCTAACTCAAGGCGAAGAACTCCTGACACTCCTCCGGTCTCAAGGGCTTTGAGGACACGGTCGTAGTCATTGGGATCGACCAGAGTGGTCACAAAGAGACTGTTTTTGGCCGCAGCCCGCAGCATGCTGGGTCCGCCCACATCGATGGAATGAATCGCCTCTTCCAGGGGAACTTTAATATCCGGAACTTTTGTTTCGAACTGGTACAGATTCACAACAACGATGTCGATCGCCTCGATGTCTAAAACCGCCAGCTCCTTGAGATGGTCCGGATCTTGCCGGTCAAAGAGAATGCCTCCATGGATCTTTGGATGCAGAGTCTTGACTCTGCCATCAAGGATCTCTGGGCTTTTGGTGTGATCAGCGACTTCTTTGACCTCGATCCCAGCCTCCTTCAAGGTCTGAGCGGTGCCTCCGGTCGAGAGGATTCCGTAGCCCAAGCGGACGAGTCCACCAGCAAACGCAACAAGCCCCTTTTTGTCGGTCACAGACAGCAGTGCCCAGGGTTTGGTTTTAGTGGTAAATCCCTGCTCTAGAGGGGATTTTAAATCTCTCCGGTGGGATCCCTGAATCCTAGGTTCCTGTGACATCGCAAACTCCCCTGTTTGAAGGCTTCCCTAAAAAGACATCTCATTTATCTAAAATAATTAATATTTTTAAAATTATTTAAGTCTTTCCCATAAACTCCGAAGAATCTCTTATATGGCATTCCATTAAGGTATGCGTCAAGAGGAGGGTCTCATTATGAAAGAACCACGTACAGATTTTAGGGCAGCAGAAGAAGAGTATTTTCGAAAACAGGACGCAGAACTCGTCCAGCGACTTAAGGAAGAACGGGCTGAAAAAGAAAAAGCCCAAGCGGAGAGCGTTCACAAAAATCATTGCTCCGCCTGTGGACACGAGACATCTGTGATCGACCAATCGATCGATTTAGGACCTTCAGACAAACGGGGAATCGAGGCTTGGCTCGGAGCCCAGGTGTGTCTTAAGTGTCATCAGGTATCGGTGCCTTTTGCAACGTTGCAAAAGCTTCTGTTTAACAAAGAAGCACGGCTGGTCTGCCAAGATATCCATGATCATCTTCTCAGACCAACCACCCATAGACCTGGTCGCCGATCTGCGTAGGAGTAAGGATATGAGCGGCGTGTTAAAATAATAGTAACAACAGATAGTTATCCAAAACATCTAAAGTTTTCTGTTGAAATTCCGAAAGGTTAGAAGCATACTGGAGGTAGGTATGATCGAGGCAAGGAGAAAAACATGGTCGACTCAACAGCAAAACAAATAGATTACAAAACTCCTGGAATCGAGGCCAATATGAAAAAGATAGAAAGAATTGATCTATTCTTCAAGAGAATAGGACAATCTGATTTTAATAAAGTAACGGAAACTGCTATCAGTGTTTACCCAAATGTATCTGAATTCGAAGCTATAGAAAACTATTACCACTCTGTCAAAGATGAAGTGCAGATTAAAAATAGATCCAATCGAGTAAGTAACGGTCAATCTGATTTAACAAATGAAATCATAGCTATTCAATGTCTGCCTTAAAATGGTGTGTTTATAAAATAAATACTTTCATTCCTGCTGATAAAACAAATCCGCCAAGTCATTTTTACATAGTTATATCTTCCGAAACTTATGATGATAAGAACAATATCCTTTTAAACTTAATACCCATTTCCACAATGAAACGTGGACTAGAGACAGATGTATTGATTAAGAAGAGTCAGCTACTTTGCCTGCAGTATGACTCATATGCTTGGACAGACTTCTTGGTAACTGTGCCTGTCAATCACTTAATCAATAAGTGTGGCTATATCAGAGACGCAGGTTTACAAAAAGAAATTATTTCATCGGTTGTTTCTTAGTTGGAATAGCTAGGTAGGTCATCATGAACACAGACTCCCTACCTAAATCTTTCTAAATTATCTTTACAAATAAATAGATTAAGTGACCAACATCCCGCCATCTACAGGTAAAGCAACTCCAGTAATCCAACTCGATGCCCGGCTGGCGAGAAACAGAACCGACATGCCGATGTCTTCGGGCTGCCCCATGCGTCCGAGAGGATGGAGCCTGTTGGCCTGCCGAACCCCTTCCTGGTAGGTGGTCTCGTTGTCGTAGCGTCCCCGGTACATGGGAGTCTCGACAACGGCGGGAAGGATTGTATTGACCCGTATTCCATCGGGGGCAAGCTCCAGGGCTAGGGACCGGGTCAACTGCACCAAGGCAGCCTTACTGGCATTGTAAGCGGACGCCTCTGGGATTGGTTTCACCGCCAAGGTGGAGCTGATATTGACCACTGCCGGCGCATCAGAGCGCTTTAAGAGGGGTAGTAGATCCCGCGTAAGGCCCATGGGAGCCTGGAGATTGATCCTAAGGGTCTCTTCCCAAAGGGCGTCGGTGGTGGCCCCTAAGGATGCTGATTGGAATTGCCCCGCATTGTTGACGAGGATATCAAGTTGACCATACTTTTTTATTTTTAGGACGAGTGCGGCTACTGATGCGCTCTGGGCAAGATCGCATTCGATGACTTCCACCTCACAGGACGGTCTCACCTCTTTGACGCGGGCCGCCGTCTCCTGCAGCGGTCCTAGGCGTCGCCCAGCGATAAAAAGTTTCTTCGCCCCCGCTTTAGCCAAGACCATCACCGAAGCTTGTCCGATACCCGTTCCACCACCTGTGACGAGGGCTACCAAGCCTTGGACTCCGTAGAAGTGGGTTAAGTCGCGGCTTAGGTTGGCGTCGGTGTGGGGACCTCCCAGAGGATGTTCTACTGCCATTGGATCATCACCTTGTTGTTGGTTGTTTCATGCAAAACGATGGCAGCAAGCTTAACTTGTGGTACTTTTTTTTGTAACAGCTCCCGAAGCCGCTGGCCGATTTTTTCTGCAAATTCTTCGGTGGTCGGGTTAACCCCCGCCATCCAGGATACGTCTTTATTGAGATTTTTGTGGTCGATCTGAGCGATCACATGGTCTTTGACGATCTCCTTAAGCTCCCTGAGATTCATGATCATCCCAGTCTCTCGATCGATAGGACCGGAGACACTCACCTCGAGGGTGTAGTTGTGTCCGTGGCCTTCGAGATTCGCGCACAAACCAAAGATCTGCTTATTTTTTTCTTCGGACCAATCGGGTCGAAAAAGCCGGTGACCTGCGCAAAACTCAAAAGTTCGGGTAATGGTCATGGTAGCAGGCATGGTCGGTCTCCTATAGGGGGCAACTAAGACAGTTCCGACACCGACCCTACCTCAAGTTGCTTGGTCTGGACCAGGAAATAGCTCGGGAGCCCGACTTTCCTTCGCCTCCTTAGCTTTTTGGAATGGATTTTGCTCGGTCATTTCTGAGCGTGGTCCTGTCTACACTATTTCCTGGTTTCCCAGCTCCTAGGAGTTCCTTTAAAATGTTCTCTAAAATCTTCAGATCTTACATGCCCAACCTGTTGAGTTTTATCCTGTTCCTGCCCAGTTGTGACTGGTCAGTCTCTAGAAAATCCGCAGATCAGTTGGGATCGGCCCTAAAGATCGCTGGCGGGTGTGACGTCGGAGTTGATGACCAGGTTGGTTTGTCAACAGTCGCAGTGGTTTATCATAAGGAACTCAGAGTCCGTGCAGGGAAAACCTGTAGTGGAGCCTTGGTGGGAAAAAGAACCGTTCTTACGGCCAAACATTGCTTTAAGGCAGGGACCGATTGCCAAATCATCTTTGGCCGTAGGCTCGACGATCCCCAAGCCCAGTCGATCAACTGCAAGGCGATTATAGGCCCCCCTCATGATGACGTTGCCATCGCTTATTTGGTTAAGGATGCACCTTCGAGCTACAAACCTGTCCCCTACCTGACCCAGAAGGACGAACTACAGGTTGGAGAGACGATTTTGCTTGCGGGATATGGAAAAACCAGCTGGGATGCCCCAGATGAGACTCGTGGAACTCTCCGCTCCACGGGCTGGAGTCAAAGGATTTCAAAGTTTTACCCTGAATCGAAAACCTTCCGCTACGAAGGCCGCGGGGGGTGTCATGGGGATTCAGGTGGCCCGGTTTTTATAAAGAGAAAGGACGTAGGACTGACCCTTGCAGGAATCCACGTTTCGGGAGACCCAAATTGTCGTCAATATGGCTACAATGTCGACATAAGGTTCTTAGCCGATTGGATCGAAAAAACCGTGGCAGAGCAAGAACATCCCAGGTGGAATGATCGAGCGTTTTAAAAAAAAACTTTTCTTGCTATCTTTATGGTCCCAGTGACCTAGAAACAGAAAGACTCCCATGCCTCCCTTTCGACTCCACCCCTCATTGGCCGCTGAAACCCTTTTTTTACGGGATCTCCCCCTCTGTCAGGTTGTCTTGATGAACGACCAGCGATTTCCCTGGCTCATCCTGGTTCCTCGCCGTGAGGAGGTCACTGAAATTTTTGAGTTGTCCCCCCAAGACCAGCACCAGTTAATGGACGAAGTGGTGCTTGTCAGCAACTTAGTCAAACAGGTGTTCAATGCCCAAAAGATCAACATCGGTGCCCTCGGCAATATCGTCAGCCAGCTCCATATTCATGTGGTCGGGCGCCAATCCACGGACTCCCTATGGCCTCGACCCGTGTGGGGTCGAGGCCCTGGAGTGGCCTACGGACAAGACCAGTTTATGGTTCTTAAACAAGGGATTCAGGGTTTTTTTGATAACCAAGATCATCAAGTCTAGGAGAACCTAAATCATGCCTCGAAAAGTCAAAGCCGCTGTTGCCTGGGAACCAGGCAAGCCACTTTCCATCGAAACCGTCGACCTCGATGATCCCAAGGCTGGAGAAGTCTTGGTACGCATCGTTGCCAGCGGTGTCTGCCATACGGATGCCTACACCCTTTCTGGCGTCGATCCTGAGGGGCTATTCCCTGCCATCCTGGGCCATGAAGGTGGAGGCATCGTCGAAGCCGTTGGCCCAGGGGTGACAACCCTAAAGCCCGGTGACCATGTTATCCCCCTGTATATCCCCGAATGTAAAACCTGTAAGTTTTGTCTTTCTAACAAGACCAACCTCTGTCAGCGGATCCGCGAGACTCAGGGACGTGGACTGATGCCTGATGGATCTTCACGGTTTTCGAAAGACGGTAAAACCATCTACCACTATATGGGGACATCCACCTTTGCGGAAATGACCGTTATCCCCGAAATCTCCCTCGCCAAGGTCAACCCCAAAGCCCCCCTGGATAAGGTCTGCCTCCTCGGCTGCGGGGTGACGACAGGAATCGGTGCCGTGCTCAACACCGCAAAGTTGGAAGCTGGAGCCACGGTCGCAGTTTTTGGACTAGGTGGCATCGGTTTGTCCGTTATCCAAGGGGCCACGATGGTCGGCGCCAAAAAAATCATCGCCATCGATACCAACGAATCCAAGTTTGACTTGGCAAAAAAATTTGGTGCCACGGATTTTCTGAATCCCAGTAAACTAATTAATTCTAGTTTAGTATCCCAGATCGTCGCCATGACTGATGGTGGTGTGGATTATTCTTTTGAGTGCATCGGCAGCGTGGAGCTGATGCGCCAGGCCCTAGAGTGCTGTCACAAGGGCTGGGGCCAGTCGATCATCATCGGGGTGGCAGGAGCTGGAGAAGAAATCCGTACAAGACCCTTTCAGCTCGTCACCGGTCGGGTCTGGAAAGGCTCCGCCTTTGGCGGGGTCAAGGGACGTAGCGAGATTCCTGGGTATGTAGACCGCTATTTGGCTGGGGAAATTAAAATCGACGAGATGGTTACCCACAGCCTGCAACTCAGCCAGATCAACGATGCCTTTCGGTTTATGAAAGAAGGTCGCAGCATTCGTAGCGTGGTATCGATGGGGGGACAGCCTTGAGCCCCATCAGGCTACGAAAATCCCACAAGTGTTATGGGGGCACCACCGCCTTTTGGTCCCATGACTCGGTCGAAACTCAGACGCCCATGAACTTTGCGACGTTTGTCCCGGCGGGAGAGCTCCGCCACGGGATCCTGTGGCTCTCGGGACTGACCTGTACGGAAGAAAACTTTATGGCTAAGGCGGGAGCCCAACGGATCTTAGCTGAGCAGCGCACCATGGTGCTGGTTCCCGACACCTCACCACGGGGATTGCATCTCCGTGGGGAGCATGAGTCCTATGATTTTGGCTCTGGTGCCGGCTTTTACCTGGACGCGACGGTAAAGGATTATAGCCAGCATTACCGCATGTACAGCTATATTCTCAAGGAAATCTATCCTCTGTTTAGAGATCACTTTGGAATCCACACCGTCTCTATCATGGGGCATTCCATGGGCGGACATGGCGCGTTAGTCTTTGGCCTACGCAATCCCCATCTCTTCCAAAAGATCACCACCTTTGCGCCAATCGTCAACCCTTCCCAAGTCCCTTGGGGCACAAAGGCTTTGAGCGGCTATTTAGGCGATCCTAGTACCTGGCACGCCTACGATGCCTGTGAACTGCTTAAGAGTGGACACCGCCACCCCGAACCAATCGTGATCTACCAGGGCACCAAGGATGAGTATTTAGACTCCCAGCTCAAGGTCGATCGCTTTGCCCACGCAGCCGACACCTACGGCCAAAAATACGAGCTGCGCCTTTGTGAGGGCTATGACCATAGCTATTATTTTATCCAGACTTTTTTTGGCGAAGCTTTGGCTTTTACCTAGCTACCCTCGGGTTAGGGAGAAAATAATCCACCGATTAGCCACCTATCAACATGTTCACAAACTTTTCAGTGAAAGATCTTTAAACATTTACGAAAAAAATTCCTAAATTATAACAAGACGATACTCAAAAATTCTCCTGTAAATCATTGGCATAAAAATTGAAAGATTTACTATTGTGCCAAATCATCAAACGTTTATAGAGAGAGTTTTACTTATGAACAAAACCTTGTATTTCGGAATCCTGTTTGCTACCCTCAATCTTGTTTTTTTTCCTACACAGGGCTGCAATATCACTGAAAGCTCTGACTCTTCAGTAACAGCGAATTCCTTACCGACATGCACCTTAGGCGCGATAGATCCTGAAAACGATGGCACTGGGTGGGAAGAAAATCGAACTTCCTGCACTGTTTATCCTGTTTGCCAAAACAAAGCGACTCCTTCTCCAGACAATACTTGGGGCTATGAAAACGGAAAGAGTTGTCTGCTATGGCCGATTTGCTCACCTAAAGCCGTACCTAATCATGTCCAAGGATGGGGATGGGAAAAAAACCAATCATGTAAATTTCTGAAAACCCAAAATAATGCTACAGCCCAGAAAGCTCCGACGCCTGTAAACAATGTAAACAATGGCAAAGATATTTTGTTTAACACCACCTACTACCCATTCAATGGTGAGCACTATTATAAAACCACCTGCGGCGATGCCAACAATCACGGAGGCTTGTATTTTGCTGTCACCGAACAGTCACCTTTTTGGCCTGGTTCCTGTGAAAATGAAAGCTGGGCAATATGCGATCATTCCGATTGCCAAGGTAAGTGGGATAAGATGCCAAATGATGTGAAGCGAGTCGAGAACGGTCAAAAAATGGTGCGTGAACCCCGTTGCAATGTCCCTTGTGGAAAAAAGTTTATCGTCTCCACGAAAGATAAGTCAAAGAGTGTGCCAGCAGTGATTTACGATGCTTGTCCTTCCCAACATTGGAACAACCGTTACAAAGAGGTTTATGAGGGGAAAAACCCTTGCGCAAAAGGATCTCTCCATCTTGATCTTCGCAAACCCCTCTACCAACAACTTAACAAAACTCAACCAGAAAAAAATATCGAGGTCTATGTACGCCCAGCTGAATAAGCCCATAGGTAACTCTATTCGTGGACCAAGCTCGAAAGAAGGTTTAAACGACCTAAGTCCGGTCCAGAGACCGGATCGCAGCTTCCAAAACAGGATCTGCACCGCTCATATAGACTATAGAAGTAGGGACCACCACATCTGGTGTTAGCCCGATCCCTTCGGGTAAAGGAGCTTTGGTAGAGCCCTGGGGGACTAGTAAATATCCAGGACACACCTCAAGGGGTAGCCACTGACTCGAAGCCCACATGCCTCCTGTATGGGCTCCCACCAAGGTGGCTCCTGCCTTTGATTTCAGCATCCATGCCAACCACTCCCGTCCCCCTAGGGTCGTCTCGTCCACTAGCACGGCCACAGGGCGTAAGGGTTTTTGGGGATCGGTTCCAAAAAACCAATTTGGCTCACTCAGAAGCTCCGCAAAACTCGACCCCACCGGGCCAAAGGGACCCCTAAGGTCGATGATCAGTCCGGTGACTTTGTGGGCCTTAGAAGGAGGCTTGGGCCTGAGAGGCCCCTCCGGAACGAGAAGGGCGTTCACAGCCTCCTTAAAATCAATAAAAAATCGTGTCCGATGGGTCGAAGCTAGGTGGGCATAGACGACACTTTTTGTGGAAGTCCCAGCTTTAGTCACAATTTTTCGAGGGACAAGCTTGATATGTTCGGCAATCAGGTCGTCGATCGTTTGTGCTACGGGTGCTGGCACCATCACAGGCACGAGATGAGAGGGGGACCTTCGGAGGACCCACTGGGTTGCGCCCTTAGGGAAACCCTGGGGATCCACCTTTGGTGGTTTACCCTGGATGGAGACGACCTCATCCCCGGCCATCACCCCCGCCATGGAAGCTGGCGAGCCCTGAAGGACTGCAGCCACAAAGATCCGCTGCCCTCGGGCTTTGAGATAGGCTCCCACCAAAGGCGCTGAGGGTTTTTGAGCCTGCTCGGGATCAAAAGCGTTTTGGAGGACAGTCACCTCCCCATCTTGGGGAGCCACCAGAAAAAGCGACGGGCCGACCGCCTGGAGGAGCTGACGCACGGGTGGGTAGAGAGATGGACAGAGCGAGGGGGATGTGTCGGCAATGCCGGGAGGTAACTGCCAAGAACCGATAGTCTTTTGATAGAGGGGAGTCGCCACCGGCAGCGCCCAGGGATGGTTGGGGATGGCCATCAGCTTTTGACTCACTTCGCCCCAAAGGCGCTCCTTCAGTGGACCAGGGCTCGCGGGCATTGAGATCTCCTTGGCAGCCCCTTGGGCTAGGACCCGACCGCTTAACAACAACAGCATCGCGCAAAAAATCACAATAAATGCTCCCTATCGTCCGGTTCCGTTTGTGTCTCAGAGTCACCCACCGACAAGGTTTACCAGCGGCGAGCCGTCCCAAGCAAATCATATAAAAGCCAGATTGACTCAGCCTCTGGTAAAATATAGGATTTCGGCAGGTTGAGCCCAGTTAAGGGTCTTTATTTTTTGGGGAGATTCCAGACATGGCAGAGGCGGCGGTGGATTCTCCGATCACAAAAAGTCTAGTCGTCAACCTTATCTTTCTCAATTTCATAGTCGATTTACCACTCGAACTCCTACGCTGGACGGTAGGGGAGCATTGGGGGGCTTCCGAGCAGGTTACGGGATTTGTGTTTGACGGGGCCATCGGGATCCTGTTAACCCCGATCCTCACCGCCATGGTCCTCCTCGTCCTCCACCAACGATCCCGGCCCCACTCCCAACCTCACCCCGCTCCCCACCCGGCGCCTAGGACAGGGGGATCCGACACTCTTCCGGCGTTAACCTCAGCTCTTTTGGAGAACCTAGGTACCAGTCTTCGCCTTTGGTCATCCCTGTTGATTGTCAGTTTTATTATAAGCTTTATTTTGATGGGGGGCACGGCCATCGCCCTGCTGCCGGGTCTTCTGGTCAATTATCTCTTCAAATGGGATTCCCCCTATGCCCTGATACCCTACGGTATCATTGGCGCAACCTATGTGATGGTGCCGCTGGTCTATGCCCAGACCTTGGTGGTGGTGGAGTCCCTGAGCCCTTGGCAGGCAAGGTTTCGAAGCCGCCAGTTGGCCAAAGGCCACACCCCGCTTTTGGTAGCTTTTATCCTCCTTATGGTGCTACTACCGGAGGGTCTATCGCTCTTTGTGGAAGATGTTTCTAAAGGAGCGGCAGCAGCGTCCCAGCAGCTTGGCACGTGGGGGTCTTGGACCACTCCCGAAACCTGGGAAGTCCTCCTTAGGCTTATCCTCGGAGCCTGGTGGATGGGTTCGATCTTGGGGTCTTACCATCTGTACGCCAAAATTAAGGCCAAAACATAGGAGTGTTTACAATGTCCGCGCGCATCGAAACCGATTCCATAGGCAGCATCGAAGTCCAAAAAGATCGCTACTGGGGGGCCCAGACCCAGAGGTCCTTGCAAAACTTTAAGATAGGCGGGCACCGATTTTCGCGGGGCATGATCAGGGCCTTTGGAATCGTCAAAAAAGCAGCAGCCCTCACTAACTTTGAGCTGGGCAAACTTTCTAAAGAAAAATGCGACTTGATCGTGATGGCTGCCGACGAGGTGATTGCCGGCAAACTCGACTCCCATTTTCCCCTGGTGGTTTGGCAGACAGGCAGCGGCACCCAGTCCAATATGAACGCCAACGAGGTGATCGCCAACCGGGCCATTGAGATCGCTGGGGGGACACTAGGCTCCAAAAAGCCTGTTCACCCTAACGACGACGTCAATATGTCCCAGTCGTCTAACGATGCATTTCCCACCTTTATGCATGTGGCAGCGGTTAGCGACTTCCAACAAAACCTCCTCCCTGAGTTACGCAACCTCCAGCGGGTTTTCTGGGCAAAGGCCGAAGAGTTTAAAGACATCATCAAAATCGGGCGAACCCACTTGATGGATGCGACTCCTCTCACCCTAGGCCAAGAGTTTTCGGGATACGCCTCCCAGCTGGAACAAGGGGAAAAGCGAATCCTCGAAGCCATCGAAGCCCTCTTGGATTTAGCCCTGGGTGGCAGCGCTGTCGGCACCGGACTTAACACCCATCCCCAGTATGCCGAAAAAGTCGCGCTCCATATCGGCAAACTGACGGGATTTGCCTTTAGGACGGCGCCAAACAAGTTTGCGGCCCTTGCGGCCCATGATGCCTTGGTGACAGCCAGCAGTGCCTTGCGGGGGTTGGCCGTAGCTTGCCTTAAGATCGCCAATGATATCAGACTCCTTGGGAGTGGACCCCGGTCGGGGATAGGGGAGCTGATCTTGCCTGCCAACGAGCCCGGAAGCTCGATCATGCCGGGCAAGGTGAACCCCACCCAGTGCGAGGCTCTGACGATGGTTGCCGTCCACGTGATGGGTCTTGATACTGCGGTCGGAATCGCCGGCAGCCAGGGGCACTTTGAGCTAAATGTCTTTAAGCCGGTCATCATCCATAATGTGCTGGAATCCCTTGGGCTACTGGCCGATGCCATGAAAAGCTTTAATGAAAATTGTATCGTCGGCATCGAAGCAAACCGCGATATGATCAAACGCCACCTGGATCAGTCCCTGATGTTGGTGACCGCCCTCAATCCGGTGATTGGCTACGACCAGGCGGCAAAGGTGGCAAAAAAAGCCTACCAAGAAAATCTCACCCTCAAACAGGCAGCCGTCCAACTAGGACTTATGACTGCAGAAGACTTTGATCGTCATGTGAGACCCGAAAAAATGGTCCAACCTGAAGGCTAAAAAAAATAGAGATTGCCCCACCCCACTTTAATTGCTAGTTTCACCAACCTTAAATGGGTCATTTAAAGGTCAACAGGAGAGATCCCCGTGGCAAAGAAGCAAAACCGAGAACTTGTACGATTGGTATCCACCGCAGATACCGGTTACTTTTATGTGACAGCCCGCAAAAAGGGCCGTGATAAACTCGAACGTAAAAAATACGATCCTAAAGTCCAAAAACACGTGATTTTTAAAGAACAGAAGATGAAATAAGCCCCAGGCTCCCCCTCAGGGAGCCGCCCGGCTTAACCAAATGTAAAACAAATCGGCTCGACTAGGATCCTCCTAAGGCTTTGCGGACCTGGTCGATCTCATTCACGTGGGTTGCGGTCGTGGCGATGTTAGCCTCTGTGGCCTTGAGTTGGCCTTCAACTTGGGAAACCAAGCTCTGGATGGAGTCCACCTGAG
This sequence comes from Oligoflexales bacterium, assembly GCA_041736175.1. Taxonomy (GTDB): domain Bacteria; phylum Bdellovibrionota_B; class Oligoflexia; order Oligoflexales; family CAIYRB01; genus JBGSUI01. The sequence continues at coordinate 33,085 of JBGSUI010000126.1, read as the reverse complement.
ATTTGGTGTCTTTGGCAAGGTTCAAAAGCTTGTCCTTGATCTGCAAAAGCTGGTCTTTGCTACCAAGGAGTTTTTTAGCGTCTGCTGTGAGCAGTTTAACGTCGCTGTCTAGATTTTTTTTAATATTGACTAAATTGGAAACGGATTTAGTGATATTGGCCAGATTAAAGGCTCCCGCCATCTCAGCTCCTAGACCTCCTACCAAGGCAAAAGTGAGACCAAACACAAAGGACCGACCATCAAGACTCCAGAGAGAGATTTTGGATGGGGTCGCTGGTTTTTGGGACATGTGAGACTTCATAGAGAGCTCCTTAAAACAATGGATTTCTGTGGTTTTCTTTAGAACTATGGTAAACTTTCATGGTACAACAAAAAGACCTAGAGTCCTATTGAAACTCACTGAGTACGCCAATATAGGGGACGAATTTATGGGTCGCCGCCCTTGGGTCAACTATCATCACCTGCTCTATTTTAAGACCATCGCCATGGAAGGGGGGATCGCCAAGGCCGCCAAAAAACTACGCCTCGGCCAGCCCACCCTGTCCACCCAGATCAAACAATTTGAAGATGCTATCGGCCACACCCTTTTTGATCGGACCAACCGGAGGCTGACTCTCACCGAGGCCGGCCAGCTGGTCCTAGGTTATGCCCAAGAGATTTTTCGCTTGGGAGACGAGATGGTTGACTCCCTCACGGATCACCATACTGGCACCAAACTCCACATTCAGTTTGGGGCTGCGGACAGCGTCTCCCACCAATACAGCTTACAACTCATCACCTATGCAAAGGCCAATCAAGAATGCCAAGTCACCATGATGGAGGGCTCTCTTGAAGACTTGCTTCGCGAGCTTAAGGCCCACCGGATTGATCTAGCGCTGACCAACGAGCCACCACCGGTCACCGAAGCCCAAACCTTTTACTCCCGCTGCATCGCCCGGTTTCCGGTGGTCATCTGTGGTGCTGCGGGGTCCAGCGACCTTAAAAAACAGTTTCCAGAATCCCTCCGGGATAAGGACTTTATTCTCCCTAGTACCAAGAGCAAACTCCGGCAGGATTTTAATCACTCCATGAATCTCACAGGAATTGAATTTAGAACGGTTGCGGAAGTCCAAAGCCGGTCGCTACAAATACTCCTTGCGACCAAAGGTGAGGGCCTGGTTCCCCTACCCTTGCCCCAGGCCGAAGAGGCGGTTCAGCAAAAATCCCTGTTTATGATCGGCACGATCCCAAATCTTTACGAAGAGCTTTGGTTGATCGCTGCAGAGCGGAGGATCCAAAACCCCTTGGCCTCCCAGCTGATGCGCTCCTTTAAACTCACCTGATCAAGTGACCACCTTCTAACCCTCCGGGGGGTCTTCCATTGAAACCGAACAATTTTAAAGGGCTCCCCCACGGACCGTTTTCCTGCCCCCGGTGTGGGAGTCACATCCCCCATCACGACTCTGACATCGATGTGAGGTGCCTAAAATGTCCCTGGCACTTGGAAGTTGTCGGCGGCATCCCCTGGTTTTTTGTGGACTCACGCTTGAAATACGACCAATGGAAGGTCCGTATTGAAACCCGGTGTGAGACGCTGGGCCAGGAGATTGAATGTCTAGAAAAAAATCTTAAGGAGCTTTCTAGCTCCCTCTTAGAAACCAAAAAAGTGACCGAAATCACCCTGAAACGGATGAGTCGCCAACGGGACTTAAAAAAATTTGAACTCACCAGCCTGCAACACTGGGCTGAGTCCCTCACCTGGGAGCGATCACAGCCTCAACAGGATCACTTGCCCCCTCTGGCCAAGAAAGCTTTTTTTGATCCCATGAGCTACCAACAGACTCTGGAGTCATACCGCACCCATGCACTCAGGGACTGGAGCTGGCAAAGCGAAGAAAATGCCATATTCTATGATCTTGTCCGCCCCACAGCGATCCCCAAGTCCGAGGATAATCCCGGCCCACCTGGCGTCTGCCTGGTGGCGGGCTGCGGCTCAGGACGGCTCCTCTGGGATCTGGCGACTGACCCTGAGGTTCCTTGGAGCGCCCTCGTAGGATTTGATATCAACCCCTACCTATTACATATCGGTGCCACGGTCATCGCAGGGGACTCTCTAGACCTGATCGAATGGCCGGTTGCACCACGGCTGGGTTACGAAACCGGGTCTAGGCATACCCTGAGATTGCCGCAAACTAAGCCCCTCAAAATCCCCTTGCATCTATGGGCTGGAGACTGGTTAAACCCGCCGTTTTCCCCTGGGTCCCTCGCGGCCATCATCACCCCGTGGATCATCGATATTTTGCCGGAAATCCCCCAGCACAGCATCGTCCGCATCTTTGATCTGCTTGAGCCTGGGGGCCTCTGGACGTTTGCGGGTTCTACAGCCTTTCAAAAGGGGGCTCCGCAGGACCGGTGGAGCCGTGGGGAGTTTTTGGCAGCGGTCCAGGATGCTGGCTTTGAGGTCCAAGTCTCCCAGGAAAAAGACATCCCTTACCTCCACTCACCCTGTGAGGCCCAAAAACGCTGGGAAAATATCCTCGTCTTTAGGGCCCGCAAACCACTTGTTGGAAATCCTGCTAGGGGAACCCAATCCTCAAGCCTAGGTAAATGGCCACCCTGGCTGATCGACCACCAGATCTCCATCCCCCGAAACACGCTTTTTAAAAACCAAGCCCACCACCATAAGATCCTCTCTTTAACTCTCGACCTGATCGATGGTAAGCGGTCGGTCGCCGACATGGCTGCGGTGATCGCCCCTCCCGTCGGAGTATCCCCCGAGGCCGCCTGTCGGTCCGTGGCTGCGTTTCTCCAAGCTCTTTGGGAACAACAAGACGGCTTGCAACAGTCTCCTTGATCGGTACAACCACCCCTAAGTCGCCCTACCCATTGACAGGGGACCCGATTCTAAGTGACAAAGAGTGAGGATTTTTAGCCGGAAGGGAGAGATGATGGGCGCACAATGGAAACATGCCGGTCGAGTGGACTCAGCCTCTAGAAAAGGGCTGATTTTTGGTAAGCTAGCCAAGGAAATCATGGTCGCTGCGCGCTTAGGGGATCCCAGCCCGGACCATAACGCCAGGCTGCGAGCGGCCGTCGAAGCAGCCCGTAAGCAGTCAATGCCACGGGACACCATCGAACGGGCGATCAAAAAAGGCGCAGGACTCCTCGACGGCACGATCACCTACGAACTGGTGACTTACGAGGGATTCGCACCCCACCGCGTGCCCGTGATCGTGGAGTGCCTTACGGACAACAAAAACCGCTCCGCAGCCGAAATCAGGCGGCTTTTTCGCAAAGGACAACTGGGTTCCATGGGCGCCGTCGCCTGGATGTTTAACCGCCTCGGCGTCATCGAAGCCTCCCACGAGACCCCCTCTCTCGATATCGAAGAGGCTGCTATCGAAGCGGGAGCCCAAGAAGTCGAGCCCCTGGAAGCGGGAGAAGTGGAATCAGACAAGACCGGAGCCCGGTTTTTTACCAACCCCGAAGATCTAGACCTCGTTGGTAAGCAGCTTGCTGAAAAGGGTTGGTCCGCCTCCAAGGCTGAGCTGAGTTATATCGTTAAAGACGGAGTCAGCCTCGGTGCCACCGAAAAAGCCGAAGTGGAAGCGTTTCTTGGAGATATTGACGACTTTGACGATGTACACCGCATCTATGCTGGGCTAGCCTAAGTCCAGCAAATACTTTTACTGACGACCAAAAAGAGGTTCCGATGCTTATACTTTCCAAGTTTGGCAACTTGCTATTAACTGCCATAGTAACTTTTCCTCTATTCGTCTTGGGAGGAGTCGTTATAGCCAAACCAGAGCCCTCCAGCTCGATTCCCGAGCGGCGGGAGTTTCCTGTAGATCCCCAAACCAATCCCTGCCAGGACTTCTACGCCTATGCCTGCAACCAAGCGATTGACAGTTTTGCCTTAAGACCCGATCGCTCCAAACATACCTTTGCCTTTAATGACTCCTCCGAACGTCTCCTCGCTAAGAAAACCGCCTACCTCAAGGGGGTCGCCACAGCCTCCCGCCAGGGTACGTCATTGTCCACCCGGTCCAACACCCTTGCGACCGTCTATAACGCCTGCATGGACCCCCAGTCTGCGGAAAAAGAAACCAAAAATCGTGTGGCTTCCCTGGTCAAACGCATGGCTGCAATCAAGGACCACAAAGCTTTTGCCCGTTTCCTCGGTGATGAGCGGCTAGCCGCCCGCACCAGCTTTTTGGAGATCGGCGGCATCGCCAACCAAGATCGTCCAGAGGACTCGGATTTTTATTTTACAGCCAATGCCATGACCCTTCCGGAGCGCTCCTACTACGACAATCCTAAACTGCGGCTCGATTACACCATGGTGCTCACCCAGTTTTTCCAAACCCTTGGCTATAAAGACAGCGCTAAGCGAGCGACTGCGGTTTTGAATTTTGAAACCGCCTTTGCTAAAATCAGCCCGCTCCCCGAGGAATGGCGAGAGATCATCGTCAAAAAATCAGCCATCAGTCGGAACGATCTCGTCCTCAAATATCCTACGTTTCATTTGGACGACTTTTTGCCAATGGTCCCTGAGGCCACGGTTGTAAGGCACTTGACCCCCGAAACCTTTGCCTGGCTCAATGATCGGTTGTCCCGAGAGGACCTGGAGACTCTAAAATCTGTTTACCTCTTTGCTAGCCTTGGTTCGCTTTTAGACGATGGTTATGCCTCCTTCTACAATACCTATCGTAACTTCAATGTCACCTACCTCGGAGCACCTAAGACCCGACCCGTCCGGGAGGAGAGATGCACCACACAGGTGATGGAGATGTTTACCAAAGAGCTGGATGCCGAGCTTTTGCCGACCCTGTTTCCTGACTTTCCCGACGAAAAGTTTGTATCCCTTGCCGAACAAGTCCGCAAAGCCATTATCATAGGTATCGATAAAAACCAGTGGCTCAGCGAGCAGGGAAAAGCCGGGGCTCGAAAAAAGATGGAAAAAGCCACGCTCCAGCTGGTCAAACCACGCAACGACAACGAGTGGTATTTTAATCCTGAGGCCACCTATAGCCAGACGGAGCCCCAGGGCAACATCGAAACAAGAGCCCTTAAATTACAAGAAAGGGAGCTGCGAGAGCTCAAAGAAAAACGGGATCCTACCCGCTGGGGGATGGGGCCTTTAACTGTTAATGCCTACTATAGTGCGGGAGATAATAAGTTTGTGATGCCCATCGGCATTTTGCAGTACCCTTTTTACGACCCAGCACTGCCCCTCGAGGTAAACCTTGGTGCCGTGGGTTCGGTGATTGGTCATGAGCTGGGCCATGGGATTGATGATCAAGGAGCCCAGTTTGACGCCGAGGGCCGTCTCGTCCCCTGGATGTCGGAGGCTGATCTCAAAAACTTTAAAGAGAGGGGACAGCAGCTTGTCAAACAATTTGATGCCATCGGACATAACGGCAGACTTACCTTAGGGGAAAACATCGGCGATCTGACCGGCATCACCTTTGCCTATAACGCTGCTTTCCCAGAGGGGAAGGGCTCAGACGAGATGAAAAAGGCTTTTTTCCTACAATATGCCCGAGTCTGGTGCCAAGTGATGCTCCCCAAAACCAGGGAGGCGCTCCTTAAGACCGACCCCCACTCCTTAGGTGTGGCTCGGGTCAATCAGCAGCTCAAAAACCAGCCTGCATTTGCCAAAGCCTTTCAATGTCGTGCCCAGGATGCCATGGTCCTTCCCCCTAAGGAGGTGGTCAAAATCTGGTAACCGATGCCGGAAGCCTGATGTACAACGGCAGCTACATCCATTCAAGGCACCCATGCAAGGTGCCTTTTGCCCTTATGGAAGAAACACTGCGGTGGGTGGAGATACACGCTTTTTTACTGTCTTGGTTATGCTAAAAGCGTTATGCTAAAAGCGTTATGCTAAAAGCATCATATCAAGGACAAGGACAAGGGCGCTCCATGGCAAAAAAGACAATTAATCGTGAATTTCAATATGATACATTAGTAGATCGGTGTAACATTTGCGATCGAAAATCGGAAACAGCGGCCATTGGCCGTATGATTTCTCGTGGTCAGAAGGTCGTCATCTATGCGCCTCGTCGATATGGCAAAACATCACTTATGCAGAACGTCCTAGCAGCTGACTTCTTGGAAACTCATAAAGGGGGATTTTTATTTTATGTAGATTTTATGGATGTCATTGATCTATCGTCCATAGAGCAGCGCCTGACTCAATCCATCTCAAAGTCCCTTCGCTCAAAGTCACCAGTTCGTGGCTTTTTTGAATCGATGGCAAACTATTTTAAAAACCTGTCGTTGACCTTTGATATAGATCCTATGACAGGCCAGCCTTCGGCGTCTATCAAAGGTCAGCTAGGCAAAGAGCAGAAAACCATTGAAGAATATTTTGCGGCTTTATTTAACATAAGCAAGCAACATCCCGTCCTGCTAGTGCTTGACGAGTTTCAAGATATCAAATTTGTACCCCAAGCAGAAGGAATTTTGCGTAGTCATCTGCAGAGAATTACAAAAATTCCAACGTTGATTTCCGGTTCAAAGCGCCAGCTGTTAACCGAAATGTTCGCTTCTGCTCATGCACCTTTCTTTAGTTTTGGCGATGAGATTAGTTTACCACCGATCCCGGTAAGCGATTGGCATGAGTACTTTAATATAAGGCTACAGGCGCACAACAAGAGTATTTCCATCGAAACGCTGGGCGAAATCTGCGAACGATTATGTCATGTCCCAAACGCAATATCGGAAGTCGGTTTTTGGTTTAGACATGATGCCAACTTATCAGGAATTATAAGTTCAAGTGACGCATGGAATTCGATTCATGGACTGCTTCAAGGCAAGCAACAGACCTATCGTTATCATTTAGCGCCTTATTCCATCAAAGAAAAAGCCATACTACATGCCGTTGCCAAAAGGACTTATGTTTCGGCACCTAATTCCAATGAATTTATAAAAGATGTTATGAGCAATGCCAGCAGTATTAGCAAGTCGATCGATAAATTCATACGTCTGGGAGTCCTAGAATGGGAGTTGGACATGGGATACCGAATTTCGGATCCACTCTTATCTCTGTTTATTGCGAAAAATCCACCTAGGAGTTGATTTTTAATGAGCTAGCGGAACGCACGCATCGTAATTGCCTAGTTCGAAAATGCTATGACGACGAGAAAAAAGTATTAAGTGCATTACGATTACGATTCTCCGCCCGCCCGCCAACTAATCCAATTCTGGGAGCCTCGCCAACGAATACATGTCGAATGCTAGGTCGGGCGAACATCTGTTCAAAAAAGCGGATCAGTTTTTGCAGGGGAGTTTGCGTGGTGAAGCGCCTCAAGGGGCTGAATCCTTTGATGCTGCCTCAAATGGCTGATTGCCCTCTCCACTCCATCAATAATATTGAGGAAACAACCTTGGGTAGTGTTCCAAAATTGGTTTTTGTATGTTTTTCTGCGATTCTATGCAGTTGTCGGCCTGAAAGCTTTTCATCACCTCGAGTGACTAATGGACTGCTGGATTTAGGGGATCAGGGCGTGTTTATGATCCAAGGTGAAGAACCAGGGAGCGTAACACCGTCAAGGTGCACCGCAAGCCTTATTAGGCCAAGGATTCTTCTGACAGCCGCACATTGTGTTAAAAACAAAAAATCGGGTCAGGATCGGACGATCAGGTTAGCCAGCCCCGCAGGACTGCGCAGCCTGGAGATTATAATCCATCCTGAGTATAGGGGCCAACCGCGTTTTGATGTAGCCATGGTAAAGCTTGATGGTGAGGTCAAAAATGCAGTTCCCATGGACTTTGCGGCTAAACTTCCCCAAAAAGGCGACCAAGTCAAACTGGTAGGTTTTGGGGGCAATCAATACACGGCAATAAGGGAAATCGTCACCGGATCAGGTGTTAAACGCATGGGCACCACTCAAATATCCTACCTAGACGATCACTTTATCTATTCCCGCGGCATACGCGACGCTATGCCCCAAGGGCTCAATAAGCCAACGGGCTCAGATGTCGCCCTTGCCCACGGCGATTCAGGCGGACCCATGCTGGATGCAGAGGGCGTCATTATCGGCATTGCAGCCAGGACCAATTCCGAAACGATCGACCCTAAGATAAATCTATCGATCATCGTGGCCCATACACAGATTGCCGTGGTTGCAGATTTCATCAAAAAATATCTAGAATCCGAGGACAATTAAGATTCTCGAGATTCGTGCCCTCGGACCATCTATTGGATATGTAAATCTAGATTTTAAGGAATAGCTTCGAGCCCCTGATGGAAGGCATGAAGTCTAAATTTGTTTAGCACCGACAGCTACATCCATTCTGGTCCTGAATCCACCCAGGGCTTCCGGCGTTACAGCCATGTTCACCCTGTTTATGCCACCCCCAGGCTTCTGAGCAGTAATCCCTGTTGATACAATTTGGGAAATCAGGCGTAGAAAGTGGGGGTTGTGGTGAGGTTGTCGCCACTGGTGACTGAGTCGTCGTCGGCATTCCAACCCCAGTCCCAGCTAAGGAATTGGGAGCGCCAAAACCGGCCTCTGCATTGAAACCACTGCTGGTCTCAGCGTTTGGTGGCGAGGCACCTTGCATTCCAGGGGAGCCTGTCACCGGTTGGGAAGGTGACTGCGATGTGACTCCCCCCGTAGGACAGGTAGCACCGGGGTTGATATGGTAGCTCCCGACGGCTGGATTCTTGCCTTGAAAAAGGCTTTGGAAGGGCCCATTTGCAATATCCATCTGAGAGTAGCCTGGCCCCTTGCCATTGATTTTTTTCAAAGAATTGCCCTTATCACTATAGGTTTGCTCACCTGCTCCATCATTTTCCCAGATGCGGTCCATAACGATAAAGTTTTCACATTTGCCATTGTAGGTGATTGTAAACTTATTATTGCAAGCCAGCTGACCCAATTTTGGGCCTTCTGCATCATAGAGGCTCCCAAAAGATTTACCATCTAGACCAGCAATCCAGCGGCCTTCGACCTGTTCATCTCCTGTATAGGAATAATAGGGTTGGCACTGGTAGCCATCACGTGGACCCATGGAGGTACGCCCCGTAATCTGTGCTCCGGAATCTACAGCCATCACCTCCGAACTGCTTTCGGTCGCTGGCTGATGACAGCCCAGGGTTCCATAGAATCCCAGAGTCGCCATAAAACATGCCAAACTCACAATCATTCCCGTTTTGTTTGTTACTTTCAATTCTAGTCTCCCCATAAAGATGTTTAGACACCCTGAAACCATTGAAACAATGGGTATGGGAACGGGAAAGATTTCATAACAAATACAATTCTGTTGGTGATCTATCTATCAGTGCAAAAACTGTGCTTACTTTGACGGTGGCAAAATCCTCAAGAAATTTCGCAGCGAGACCCTGGGTCATCAAGCGTAAAGTAAAAAGTTTAAACAAAAATCACCAATTTTTATGCATTTTTTAGGCAGTTTTTGGGCTCTTAAATCCACGCCTAGGAAACGCCTAAAACCTGCTGATAGGTGACAAGTTGGTGAAATCTCCCCCGGGCCCCCATAAGCTCATCAAAGGTGCCTTGCTCACAAATTTGGCCTTGGTCAAACACCAAAATCAGATCACAGCGTCTCACCGTAGATAGCCGGTGGGCAATGATAAATGTTGTTCTGTTTTCCATGACTTCATAGACCGCTTGCTGCACAAGCTTTTCGACGGTTTCATCCATATGGGCCGTCGCCTCATCCAGGATTAAGATCCGTGGGCTACGCAGAATCACCCCCGTCAGGGCGACCAGTTGGCGCTCCCCCATAGACAGCCGACACCCATTTTCGCCCACATCGAGATCGAGGCCCTGGGGATACTCCTGGACCCTTTGCAGCAGTCCAGTCTTAGCTGCGGCTTCGGTGAGATTGCGATCGCTCAGGTCTGATTGGCCCGAAAGCTCTTTAAGATTGTTGCGGATAGACCCTCGGGACAAGACCGTATCTTGGTAAACATATCCAAGCTGTGACCTTAGGTGTTTGCGCGAAATCTCTGTGATCGACGTGCCATCCAGGAAGATTTCTCCACTCTGAAATGGATAAAAGCGGGGTAAAAGGTTGATCGTCGTGGTCTTGCCTGACCCCGTCGCTCCGACAATACCCACTGACATCCCTGCCTTAACTTTAAAACTCACTTCTTTAAGGATGAGCGTTTGGAATCCTTGGTAGTGCATCGACACCTTACGGTATTCCACGTCTCCCACCAAATCAGGGGTCAGGGTGCCGTCGGAACCTAGGGTCTCATCCTCTTCTCCTTCGAGGAGCATACGACGCACCCGTTCTCCCGAGACGAGAGCCTCTTGGATATTAGGTGCCTCCTGGGACAGGGTGCGAATGGGGCTGGTGAACCGCTCGCTTAAGCGAACAAAAGCCACAAGGGCTCCGATGGGAAGGGTTCCCGCTAAGACCCGGAGCCCGCCCCAATAGAGAATAAGCAGCGTTGGAAAAGAACACAGCAGGATGGCGATCGGCCGCAGAATGCTGTTCCAGAACATGATCCTTAGACCTGCATGGCGCATTTCAAGGGATGCTGCCGTAAACGAGCGTTTACTCCAGTCCTCGAGGCCAAAAAGCCTAATCACGCCGATTCCGTTGAGATACTCGGCAAGCTTGGCGTTGACGAAAGCACCCTTTCGTTTATAGGTCCGTAGCCAGTAGCGTACAGCGTTTCGAAAGCTTAAGGTAAATGCCAAGGCTGGCAAGCTACAAACCAAAATAATCAGTCCAAACTTGAGATCCGTTAGCAGCATGGCTACCAGGACTGAGACGATATTGATCAAGGCGATAAGCACCCGGGCAAAGGTCGTCTGAAAAAAGGTTTCCACTCCTTCCACATCTGCTGTCACCCGCGTAATGATCCTACCGAGGGGCTGGGTATCGAAATAGTTCATGGGCAGGCGTTGGATTTTTTGGAAGAGTTGGCAACGCACCTGAAACGTCAGCTCGATAGTCGCTTTAGCGAGGTGAATCCGCCCGAAATATTGAAGCACCATCGCTGTCACCTCAAATCCCAAAAAACAAGCTCCGTAGATCCATAGTATAGTGGGTATCATTGGAAAAGCAGTCGCCCGGCTGGGAGATGCACCTTGGGTATCCCCGCCCCCGTAGAGTTTGACCAAGATTTCCACGAGAGATCCTAAAACCCTCGCCGAGGCCATGACCATCGCCGAAGACAACACCATAAGCAAAAGTGCTCCGACAAATGGGCCCTTTAAACCTTCGGCAAACCGAAAGAGGTAGGTGAGTCCCATGGACTTGCTCTTGACCAAAGTCGCAAAATCATCAGCTTCGAGGAGTCCTGTGGACCCGTCACCACTTATGGGATCGCTGGGATTTATTTGTTTATTAAAAAAAGGTTTCATAAGCTCAGCACGCCTCGCTCCAGATGATAGACCTGGTGGCAGAGACCAAGGGTAGATCCCCTATGGGCTGCCCATAAAACCGTTTTGTCCCGAAGGATCGGTTTGATAGCCTCAAGGATTTTGGCTTCGGTCTGTGCATCCACCGCACTCAGGGCGTCATCGATTAAAAGTACGGGATTGAGGCGTAAGAGCCCCCTTGCAAAAGCAAGCCGCTGCCTTTGGCCTCCCGAGAGGTTTACCCCTGACTCACCGAGAACTTCGTCCAGTTTATCAGGCAAACGGGAAAAATCCGCAGCCAGCCCGACCTTTTCCAAGACCTCCCATAGCTGCTCATCGGTAAAAGCTAAATCGAGGCAGAGATTGCTGCGAATCGTGCTCGCAAATAGGAAAGATCGTTGGGTCATCACCGTAATCTGAGACCGCAACCATTGGTTTGACACACCACTAATGTCACGACCCCCGATATCCACCGTGCCCTGTTTTGAGGGGAGTAGTCCCGCACAAAGATGGATCAACGTGGTCTTACCCGCGCCGATGGGACCCGAGAGTCCAGCCCATTCCCCAGGATTAACAGCTAAATGAATATTGTTGAGGATCCAGTCACCCTCGCTACCATAGCGAAAGAAGACCTCCCTGAGTCTTAAGATAGGTAGCGGTTGCGTCGACTCGGCCGCTGAGACGTCATGCCAGTGCTGCCGGTCAACCCGGTCCTTAAGGCCGATGATTTCGTGGATGCGTCCCAAACTGGCAAAACCTTTTTGCCATTCAGCAATACAGTCTCCTAACTCCAAAAGGGGGCCTTGCAGCATAAGGACATAGGACTGTAAGGCCACAAACTCGCCAATCGTCAAAAGCCCTCGGGAAACCTGAAGGACTCCGACTCCAAGGAGGATTCCATAGGCGATCAGTGTCGGAAGGGCACTCCAAGGATAGATTTTCCATCCTGTTTGAACCACCGCAAGCCGCCTATCGGCATAATCCCTGGCATGCTGGGTGAGGATCTTAGCTTTCACCTCTTCGCTATCGGTGGCTCGATTAAACCGCAGGGAGCTGAGAGTCTGGGTGACTGCCTGTGAGAGGGAGCTCAGCTCTTCCTGTGCGACGAGATGAAGATCATGTTCTTTGCGGGCAATTTTAAGAATCTTGGGCGGCAAAAAAGGAAAGATCAAGATGCAGAGAAGCGCCACAAAGGGGTCAATGGCAAACATCATAACGAGGGCAAAGACGGTAAAGAAAATCAAGTCCAAGGTTAAGACCAAGGTAAAACCGTGAATCACCCGCGCCGCATGCCAATCCCCCGTAGCGCGGTTCATGAGATCCCCCAGGGTATAGCGATCAAATACAGACAGGGGTTGGCGACGGAGCGCATTCCAAAAATCGACTTTTAATTCATACCCTGCCTCGTGGGTCCTTCGGGCTAAAAGATGCCGCCAGCCGACCCGCCCGATAAATCCACAAATCAAAAAAGCTCCCAGGGACCATGCGTAGTGACCAAGCTGCGCGGCACCGCTTCCGCCTCCAAGCTTTGCGGACACGTGAACGGCATCAAGCGTCCACTGGATAAATTTGGGAACCACGATCTCTGAAACGCTCGTTAAAAGCAGAAAAAACGTCCCAAAAAGATAAGCGGGCCAGTGCCTTAAGAGCGATTGGCTATATAATTTAAGCACCCCGGTTTGCAATGGACCTCCTTTAGCCGCCAGACATGACTATTACACCGGGTCTCTTGGTCTAGGTGCAAGGGTTATTTTTAGGTCCCATCGTCAAATCCAAAATAAGCCCAATTTATTTAGTACTTTCAATATTATCTACTTTCTTCCGGGTCCTCTGCCTGCGCCCCAGTTAAGGCTCAATGGGGGTTTTTCCGATACCTACTTTGATGAATAACGCAGTCCAAAAACGCCTCTCTGAGTTTCTCCACGACAAGGTTGTCCTTGTGGTGGAGCCCTCCGTCAATTACCGGACTTCCATCAAGCAGTTTCTCACCAATCTCAGAGTAACCAGAATCAAGTTGGTGAGTTCAGTCCAAGAGGCCCGTCGCGAACTCCTGACAGCGCGGGTCGGTCTTTTTATCGTTGAATGGTCGATGGAAGGCGAAAATGGACTTCAGTTTTGTCGGTCGCTACGCAAAGAACCCAGCTACAAAGACACCGCCTTTATGCTTTTGTCGACGGAAAACCTGCGGAAGGACGTGATCCTAGCTTCGGAGCTTAAAATCCATTCCTACCTTCTCAAACCGTTTTCTTATGAGGAGTTTTGTTATCAGTTAGCAAGCATTATCAAACTGCAACAGTCTCCGACCCGCCTTGCGCAGATCTTGGATCTTGCCCACGAGCAGCTAGAAAAAGGGGATTTGAATCTTAGTGAAAGTCTCTTTAACGAAGCCCTGAGTATCCAGGCAAAATCGGCAAAAGCTCTTGTTGGTTTAGCTATGATCGAGCAAAAAAAGAAAAATTCCATGGGGGCACTACGCTATTTAAACCAGGCAACTCAGGCAAACCCTGAATATATCGAGGCCTTTAGAATGATGTTGGATGTCCTAGAAGAGCGCAAAGACCGGGCAGGTATGCTGCAAACGGCTATCATCCTCCACGAGATGAGCCCCGAAAATCCCCGCTACACCCTCGTCCTTGCACGCTGTTATCTGGAAATCTCGGCTCTGGAAGCCTCAGAAAAATTCTTTAAAAAAACCGTCCAATTAAGCCCTCGGCTGGCTGACGGCTACAAAGGTTTAGGCTACGTCTATCTTGCCCAAGATGAGTATGATAAGGCTCGTAAACACTTTTCAAAGGCTATCGACTTGGATACCAAAGACGCTAGCACCCTCAATGCCCTCGGGACCTCCTATATCCGACTGGGCCAGTTTCAAGAGGGTATCGCTCGGTATATGATGGCCCTTAAATTTGTACCCCATGATCCTCGGATCTTGTTTAATATCGGCCATGCCCACGAAAAAAATAGCGACACCGAAAAAGCCAAATGGTACTACGCCCAGGCTCTCCTCCATAAACCTAATTTTGATAAACCCAAAAGAGGATTAGAACGACTTGAGGGGAGCAGACCGGATTCCCCCGCTGAGGAACCGGATCTAGCCATCAATTTTGATCGCATGGAAATTGAAGAGAATCCGACGAAAAAGCAGTCTGCTTAATCATTTCCACCTATCGCCGTTGCCGACCCCATCCCTGATAAAACTCCAAGGTTTCCGGATGAACCAGAGAGTTTAAATTAGCGATCACGTCTCCGTGGATGGCTTGCATCACTGCAAGTTCGACCTTTTTTCCCGAGCGGGTATAGGGGATCGCAGGAGTCTCGACGATCGATTTAGGTACATGCCGGGGGGTGAGATGGGTTCTAAGGCGCTCTTTAATCTTTTGGACGAGTTCTGGTGAAAACCGGTGTCCTTTGGCCAACTTTACAAACAGAACCATCGGAGTATCCCCTTTTTCCCGTATCCCGACCACGACGGAGTCTTCGATCTCTTCCATCGACTCCACCTGTCGATAGATCTCTGCACTCCCAATACGGATTCCCCCAGGGTTTAGGGTGGCATCTGATCGTCCATAAACAACAATAGTATGTCTCGGAGTGATTTCTACAAAATCTCCATGACGCCACACTTCCTTGCCTTGAAAGTAATCAAAATAGGCCTGTTTAAATTTGACCTGGTCGGGGTCATTCCAAAAGCCTAGGGGCATGGCTGGAAACGGCTTAGTACAGACCAGCTCCCCTTTTTCGCCCACCACAGACTGCCCCGCTTCGCTCCAAGCTTCGATGGCCATCCCTAAACCAGGTCCCTGAATCTCTCCGGAATAGACCGGCGACCAGGGATTGCCAAGCATAAAACAGGAGATGATATCGGTGCCACCACTGATCGATGCCAAATGGACCTTAGGCGATACCTTTTCATACACCCAGTTACAGTGCTCAGGGAGGAGAGGTGATCCCGTCGATAAAATGGTGTTAAGCTTCGATAAACTGAAATTCATTTCTTGAACAGAGGGGGTGATGCCTAGGTTCATACAAAAGGAAAGGTACTTGGGACTGGTCCCAAAGACCGTCACACCTTCTTGGCTGACAACCCGCCAAAGGAGATCTGAAACCAGCGCGGAAGACCCTGGAGTTCCCTCGTGCTGCACCGATCCCTCAAACAGGACCAGAGACGTCCCCGAAGCTAGGGCCGAAACCATCCAGTTCCACATCATCCAGCCGCAGGTGGTGAAGTAGAGCAGACGGTCCTCGGTCTGCATATTGCAGTGGAGTTGGTGCTCTTTTTTATGCTGTAAAAGTGTCCCAAGCACACTGTGGACGATGCATTTAGGAAGTCCGGTCGTGCCTGAGGAAAACAAGACAAAAAGGGGGTCCTCTGCTGCACAAGAAACAAAAGTTAGGGGAGGAGTCCCTATGCTCCGCTCTAAGGACTGCCCCCACCGAAGCCACGCCTCCCAAGTCCAGTGCCCCTTGCCGACCACGTCAGGCTTATCAGCGTTATCATTAGTAATGGAGCTACCAGGGTGCTGCAGATGATCCACCCAAATAACATTCTCTACAGAGGGCATTCGAACCAGCACCTGGCGGATCGTATCGGTACAGTCAAAAGTCTTGCCCCCATAGCAGAATCCCTTGGTGGCAAATAGAATTTTGGGGTTTAGCTGCCGCAAACGATCAACGATACCCTCGACACCAAAATCCGGAGAGCATGAAGACCAGACCCCCCCAAGGGAGGTCACTCCCAGCATAGCAATCACGGCCTCGGGGATATTGGCAATCACGGCGGCTACGGGTTCACCTTTTTTAAGACCGATTTTATCCAAAGCCCCTTGGCAAAATCCCGTTTGCTGATGGATCTCTCTGCTGGACCAAACCCGTCGCGGGGTCCCTTCGGCATAGCCAATCATCACCTGTTCTTGATTTTTCGCGCGAGATATACCTGCTAAGAGGTTCTCGGCAAAGTTGAGACGAGCACCGGAAAACCATTGAGCCCCTAACATTTTTCCAGGGGCGGGTTTTATATAGATATGATCTGGACGTTTATGAAAATCGATTTTAAGAAACTCTGCAGCATGCCCCCAAAATTCTTCGAGGTGATCAATCGACCACCGGTGGATTTTGTCAAAGTCAAAGGCTCCCTTCCCAGACTCTAAGATTCCTACCTCTTTTGCAAACCGGGTCAGTGCTGACTGATTCTGTCGTTCACGGTCAGGCTGCCACAAAAGATCGCCATAGGCTGCCACCATTCACCACCTCCACTTCTCGTATGTCTATAAGAAGAGTTATTAGGATCGTCCTTGGGACGGTGCCTAAAGGTGGTTCTAACCGCGGCTTTTGTCAAGCATTTTGGCAATTTCCCGAAGTCGGGACATGCCACCAGGGGAGTTCTTTAAGGGGAGGGCTTCGGATTTTCTTGGGACTGATGGCGAAGCTGTTGAGGAGCTGTACGATGGGGGGATCAGTGGGGGAGTTTTAGGTGCAGTGAGTTGAAACTCACTCGGTTTTATCTCCGAGGGATGAGGATGCCTTTCAATAGACTCTCTGCGAAGCGCTTTTTCGGCCTCCAGAAAACTCTGAGGCCCTTTGACGACAAGCCCTACGTCGACCATGCGTCTCTGTAAACAAGTTTTTGTAACACCAAAAAAGTCTGCAACTTTTTCAACATCTTGGAGCGCCCCCCAAGCTTTTTGCAACATGCCCTTTGGAATCAAGAGAGCACCGGCGAATTGATCACACTGCTCCTCCCGCACCCGTTCAAGATCAGCCTCCATACCCATCCCACCGTCTCGTCCCCCCACAGAGTAGCGCTGTAGAGGGCAATCAAGTTCCTTAAACCCATAGGATCCTAACTCTCCTCTGGCTATCATGGGCTGTAGATGAAGCAGGTAATGCCCCAGGAGGTGGGCTTTGATAAATTTTTGGCTAAAACCATCTGATTTTTTTTCGAGCACCATCGTTATGGTAAAGCGGCCCTGCCGGTCTTGGGCGAGGAGCGCACCAAAGCCATCGATGCCAGTGACTTCTACAGCGATCCCCATATTTCTGAGGAGCCCATCAAGATCCAAAAGGGGAGATCTAAGCCTTTCAAAATAACGCCTTGCTGACACAGCAAGATGTTCGATCATACCTTTTTCAGCAAAGGTCAAAGTCTCTGGAAAAATTGCAATCATAGGTACCACCTCCCATAGCTATTATGCCATAGGGTTTACGGGGTATCGAGCTGGGTGGTGAAGAGGTCGTCCATAAACCACTTTTTTTTAGCCGTAAACCCTTCAAACCTTAACTTTTGAGCATTTGGGTCCTGGAATCGGCTTTTTAAGCACAGTCTATCTATCTATTATTAATATAAATTTAAGCATTCCTAAGTTTTTCATCATGTCTGCCGATGGAGGAATATGGTTAATGAAGAAAACACAGGTATCGGTCTCGCAACAAATTCTTGTTTTTATGTCGAAGACCAGTCCCATTCAGTCACTTAAGGGACATACCGATTTTAGGAGGTACAACCAAAATGTCACTACCAATGTTTAAAGAAAAAAGGCTAGCCCAGAGGCAACGACTCACGGGACTTTTACCAGGCCGACTCAGGATTGAGGGTTTCAGATCAAATATATCCTGTCGCCCCGTTGATATTTCAGAGCATGGGCTCGGAATTTTAATACCCGAAGCGGTCCAGGAAGGCACCGAAGCAACGCTTGAATGCACGATCAATGGCGATCTCTTGGTCATCCCGTTGACTGTAGCCTGGGTGAAAAGAGATTTTGGCAAGCAGGATTTATTCCGGGTGGGCCTAACGACAGACAACCAAGAACATAACCTCGAGAGGATCTTTATCCATGCAGGGTGCCTAAAATAAGTCTAAAACCGTTGTTTGACGTTTGTTGTGTAGCCGAAATCTTCTTTTTTCGCGACTCCATCCTACGTCCCAATGAAAACCTTTTCACTGGAATGAATAAACTTTCCTTGCCTTTTACCAAGTTTATAGATTTAATTAGCCTCCATCCCAATTGGAAGTGTGGGGCACCGTTGGAGCAGCGATTGCATGGGCATGGTGACTTGGAGATTTTTTTTGCCGACTTCAATTTTTCTCAAAGAGTCTCTAAATTATTTTTTTGACCTGCCGATACGGAGTGAGGTTGGTGTGATGGAAGAGATCTTGGTGTGATGCGAATGGGCCAAGAGATCAAAAAAGTGTTTCTAAGGTCATTTTTAATTGGGCAAAGATTTACATCATTGAGTGACTTCATGATAACATCTAAAGAGCAGGCTTTCTCGTGACCACTTTTCTAAAAACAAATCCTGAGAGCAAGTAGTTGGTGACGAGGAGGTAAGGTGGGTTCGATGAGGAGTAGAGGGTTCCGACGATTTTGGTTTCTATTCCCTAAATTTTAGGGATTTTGTTAACGTGTAGGGAGGAGAAAAACCTTGGTTAAAAAGAAAAAGAAAAAAGCTGTAAAGAAGAAGGCGCCCGCTGCAGCTAAGAAGAAAAAAGGGGCGAAGAAGGCTAAAAAGGCGAAGAAGAAAGCAAAGAAAGCAGCGACCGCTAGTGCTGGCAGTGCTGCACCGACCAAAAAGAAAAAGCGCAAGAAAAAGGCCGGTTCCCGTTCTAAAAAGGCATAAAGCTTTAGAACTTCAGCACAAGCCTAAAAATTTGCCGGCTCGCCTCGAGCCGGCATTTTTTCGTAATCTTTTAGGTACTTCGAGCGGCTCTAGACTCTTCGGGTATAGGCCTGTACGAGGTATTGAAGGACCATCCTATGGGTATTGAAGTAGGGCCCATTAAGTGCCATAGCATGACGCATGATCCCCGCATACCAAAGGGGGTCGTTGTAAAATCCAGGGACGATCAACTGGTCCAGAAGCTCATAGAGGGATTGAGCCGCGATATCCCGATGGACTCCGTCATCTTTAGCGGCCCCAAAGGCATCAGCAGGGTCTTTGATCTCCCATCCCACTAGATTTTCCACACAACCCTCAACCCACCAGCCATCAAGAGTCGACAGACTAGGGACACCGTTGATTGCAGATTTCATTCCGCTGGTACCCGAAGCTTCCAGGGGCTTCACTGGGTTGTTAAGCCATACATCTGCGCCTGAGGTGATCAAGCGACCAAAATTCATATCGTAATTTTCTACATACACCGCCTTGATGCCATGTTCCTTAAGCAACTCGGCGCCTGCAAAGACCCGCTCAATCAGCTTTTTGCCACCTTGGTCTTTAGGATGAGCCTTACCAGCAAAAACAATCTGAAGGGGATGCTTACGGCCAATATTGGCCAGAGCGGCGATATCGTGAAACAGGAGGTCAGCCCGCTTATATTCCGCAGCTCGCCGGGCAAAGCCGATGGTAAACACATTGGGACTTAGGACGACACCGGTCCGCTTAGCCACTTCGGCGAGAAGAGCCCCCTTTGCGACTTTATGGGCTTCGAAGACATCCACAAGGGGTATCTCGCATGCATAGCGGAGGTAGTTGTTGTCCTCCCGCCAGCCATTGCACCATTTATCAAAAAGCTCGCGAATGGCATCTGCCGTCCAAGATACCGCATGGACGCCGTTCGTGATCGCCTCGATGGCCACACCCGGAAACATTTTCCGAGAAACCTCAGCATGGCGCTTTGCCACTCCGTTTACAAAGCGAGAAAAATGAATCGCAAGTTCGCTCATATTCAACCGGTCATGGGGGCAAACCTTGAGATCAATCAACTGTTTGGTAAGCCCTTTACCCAGGACTTTTTCCGCAAGAGCTACTGGAAACGTGTCATGACCAGCAGGCACAGGTGTATGGGTGGTGAAAACACATCGAGCCTTAACCCACAGCTCCCCTTGCACTCCTTTAGGGGCCTTTTCCAAAAGCGCCATGGTGAGCAGTGCTGCATGACCTTCGTTCATGTGGAAGACTTCAATCCCAGGGCCTTTGTGATCGTCTAGATTTTTTTGGGGTGGCAGACCTAGAGCCTCCAGCATGGCAATCCCACCCTGTCCCAAGAGCGCTTCCTGACAAAGGCGGTAATGTTCGTCGCCCCCATAGAGCTGGCCAGAGAGTTTTTGATGCTCTGGACTATTGGACGATAGCGCCGTATCAAGAAAATAAACAGGAACCTTATGTCCCTTGGCCCCCTTGATGATATAGCGATAGGCCCGCAGGTGGACTGGCTTACCTTCGATAGTGATCGCTGCCGTATAGGGGAGGAGCTCAAGGGCATCCTCCGGTCGCCACTCCACCGCATGTTCTGCCTGATGACCCTTTGGACCTAGACTCTGCTTAAAGTACCCTTGCCTATAGAGAAGGGTGACCGCACAGACTGGCATCGCCATATCCGCTG
Organism: Oligoflexales bacterium; assembly: GCA_041736175.1. Taxonomy (GTDB): domain Bacteria; phylum Bdellovibrionota_B; class Oligoflexia; order Oligoflexales; family CAIYRB01; genus JBGSUI01. The sequence continues at coordinate 12,442 of JBGSUI010000126.1, read as the reverse complement.
CAGCCCGCAAAGTATCTCCTGCCAAAACCCCCAATCCGCCCGAATAGGTCGGAAGTTCGTTATCGAGGGCTACTTCCATGGAAAAATAAGCGAACCTAGCTGATTTCTGTGCCTTCTCATCAAACTCAATCTTCATCTTAAAACCACCTTTTAAGCAATGCGCAAAATCTCATGAACGAGCTTTGCAATACCCTTTTCCATAAGGTCTAAACTCCGGTCCAACATAAATGCCGGAGTTGTTACCAATCGATTTACTTCGTCGACGACGATATCATCCACATCTTTTTTGATGACGGTGGCTCCCCACCCCTCCAAGATCATGCCAACTTCCCGATCAAAACCCACGGTAAGCCTGGGTTTCTGGTGTCCAAAAATCTTTCCAAAGATCACAGGCGCGATACAGATGGCTCCGAGAGGTTTGTGGTCTTGGTTCATCCCTTTAAGGAGTTTTGCCAAGTCAGGATAAACCTGCATATTGGCACCATCTTTGGCAAAGGAACATAGATTCTTTGCCGCTCCGTAACCCCCCGGGATGATCAATCCATCGAGACGAGCTGCCCCTGCTGCCGTAAGGGGCTCGATCTTTCCCCGGACGATGCGAGCTGATTCCTGCAGAACGTTTCGAGATTGGTCCTGCGCCTTACTACTGAGATGGTTTACCACATCAAACTGACTGCAATCGGGAGCATAGGCCAAAACCTCCACCGGCTGGGCAGCGCGGGCGAGACACAGAAGCGTCAGCACCGTCTCTTGGATTTCAGAACCATCTAAAAACCCCGACCCACTCAACACGAGACCAATCCGTTTCATCACTCACCTCCCTTGGGCCCACCTTCTAAACATATTCTATTGAACGAATCCCTCAAGCTCTCCCCTATCCTGACACGTTCACGTCTGGATGACGAGGGGATTGCCAGGTTACCCTCGCAAAACAGTCATGGGCATGGATGGATTCATAGTTTGTGACTTCGATGGTGAAACCCTTTAAACCCTCTAAGCCAACGACTTTTTGTGCCACCGAACGAACCACGTCTTCCACAAAACCAGGATGATCGTAGGCCTGTTCAGTAACGTATTTTTCGTCAGCCCTTTTTAGGATCGGATAAACAGGAGAGCTAGCACAGGACTCCACGAGCTGCGCGAGCGCGTGGAAGGAAACCTCCTGGGAATCCACTGGATAGAGGAGGTGGGCTCTAATGAGACTTCTTTGATTGTGAGCACCCCGTTCAGAGATCGCTTTAGAGCAGGGACATAGGGTTTTTACAAAGGTATCGACGATCATGATCTTTTGGGGTTTAGGCCCGGTTTGGACCTGAAACACCATAGGGTGCTCAAGAAAGGAGGGTTTTTGCGACTGGGGCGCATAGACGGTTCTAAAAACAGTAAATTCAACTTTTATATCTACAAGTTGTGCATCTAAAGGAGCCGCCAAAGTCTCTGCCCATTGGTAGAGAAGGTCCAAGGTCCAAGCCTGTTGCGACTGCTCGTGAAGTCTTTCGATCAGTCGGGACATATGGGTCCCGCGACGCTCTTGGGGAAGAGCGACCGAAATCGTCCATGCACCCACGGTCGGTTGTTCGATTCCCGTTTCGATATCCCTAAAAATAAATGGATATTTAAGACCTGTGACCCCCACGCGATCGATCGCAAAGGACGACAAACTCTCTGAAGACTGGATATCGATCATCAAACTTTTCTCCAAATGTTTTGAGCCCCCTCGACCCCACAACACCGACGAACCCTATATATTTTGGATAGCGGCTGCCGTCAAATTACTCGAGACTTCTGGTAAGATTTTTATGGGGCCATACTGATCCTAAGAGCACCCCCATCCGCTACGGCCTTCCTTTTTAAAACCGGAGAACATTCTATTAACTCCATGATAGTATTAATATTATTAAGTACCCTTGGCGCTACAAATGTCATGGGAGCCGGAGGAACCAGGGGGGACGCAGCGGAACCAGCGGGGATTACCCCACCACCCAGTCCCGGCACTTCATTAAGTATCACCCGCTTCAAAAATCCCACTGCCGATCCCGAATCCCCCGACAACGTAACCATGCCCGGGAACCGGATTCACCTTAAGGCGAATCACCCCCTGACCATGGAGATGCCCCTCAGGGCAGCAATCCTTCTCCATGGTGAAGGCATCCTAGAATCCGGCACCCAAGGCGAGGGGCTCCTTGGAGTCACCCTAACCCCCTATGTGGGCGAAGGAATCCCCCCCGCTTCGTTACGCCTTGATGGAACTCAAACTTGGGTCGCTCCAGGTGAAACCGCTGGCACCGATTCAACCCAAAACACCAACTTTCAAAATCCTCTCGTTAAAGGCCAACTCCGCCTCCAGTGGGGACTTCGCGACTTAAACCTCAGAGGTCTCGATAATTCCGTGACTAGCAGCATGGGAAGACCTGACGGGTTTCTCGTCGCCGAAGTGAATGGATGGAGTCGTTTGGGGATCATTAAGCATCAGTTGGCCCTTGGCTACCGGCTCCTCTCTAAGACCGGCATCGATCTCGACCTGCTTTTTCCAAAACATATGATTGTTGGGTTTCAATACCGTGCCCATGTCCCAAAAATCTATTTAGGGGCTCAAGTCGATCACCACTATCGTAGGCCACTGGCTGCCCTTGAGGGACCACCTCGGCCCCTTGAGCTCTATGAGACAAATTCGTTTTTCGTTGGATTGCAACAAAAAATAGGCATTCCATGGCACATCTTTGTGGAAGCTGGTACCAGAAGAACTGAGTGGCAACTCTTTGGCCCCCTTGGTCAGACGGTGGATAAAGAGACACAGGGATTCTTACCCTTTGCACTCCTAGGAATAAAATCCCTGATACCCGGCCTCCAGCGCACCTAAATGTGTTAACTGGCCGGCCAGGTCTAACACTCTTGACTGGAGATCAGCTATAAGGGGCTATCGCTTTCAGCAGTCCGTTATTTTTTAAAAGCTTTAAATTCACTTGGAGACCTAATATGCGAAACGCTTATCTACCTTTAATGTTAGTGTTTGGGGTTCTGACCGGTTGTGACTCATCCAGCGGAAAGAGCACCTCCACTCCCACCCATTCCCACCCAAGATCAGGGCTTGTCAACTTGAGTGGACCCGCAGCCAATCAACTCTTGGATGCCATGGAAAACTCTGGAGTCCTGGATACTGATCGACTCCTAGGTGCCAAAAACATCAAAGCCCAAACCATAACCTGCCAACGAGCCATCGGCCCTCGCAGACACCCAGAATGCTCTGTTATCCTTGAAACCCAGGAGGTCTTGACTCCTAGCATGAAGGACGCCGCAAGCCTCTACCAAATCTTACTCGATGCAGGAGGACTCTTTTTTACGGGAGAACCCGATATCATCGGAGTCTTGGCTGATGATGTCACCTGTACCCGGCCTGTTGTACCCCAGCCAGAAACCCGCTGTCGTTTTCTGATCAATGTAAGAAATCCGTCCCATCTCCTTTAAAAGTAAGGTAGGTTTGTAGAGTCACTAAAGAGGTAGCTCTTTGGACCTAGATCCTTTATTGATGCCGCTAATGGGCGGCATACTTATCGTGGAGTTTCCTTTTCGAGATTTTTAGAAAATCACGATTTTTTACTAGGATTTAAGCCCATGGTAATCACCGCTTTTTTCGATCCCGAAACCTACACTTTGACCTATGTGCTCTATGACCAAAAGACTCTAGACGCCGTCGTGATTGATCCTGTTTTAGACTTTGATCCAGCGAGTGTTACGATAAGCACCAAATCCATTGACTCCTTGGTCGCCTTTTTACAGAAAAAATCCCTTAAAGTGCATTTTATCCTCGAGACCCATGCCCACGCAGACCATCTTTCGGGCGCCCACGAGCTGGTAACCCACTATCTTCCCTCGGCCCAGATTGGGATCGGGAAACCTATCACTCTGGTGCAGGAGACTTTTAAAGAGATCTTCAACTTTCCAGCCACCTTTAAGACCGATGGCAGCCAATTCCACCGCCTTTTTGTAGAAAACGAAGTGGTTAATGCAGGAAGTCTCCAATTTAAAGTCTTGTTCACGCCCGGTCATACACCCGCCTGTCATAGTTACTTGTTTGATAGGGCGGTCTTCACAGGGGACGCCCTCTTTATGCCCGACTACGGCACCGGTCGCTGCGATTTTCCCGGGGGCGATGCCCAACACTTATACCAGTCCGTGGTAAATAAACTTTACAAGCTACCCGACGCCACCCGCGTGTTTGTCGGCCATGACTACCAGCCTGGTGGGCGGGAGTTGGCCTTTGAAACGACCATAGGGGAGTCCAAGCGGCACAACATTCAGCTGACCGCTGAGACCAACGAGAGTGATTTTCTCAAGTTTCGCAAAGCTCGAGATGCTACCCTTGCAGCCCCGCGGCTTCTTTATCCCAGTGTTCAGGTAAACATTGCAGCGGGTGAATTACCGGACCCTGAGTCTAATGGACGCATATACCTAAAGCTACCTTTATGGAAATCCTAGGTTATATTTAAATGGCAGTGCCTTAACTTCGGTAAAACCGTCCTTGCTGGTAGTTAAGCGCAAAGCTCCTAATCAAGGGCACTAACAGGATCCCGAGAGGATGGGCTAACATCGCCGAGCCGATAAATAGCCCCATAATGGTGACGGTCATCAGGGGAATCGCTGGTTTCGTCCCGTCGATCTGCATCACCACCCAAGGGACCAGCAGCACGCCCAAGGCACCAGTCAAAGCCGCGGGCAGCATAGAAGAGAATAAAGCGAGGATCTCTGTCGAGGACGACGAGAGGCTTAGTCTCTGGCTTATGACCAGGGATGTCAGCAGGAGCGACACCACTAGGGGCCAGCGGATTAGCCGCCAGCTTAAGATTTCCAGGGTTTTTATATAGTCGTTGTGGTGCATTCCCGTGCCTTTTTCGGTCCAGGTCTGAGTGAGATCCTCGGCGATAAAAACCACAAACCATGCGGCGAGGATCAACCCGGCCAGAAGCCCTCCGAAACCAGCAAGAAAACCCAGACGGGTCAGGGCTAGACTCGCAGGAGCGGCAAGGGCTACAGCGCCTTGGGAGAGACGAATCCCCCAGCGGAGTTGGGGTTTGCCATGGAAGAGCTGCAAGATCCGAAACTGGGTCATAGCAACAACAGGGCTTGCGTCCATGACGGGGGAAGGTCTCACCGGACGACGTAAAGCAAGTGGGGAGGGTCTCCCCGGACGGCGTAAAGCAAGTGCATAGCTGAGCCAGGCCAAGAGACCCATCGCGACAAACATCAAGATGTTTCCCCTGAGATCCAAGGGCACCAGCCACATAGAGCTGATAAGACCGACTAGCCCAAAGGATGTCGACCCTTGCAACACCGCCCAAACCCGGCGAAAGGCGACCAGGGTCTTGGGGTCTTCTGCCAGAAACCGGGCCGTCGCCTCGATGCCGCGAGGGGCCTGCCGCTGGTGGCTCAGGGAAAACCCCGTGCTGAGGGCCACTCCCAAGGCAAGGGCTCCCTGGAGGATAGCAGCCATCCACCAACGGAGGTTAGTTGAAAGGCTCGCCACCTGTACATTTAAAAAATCTTCAAAAACATACAAAAAAGTCCCGATAAAGATCAGGCTAGAGACCGCGACCACAAGCTCACGGCCCAAATCATGGCGCAGTCGATAGAACGGGGCTTTAAGAGCCATCGTCACCAGAATCGCTCCTGTGACGACCGAAGGGGCTAGCTTTTGCTGAGAGCCTGTCCTGAGTCTTTCCATCCTTTGAGACCACCTTTAAAGTGCTTGACGTTGGTATAGCCAAGGGTCTTGAGTTTTTTAGCAGCGGTTTCCCAAGCCACACAAAGGGGACCACCACAATAGGCCACAATAAGTGTTTTCTTGTCTTTTGGAAGCACTTTTCCCAGGTCACCCTCGTGTTTTTCAAAATCGATAGCACCAGGGATATGGCCTTCTTTGTAGGTCGAGCTACCATTAGCATCAACGAGCACTGCGGTTTTTTTGGCCACAAGTCCTTTAAGCTCTTCAAAGCTCACCTCTGGAGCTTTGGCCTCTTCGGCAAATCCTACGGGTGTCACCAAAAGACCCACTGTTCCAGTTGCTGTCCCAGCAGAGAGAGCTATCCAGGTAGCACGACGTGCCACGCCCAATCCCAATGCACGCAACCGCTGACTGTAGTTCATAATTCCCATGGGGGACTCCTCATTTGTTAGTAAACTAGGTTAGACTCAGAAGAGATCAACATGGATCGTATTTTCAAATGTTTAGCGGTCTCTGTCAAGAAGGGCTGTCCATAAACTTAAAAACAACGGGGTAAAGCTGGTGAAAAGTCTAGGGATGTTTATAACTGTGTTTATAACTTTGTTTATAAATATTCTAGGTTTCCCAGCCCAATCAGCCCCGCCAGACCCATCAGCCTGGGGGGGCCCTTGGGAGACAAGCCTGATCCTCCACGGTCAGGCCAAATACCAGCCCTCGTCCCCGGCGTTAGACTATGCCCAGCCGGCTGCCGAGAAAGGCGGACGGTTAACCTTAGGGATGCCTGGAAGTTTTGACTCCCTTAACCCGTTTTCCCTAAAAGGCGACCCTCCGGCATTCGTCCGGTCACTGGTTTTTCAAGAGCTTGGAGATCAAACCTTAGATGAACCTTTTAGTGTTTACCCATCTGTCGCCTCAGCCTATGCCTTGAGCCAGGACCGGCTTCATATGTGGGTCAAAATCGATCCCCTGGCTAAGTTTGCAGATGGCACCCCGATCACTGCCGAAGACGTCAAATTTAGCCACCAAATTTTGATTTCGGACAAAGCTCAGAGCTTTTTTAAATTTTACTGGGCTGATATCTCGGATGTGACCGTGATCGCTCCCGATCAGGTTAAGTTTACCTTTAAGCAGGTCAATCCTGAGTTGCCCATGATCACCACCCAAATCCCGCTCCTATCAAAAAAGTACTACGAAAAAGGTGATTTTGGCAGTGCCTTTGCCACTAAGCTTATGGGTTCGGGACCCTACCGGATCAAGGACTTCAAAGTGGGCGCGTTTATCCTTTTTGAGCGCAATCCACAGTTTTGGGCTAAAGACCAACTTTTAAACCGTGGCCGCTATAATTTCGACGAGATTATGGTGAAGTATTACAAAGACCAAACATCCTTGGTCGAAAGTTTTAAAAAAGGTGACTTCGACCTCTATGCGGTCAACAGCGCCAAAGTCTGGGCTTTGGATCTTGGAGGCGAGCGTTTTGAAAAACTCAAATGGATCAAAAAAGATTTCCTAGCCAACCAAAACAACCAGGGGGTCCAGGGATTTGGCTTTAACCTGCGCCGCCCCCTCTTTCAAGATCCACGGGTACGCAAAGCTTTTGTCCTAGCCCATGATTTTGCCTGGGCCAACAAAAACCTTTTTTATGATCAATATACTGAGAGCCGTAGTTTTTTTGAAAACTCCCCTCTCAAAGCCACAGGCCTCCCAACACCGGAAGAACTCGCGGTCCTCCAGCCCTTTAAGGCTGATCTCCCGCCCGAAGTCTTTACCCAGGAGCTGGGTTGGTTGGGGGCCGAAAAAGATATCAAAAAACGACTCCGCCAAGCCGCCCTCCTCCTAAAGGAAGCTGGCTACCAGATTAAGGACGGCCTTGCCGTCGGACCCCACGGCCCCCTCAAGGTTAAGTTTCTGCTCCAAGGTCAGGGTTTTGAGCGGATCCTTGAGCCCTATGCACAAAATCTGAAAAAAATCGGCATCGAAATCCAACTGGAAACTAAAGAAGATAGCGTTTATGTCAGACGGCTTAACGACCGTGACTTTGATATGACGGTCATCAACGTGGGCCAATCCCAGTCCCCTGGTAACGAACAAAAGGACCAATGGACCACCCAGGCGGCTGATGCCAACGGTTCCTATAACTACACCGGACTTAAAAACAAAGTGGTGGATAGCCTCGTAGAAAAAATCATCTACGCCAAAACCCGCGAAGAGCTTGAACTCATGACCCGGTGTCTTGACCGGGTGCTCTACCACCAACATATCTTGGTGCATAACTGGTATAGCAGCAAACATCGCCTCGCCTACTGGGACAAACTGGGGTTTCCTAAGGTGCTCCCCAAGTTTTATAACCCGCTCCAACTGATCGACTATCTATGGATCGACAAAGCCAAGGACAAACAACTCCAAGCAGCGGTCGCTAAAGGCCAACCTCTCTAAATTTTTTTACTTAGGGATGGGTCTTCTTAAGAGACACGAAGGACTAGAATCATGGGACCATATATCCTGCGGCGGATCCTGTTTTTTATACCCACTCTATTGGGAGTGATTCTCACCAACTTTTTGATGATCCAACTCGTCCCCGGAGGACCCGTCGAGCAGTTTATCGCTAAACAGCAGCACCTAGGGGGCGGCGAGGTGGGAGGAGAAGTCTCCCGCCAAAAACTCCGCCAAGGTTTGGACCAGGAGCAGGTTTTGGAGCTTAAAAAGCTCTATGGGTTTGATAAACCCCTCTGGGAGAGACTCTTGACCTGGACGTGGAAACTTTTGACCTTTCAGTTTGGGGAGTCCTATTTTCACCATAAGAGCGTCTTAGAGCTGGTGGTCGACAAGTTTCCCGTGTCAATATCTCTAGGGATTTTTTCGTTTTTTCTCACCTATACGACCTGTATTCCCTTGGGCATCGCCAAGGCTGTCCGTAAGGGGACGACCTTTGATTTTTTAACGAGTTTTGTGGTTTTTATCGGCTATAGCATCCCGGGATTTGTCTTAGGGGTCCTGTTGATTTTGCTGTTTGGCGGCGGATCCTACTGGGACGTTTTCCCGATCCGCGGGCTTGTGTCCGACAATTTTGCGACCCTTTCCACCTCCGACAAAATTCTAGACTACTTGCACCACCTGGTCTTGCCGCTGATCTGTCTTAATATAGGTAGTTTTGCGGTGATGACTTCCTTGACCAAAAACACCGTCATCGACTGTATGGAACAGATGTATGTCCTTACAGCTAAGGCTAAAGGGTTGTCCTACAAAGTCGTGCTTTATAAACATATCTTTCGCAACACCCTGATCCCCCTGGTAACCGGGTTTGCCGGAAATTTCTTAGGAATGTTTTTTGCGGGGAGCCTCCTGATCGAAACCCTGTTTTCCCTCGATGGACTCGGACTTTTATCGTTTAACTCGGTCATGTCTCGGGACTACCCCGTGGTGATGGCAACCCAATACTTTTTTGCGCTGCTTTTTGTGGTTGGCAATTTAATCAGTGATATTATGTATGTAATAGTGGATCCTAGGATTAATTTTGACACATGAGGGTATACCTTGATGGTGTTTAATGCCTTGGCTCGGCGCAGGTTTGGACTCTTTAAGAGTTTTAAAACAGGATACCTTAGCCTTTGGATTCTGACGATTGTGGTCGCCATCACCTTGTTTGCTGAAATCCTCTGCAACCAAAGACCGATCATAGCCAAGATAGACGGACGCTTGTTTTTTCCGGTTTTTCAATCCTATCCAGAAACAGAATTTGGTGGGGTTTTTGAAACCGAGATGGACTATACCGACGACCTCTTTAAAGATCTCCTTAAAAACACCCAAAACTGGGCGATCTTCCCACCCATCGGCTTTGACTATATGTATGTGGACACCTCCCTCTCCCACCCTGCCCCTTCTCCACCGGACCGGGAGCATCTCCTCGGTACCGATGACCGGGCGCGGGATGTGGCGTCCCGTTTGATCTATGGGTTTAGGCTGTCCTTTATTTTTGGTCTGACTCTAGCCGTGGTGGGTTCTGTGATTGGCGTGATTTTAGGCGCTCTCCAGGGTTTTTTTGGGGGATGGTATGACCTGCTAAGCCAGCGTCTTATTGAAATCTGGTCTTCGCAGAACGAACTCTATCTGCTCATCATCCTCAGCTCCCTGTTTGCACCTTCTCTGGGATTGATCTTTGTCTTGCTCTCACTCTTTGGCTGGATGGGTCTCGCAGCCTATGTCCGGGCCGAGTACCTCCGGGCACGGCAGCTTGAGTATGTCCATGCTGCCCTGTCCCTGGGAGCCGGTCATCTGCGGGTGATGTTAAAGCATATCCTCCCAAACACCCTGATTCCGGTGATTACGTTTTTCCCCTTTAGGGTGTCCGGTGGGATTATGGGTCTGACAGCCCTTGATTTTCTCGGCCTTGGGGTCCCCTCACCAACGGCGAGTTTAGGCGAACTGCTTAACCAGGGTAAGGCCCATGTGTCCCATGGGACCTGGTGGATCATCGTCTCGGTTTTTATCGTGATCGTTGCGACGATTATGATGCTTAACTTTATCGGCGAGGGCGTGCAAAAAGCCTTTGATCCTCGGGCGGTTTTGTAGGTCAAAAGATATTAAGATTAGTCGGATGAATTGAAATATTTTGTCATCTCTTGGCTCAAACTCGCCTTTTCTGAAGCCTTGATCTCTCGATGTTTGATTTCTGTGATGATCAATTTTGTGGAATCGCTTGGAGCGTAGCGAATGCAGTCAAATTCAGCTTCCTGGCCATCCCAGTAGCGGGCGCCGTCGGGAAACAAATTTCGGTAACTATCTTCTAACACCGCTGAGGCATGAATATGGATGATCTGCTGCTTTTGTTTGTCTGAATAGGTGTGCCATCTAGAACGATGGGGCGAGTAGCTCCCATACCAAAACATCAAGGCATAGTCGGATATCGTATAAAGGGTTCGTTTCGAACTACGTGTGCTTTCTCCAAATGGTAAAGATCTTTTGACTAAGGATGTGTGTAAAAGAACTTGGATGGGCTTAGAGAGGGCTGTTTGCTCAATCCCCATGCGAGCGGCAATTTCGGACGGTTTATGGGCACCGCGACCGATGCACTCAAAGATCGACTTTGCCTGCATCCCGTTAATTTCCTCATCTTTTAAGAGCCGGTCGGGCTCCGTTTCAAGTTGGGCAAACCGACTGAAAAAGAGTCTCTCCGCAATATCTTGCGCGGAGTCTCGATGTCTCACTGATGCCCAGTAGCGAGGCACCCCACCAACAAGTGAGTATTTCTCAAACTGGCTCGAATCATATGGATCTACGCCGACGGACTCACAGAAAAATCTATATCCCATAGGTTGGACGTGCAGGATTAAATCAGCCCTTTCATAAAGGGGAGCCTTAGAATTTAGGAAAAGACTATTCATCATGGTTTGAGATGACCCTAAAAGCACCAATCGAAGGTTCTCCGGTCTATCGTGATCGAGCCACTTTTGCAGACGCGATGGCAATGATGCCTGGGATCTCACCAGGTATGGAAACTCATCAATAGCGATCACAGCCTTTTGGCGAATCAATGACAGAATAGGTAACAGCTCAGCCCAACTTTTAGCCTTAAGCCCCCCAGGTAAAACGTCCGCTAAATCTTCCACCAGCTGGGTGACCTGGATCGACTCGGCACCTTCAATCGCCTGAGAGTAAAAATAAGGTTGCGACTCGCCCCAGCGATCAATAAGCGTCGTCTTGCCAATACGCCGCCGCCCGAAGACGACCGTTAATCCAGCCTGACTTTCTTTAAGTGTTTCCAACTCATCTAATCTATTAACAAATTTACTCATCTCCAGGTCCCCCTGGGTCTATTATATCTGGGAGATATAATACCTACCAGATATAATATCGGGTCTTGCGGCTAGCGGAAATGATGCAGTCGACCCTACTTATTCCCCTGAAAAATATGCGGGGCTAGCCCCCTTCTGAGATCTATTCCGACGTTGCGGTCATTCCGGAACTGCCAGTTGAGTCCTCTTTCTGGCTAAAATCAACAAGATGTCAGCTCAGGTAGATTTTTTATTTTTAAAAAATCAACTAATCCATGCTCTTACAAATTTTAAGTCGAGTTTAAACTTGACTTTTCCGATAGGGTTGATAGCCTACCCTAAGGGGGGCATGCGATGAGCAAAATCTATGAGTATGGCGGTGTTCTATCCATGTTTGGCCCAAAGATCATAGTCCGGTTCATTGCCACGTATATGTTGATGGATTTGAAATTAAGGTATTTTTGCCAGATTTTATTGTAGAAGTTGTTGGTGATCGTTTCCCCAATAAAGCATTGGTCAACAAAGTCATTGAACTTGTCAAAGATCGACAGAACCCCATTGGAAAAGAATGGAGACGGCTACATGGAAATTAAAAAAACAGCTAAAGGCTGGAAATATGATGGAGTTATTTATAGAGATGAACGTTCGGCCCGAGGTGTTAAACAAGCCTCAGAAAAAGACCACTCGTTACCTGAAAGCTTAACTAAAAGTGCCAAGTTTAACCTGTTATACGATAGTGAGCACCCCACCTCTTTTGGTACATTCGTGGCTGAGTATTTAAGGGTAAATGGTAAAAGCATTATAGGTTTGGCACGCGAAATTGGCGTTAGTAAGCAGGCATTATTTAATTGGATGAATGCTAGTAGTCTCCCGACTTCTAAGCACGCGGTAAATATTATGCAAGTTATGCAATGCTCATCTGTAGAGCTTGTAAAGGCTTTGGAAGACAATTTTC
>JBGSUI010000113.1:0-24884 GCA_041736175.1 Oligoflexales bacterium | reverse complement strand
ATTCAAAAAGATGCTCAAACACAAAACTCTAAAATCTGGCTAGTGGTCCTCGGCTATGATAAAAGCGGGAAATTAAGCTGATATTCCGCAGAAAACACACGTTTCATATAAATAGATCTTCTGCATTGCAAGATCTAAGTTTTAGGTACCGTATATAAATCGGATCTACCTCGGTCATTTAATTAAGGACCTCATTTGCAGTGATCACTTTGATGTCGCCATTAAATGCTTTTTCTAAAAAAATTCGGTACTTTTCAAATGTTTCATTGGGACTCGCAATTTCTAGGCGTTTCATTGCAAACCTCGAAAGGTCATCAAATGTATTTTTTGATACCACATGAAAACATGAATAAGAAGTCAAAGTAATTTCTGGCAAACCTTGAGAGTCTATAGATGATATGCTTACTAAGCCCTTATCTTCGAGTTTGTTAACAGCCAGTTTCCAAAAACCATGAGTCCAGGCTGAACCTATTCCCTGAATGGAAAATTGTTGACCTAAACTAAAACTTAATGACTCTGCGTATGGTGTATATCCGTCTTGGCTTGATATTTCTTTAAAGAGAATTGCCTCAATCAGAAAGATAACAAGAGCGTTGTTTTTAGTTTTATCCTCTAACTTATCAGAATTTTTCATTTCTTTGCTCCTTCCAAATAAATAGGGATTATGAATGTGAGCTAATAAAGTGTTGTGCTCGGTTGAGCAGGGCATTTGTTTAACATAGCCGGTGGCCAGCCGTCTAAAAACATCTTTTTGAGCTGCAAAACTCACCCCACCCCGTACCATGAGTACGGGCTAGGGGAGAGTTTTTGCCACCTGGCACTCTTGAGCGAGATCTAGTGGGTCGATGCTTCTACGGGCGACTGGTCGGTAGAACCATCGGTGCGGGAATCAAGTTCTCCCAAAGAAGTGGTTGAATCGGATGGATTGGTCTCGGAGTTTGAGCCTTTTTTACCGGTGGCTCTTTTTGCGGTTTTTGAGGTGGAATACTTTTGTTTCACTAACTCAATAACCTCCTGGTCCGTGACACCCAAACGTTCGCCACCGATGGTGAGAACAAATACAAATCCGTCGTTTTCTTTCCCTTGGTTGTCGAGATCAATAACTTTCAACATAGTTGACTCCACTTTGATCGGTGAGAAGGGTTTGTAGTCTCTTGTCTTTTGTTCTGCCTGAAAAAAAATCATTATTCAAGTCTAATCCAGACAAATACTCGGTTGTCCCATGCTCTGAATAACTAGGCCTCTAATGCTCTGAATAACTAGGCCTCTATGATAGAATAAAATCCATCTAAGAAACCCATCCTTAAATCCTATGGGGAGGTATGAAAGGTGGTGCGAAACTGCGGAAAAACCCAAAGAGTCTTAGGCCAGTGGCTCCCAAGGATCCTTAAGGGTGGCAGGTTTGGTGGGATCTTCCTATGCCTGTTAGGCTGCGCCACCCTAGCGGACTGGACCGCGCCACAGAAACTGCCCGCCGCGAGCCCCGCAAAAGCCCTCGCACAGCTTGAACAGGAGTTTTGGAGTGCGCTCCATACGGGGAACATTGAAAAGATCTCTGGACTGATCACCCGCTATAAAGCAGTCTATGCATCTGATCCCAACCAGGCCCGCGCTGCGGTCCGGCTTGGGTTTCTCCATGTATGGCGCCTTTCAGAATGGAGTCGCTTTAAGACCATAGGTCCCGAAGTGATCGATGATGCCGCCCTGTGCAAGACCTACTTTGCAGAGGCCACAGAAATGCTTCCTGAGGATCCCCGGCTGGCAGGGTTTTATGCTGCCTGTTCGTTGGCCCAAGCGGATATCAGTAAAAACGAGAGAAATACCCGGCGGGCTTACTTTGATATGCTCGATGCCGTAGAGGCGTGGCCGGAATTTAATGGTTTTACCGCTGGGTTTACCATGAGTAAACTACCTCACAATCATGAGAGGTACGATGAAGCGGTAGAATTTCAATGGCGAGTTCTCGACGAGTGTTTTGGACAGAAAGTCGACCGAGAGCGTTTTGACGTAAAACCCTACCTGTCTATGGAGGTGCAACAGGGTGCTAAAAGAGCCTGCTGGAATTCGGTGATCGCACCCCACAATTTCGAAGGGTTTTTTCTTAACATGGGAGACATGCTCGTCAAACAGGGAAATGTAGCGCAGGCAAAAATCATCTATACCCAAGCCAAGAGTTCCAAAGACTACCAAAAGTGGCCCTATAAACATATTTTGGAAAGTCGCCTTCAGCAAACAGAGGGGCTCGTGTCGGCCTTTAGACGACCCATTATCCCACCCCAAAAGCCAACGGGGCCAGTGATTATGTTTTATTCGCCTTTTGCTTGCACAGGATGCCACCAGGGTCGATTTGATAGAACTTAGATTATCAGATTCCAGCAATGCGGGGAGTTTCGTTAAATTTTTAGATGACTGGACTTAGAGGGTCATGCAGTCAAAAATCGATCCAATAAAAGTCGACCCACACAAGTAATCGACCAATATTTCGCCAATTGTCTAAAACCTGGCATTTCGGTCCATCTTGTATAGAGTTTTGTCTCTGATGGAGGTCTTGATCATTTTTTTGTGAAAATCTCGATATTACACCGAATTTATTGACAATTTCAGGAAGATTCTCTTTTTATAGACTCGTATTAAACCCAAGAGCCCAAAAGGGGTTATGTCGATCTTGAGAGCAAATTTATTTGGCACAAAAATTGTAAATAACCCTGATTAAGTATTTGTATTTAATCTTAACTGAAAGGGCTCTAGTATGATTTCTTTGAAAAAAAATGTTTTTAAATTTTGTTTAATGCCTCTAGTGATCCTGGGTACTGGATGTAAGATGATATCAAGTAATGATACTAATAACTCGTCATCAGCCAAGTCAATTGATGCGGCAGATGCGGTAGATGCGGCACCTGGAGATCCAGGTGTCTTAGTGAAGGATTGTGCTCAAGATTCTAAAGACCCACAGGGGTTAAAAGGATTTTATCAACTTGAAAATGGAAAGTTTTATGGTATCTGTGAGAATTCAAAATTGGATCTGGGGCATTACGAAAAGAGCTCAGCCGTATATGATGATGGAAATGATCCTCTCTGGAATGGTGTCCATAATTTTATGACACTAACTTGCAATGGTGCGGTTATGGTGGCGGCAAGTCTTTCAAACAAAGTACGACCTAACGGCACCTGCATGGGTTTTACGTTGCCGACGTCGAGTTTAGAAACGCCCAAAATATATAAGTTTGCTGATTTTAAGACCCAAAATGGAAGGGTTTGGATTGTTTGTCCACCTTTACACTATGTTTCCTATGTAGATTTTACCGCTAATCCACAAGGTTTGAGCATTAAGGCAGTTGCTTGTAATACACCAAACAAATGATTGATGAAATTAAAGTATGATCCCGATCTTGACCTTAAACAGGATGGCGAGACATGAGCTCGCCAGATCCCAGGGTCTCTAAGGTGAGCGTCGGTTGCGTTTTTCCTGGTTGCGTACATATTCCAAAAATTGGCTTTGGTCATCCTTCCATCCCTGGTGGGGCCGTCGGTAGCCACCCCTTTGGTCCCGGGGTTGTCCGTGACCGCTATGCTGATTATTGTAATGCCCGTTGTGATGTCCACTAGGATGACCGTTAGAATGACCGGAAGCCGAATTGTTAAAGGACCCGTCACCGTAGTTTCCAGAGCGGGGCGGTCGATAGTTGGGGTTGCGTTGGTGGGGAGGTTGGCCCTGGTTGTGGCCGCGCATAGCGTTTTTTCGTTCGACGATTTCCCAAGCTCTTAGAACAACGCTTTCAGCAAGCATCTCCAGAGCCAGACTCTCCACAGAGATCCCTTCATCGCGGGCTTGTGCGATGAGTTTGGCATGGAGGGGCACCGAGGGTCGCAGGGCGAGTATGGGTTCGGGCCGAGGCGGAGGAAGGGCATCCTCTGGAATATCAAAAAGAGGTCGTTTACCTTGATTCTCTTTCACTGGCTCGGGTTGTGGTTTCGTTTCCTCACGCAACCCAACAGGCTTGCCAGGGATTTGGGCCAATTCCTTTGCAGCCAATTCCTTAGCAGCCAATTCCTTTGCAGCCAATTCCTGTTTGGTGATTTCCACAGGGGCTGGAGGAGCCAGTGGGATCGTGAAGACCGTCGAAGTCGGTTCCGTGGCGACTAGTATTTCAGGTTCAGCGAGTTTTGTTGTAGAAACCTTGTCCTTAGGGGTGACCTTAAGCTTGGTTTTTGGAGTTTCTGGGGTTTTGATTTTAGGTTGTGCCATTTTAAGTTGTTGAGTCTGTGGAGCTGGTTGGGTCTTGGTGTCTAGTTTTTGCGATTTGCTGGATTTAGTGAGCGTCTTCATGGGTGTTGCCTGTCGTGCAGATTCAGATTTTTTTTTATGAGGCACTGTTTGCTCTAGCTCCTGTTGGTCATACTGAGGAAACAGGGGAGCCATCGATGCTGCTCGACTGGGGGTTTTTTTTGCCATATTAGTTTTTACTCTTGATTTGGGGTCACCCAACTGTGATTTAAACTGCGGTTTACCGGACTTTGCACAAAACGGTCCTAAAGGACAAGGACTTTTTAAAATGATCCTGATGATATTAGTCGTAATTTTTTGAATTTTCTAGGAAAAAATTAGGGGCATGGATTTTAATGGGGACATAAATAAGTCTCGAAATCTCTCCAAGGTTCATTTTATTTTAAAATGTAGTCTAAACAGGTGGATGTTAGAGGTTCGGACATGGACATCCAGAGGTGGCCCTGATATCCTATTTTTGCAACAAAATGGGGATTAGAATGAATCGATTGATGACTAAATGGGTGCCCAGGGCGACCTTTTTTTTAAGCCTATGGATAGGCCAAGATCTGTGTCAAGGGGCACCGACACCAGCTGCACCTCGAGGGGAAGTCAACCTTGCCTGGGACTCCGAACCGCGAACCTTTGACCCACGCTATGCCCAGGACGCTAACTCCCAATACCTGGAAAACCTCCTTCACTGTTCTTTGATCGAATATGACCAAAAGGGTGAAAAGCAGGGAAGCGTTGCCAAAAGCTGGCAGTGGGTCAACCCCACGACCCTGGAGGTCCAGATCAGGACTGATGTTAAATTTAGCAATGGAAAACCAGTCACCGTCCAAGACGTCGCTGCGACCTATAACTTTTTCATAAACTCCAAGGTCAAAGTCCCCTCACCCCGGAAGAATGCCTTTGCTAAGTTGAAGACGGTGAAGCCACAGGGGAACGACAAGGTTGTTTTTGAACTCGGAGAGCCAGACGCTGCCTTTGTGATCAATCTGATTGTGGGACTCCTGCCTGCGGATCTTGCGGGGGGAGATATGCTCCAAGAACCCCTGAAAATCGTAGGTTGTGGCCCCTTTATCCTGGAGTCCCAGCAGACGAGCCAGATCACGATGGTGCCATCCCCGGTTTATCAACTTAGGGAAAAACCTAAAGTCGCTCTCTTAAGAATCAAGGTCGTCAAGGACGAAAACACTCGTTATGCTAAACTGGTCGCCGGTGAAATCGATATCGTCCAAAACCTGATCAACCGAGATAAACTAGACGAACTCGAAAAGAAACACCCCCAGCTTCAGGTCAAACGACAAACCGGATTGACCACCACCTATTTGGGGGTCAATATGCGAGACCCCATCTTAAAAAACGTTAAAGTAAGGCAAGCAATCGCTTTGGGGATCGACCGCCAAAAAATCATCACCTACATCCTTAAGGGGATGGCAGAACCTGCGGCCACCATCCTGTTAAAGAACGACCCTTTTTTCAATAAGGGTCTTAAGGAAAAAACCTACGAACCCCAAAAGGCCATGGCCCTCCTCGACGAGGCCCAGCTAGCCGATCCAGATGGGGCAGGTCCTCGCCCGCGATTTTCCATCACCTACAAAACCACGACGGATATCACGCGGGTGATGGTCGCCAAAGCGATCGCCTCAGATCTCGGCAAGATTGGGATCGACGTCAAGGTGGAAACCCTAGAATGGGGGCGATTTAAAAGCGATGTGGACCAAGGGAAAGTCCAGCTTTGGAGTCTGTCTTGGATTGGCTTTAAGGACCCAGACATCTACCGATTTGCTTTTGCGACGGCGAGTTTTCCCCCGGACGGTGGCAACCGAGGGTGGTATTCAAACCCCCAGCTTGATCTTGTCCTCCGCCAAGCCAAGGCAGAAAACGAGCCTGCGAAGCGTAAGGCTCTCTATGACGAAGCCCAGAAGATCGTCGATGAGGAATTGCCCTATATCTTTTTATGGCACGAAGAGATTTTTGCTGTGGTCCATAAACGAATTAAAGGTTTTGAACTCTATGCAGACGGACGACTCGCCTCCCTCACCCAAGTCGAAATCGTTAACCCTTGAGTTGAGGCGCCTATGGTGGTCGTCAAAAGGATTTTGGCCTTGATACCCGTCGCGGCGGGGGTGGTGGCGATTGTGTCGCTGTTAATCCATTTGGTGCCGGGAAATCCGGCAGACGTGGTCTTGGGCCCCTACGCCTCCGACGTGGAAAAACAGGAATACCTAACTGCGATGGGGCTTGATCGACCCGTCGTGGTGCAAATGGCAGCTTATTTTGGCAACCTCTTAGAGGGCAACCTCGGCACCTCGATGATCTACCAAAAACCCGTGGCGCTGATGATCCGCGAAAGGGTGGTCCCGACCTTGGAGCTTGCTCTCTGTGCCATGGTGATCGCTATTGGTTTTAGTTTACCCCTCGGGATCCTGAGTGCAGTCTTTAGAGGGCGGTGGGTGGACTATGGGGCGATGGGGTTTGCGCTGATAGGTGTGGCGATACCTAATTTTTGGCTAGGTCCACTCTTGATTTTGTTGTTTTCCCTCTACCTAGGGGTTTTGCCGGTATCAGAGCGGGGGGACTGGTCGACCTATGTTTTGCCGTCTGTTTCATTAGGTCTCGCCCTGGCGGCGATGCTGAGTCGTATGACCCGTAACTCCATGCTCGATATGATGAAAGAGGATTTTGCCCGTACCGCCCGGTCTAAAGGTGCTGGAGAGTGGACGGTGATCCTCAAGCATGTCTTGCGAAACGCTGCTTTGCCCCTTGTGACGATTATAGGTCTGCAATTTGGGGTTCTTTTAACGGGTGCGATTATTACTGAGAGGGTTTTTGATTGGCCAGGTTTAGGCTCTCTTATCTTAGAAGGCATCAACAACCGAGATTATCCTGTGGTGCAGGGTTGTGTCTTGACCTTTTCGGCAACCTATCTCCTCGTAAACCTCATTACGGACTTGATTTATAGTTGGGTTGACCCCCGCATTCGCAACTCTGCTTGACATTCTTTTATCGGGAAAACCCTAGCATGGATTTAAAAAAATTAGCTCAAAACCCTAGGATCGTCTTCAGTAGTGCGATCTTAACCGTGATTGTGGTGACGGCATTAGGAGCTCCTTGGCTTGCACCGACGCTTCCAAACGATATGGATATCGCTCGCAAACTGGTATCTCCCCAGTGGTCCGGGGGGATTCAGTCTTGGTTAGGTTATGACTTAAATGGAAGCAGTGTCGTGACTCTGATGATCTATGGCGCACAAACCTCACTGTATGTGGCGGCGGTCACCGTTTCTATCTCATTGATTGTGGGAGTGCTTGTAGGGCTTATCGCTGGATATCAGGGTGGACTCTACGACATGATCCTTATGCGGCTTGTGGATATTTTGATGGCTTTTCCTGGGATCCTTCTTGCCATGGCTTTGGCGGCGTTGATGGGGCCTAGCCTCAATAATGTTATCATGGCGATTGCCGCGACGGGGTGGACTAGTTCGGCCCGATTGATCAGGGGCCAAACTCTTTCGATCCGGGAGAGGGAGTATGTGACCGCTGCGCGGTCTTTAGGGGCAGGGTCTACAAGGATTCT
Organism: Oligoflexales bacterium; assembly: GCA_041736175.1. Classification (GTDB taxonomy): domain Bacteria; phylum Bdellovibrionota_B; class Oligoflexia; order Oligoflexales; family CAIYRB01; genus JBGSUI01. Next base: position 17,038 of record JBGSUI010000113.1, on the reverse strand, counting down.
TTTGCGGCATATCTTTCCTGCAACCCTGACGCCGCTGATCGTCCATGGAACTTTTTCCCTATCGGGTGTGATTATAATCGAGGCAAGCCTTAGTTTTCTCGGTCTAGGTGCCCAAGATGGCGCTCCATCCTGGGGAGCGCTTTTAGGCCAGGGTCGGACGGTCCTTACAGAGGCGCCCTTTTTAAGCATTGTTCCCGGAGTGGCTATGGCACTCTTGGTGGTGAGTTTGAATTTTATGGGAGATGCCCTGCGGGATATACTTGATCCTAAATGATCTTGTCTATGTCATCAGAACACATCAGAACGAAAAAAGCCGGAACCTAGGTCCCGGCTTTTTTTCAAAGTCCTGTGGCTTTTTCCAAGAAAAAAGCCATCGTCAGATTAAACCATGTCTTTTAGTGCTTTTAATGGGCGGATTTTGACCACATTGCGAGCTGGTTTAGCTTTGAAGGTTGTCTCTTCGCCAGTGAATGGATTGATTCCTTTGCGAGCTTTGGTCGCTGGCTTGTTGACGCGGCGAACTTTCAAAAGGCCTGGAACGGTGAAAAGACCGCAGCCTTTTTTGCCCACATCTTTGCTCACAAGGTCACTCAGGGAAGCGAAAACCGAGCTGACTTCTTTTTTGGTCAAGCCAGTGGTATCAGCAAGAAGGCTGAAAATTTCGCTCTTTGTCCTAGGGGCGCTCGCTGGTTGGATCTTAGACAGGGGTACGATGACCTTTGCTGCTTTAGTGCCTTTAGCGACTGGAGCGGATGCGGACTTGACTTTTGCTTTAGCAGGTTTCTTTACTTTTTTTACCATGGCTGTGATGGCCCTCCGTAATAGATCGTAATAAAAAATAACTCTATGAATTTGACATTAGGCATTTACCCGCGAAAAATCAAGTGTCTCGCTAAAAAAAAACCATTTTTTTTAGCGAGACACCTAAATCGATCTGCAAGAGGCTCGTCCTAAAGGGAATGTGCCACGGCTTTTGGGCCTTGTGAAATTGACCAAACACCGGGGTTTTCCACCATAAAACGGATGATTCTTTTGCGTAAGTGCTCTTCGAACACGTGGGGCTGCATACGCTGCTGGACATCGCGGATGAGTTTCTGGCCGATTTCATCCAGAGAAGATAAGTAGGAGCGACGCAATTCTTGGTATTGGGTTTGGTTTGCGCGTTCGAGCTGCCCGAGTTCGAGGGCGGCCGTGCGCATCAGCGTGGCTCCTGAGGGTGCGGTGGAGTCCTCTTTAGGGGTGGGTTCTGCTTTTTCCCGCTGGGTTTGCGGTGACGAGGGCTGTGTTTCCTTTTGCGGAGTCTTCTGAGTTAATCCCATATCGCTGGCCGGTTTGGGCTCACAAGGAGCTATGGATGCATGGAATTGGGTCCAGTCAATAAGGTTTACTGTGATGGGGGCAGCTAAGGATGCAAAGGGAATTTCCCTAAGAATTTGGCATATCTCTGGCATATCTTGCAGCAATAAACAAAACTCTTCGAATCTCCGTTCCACCGGTCCGTAGCGATTTTGTGGATCATCGACCAGGGCTCCCAAAGGACTTGATTTAAGGACTTCGGGGAGTGGTGCCCACCGACTGGTAGGGCGGCAACGCATGGTCCACTCAAAGAAAAGGCTTTGGGGCGACCAGAGTAAGGTGTCGTGGAACTCTAGAGGTTGGTAAGGATTCCCTAGGCTGGAGACCTTTGGCACGACGGTCGTCAGGGTCTTCCATATCTCGCGTCCATAGGCAAGGGAGTCGGTGATTTGGGAGTCGAATGCAAATAGGTTTAGCCATTGTCCCATGGTTTCTCCCTGAATCAGGGGTCGCAAGAGGACCTGTCTAGCGACGTGCTTAAACTCACTCGCCCTGTCTTCGAGGATCCGTTGGGCACTTGCTTGCCATAAAAGCATGGGGCTGGAGTCCTCGGTCCCATGATCTAAGTTCATCAACCGATGTTGCATCTGTCCAAGCTGGGTTAGGTATCCATGCTGTTCCAATTTGCGTCCAAACCTTTGGATCAATTGGTAAGCTTGGGGGTGTTTTAGGACTTTTTCTTCGAGAAAATCCTTAAGACTAACCCCAAAGACACCATCGAGATCCACCCATCGGAATTCCCATTGCATCGCCTTTTCCAACTTAAGGTAGAGAGTGGTTTCGTAGGGGGTTAAATCCAGCCAAAGACTCCGCCATAGGGTCAGGGGGGGGCTTTTAAAGGGAGTCCCACTCAAATCAGGAAGATGTTTTGCATAGGCACGTCTCACCAGGCTGACATGGGCATCGGCGAGACCAAAGCATAGTTCGGGGCCTAAAGGACCTAGATCGACCACAAGGCTTAAAGATCGACTCTTGATCGAGGAGGACCACAGTGGGGTCGGAGAAGGTGTGATTTGAGGTTCTGCAGTATTAAGCTGAGCCAGTAGAAATCCCCAAAAACCCCTTGTGGGGTCGGGCTTGGAGTAGGATTGTTCCTGGGGATCCTCGATCCACCTAGCTCGCTCAACAAGGGGTATCCACTTATTGTCGTTTAGCCCTTCCCCTGTGGTTTGGGCTGGATTTAGCGAAAGGGTCTGGGAGAGGTCAATCGCCAAAGAGCCAAGCCACTGCAGCACTCTCTCGTAGGCAAACAGGCGGCTCCTCGCCATCGACCCGGCTTTTTTAAAATGATCATCAACCCGCAGTTTGATGCCGCTGGTTTGTCCGTCAATCAAAGCCTGCTGGAGAGTTGAAAGGATCGAAGCGAGAGCACTGTATTCGTGCATTTGGAGCGCAGGTAAGACCCCAGAGCCGTTTGCCTGTGACCAAGCGTCTTTATGGTCTCCCTGATTGAGGCCCAAAGTTGCATGACTCCCCCAATCAAAGGCCTTGACCCACCAGTGGGGAAGATGGATATGTCCTGCCGAATTTGGTCTCATTTCCCCTGGTGGATCCCCCTTCAAAGACAGCCTCCCCCAACACGAATCTTGAAGAAAATCCAGGGCGATGATTCGCTATACATTGTTCCCGATTGCTGGTTTTTGAGGCATTCTCTCAAAACTCAAGCTCTCTTATGTATAGACTTTGAGTTCATAAAACAAGCTTGAACTGTATCTCCGCCACATTTGACGCTGCTCAATGGGCGAGGTCTATGGAAGGGCTTTTGTGACGCAGTGCTCTGGTCACGGCCAGAGTGGCAGGATCATTGGTGGTCCCTAACTGGAGCGCTAGCTGTCGGAGGATTTCTTCGGATGCGTTGGGGGGAACAATCGTAAGGATCCAAAGAGTGTAAGTCGTCGAAGGTCTCCGGTCAGGGTCATAGACTTTTTTCTTTTCGTAATAAAGATCAGCGATCTCTACCTTTTCAGCAGCCCATTGTTGGCTGGTCTCCTCCAGGATAGGAGCAAGGCGCTTGATATCCCGTGGGCTAAGGGACTGTTCACTTAGGAAAACCAGCAGAGCACTGTTGATCCCCTCAAGACTCTTAGCCTTTGAGGTGGCAATCCAATGGTCGAGACGGGTGTTACGGCATGGATCTTTTTGACAGGATTTTATGAGGTTTTGGTCGATTTTCAGGAGGTCCTGGTCCTCAAATCGATTGACAAACGCCAGTCCCCCTTTATGGACGAGTCCACTCTCTTTTTCAGTTACCTTTTGATGGGGAGAATTTAAGGCCGATCTTGGCAAAACCTCGGTCCAAAGGGGGGTGTCCCACCTGCTTTTTTCGATCACTTGCTCTTTACCCCCCCCGATCCCCGCGATCTCCTGGTCCTCCCGGTCCCCATGTTTCCTGAAGGTTATGCAGCTCAAACAAGGTAAGATCACCAGCGCCACTGTCGTCCGACGGAGGACCAACCAGGTCAGTTTGTCTCCCTCCGGGAGGCGTAAAAATCTATTGGGCTTTCCGAAGCTGCTGTTCACGATTTTTAAACACCCTCTCTTTTGCTTCTTTGAGCTTTGACATCACTTGGGTCCGCACGGCTGGCACGGTGGTCACAATATAAGCTAGGGATTCGATCTCGTCTTTATTACCCCGATTTTCGGTTTTTTTAGGACCAGGTTTCTTTTCGTCTTGAGCCATGATGGGATCCTCCTTATCGTAGACTATCGGCAAAGATCCATCAGGACTTTAGGATGGGTTTGGCCAGGATATCGGCTTTGGGTAAGGCTCCTAAATAAGGTGATAAACCATTCCAAGGCCCCAGACTTGGTCTTTTTTGCCTAACCTAGCATCCACATCAAAGGTTTCGATGGAGTCACTGGGGAGGTTGGGTTTGTCATAGAGGAGTTCCCTCTGGTGAAACTCAAGTCTAAGGGCAAAGGACAGATCATAAAAGATATCCAGAGCGGCTCCAAAATCAAAGACATTAGAGGTCACGAAGATCGCTTTTTGTCTGGTTTTAAGTCCCTCATGGCGTTCGAGATAGGCTTCTGCTGTCGTTGACAGTCTAAGAACTGAGTTAAAGTTATTGACCAGACCGAGGACGATCCCTGGAAATTGCCAGGCCGAGACGGGGCGAAATTCACCCCGCGTATTGGGGGACTCATAGTGGTAGCCAACCCCTGAACCCAGCATGTAACCAAACCCACCCACCAAAGGGAGATGAAAAGTATATTGAAAGCGGCTTAAAACACCGTGGGCGGGAAAAGTTCGATCGGTGATCGTGTTGAACCGCTGGACGTACCAAGTGCCTCGGGTGACACCGGACATGATGGCAAAGTTATGCTCTCGGCGAAATTTCAAGACATAGCGATCGTATGCGTGAAGGGTCTGCTTTAAGGGAGCTGCCCCAGCGACATCGGCAAGGAATAGGGTTACCAAGGTGACTAGGGTGAGCAGTGTGGTCATAAAATGGACTCTCTTTGTCGGTAAACTTGGCGCCATAGGGCCTCTGATTTCACCGGATCTTTGACCCCAGGGCTTGATTCGATTCCAGAGCATACATCGATCAGATCGGGGTTAAGCGTGAGCGCAGCAGTCAGATTAGAAGCCTTAATTCCCCCGGCAAGACCCCAGGGCATGGACGAGAGGATTTGACCCACGCGAGGATCTTTTAAAAGGTACCAATCAAAAGACAGTCCAAGTCCTCCCCAAGCCTGTGGCTGGAGGGCGGCCACGGTTTGCGGCGCAGCATCGAGTAGAAGCAAGTCGACCACGTCCCGCCAAGGTGTGAGAAGATTGACAAGCTGAGCAGATGCTTTGGCATGATCCAGGTCCAGGGCGACTGCGATGGGAACCGCCTTCCAAAGAGCGAGGGATGGAAAGCGAGGTTTCAAGTGTTGGGACACCTCAGTGATAAAGGCCACGGTCTCGGTTCCATGAAACTGCAAGCCATCGAGATCGGGGAAAGATTGGAGAACTGTTTCGATCTCCGAATGGCTCGGATTGACTAGGATCCCAAAGGTTTTTGGAACCTGGGGAGCTCCCTCACCAGCGGGTCGAGCGACAAGGCCTGTTTGCCAATGAAGGCGCGCCTCAGCAGGGGCGATAAAGCGTTTAGACCCCTGCCAAAAGTTAAATCCAAGGAAGTCGACCCCTAGCCTGACAGCCATGGCGACATCCTGGGACCGGGTGATACCGCAGTATTTAAGGCGTGTGTAGGAGTGGCCTTTATTTTTTGGTGGCATGAGGACATGATTCCTTGGTGGGTCTTAAGTGATCAAATATGGTAAATGTTTAAACTTAAAGATAACTTCTGTTTGACCGCCGTCAACATGAGAGCATTATACAAGAGTTTTTAGAGATTCGTGAGCGATAAAGGAAGGTTTACAGGAAGGATCACATGAAGGATCACATGAAGGATCACATGAACGAAACAGCAAGCCCATCAGCCGAATCCCCTACAATATCAGACAGCACCTCAGGAACGGTGGCGACGACAGAACAGGCAAGAGATCCCATAGATTTTTTGATGAATGCTGGCTCGGACGGCGGATTATGGTTACTCCTTGGGGGACCGTTTTTGCTCCTAGTCGTGATTGGAGTCCTCTGTGCCTTGCTGGTTTATTTTAAGCGACGCAAAGAGAATCGGGACTTTATCAAAGACGTCGAAGAAGCTGAGGATCCCAAAGTGATCCCCATGCCTTCCCTAGGGCGCTCGGCGACGCCCCTGGATTCCGATACCCTCGACGGGAGTCCTGTCAAGCCTTACAAGGTCCCCCAAGAGTTGGAAACAGAGCCTTTGTCTCTGGTTAAACCGCTCCAGAAAGAGGATCTTGAGGTTATCGAGTTAAAGAGGGAAAGTCCCACGTCTCTTAGAGAACGCCTGCGGCGTGGTTTGACCCGGACGAGAGAGGCTTTTCAAACAAATTTAAAAAGGATTTTTAGCGGGACCGCCCTTAACCCTGAGGTTCTCGAACAGCTCCACGAAACCCTTTACCGGGCTGATTTTGGGGCATCGACTGTGGATCAACTGGTCGATCACGTAAAGACCACCGCCCGTGGGGAAGGACTGACCTGGGATGCAGTCGCTCTCGCCTTAAGACAAAAAACCCAGGAACTCCTCTTGGCCACCCAGCAAAAACCCCTTAACCAAGCGGCCCCTGGCCAGCCTTGGGTGATTCTGGTGGTGGGGGTCAATGGCGTCGGAAAGACCACGACCATTGGCAAGCTTGCGGCCCATTTTTTAGCCGTACATAAAAAGGTGATCCTCGTCGCAGCAGATACTTTTCGTGCGGCGGCCATCGAGCAGCTTTCGGTCTGGGGGGAAAGGCTTGGGGTAGAAGTGATCAAACACCAGTCAGGCAGCGACCCAGCAGCGGTGGCCTATGATGGAGTCAAAGCAGGGCTTTCCCGTGGTGCTGACGTGGTGTTGATTGATACCGCCGGGAGACTCCATGCTAAGACGGGGCTTATGGCCGAACTCGGCAAGATCAACCGCATCCTGGGGCGGGACCTACCGGGCGCACCCCATGAGACCTGGCTCGTCGTCGATGCCACCACGGGCCAAAACGCTGTCCAGCAAGTGAAAGCCTTTCAGGAAGTGACCCCGATCAGCGGTCTTGTGGTGACCAAGCTTGACGGGACGGCAAAGGGAGGGGTAATCGTTGGCATCTCGGCGCAGTTTAAGATACCGATTCGCTATATCGGGGTCGGCGAAAAAGCTGCTGACTTGCGAGTGTTTGATGCTGCAGAATTTGCCGAGGGCCTTTTTTAAGCCCTGTTATTCACACCGCATATCCCAGGTTATGGGGGTTTGGTCGCTGCGACAGGTGAAGAGTCCATTCCGGTAAGAAACACAAACGTTCGTTTCTATTCCGAAATACATTTTCAAAACCATTCGCTGGGAGTCCGGATCTGGGATCCAAAGGTATCTCCCTTCCGTCCATGCGCCGGTGCCTGGACCCCAGTATTTGACATAGCCTTCTGGTTGGGCCTCGTCGTAGGCATTGAGTTCGTAGCGAACGGTTTGGGGTCCAAAAGTGGTGTTCATCCCGCCTGCGCAGGTCAAAGCATGGGCGGTGGTTAGGGGAAAGACAAGGCTAAGCATAAAGAGGACCAAAAGGGATTGAATTTTATTTTCCATGGCGTTCTCCTTAGTCCATGATCATAATCGGCAGAATCAACTAAGCTGGCCACCTTATATCGCAAGCAAGATAGGGACCAGCAAAATAGCGCTTTTTGATACTATGGTAGCCAAAAAAACCACTACCAAGAAAGGGAGATGGTGAGCCTTAAGACGATCCTCATGGACATCGAGGGAACCACAACAGATATTGATTTTGTCCATAAAACGCTTTTTCCGTTTTCGAAACAACGCCTCCCCAGTTTTTTAGCTTCAGCCAGGGGTCATCCGACTCTTTGGCCGGTCGTCGATCGATGTCTCCAGGCCACGGCCACAACCATCCTTCAAGAATCTCCACATTTAGGGGAGCCGGGGGATGGGGCCATCTCCCAAGATCGCATCACCAGGGAACTTCTCCACTGGATTGAGATCGACCGCAAACATCCGGCCCTCAAGGAACTCCAGGGACTCCTCTGGGAACAAGGCTATAGACAGGGGGATTTTAAGGGCCATGTTTACCCTGAAGTTCCTGATATGTTAAGGCTTTGGCGCCGCCAAGGACTGTCACTAAGTCTGTATTCTTCGGGGTCTATCCAAGCCCAAAAGTTGCTTTTCTCCCACAGTGTCTTTGGAGATTTAACTCCCCTTTTTGCCTGGTACTTTGATACTGGTGTTGGTCCTAAAAAAGATCCTGATTCCTACCGAAACATCCTATCCTCTTTGGCTGTGGGGGCCCATGAAGTGGTATTTTTGACGGATGTTATGGGGGAAGGAGAGGCTGCGAACGCCGTCGGTATAAAGTCAGTGCTCTTAGACCGAAAGTCCATACAACATTCAAATGCCGCCACAGAGATCCCCACTGCGGCCGATTTTGTCCAGGTAGATCGTCTCCTCGGGGACCTGTTCCCAGGAAGAGCCCCGAGTCACAAATCTAAAGGTACTGGCTACTAAAGTGCCGGTACTGGTTGAGATCCGCCGCATAGCGTTGGGGTAGGATCCAGATCGGGTCTCGCTGGTACATCTTTCGACCCATGATTCCCCGTCTTTTCATAACCGATTTAATAAGAGAAAATGTGATCTGGGGCTCTCCCAAGACCACAGTCACTTTAGATCCGTGCTGATTTCTGATTTGAACGAGGTTGTCAAAATCAGGATCATCGATGATCAGGACTAGGGAGCTATAGTCTTGAGAGCGAGAAATATCGACGATTGCTTTGACCTTGAGGATCCCAATGGTTCCGTTATCGATCACAATTTCGGCGAGAGTTTCTGCGGCAACATGGGTATCAGTGGACCCAAAGCTGACCGAAGAGCCGCTAAAGGCTGCTAATACTAAGCTGGCAGCCAAGATACTCTGTTGGAAACACCTTCTTATCGTCTGAACCATTGCTTATTCCTCATCGCTTTGCAGGGGCTTTTTGTCGTAGACGTTCATAAGTGCCCCGACAAAATAGGGAATTCCCCCAAAAAACTTAGGATCCTCGTTGACTGTCGCGATCTCATTAACGGCGACCGATAGAATCTGGTAGATTTTTTGAAGTCCTTCTTTATTTACCGACGCAGTTAAGTGCGCGAGCCGAGCCATCTGTGAGCCTAACATAGCCCGATCAAAATAATCCACCGAATGCTTGATTTGGTCCAGCAAGAAATCGCTATCCACACTCAGCATCGTATCATCCCGGTAACGGATCGCCCCGGTGGCTAAATCCCTCTCTAAAACCTGGCATTCGACCAACTCATCAAGGGCTTCCAGACCCCGCTCGCCACAAAGGCGGCGGATGGTTTTGACTTCGGTTCCCTTTACACTGATCGCTAGATTGAGGATTAAATTATGGGGGTCTCGGCGGTAGAACATTTTTAAGTTTTCCCGAGAGGGGTCTTCTTCGCGACTGGCTTTTTGGGCATACCGAGAAATGGTCCGGGCAATCTCCGGAAAATGTTTTTCTAGAAATTCGATTTTTTCTCGGGTGCCTAAGGTGGAATCTAGGATTTTGAGAACCGGCTCTGCCGTAGGAGTTCCTTCCCGCTGCGCAAACCGCCGGAGCGTCGTATAGGAGACTCCAGATATCCTTGAAAGAGTCGCCAAAGACCTGGTCTTATGGCCATCAAGATATTGGTCAATCACCTGTTTTAGATCTTCACTCAGATCGAAAGTCATGGTCGTCCTGGTTATTCTTTAAGACTGATGGCAAATGAGTACCTCAGTTTCTGCAGCAACGCAAGACCAAAAAATGGAGGAATTTAGTATTCCTTTTTCGTACCTAAAGATGCCGCAGCATGGGCCAACCTAGGGGGTTTTGTCCAAAATTTCAAGTTAAGCTTCCAGCTCCGCTATAAAGGAGTGAGCCCCTGCTTGGATCATTAAACATGAGCTGTTCGACTCTGTATGTAACTCTGTCTTTTAAGATTCTGATATAACTAAAAAATAGTCGATTGCTCATAAAAAATCGGAGTTGCCCGATAAGCTTTCTATAGGAGGACACAATGAAACCTATTTTAGGACTCTATACACTGCTTACAATAGCCAATTTTGGTTGTTCATCTTCATTACAAGTTCTGAATGGGAGCAAAGAGACGACTCAACTACGGAGTGCCAAGGATGCACAAGGTGTAGCCGTTCCAATGGAAGCGGAGGCAAGTTCCCAGGAAAAAGGAGACGAAAAACTCAATCGAAAGCAAGATAAACCAAACAAAAACACCACATCAGGATCTGTAGGGGAGTCGACCCATAGTCCAGAGGATTCTGTTGCTGATAGGCCGCAGCCGATCAGTGGTATGTTCTTGGTTTGTGAAAAATCCAACAAAATTTCCTGCTTTTTGCGAGAAGACGGCAATAAGAGGTACACCTTTAAATCGGCCCCTGAACTAACGGTATTAGCCTTCGACTCTACCCCATCGTTAGTCAGCGTGAGTAGTCGGTGGTTAGTCGAGCACGTCAAATTCGACTTAGAAATCACGGGTGCCGTTGAAGCGATTAGGTCCGTAAAAAATATTAAGGTCAATATTAAAAATAAGGAGATGGACCAAGTTTTTGTAGCAGAATTCAGCACCGCCCCAGTTCATCTTGGGGATTCCAGTCCTGCGGCCTACGAAGGCTGCACCCAGGATTCTGTGGATGCAGTCAAGGATTTAAAGCCCATGACCGAGTTCAAAATGACTTTTAGGACTTTAGAACAGAGCACCGAGGGGCATCTGTTGATCAAGCGGAGCTGCGGATTTGGTCAAACTGGAAGAGTCGCTCTTTACTTAGGGACGACGCTTATTTCAGAACAGCCCATAATGCCAACGTCAAACGGCGAAGAGGATCGGGAGTATAGACTCGCACCATTGATTGGGGACACCGAATATTCGGTGGTCATCAGCTCGGGTCTAAAATCACCAGGACTTTATGATCATGCGCTGTTTTGGAGTACGGCCATCTCCTACTAACCTCAATAAATGGGTATACATTCTGGAGTTTTAGATTCCCCTCAATCTCTGCATTAGAGCCTTAAAGGAGCCTTAAGGTGTCAAATAGGACACCTAGGCGTCAAACTCTTAGTCACAAAAAACTAAATAAATAAGCGACAATGTTGAAAATAACCTAGGCATATAAAATGCATGTTTTGTGATATCACTCAATTACAAAATAGGAAATTCACAATGCATTTATGTAACCATTTTGGAAAACAAAAAAGAAGCCTTAACGTCGTAGTTTTGTTTAGGTATCTAACTTATTATTTTGTATACACATTACTATTTACATCTTGTCTTCAAAAAACATCTTCAGATCTCAGCGCCGCTAACGCCGATCAAGGTCCTTCTGAACAAGAAAACTTTGTCGCAATGACGCATTCTAGTGACAATAAAGTATGTCATGCGACGATGATTGGACCAAAACATGCAATTACCGGCGCGTTACATTGTGGTTCACCATATTCTTTATCCTTTTACTCGAAAGGTAAACCATTAAAAGAAATCGGAATAGTTAAAACGATTAAATTACCCGTACAAAATCCTTGGGCTTACTATTTTGTAGTTTTAGAATTACAAGCTGAAGTTAAAGAAATTGTTTTACCAAGTATAGAGCGCACGGGGAAGGCTTCAAATATTGAATTTTTAGCATATGCACCTTCGAACAGCGCCTATCATTCTGGTCATAAATGGACGCTTCGCAGTTTTGAATTTAATGGTAGAGATGACACTGACCAAAAAACAAGCTTGACAGGCGCTCCAGTACTAGACAAAAGGAATGGCGTGTTAGTAGGCATCGCCTTACAAAATTGTGCTTCAGAAGTCAAATTTATGCCCTTAAAGGATATCTTCTTAGATAATTTACTATCTAAACCCGTAGCTAACTTTAACGCTAAAATCATCAAAGCATTCCAGACGTTGGGTCTTGATCCCAATAAGAAATTAGACCCTGAAACTCTCAAAGCAGCTCGAAATCAAATGTTGCTAAAAAACCATCCTGATAAAGTGGGAAATTCAGAAGCAGCCAAAATAAAAACTCGGGAAATTTATGACGCCTATGAAACACTCGTAAATTCTATCAAGAATCAGTAAATCAATTTTAACAAATTGGGGATTGTTCTCATATTTTGTCAATCGTCTGGATACGGTCAAGGATTTAAAGCCCGTCACCGAGTTCCTGTGAGTTTTGGAGGCAATGGTCTAAGGGTCCAGGGCATAGCTCACCTGTGATTGTGAGAAGGGGTGTAAAATCACCACGGTGGTTAGAATAAAAGCCATGGTGGATAAACGGAGGGGAATTCTCGCAAGGCCATTGACGTAGAGGCCTAGCGGATGCAAGTTAATCCTTGAAAAGCCGGAATCTTTATAAAAGAACCATCTGGATACAGCACTGGGAATTTAACGGATTCTGATAGGGAGCCAAGCTTCAGCGGCCTTCGATCACTCTGCATCATTCCCGATAGGGAACCCCCTCCAAAATTGACCCATCCGTAAAATCTTCCATCGATTTCTTCCCTGAAGCTGGCCTCTCTCCGCTTATCAGCGGAGTGCCGTGATATAAATCATATTGACCAACTCATGGGTCGTAGCGCTTCGCTCCAGGATATTGGCTGGATGAGTAGGGCCTAAGAGAATTGGGCCGATGACCTTGCATTCCTTAAGGCTCGAAAGGACTTTGTAACAGATGTTTGCCGACTCCAGATCAGGAAACACCAGGACATTGGCACTGCCACCAAGCTGGCAAAAGGGAAACTCACTCTCTTGGAGCTTAGCGCTCAGGGCTATATCGGCCTGGATCTCCCCGTCAAAGGCAAAAGGGACCTTCCTCTGTCCTAGGAGCTGGGTAGCCCGCGCCACTTTTTGGTTTTTAGGATGATTGTTGGAACCAAAACTAGAAAACGAGAGGAGCGCCACCCTAATGGGCTCGGTGAGATATTTTCGGGCAAAGGCAGCAGTCGTTTCTGCTATATCAGCGAGTTTTTCAGGGCTTGGATCGATATTGATCGTCCCGTCGGCGATAAAAAACAGTTTTTTGCCGTAAGCGAGGATATTCACACCTGCGAGGGTCGCCTGAGGGGGGCAGCCGATCACCTCAAGGATGGGCCGGAGAGAACGCACATAGGGTTCAATCAGCCCGCTTATCATAGCATCAGCAACGCCTTGGCGGACCATCATAGCGGCGTAATAATTGTGGTTGCGCAGCAGCTCGGTGGCAGCTAAGCGGGACACCCCTTTCCGTTGTCTGAGTGTGTAGAGATCTTCGCAAAAAGCGGGGAGTCTCCGGTCTTTTAAGGGATCGATGATCTCCACTTTTTTGTCAAAATTCTTGATGCTGAGAGCTTCTGCATGTTCGAGGATGGTGGTTGGCGATCCTAATAGAATGATGTTTATATCACCACCCTCATAATAAACCTGGCTTGCAGCCTTAATCACCCGGCTATCGTGGCCATGGGGGATGACGATGGTTGGGCGCTTCTTGTTGAGGACGGTTGCTTCGTTGATTTGGTTGCGCAAGGTGCGGATCATACGGCGGGTCGGTCCGAGGATCATCTCGATTTTGTGCCGGTATTCATCGAGATCGATTTTTAATCGAGCCACCCCGGAGTCCATGGCTGCTTTTGCTACGGCGGGTGCCACATATAGGAGCACTCTAGGATCGACGGGTTTTGGGATCAGGTAGTCTCGGCCAAAGGTATAGGGGTCGTTTTTAGTGTAGGCTTTGAGGACTTCTTCCGGGACTTCTTCTTTTGCCAGTTTGGCTATGGCCTCGGCGGCGGCGAGTTTCATGGCATCGTTGATGGTCCGCGCCTGGACATCCAGGGCGCCGCGAAAAATAAAGGGAAAGCCTAGGACGTTATTCACCTGATTGGGATAATCGCTGCGCCCTGTGGCGATGATGGCATCTGGGCGTACGCTCTTAGCGAGATCTGGTTTAATCTCTGGATCAGGATTGGCCAGGGCAAAGATAATCGGGTTTGGAGCCATGGCCTTAAGGGCAGCGGGATCTAAAACGTTGGCTTGGGAGACGCCCACAAAGGCATCTGCATCCACGAGGGCTTGGGCAAGAGTCCTCAAGGAAGTCTTGCGGGCAAAATGGGCCTTATAGGCATTCATTCCCTTTTCCCGACCCTCGAAGATGACCCCCTTGCTATCGACCATCAAAATATTTTCAGGTTTAACCCCTAACGTGATAAACATCGTCGCCGTTGCGATCGCTGCTGCGCCACCTCCCGAAAAAACCACCCGGGTAGCTTCGATGGTCCTGCCGGTGATTTCCAGGGCGTTGATAAATGCCGCCGAAGCGATGATCGCTGTGCCATGTTGGTCGTCGTGAAAGACCGGGATCGACATGGTCGCCCGCAGGCGCTCTTCGATATAAAAGCATTCAGGAGCTTTGATGTCTTCGAGGTTGATTCCCCCAAAGGTGGGTTCTAAAGCTTTGACCGCGGCACAGAACTCATCGGCATCCTGGCAGTTAAGCTCCAGGTCAAACACATCGATATCCGCAAATTTCTTAAAGAGTGCTGCCTTGCCCTCCATCACCGGCTTGGCCGCAAAGGGGCCGATATCTCCTAGGCCTAAAACCGCGGTCCCGTTGGTGATAACACCGACGAGATTGCCCCGCCCGGTATACCGGTAGGATAGATCGGGGTTTTTGTGGATCTCGCGACAGGGCCCGGCGACTCCCGGCGAGTAGGCGATGGCCAGGTCCATCTGGGAATCCAGGGGTTTAGACAAACCCGTATGGATTTTGCCCTTAGGTTCCCGCTCGTGAAACTCAAGGGCCAGCAATTCGTAGTTAATGTCCATGTTGTCTCCGCAGAATCGATACCACAACATGGATTCAAGCTCGATTCTCGGACGGAGTCAATCGGAGAACCCACTCTGGGGCTTTTTATAGCCATCGATCACCGTTTTTTCAAGGGTTGGTTCAGGAGTACCGTGAGGATTTTCGTGATTACCCTCAAATACCTAGCTGGGAATCTTCTCACTAAACTGAATTGACTGGCCTTGCTCTTGTCTGATACCCTGATTTCAGAACATTTTATTTTTTCTTACCAAAGCGAGGCGAGCCATTATGACTGATGAACGCAAAGACATAGTCCCTGCGCAACTTGTTGTGGAAGCGCCAGAAAAAGAGGCTCTCCCCTCTCCCCCTGAAGCTTCTGGTAAGCCCCAAGAACCCGATACCCTCTCGCGACGGGATCTGATCGGCACCCTGCCCAAAGTAGCTTTAGGGTCTTGGCTGGCGCTGGAGGGGGATCAGGGGCTGGCGTTTGGCAACATGATGCTGTTTAAGAAAAAGAAACAGACCCAACTCACCATGTGGGCTTGTGGGAATAACTCTTACGGCCAGCTGGGCCTTGGGTCGACGACTTCCCGCAGTAGCCCGGTCCAGGTGGGGAGTCTAAGTAGCTGGACGGAAGTGGCGGGGGGAGCCTACCACACCGTGGTAAGGCGCACGGACGGCACCCTCTGGGCTTTTGGGCGTAACTCTTATGGTCAGCTGGGCCTGGGCGACATGACTCACCGCAGTAGCCCAGTCCAGGTGGGGAGTCTTAGCAGCTGGACTGAGGTGGCGGGGGGAGCCTGGCACACCGCAGCTCGCCGCAAGGACGGCACCCTCTGGGTTTTTGGACGCAACGCTTACGGCCAGCTAGGCCTGGGCGACGGGATTAACCGCAGTAGCCCAGTTCAGGTGGGAAGTCTGAGCAGCTGGACAGAAGTGGCGGGGGGAGCCCACCACACCGTGGCCCGCCGCACGGACGGCAGCCTTTGGTCTTTTGGCCGCAACGCTTACGGTCAGCTAGGCCTGGGCCACATGAATCACCGCAGTAGCCCGGTACAGGTGGGGACTCTTAGCAGCTGGACGGAAGTGTCGGGGGGATCCCACCACACCGTGGCCCGCCGCACGGACGGCACCCTCTGGGTTATTGGGTATAACTTTTACGGCCAACTGGGCCTTGGGTCGACGACTTCCCGCAGTAGCCCAGTCCAGGTGGGGAGTCTTAGCAGCTGGACAAAGCTGGCAGGGGGAAGCTACCACACGGTGGCCCGCCGCACGGACGGCACCCTTTGGATTTTTGGGCGTAACACTTACGGTCAGCTGGGCCTTGGGTCGACGATTCACCGCAGTAGTCCAGTCCAAGTGGGAAGTCTTAGCAGCTGGACAGAGGTGGCGGTGGGATACTACCACACTGTAGCTCGCCGCACGGACGGCACCCTTTGGGGCTTTGGAGATAACTCTGTTGGCCAGCTGGGCCTTGGGTCGACGACTTCCCGCAGTAGCCCAGTCCAGGTGGGGAGTCTTAGTAGCTGGGTCTCGATCGCGGGATTTGCTGGCCCGCACACATTCTTCCTGCAGTCGTGACTTTTGGCTTCGACCCTAGCGTAGGCCATAAGAGAAGTTCGTCCCGGGACGACACGCCCTCAAGAGAGTTAGGTCCCGCTCTTGTCTCTTTTTGGCCCAGAACTCTTCTCCCAGCCTTTCCTTTGCCGAAAGCTGATTGTGGCGCGTACTTGAACTCACCCCGAAAAAAGCGTTAAAATTCGGATTATGATCCGACGACTATATAACTTATCAAAATGAAATAGTTTTTTCTTGTTTGGTCCGCGAGGAGTCGGCAAGACTGGATACGGGGCTATTTAGTGAGTTCTTCGATTAGAGCATCGAGCTGCTGTTCGGCGAGTGCTTGATTCGGCGAATTGAGTTGCATTTGCGGGTGTAGGATCGATCGTCTTGCTTGGTCTCTGAGTATCTTGGTTAGATAAGCGAGAGTTTCATTTGAGAACTGCTGACGCATTTGACGCGCAATGACATGGGCAGCTGCAATCTCTGGGATGAATGGATCAGCATTGAGGAGATCGCTACAGGTGCCGTCATAAACCAAGTTTTGCGTTTCCTCGTGTTGCGTTTCACGCCCATTGACGCAGTCCGTTTCAGTTCTGTTGGCGCAATGAAATTCTAAGACACCTTTAGATTTTTTTCCATCCTCTACCCGTTGGCGTTTAATTTTATGACTGACGCGCTTCGCTTGTCTCCGGCCACGTGAGCCAGCGAGCCATTGTCCTGGATAGGCCATCCGGGTGGCTCACATGGTCCGGTCTTATTTTCGTACTCGCAA
>JBGSUI010000095.1:0-4086 GCA_041736175.1 Oligoflexales bacterium | reverse complement strand
TCGGAGTCTGCGGTCTTTTTTAAAAACGTCCCTCGAAGCGGCAAATTTGTTTATGGGGCGCCCCTAGTCGATTTGAGACAGAAAAATCAGCAAATTTCCCGAAGAGGATCTTATAGGACCACTTTTGGAAGCCCCAAAACCTGTCAAGCTTTTTCTGAAAAATAGAATGTTTTTAGAGCCAGTTCGTCCCGGGGCGAACGACGCCCGAAGCTACGGTCCCAGATTCGGTGACTCCATAGGTGGAGCCCAGTTGGAAAAAATCCAGGTCGGCAATGCCAAGGACTGTTCGCCGCGAGGGTTGGGCCCGGGACGAATCAGTTGGCCATGATCTTGATCATCATGGATTTTGCTCAGGAAGTAAGCCCCCACCAGGCTTTTATGATTTCTTTTGGTTTCTCGCAAAAGGTGACTGAATGCTCCCCTTGCTTGAAAACAAAAAATACTTTATTATATAAATTGCGATCTACAAGATTTACCTGCCTTTTTTTGCTACTGATTCCCGCGTCCAACTAAACACCCCATGTAGCGAGATTTTTTATGAAAATCAATCCGATTTTTGGAGTTTTCCTAGCTTCTTTCACCTCGACTGTTTTGATGTCTGGGATGGCTTTGGGACAAGGTGGGTCATTTAGCCAAAAAAAAGGCGCGCAGACCATGAATATCTCAATTCCAATCATTAATTTAGGTGAAACCACCCTCCACGGGGAGTTTAACCTTGCGGGTCAGGGAGGCCTCGCCTTAGAAATCCTCAATAAAGGGGTCCAAGAAGAGGCCCCGAAAAATGACCCAGATTCCAATTCGAGGCTTACCAGAGCCCAAGCTATTTCCTTTATCTACTCGGTCTACAATGATCCTATGGCTATGGCTGGATTTTACTGGGGCGTTGGTGCAGGTTACCGCACGGAGTCGGTGGATTGGCTAAAGCCCGATAAATCCCTTTCCACCGCGCTCTCTCCTGGTGTCGATCCCAACTATACCAGTCGGCTTGCGGACCTTAAAGGACCTACCGCCCATGGCCGCTTTGGCTACCGTTATGTGGGTAAAGATGTGCCGCTTCTGATCGGTGCCTACCTGGGACTGCGGCATTTTGCATCGACTGTCACGGATCAAGAAGGCACCAGCCAAGTCCGCAAGGAGAAAAATTCTCCAGCAGCGACACAGAGTCTTGCCCCGCTGAATGCTGAACAAATGACCGAAAGCGAAAAGAGCAAAATTCATGACATCTATGCGACCCGCGGCGAAGGCGGAGTTGAGATTGGGTTTAGCTTCTAACTGTTAATTAGTTTTGAGTGGATCCGATATAGACCTTGGCAGTGCCTGCGACGCTGCCTTGCTCCCGGAATTCCATCATCCTTGGCCCTTGGTTTTTGACAAAAATAATGATGGTCTTGGTCTGTGTTTGGTTGTTGACGAGGGTTAGCTTAAGGGCCTCGCCGTAGGCGACGCTACCCCCAGCGGTCCCGCCGCTGAGCTGGCCAATCACTTCGCCTTCCACTCTTTGGTATTGGGGGCCATGGGCGCTCCCGCGACCAAAAGCGATATCGGCCAAGAGGCGCTGGTATCTGCTAAGATCCCACCGGGATTCGCCGCTCATCGCCGCAAGTCCGGGGGGATTCATACCTTGGTACGTCGTCATTCCCTTTTGGTGATATAAAAACACATCGCGCCCACCAATGGATCTCTTAACGATGGAACCATAGGCTTGCCCAGCCTCGCCCTCGCTTCCATAAGATCCCGAAAACCAGACGGGCTCCCCACCTTTGAGATAGGTATGGCAACGGGACTCATCGTAGTAGCCCTGCTTTTTGGCAAAAGCCTCTGCCGATTTAAAGTCGGTAATCTCGCTCACCCGTTGGCTTCCTGATTCCGTCATGGCATAGACACCTGAACCGCTATCCAAATCCTGAGACATATCGGCCATACAGCCGATGACCATTCCAGTTCCTAAAGTGACAAGACTTATATAAAACTTTATTCGTGACATGTTGGACTCCCTTTAGTGATTCATTTTTGGACCAGTTGGCCATCGGTATAACGACGCTGCTTAAACCAAACATCTGCGAGCCCCCAGATATGGCCATCTGTGGTTTGAAAGGTCCCTAGGAGACGAACCTCGTTATTTTTTACAAAACGGTCAGACCCTGGTTTCATAGTCATATATTTGAGACTAAAGGATTTAATATAATGCTCAGGGAGACGTTTGAGTTCGTTGGGTTGGGAGATTCCATCTGAATTGAGATCCTGCCAGAGGACGAGCTGGCTATAAATCGGATCCCTGGCGTCGATCAGGCGATCTTGATTGGTATCAAACTGTGAAAGCGCGAGGAAACCGTTGTCAAAAGTCTTTTGACCCGCCTTGGGACCAGCGCCCACGGAGTATTCGCCAAAAAGTTCTTCGCCCGAATCGATGGTCCCATTTTTGTTGACATCAAGTCCCAGCAAGCCATCCTCTGGACTAACCCAGCCGGTGCGGCCTCGGCGTCCATCGCCTTTGAGGTCAAAGCGAACGGGGGTGGAGTCGTCCCACACATCGATCAGATCAAACCGACCATTTTTGTTTAGGTCGAGGACCAGAGGGGACTGAAAGTCTTTGAACGCTGCCCCAGGTGCAGCGGCTGCAAACACAGGATGATAGCCAGAGACGTTAAAATTGCCGCCCTGGACATTGATATTAGGAACGGAACCACCCGCCATAAGGCCAAAGCTCTGGCCTCCAGAGACGGTCCAACTCACAGGCTGGCCGCGGATTTCCACAGGACGCTCTGGATCGCGAGCATGCGTCTCTGGGAGATTCTGGCAGTCTGCCGATTGTGGCAACACACCAAGGGGGCCCTGGCACAGAAAGATCGTACCGCTGCCACTGGTGGGTTGGGGGGCGTAGGTTGCTTCGAGGCGAAGCACTCGTCCGGGATATGCTCCGTTGCCGTCGGTTGGGGTGCCATTGGTCACCGCCTCCATAGTCGCTAGACCTGCGATCACAACTTTGCCGTTCTGGACCAGCTGAAATATGGCACCCTCTTCGATCACATGGAAGCCGTGCTCCATGTTAGAAAACAACGTGACGGTGACATGGACAAAGGCCAATGTCGGCGGACGATCTGGAGTGCAAGCCTCTGGGGGTGGAGTGACGGGCGATGGTGGCGTTACCGGAGGCGTAGGTGCTGCGGACGTCGTCGCAGGAGGAGTGGGAGTATAAGGAGTCGGTGATGGAGTCGGTGTTGGAGTCGGGGGAGTTGGGGCTGTTATCGGTTCCGGAGGCAGCTCAATGGGTGGTGTTGGCTTTTTAGCAGCGGTTTTAGTATTGGAAACCTTTTTATCTGAGGCCTGGGTCTGGTTTTTACTTAAGCCTTGGGGTTGCACTTCGTTGTTTATGGAGTCTTGGGAGCTTTGGGAGTCTTGAGAGGACTCTTGTTTGACGGGTTCCGGTGCGGGCGACCGGTTACTTCCTTTGAGCTGGCTTTGCTGGCAGGACCAGGAGCCGGCGACGACAATGTACACAAGAGTGTTTTGTCTTCCGAGAAAACCTAAAGATTTTTTCATGGTGGCATCTCTCGCTGAAGGTTTGAAATCCAATGCTTTGGTTTGATGATGACCTATTGACATTTAAAAGATGCAATTGATGTTGCAATATTTATGCACACCCTAATAGGACGTTTTTGTCATTGTTTATCTTGATTTGTTAGATTAAAGGCTGATTGTAGTTTGAACACTGGTTGATCTTTAAACGCTTTTGGGTCCACTTTTTGCTAAGCGCCTCAGGATCGACGGCTTTGTCGCGCTTCCTAAAATTGGTACATTCTAGCTTGCCCGTAGATTCCCAGGGGCTTTTGCAGCCATCTCCAAGGATTTCGGTCAGCTCTTTGACAATTTAGTGGACAGTGGTTACCTGTGGTCCAGCGGGATTATAGGTCCTGATCTCAAAATGGGCAGATACCTTGTAGGGAAGTATAGTCTTTACCATTTGACTTGATATCAAAATAAATTATCAACTATAATTTGTCAGGCCTGTAAAAAATGAGTTTTTAGTCATTATTATCAATGTCTTCAGTTTCAAATTCGTCTAACTCTTGACATTCTTCAAGCTTT
>JBGSUI010000056.1:0-158346 GCA_041736175.1 Oligoflexales bacterium | reverse complement strand
GCGGGCCGCTTCTTCAGGACTGAGCCAAAATCGTTGTTTGAGGCGGTGTTAGCAAGTGTCGACATGCCAAGACGCCCCAAGTCTCCGCCGAGACTGAAAGTCGTCGAAGGGTGACTTTTGGCCGACGGAGTGGTCGAAGCCAGAACTTCCAACTTCATGAAGAATACCAAAACGAAAATGGTGGTCAATATTTTAAGGAAATAGTATATATACGTTATGTTATATAAAATAATGATTCGAGCTAAACTGGAAGGTATACACGGTCCTTTACATATGGACTACCATTCCCACCACTGGTCCTTCGGGACAGAAACGTTGTGGTCTTCAAAAACACCTGTTTTAGCCTCCCGGTGGCAGGAGTCGCATTTGGCTTTGCTGGCCACGTCCTTACGCTTCCACACCCAGTCTCGGATGGAGCCGTGGCGGCGCACCCAAAAAGGTGTTTCGGTGATGCGTAGGGGAGTTTCGTCCTTTGGGATGAGTTTGCCAATGCGTTTGGACCTTGGACTTGATTTTTTGCTGTCGGTCCCGTTTTCCATGAGGTACCTCAAAATCCGGTCTTTGGGTTCAGGGTCTAAGGCGGCATTTTCGCCAAAATGATTTTCCAGGTCGTTCATCATTTTGGTCCACGATCTAGCAGGGAGAAATCCAGGGAGAAAGGCGATATGGCATGCGGCACACTCGGTCTCGTACTCCTGATCTGGAATATAGTAAATGGATTTTTGCGGCCTCGTCTTCCGGGCAGTGTTGGGTAGTCCGAAGACCAAGGCTGTGGTACCACCCATGCCTAACACCAGAACCAGCCATTTTGTAGCACGTACCAACCACGATGATAGAACTGGATTCATAGGAGCCCTTTTATAGAGATTTCATAAATGTGATAAAATCACCTTTTTCGAGGGGCGTACACTCCCGGTCGTAGACATCCTTACAGTTTCGCTTAAACCATTTTTCTACTTTTGCTTTGTCGGTGTATCTTTTGCTGTTAGCAGAAACGGCCATTGGGTCGATGGGTTTGCCGGCTTTGGTTTTGCCGGATTTTTTTGGATCGGGGGTATGGCAGGTGGCACAGGAAAGTTTTTCTCCTTTGCTGGTGGTATTTTCTGCCAAGTAGAATTTCTTGCCGCGCTCGGCACTGAATCCCGCAAAAGACTTGTCAGACTTCTTGACCTGTCCTTCGTAGTCTTTGATGATGTCGCTGGTCACATCCCCATAGACTAGGGACGGGGCTGCAACAAACAAAAAACACAATGCCACGAGCTCAAGTGATCTTTTCAATGTCCTGCTCCCTTGTTGGGGTTTTTAGTGACCTATATTGGTATCCAGAAAACATACTTTGGACGATGGGGATGTTGTCCCGACCCTCGTGGAAGATCATGGCGGCAATATGGGTCACGATAAAAAACCCCATCAACCACACGGTGCTCCCGTGGACTGTTTCCACCAGATCTAAGCGGGCATATTGATCGATAAGTGAGTCTCCCAATAGACCATCCCCATAGAGGATGGCAGCGAGACCGAGGCCCGAAGCGACTCCCGCGAGGAGGATGCCATACAGGCCAATATAGGAAAGGGAGGCTTGCGGATGATGCCCAAAATCCCCGTCAGCAGTAAGGATTCGCGGCGACTTAAGCATGCTAAGCCATGACTTGAGATAAACCAAAGCCGAAAATTTAGCATGGGATGGGCCTATGATACCCCAAAGGATACGACCTACAAAGCCGACGATAAGGAGTTTTCCGGTAAAGAGATGGAGCTGTCTAACAAAAACCTTATCCCCACTACCGCCCAGCTGGGAGCCTAGGACCCCTGTCGCCATCAGGCCCAGGGTCGTCAGCGCAATCCACCAATGGAGAATCCTCTGAAGGAGTCCATAGGTGCGGCGTCTGGTCAAACGTAGGTTCATGGGGGTCATCCGATGGGGGATAGATAACCAATATCTAATTTAATAGCCTTAAAATTATAGCTTGCATCTTAAAAATACACAAATAACACCGTTTAGGTAATAGGTATCGAATAAATTAAAAAAAACGAGGTACTCTTTGTAAAATTCAAAACACAAAGGCGCCCCGATGGAGCTACTCTTACCTGAACGGTGTTAGACTCCACGATTGCTATTATGAAATTTGTTCGACCATACGGTTGGCCAACTGATTCGTCCCGGGCCCAACCCTTGCGGAAAACGCTGTTGCCAGGACAAGAGACCGTTCAAATCACACTGACTTTAACTCCTTGATCCTTAGCCGAGATGGCTCTTTTGGACCGTGCCCGCGAGGTAATGTCCCATGGGGGTCATGTACCAAAGAATGCCGAGGTGGTGATCAGTGCCTTAGGGGATCTCCTTGAACACCGTGATCCTTTGCGAAAGGCTGAAAGGGCCAAGCAGAGACAAGAAAAGAAGGGGCAGGGGAAGAACACCGAGGAGGGTGTCGCCCCGGGACGAACGCCGACCGAGACTGTGGTCCCGGATTCGGTGACTCCAGAGGTGAAACCAACTGCGAAAAAACACCGGACTGCAATTCCCATGGCTGTGCGCCATGAGGTTTGGTCTCGGGACGACGGACGCTGCACTTGGACGGAGGTGGATGGGAGTCGTTGCAAGGAAAAGTTTAACTTAGAGCTCGATCACGTCCAGACGATGCACTGTCATGGGGGTACCCACGAGGTAGAAAATCTTGCCCTTACCTGCCGGCGTCATAATCAGCTTTCGGCAAGGGAAAAGTTGGGGGAGGAATTTTGAACGAAAAAGAGGCAGGAGTGGGATCTAACTCTCTAAAGGGACGCGTCGGGGCGGACGACTCGGAGTGACTTTTGGCCGACGGAGCGGTCGAAGCCCGAATTTTATAAAATCCCAGGGCATTAGAATGGACGTCAAAAGTCCTCAACGAAGGGGTCGATGTCCCCGAAGCAAGCATCGGCGTGGTCCTCTCCGGGAGTGGTGCGGTGTGGGAGCACGTGCAAAGGCTGGGGCCCACCCCTTAATCCCCATGGTGGGGATCTGTTCTCCCACCTTGTCGTAGCCGTGGATACGGGCCACCTCTTCCACCAGGTCGACCTCCCGCTCCAGATCGTGGCGGGCCGTCGGCACTTGAAAGACCAGACGGTCAAACTGAGCCTCAGGGCGATCACCCGAGGGCTTCCTTTACCGGGATAAAAATCCGTGATCGGTCCCAGCCCGAGATCTTTAAACACCTGGCCTTGGAGACTTTCTTGGGACTGCGGGACCCCCTTTGCCTTAATCAAAGCTGCGACCCGCAGGGCCCCTGGACCAAGCGGTTTAGATCCGTGCCCCGCTCAAACCGGTAGGAAGCCTCGCTTTGCAGACCAAGCCTTTTTGAGGTCTTCCGCACCATGGTTCGGGAAAAAGCCGCCACTTCGAGCACGATCGACGTCGTGTCGTCGCGCACCTCGCTGGCAGCGCCTCCCATAACCCCCGCAAGCCCGAGACTGCTCACCTGGAAACCGTAAATGAAGTTAGCACCATCTATGAAAAAACACAGATCTGCAATTCCCATGACAGGCCCCATTTTTTTTGAGGTTTCTAATTGCTCGACTCTCTCGTAAATTTTAATTAGGTACCGAATTTCTCGCTCTTTAACTCATCAAGTATCTCAGGATGTTTGCGGATAATTCGTAAAAGCTGAACAAAGTGATAGGACGGTATCTTTTTTTCATTTAGTAGCATGGACATATATTGAGGGGTCACCCCCGTAAGATGCGCAATTACTTTGTATGACAGATGGTATTTATCTTTTATTTCTGCCAATAAAGATGAAACCATTTTCAAAATGGATTTCTCTAATACCTGATCCAGCCCATGTAAGGCATCGCCGGGTATCACAACATTGTTACACTGAGGACACACGGGCAAACTAAAGTCTACTTGTATGGTGACATATGGATACTCCTTCCAAGGAAAACCCCACCAATCTCGGACATTTTTCACAACCAAACCCCGATGCCCACATTCACCGCATCTAAGTTTTAATGTCATGACTCATCTCCTTCTGTGCCTGGAAGTACCCGACCATCGACTAATTTTAGCTCCTTTTTTGGAGGATGAAAGGAAATCTCTTCTAACTTTATTTGTTCACCCTCTTCATACAGCGTAAATTTAACGTACCAATCGCTTGCTTGATAGTTTGCCAAGCCATAAACATCGGCAACGGTATCCCATTGCATTGTTCGATGAGAAAAGTCATTTAATTTTAATAGAAGAATGCCTTGAATACATAACGCGCCAGCTTCAGATGGTTTGCAGCCAGTGACCTCGACAATGGGCTAGATCCCGGCTGATACCGGGATACTTGGAAAACTGGTGCTGGAGTGAAATCCCTTGGGAACGCTGCTTTTGAAGTTTCTTAAACAAACCATCCACCATCAGTTCAAAAACAACGGGCGCGTCCCCCTCTCCCTGCCACCGCACGGTCGCATCAGGATGCAGCTCACCCACATATCCTACTCGGGTCTGTCCGATCATCACCCAGGCTGACCGGCCAGGATGCAACCATGGGACGTCGTCCCCCTGGGGCGCGCTCCAATTCAAACCTTGGATCCCAAAAGCTCCCCCAAAAGCTCCCCCAAAAGCTCCCCCAAAAGCTCCCCCAAAAGCTCCTAGGATCTCGGAGATCAGACGCTTCCCCGCAAAAAAGTCCACCGCCTGCTGGGGGCCATCCCATTTTTTTTGGACCTTAGGTTGGTCCAACACCCCTGTCAGCCAGAGGCGTTCCTGGGGACGACTGGTCTCCTCCCGGGCCTTGTGGCTGATATGGGAAGAGGGACTGGTCAGGGTCTTCCAACCCTCAGATCCCTTCTTACCGGCAAAATCCTTGGAGGAGCCAAAATACCCTCTCCCTAATTCAAAGATCCGCCCTCCAAAATCACCCCGTGCCCGGTTGTTCTGGGCTGCCCGCAGCAGACAAGGAAGCAGCGTGGTCGGCAGAAATCCATAGCGTTCGCTCATGGGATTTTGCAAGGTCACCTGGGGCCAAAACAAATGATCGGGGCCCAGCCCCAAGGACCGGTAGTCCTCTTCGCTGGTAAAGGGAAAACTCACCACCTCCACCAGTCCCCTCTGGGCGGTGATCGTCCGCAGGTCTTCGAGAAATTCGACGATAGGATTTTCGAGGGTCGGCTTAATCCCCATCGTTGGGATATGCCTAGTATTTGCGATATAAGACATAATATGGATCACCAGTTCTGAACTACCAAAAACCTGCCGAAGTTTTGTGTGCCTCATTTCACCATCGTTAACTTTGCGGTATAAATGAGGAGCTTTTAACCAAGGTAGACAAGAGCAAATGGAATGACGCAAAAATATGGTGAACTTACATTCACTTGGACCGGCACAACTCTTGAAAAGCGATTTGGAGAGGCCAAAGCCTTCAGGGTCGACGTCTTTGAAGATGGGGCTCATGCTGGACACTGGTTCCTCTTCGATGAGACTCCTCCTGTTTCACAGGGGGTCTATCTTCATGAGTCTTTTCGTGGTAGGGGAATTGCCCAAGCTCTGGCGGCGACTATAGTCGCTGATTATTCTTGCCCTATTTCGGTGATATCTGGTAGGATCCGACTGAACGCGAAGTCGTTTTTCGATCGCTTGGAGCAAACCGGATATGTCACAATCATCTAGCCTCATGAACACTTCGACCAATTTGGTGGTAAAAGATTCGAACTATGAGTGCAAGGTCTCGGTTAGCGCATCCCGCATCGGCCCTTCTGAGGAGCGTTTGATATCGAGTCCAATGCTGGTCTGTGAGGAAGATGGGCACGAGGTCGGCTACCTTGTGTACGACGACCTCCGTGAAGGAGGCGTTAACGTAAACGGCATATCCTTTGATGAGACCCTCCCAGACGGAGAAAAAGAGCGTGTGGCCCGCTCTCTCCTTGAAGCACTTATCTATAGAACGAAAACTTTATCGACGCCGAGACTTTCATTCACGCGCCGTATCAGAGGGCTCTTTTGGGCCAGTCTGGAGCGCGATCACCTCATACTAATCGACCCATATGTCGAGCGGCTTAGCTAACTGGGAAAATCCTTGGATGATCCAAAATACCCTCTCCCTAATTCAAAGATCCGTCCTCCAAAATCACCCCTTGCTCGGTTATTCTGTGCTGCCCGCAGCAGACAAGGAAGCAGCGTGGTCGGCAGGAATCCATAGCGTTCGCTCGATATAGGAGCATATCGACGATTACCCTATCGGCTTTTGCTCTTCGTGAAATGTTTCGAAAAACATCACGCTTTTCATAGCAAATCATGGAGGAATCAAGACATGGGGTGTAAGTCCCAAACACCTAAAGGGAAGTCCACCCAGGCTGGCATAGATCCTTTTCTGGCAACACTTATGTTTGTTAAAGTTTACCACCATTCTTTATAAAGAATTTCTTGTTCCTGGTACCCAATAAAATCATTAATGAAGTAATCCTTAAACAACACTTTAGCCTCTGCGACGATTGCTAACCAATCTTTGCTGCTGAGGTTTACATCGGTTTTTCCTCAGCTAAGCCACAACCTCAGCGTTGGGACACACCCAGTCTTTCCGTAAGCCAGGTGAGGACCTGGCTAGCTTCCGCCTCGATCTCCGGGTCGGTTAAGGTCTTGTCTGGAGACCGAAAATTGAGACGGTAGCCGAGGCTTTTTTTACCTTCGGGAACATGGGGACCTTGGTAGCAGTCAAACAGCTCCCAGGACTCTAGAAAACGCTTTCCCTTAAACCCTTCCAAAGCAGCCACCACCTCCCCATGGGTTAAAGCCCCCTCACACAGCAAAGCTAGATCCCGGCTGATACCGGGATACTTGGAAAACTGGTGCTGGAGTGAAATCCCTTGGGAACGCTGCTTTTGCAGCTTTTTAAAGAGCCCATCCACCATCAGTTCAAACACAAGGGGCGCGTCCCCCTCTCCCTGCCACCGCACGGTCGCATCAGGATGCAGCTCACCCACATATCCTACTCGGGTCTGTCCGATCATCACCCAGGCTGACCTGCCAGGATGCAACCAGGGGACGTCGTCCCCCTGGGGCGCGCTCCAATTCAAACCTTGGATCCCAAAAGCTCCCCCAAAAGCTCCCCCAAAAGCTCCTAGGATCTCGGAGATCAGTCGTTTGCCCATAAAAAAGTCCACCGCCTGCTGGGGGCCATCCCATTTTTTTTGGACTTTAGGCTGGTCTAACACCCCTGTCAGCCAGAGGCGTTCCTGGGGACGGCTGGACTCCTCCCGAGCCTTGAAGCTGATATGGGAAGAAGGACTGGTCAGGGCTTTCCAACCTTCAGATCCCTTCTTACTGGCAAAATCCTTGGAGGATCCAAAATACCCTCTCCCTAATTCAAAGATCCGCCCGCCAAAATCACCCCGTGCCCGGTTGTTCTGGGCTGCCCGCAGCAGACAAGGAAGCAGCGTGGTCGGCAGAAATCCATAGCGTTCGCTCATGGGATTTTGCAAAGCTACCTGTGGCCAAAATAAATGATCGGGGCTCAATCCCAAGGACCTGTAGTCCTCTTCGCTGGTAAAGGGAAAACTCACCACTTCGACGAGTCCTCGCTGGGCGGTGATCGTCCGCAGGTCTTCGAGAAATTCGACGATAGGATTTTCGAGATTTGGCTTAATCCCCATGGTGGGGATCTGCTCTCCCACCTTGTCGTAGCCGTGGATACGGGCCACCTCTTCCACCAGGTCCACCTCCCGTTCCAGATCATGGCGAGCGGTAGGCACCTGAAAGACCAAGCGGTCTTCGTTGCCGTCTAAATATTTAAGATCCAGTCGCCCCAGGATTCCGATCACAGTGTCCCGGGACAAAGCCGGCGTTTGGGGTAGCATCTGTCTTAAAAAACTGAGCCTCAGGGCGATCACCCGAGGACTTCCCTTACCGGGATAAAAATCCGAGATCGGTCCCAGCCCGAGATCCTTAAACACCTGGCCCTGGAGACTTTCTTGGGACAGGGGAACCCCCTCCCCCTTAATCAAGGCGGCGACCCGCAGGGCCACCTGGACCAAGCGGCTTAGATCGGTCCCCCGCTCAAACCGGTAGGACGCCTCGCTTTGTAGACCTAGCCTTTTTGAGGTCTTGCGCACCATGGTCCGGGAAAAAGCCGCCACTTCGATCACGATGGACGTGGTGTCGTCGCGCACCTCGCTGGCAGCGCCTCCCATCACCCCCGCAAGCCCGAGAACCCCTTCTCCATCGACAATCACCAGGTCGCCCTGATTAAGAGACCGGGTCACACCGTCAAGAGTCACAAAGGTCTCGGGCCCCTCAAGAGCCCGCACCCCAATCTCCCCTCCCCTGATCGCCCGCAGGTCGTAGGCATGGGAAGGCTGGCCAAACTCCAACATCACATAGTTGGTGGCATCGACGATGATATTGATAGGCCGCATCCCTGCAGACTTTAGCCGCTTTTGCATCCAGTCGGGAGATGGTTTAGCCGCGACGCCGTGGACCACAAGGGCTACAAATCGGTCGCTTAGGGATTCTCCGTGGATGGAAACTTTGAGAGGTTGGGTGTCTGTGATATGGGGGGCCGTATCTAATAGCCCTTGGGCATCCTGGGGGATCCCCTTAAACTCCCGCAGGGTGCGGCCTAGTTTGGCCGCTAAATCCCTGGCGACTCCCAGGTAGCTCAAGCAGTCCGAGCGGTTTGGGGTCACCTTGATCTCTAAGACCGAATCTCCTGGACCTAGGATCTCAGCGAGGTTCGCTCCCACCCGAGCGTTAGAACCTAACTCTAAAATCCCCTGATGCTCCCCCGACAGACCAAGCTCCTTTTCGCTACAGAGCATCCCCCATGAGGTCTCACCGCGGATCTTTGATTTTTTAATCTTAAAATCCCCTGGCAGCACCGCGCCCACCTGGGCCACGGCGACTTTGATTCCTTGGCGAGCATTGGGGGCGCCACAGACGATGGACAGTGGCTCGCCAGGACCGACGGTGACCGTACAGACTTGGAGCTGGTCCGCGTTGGGATGCCGGGCGGCCGCCAAGACCTCGCCGACCACAATCCCGGTAGAGTCAAAGGGAAGGGACGACTCTGAGGTGACGGCTTCCACCTCTAAACCTATATCTGTTAAGGCTTGGGTGATCTGGGGGACCGAAATGTCTTTGAGGTCGATGTAATCACTGAGCCACTGAATGGATATTTTCATTTATAAACCTGTTGCCTAAAAAGGATGGAGTGAATGGAGTTTTTTTAAGAAAGACTCTAAAGCACGACCGGATACTGGCCCAGATAACTCACGCTGCCCTCAAACAATTGTCTTAAGTCGGGGACTTTGTATTTCATCATAGCCATACGGTCGATGCCAAAGCCAAAGGCAAAACCCGTGTAGATTTCGCTGTCGAGTTCTACTGCTTCAAACACGTTAGGGTGGATCATTCCGGCTCCGCCGATCTCAATCCACCCGGTGTCTTTACAGAGGCGGCAGCCTTTGCCCCCACAGGGGACACATTGGATATCGATCTCAGCCCCTGGCTCCACAAAAGGAAAATAGCTGGGGCGCAGCCGCGTCTTCATGTTGGAGCCAAAGATCGCCTTCATAAAGGTAGAGATCACTCCCTTAAGGTGCCCAAAATGAATCCCTCGGTCCACCACAAACGCCTCGATCTGGTGAAACATCGGGGTATGGGTGGGGTCCGAGTCGACCCGAAACACCCGTCCCGGGGCGACAATCCGCAGGGGCGGACGATCCGCGAGCATCGCGTGGATCTGCAGATTAGAGGTATGGGTCCGCAGGACTAGCCGTCCAAGGGGGTTGGGTTGCGGCCCGTCCCCGGGCAGAGGCGCAATATAAAAGGTATCTTGCATATCCCGGGCAGGATGGTTTTCCAGGATATTAAGGGCATTGAAATTGTAGAATTCAAAGTCCAGTTCAGGACCGTCGTAGACCGTAAATCCCATGCGCCGAAATTCGCGGTTAAGCTCGCGCCGCATCAGGGTGACTGGATGGAGAGACCCCGGACTCCCCGTCACGGGTAGAGAGATATCCAGGGGGGGTGCTGCAAGCTTTTGCTGGGTGACCCACTGGAGTGAGGCTATCTTAAGGGACTCCAGGTAGCTTTCCACATGCTGCTTAAGGACATTGATCGACTTGCCAAGGAGTGGCCGCTCCTCCCGACTACAGGTCTTAAGGGACTCAAGGAGTCCGGAGACGAGACCTTTGCGTCCTAAGAAGTGGAGCCTAAGCTCTTCCACTGCTTCCGGACTGGGAGACTTTTGCACCCATTGGGATTGGGTTTTGAATTGTTCCGCAATCTTTTCGACTTCTAGCTGCACCGCTGATTGATCCTGGGACATAAGAGTATCTCAACCCCTCACTTTTAAACACATTTAGATTTATGAAAATTAACGGGACCACTCACCGAGGGCTGTACCGAGTCGCTGAATCCCTTCGATCAGGTTTTTTTCCGCCGTGGCATAGCTGAGGCGGATATAACCGGGAGCCCCAAAGGGATCCCCTGGCACCACCGCCATATGGTGTTTGGTGAGCAGGTACTCGGCAAATTCGAGGGCGTTTGCGTTGGGGGATTTTTTAAGGAGAGTCGGGCGGATATCGATCAGCAGGTAAAAGGCCCCCTCGGGATGGGGGACCCCGACACCGCAACCTTGGTCCTTAAGGCCTTGGAGCAGCCGGATGGCCTGGTCCCGGCGTTTTTTAAGCCCGTCCATCTCATGGGCGAGGAGGCTTGCGCCTTGGGCGACCGCATAGGTGGCTGCATCTTCGATAAAAGGTGGCAAACAAGTCGACGAATGACTTTGAAGATCCCGCACCATTTTTGCAACGTTGAGGGGAGTCTGGGGCGCCGCGCAGTAGCCCACTCGCCAGCCGGTCATGGCAAAGCCTTTAGACATGCCGTTGACCAAGATAAAGCGGTCTTTAAGGGAGGGAAAGAGTTCTAAGAGGGAAACATGGCGCCCCCCAAAAGTCATATATTCGTAGATCTCATCGGAAACGATCCACCAGTCGGTTTTTTCCAGATAGCTGCCTAGCTCTCGCAAGAGGGCTTCGGACATGACGCTTCCCGAGGGGTTACAGGGAGAGTTAAGGACAATCGCGGTGGTCCGGCTGGTCCGGTAGGTCTCCAGGTGGCTTAAAACAAGAGGCTCCTGGGCCGGGTCCGGAGAGAGGGGCAGACCGATGGGTTTACCCCCCGCAGCGATGACTTGATCCGGATAGCTGACCCAATAGGGCGCAGGAATCAAAACCTCGTCACCCTCGTTAAGGATCGCTAGAAAGATATGAAACAAGATCTCTTTAGCTCCGATCCCACAGACGATCTGGTCGGGATCAAATTTGAGTTTGTTTTCTTTTTGGAGCTTGGCGGCGATGGCCTGGCGCAGCTCAAGGCCACCTCCTGCTGCACCATATTTGGTCTTACCTGCCTTGAGGGCATCGATAGCAACTTGGACGACAGGAGCCGGGGTCGCAAAATCCGGCTCTCCCACCGTAAAATTGAGGACCTTAGCCCCCTCCTTGGCCAGAGCTTTGGCTTTGGCATTAAGCGCCACAGTGGGAGAGGTTTTGACGTTGAGGATTCGTTTTGAAAGTTGCACAGTTGACTCCATCAGCTGGGGCAGTCTCGTTACCCTAATCAGGAAAGGCCCTAAGCTAGCATTGATGGAAGGCTGATGGAAATAGAATGTGTAGAGTGTAGGGGCTCACGGTGGGGCGGTGAAGCTAGGGGAACCCACCATGTAAATAGGTGGGTGCCATTGACAACCGCTTTAGGCTTCCCCCTAACACACAGGGCGGGGGGCTTGCACACCACGGAAGGGTCCGGCTCCCTAGTCAAAATGTATCGGTTCTCCAGCATGTCAACGCCTTCACCGTAAGCTAAAAATATAGTAACACACCTCTGGGTCCCATGGGACCTCCTGGTTTAAAATTTTTTTGATTTCCTGAAAGGACGTACTTTTGTCGATTCAAATTGGGACCCTTTTTGTGGTGGCCACACCCATTGGCAACCTCGAAGACCTCACCCCCCGTGCCAAAAGAATCCTTGGCGAGGTGGATCTTATCGCCGCCGAAGACACCCGCGAGACCCTTAAACTCTTTGGACTCGTGGGGATTAAGCCTAAGAAGATCATGAGTTATCATGACCATAATGAGGCGGTTCGGTCCCAAGAACTGCTTCAACCACTCCTCGACGGTCAGTCCATAGCCCTGGTGAGTGATGCAGGCACCCCTGGTGTTTCTGACCCCGGCTACCGGTTGGTGGCCCTTGCCCACCAGCACAAAATCCCCGTGGTGCCGATACCCGGTGCCTCAGCGTTGACATCGCTGATTTCGGTGGCTGGTCTTCCCACTAATCGATTTATGTTTGTAGGTTTTCTACCGACAAAAACCCAAGCCAGAAACCAAGAAATCTCCCAGTGGGGAGATCTAGCCCAGGGCCATGGAATGAGCATTATCTTTTATGAATCTACCCGGCGGCTGGGTAAGACTCTGAGTGCGCTAGGGTCCATCCACCCAAACTGTCAGGTCGCTATCGGCCGCGAGCTTACTAAATTTCATGAGGAGATTTTTACGGCTTCGGTCCATGAAGCCATACTATGGTTTAGTGCGCACACCACCCTAAAGGGTGAAGTGGCTGTCATGGTAGCCATCACACCCAAAAGGACACAAGATATCGCCTCGGACCCACAGATGATGGAAAGTCTGATCCGAAAAGCCCAAAGTGAATTTATAGAAGGAGCTTCTCTTAAGAGTCTCTTGCAAAAGTACCGGGATATAGGACTCAAACGCAGTGAGCTTTACGGAGTCCTCCTCCAAGCTAAAGGAGAAAAAACCTACAAAAAATAGTTTCACTTTTAAGGCTGATGAGAGCCCAATGGACATTCCTGTTTTGATCGTCTTGTTTTTTCTTAGGGTTGACAAGGTCGCCTGAAGCTGCAAACAATGGTCCTATCAAATAAGGAGAGTCTACATGAAAAATATTTTTATCTCAGCAGTCACCGCTATCTTGGTATCAAGTGTCATCTATACCCAAACAACCCGCGCAGACTCATGGAGCGACGCCGAAGCTCTTTTTGCAAAAAGGGCCGATGGTCCCGCTCAAATCGCCGAGGCCCGCGCCAAATATTCAGAGCTGCTGGCCGCAGCCACCACTCCCGCAGAAAAGGTCTTAGCGGTCGCCCAGCTCGGACGTCTGGCGATTTTCGAAGGGGAGATCCTCCTCCCTAAATCAGACGTCGAGGGTCGCAAAAAGATCTTTAGCCAGTGCTTTTGTGCGAGCCCAAAAGTCACCTACAATCCCC
Organism: Oligoflexales bacterium; assembly: GCA_041736175.1. Taxonomy (GTDB): domain Bacteria; phylum Bdellovibrionota_B; class Oligoflexia; order Oligoflexales; family CAIYRB01; genus JBGSUI01. The sequence continues at coordinate 145,099 of JBGSUI010000056.1, read as the reverse complement.
TCCCCCGTCCCTCCTGCGAAGCGCCAGGATTTGTGGATGCAATCAGCCCCGCAAATCTCGGTGAATCTCATCCAGCCTTTCAATATGTCCGCAGCGTATGCACGGCCTATTGGGGAGAAGTGGCTGGACCGATGGAAAAGCTCGCCTATGTGGCTTGGCTCAAAGAAGACTTTGCAGCCGGTCAACAGTTAGACACTCGGTTTGAAGGCGGTGGCATCCTAAGGGTGGCTGCCGGTGTCTATCTAAATCCTAAAGCCGCTGCTGTTCAGCTCTATAATCCCGACCTAGCCCTGGAGCTTGCCACCAAAGCGGTAAACTCCAGTGCCTATCCTGGGGATCCTAGCGGTGGCGGACAATTTTACGAAAACTATGCCGTCCTCGCGGACGCTCTGCAGCAGCTCGACGCCGATCGGCCAAACAACGGATTCAAAGAAAAAGCTGTGACCCATGTGATTACAGCTCTCAAGGAGATGGACGAGCGCATCGAATTGGATGACCTTCCCCTTGGCCGCGAGCCGGAGTTTAGACACTATTATAACCGAGTCAAAGTCTCCTATAAGGAATTGACCGGACTTGATTGGCCACAAAAATAAATAAACTTTATTTAAAAAAAGAAAGATCCCCATGGTAAATCAGTCCGACCGACGTGAATCTCGAAGTCAGCAACGTCCTTGGGGAACCCTAATGGGGACAACCCTTTGCACCCTGCTTGCTCCCCCGGTTTTAGCTTTTGAATCGACCAAAGTTTTGCCCCAAGGGGTCCGGGGCCTAAACCTCCGCATGGTCGATACTTCGATCAGCCAAAAGACTAATTCACAGGGCAAAGGACTCCCTCTCGGGAGCCCCTTGTCCCAAGATCTTACCTTTAAGAAAATCGCCAATGGAGAAGACACCATCAAAGCTAATCTCCTGAGAGGTTTTCTCTTAGGTGAAAAGATCGACGAAAACGCCTCCGTCGGCGCGTTTAGTGCTGATCTAAAGGCCAGGCTTCAAGTGACGGCACCGATTTTGTCCTACGGAGTTTCGAGTCGCTGGACCGTCGCCGTGGCAGTTCCCTACTACCGTGCAGCGACCAATGTCGCCATAGGATTTCGTCCTAACCAGCAGGGACAGGATTTTTTAGCAGCTCTCAGCCGTCCCCAAGTCAACCAGGTGGCAGCAGCGCGGGAGGCAGGCGAAAAAATCAATCAAGCCGTCTCTAAGCTCAACGCAAAACTTTTAGACAACGGCTTCGCCTCCTTGGGATCCTGGGAAGATCAAGGCTTAGGTGATATCACCGTCGCCGGTAAATACCTGGCCCTTGAGTCCTCACGCATGAGCGTAGCGACCACTACTGGAGTCGTGGCACCCACAGGCCGCACGGACGATCCCGACCTCTTGACCGACCTGCCATTTGGCGACGGCCAATGGGATCTTTTCGGACTCCTGGCTTCGGATCAAGAACTAGGTAAGGGCTGGTCCCTCAATGAGTATGGAAAATACACCCATCAAGTATCAGGACGAAAAAAAATCCGCGAAGTGACGGCTGACGAAAAAATTGAGGTGCCCGTGACGGATGCTGGGTTTAAGCTGGGCGACAAATGGGAAACTGGAATCTCCCTTAAGTGGCAACCTGCCTTTGGGCTAACAGCCGGAGTTGGGACCAACTTTCAGCGCAAACTCAGCGACCGCTACCAAGGGGTCTCCAGAGATTCTTCGTCAGAACTAGAAAAAGACACAGAACAAACCCAACAACTGGCCGAGACCTCCCTCGGTTACAGCACACTCCCCCTCTTTCGAGCCGGTCGTGCTCCCGTGCCTATGGAGGCCCAACTAACTCTCGTAAGATCCCTTGCCAGCCGTAATAGTCCAGTGACCAACCTGACCCAATTTGACCTTTCAGTGTTCTTCTGAAAAAAGGCTTTTCCATGAAATCTCACCTAAAACGCGTCCACCTTAAGCTAGTCTCCCTAGGCATCCTCTTGACTTTGTGTGCCTGCGGGGTTTCAAAACCAAAGGTCCAAGCACAGCCCGGTGGTGAGCTCACGCTCCCGCCTTTTCCCAGCCAGGAGGTATCACCGACCGGAGCGACTGGACCAAAGGATTTGGGGTTTGGTCTGACCAACTCGCCGTTAACCCAGGTGTACGAGGGCCGCTTGATCTTTTGGGACGACCTAGCCACCCCCGAGGCCATGAACCGGGTCAACCAAGCCGTGATCGAGGGTCGGCTGCGAAAAAAAGCAGCCCTTGAGTTTGCGGCCCAAGAGGTGCTTCCTCTGCAAAAATCCGCGGACTCCCAGCTTAAGGACTTAGAGACCGCCCAAGCAACATACCTCAACGCAGGGTCCAAGGGTCTTTTGGATCCAAACCTGATCAAGATGGCCCGAGACGGTACAGATCAATGGTTTGAGTCGACCCTGGAAAGACTTGCAAACAAAGACCCATACGTCAAAGACCAAGACTCGTTGATCCGCGCCCGCTGGCAGGGCTACTGTGATGGCAAAATCTGGGAGTTAGCCACGAGCACTCTTGCCACAGCAACCTTTACGTCTCGCCCCACGCCCCAAGCCTTTTGCGAGCCCTACTACAGATCACAGCAGTATTTTAGCAACGAGATTTTTTGCCAGGCCGCCCCTGGGGATGGGAGATCCTATTTTCAGTGCCTCTGGCGGGAGGGTGTGATGAAAACCCCCCAGTGGCTCAGCCTGACAGGCGATGGGCCGACTTCCCGATGCACATCACAGGCGGGGAGCATGCTTAAGAAAGCTGCCGTCGAAGGATGGCTAAAAAGTGATGTCACGGGGACTCTCAGTCCACTTGAGGCTTTATTAAGCCGACGGCCAGCACCCTTCGCCGACCAGGGTCGCTTTGCCACCGCGGTCCTAGGTGGAAGCCCCTTTCGGAGGGCGGAGTTTAGTGACGAGACCATGGCCATGCTGGGACAATGTCCGACGGCTTTCCAAAGAAAATCCGCCCCGGCGACGGAGCTGTTATCCCAAGCGGCTCCTATACGCCTTCTGGAGATGGTCGAGATCGATTTTGACCTAGGTTACCAGGCTAACATGCGCCCTATGATCCCCTTGCGGCCTCACTCTAAAAAAGCCGAGGACCTACTCCTCTATGAGGGACTTACACAGATTCCTCGAAGGTTAGGCACGCGGTTTGGGACGGCTTATGGCTTTAACCTCGCCGTGAACGATATTTTGTTTAATCAACCTGTGGGCCAAACCCTCACCCATCATAGTCAGGGACAGGCCGATGGACCATCACGGGGTCAGGAAAGTCTCGAACTCTTTTGGAACCAGATCCTCCCCGAAAACGAGACCGATGCTGACCCGATGTTTCGGCCCATGATCAGGCGCAAAAATACCGATTCAGCCAATCTAAAGGCCGCCGTCCTAGCCGCAGAGTCCATCTACCTCGCGACCAAAGCCGACTTTGACTCGAAGAAACAACAACTAGATCAGCTCCTCGAGCAGGAACATGGGGCAACCATTGAGGCGATCCGTGCCGTCAACGCCCCCCAGGCCACCCGATTCTTTTCTACTTTTGGGCTTAAAATCAGCCGCCAGCCGGGAATCCTCTGGGTCGAATGGAATCTTGATCAACCCCACCAGCAATGCCTCCCCCTCGATACGACAGCTACAGCCGCTGACGCCTGTGCAGCTCTGCTCAAAGATGGAAGCTCTCATCTAAAGACATTGATCCCTGAGTCCTCACCCCTCACAATAGCCTTCGACCCTGGATCTAACAAAATCACCCTGAATTTCAAGCTGGACTCTCCCGAAGATTTAGGATTTAAGGAGTCTCCCCGCTCGTCTCAGGACCTGGCAAAGGCTCTCACCGAACCTTTACAGCGATTTAATGATATCCCCTATGACCAATGGAAAAACCGACGCCTAGAACTGGAAATCTATGGCCAGCGGATGAATGACATCGTGGACATCTTTTCGGGCAACGCTACCCTCTGGGAGGGAGACCGAAAAATCCTCTGGGGATCAATCTCTGGAGACCGCTTTGACCAGATGCTCCGTCATATCCAGAGCCGGGAGTAAGACTCACAAAAAGCCAAGACTAAAGTGGTCTTGGCTAAAAACAAAAAAATCATCCAGTACAAGAAGTATGGATGATTTTAAAATGTAGCTTTAACAGAAATGGTACGGACACACCTAAAAGCACCCCGAGTCATCTATGGGTCGTCCAATCTCTGGACACCCCACCTTATGCTGCGGTGCCTCTATTCTACCAGCGACCACCGCCGCCACCGCCTCGACCGCCGTAACCACCGCCGCCACCACCACCGCCGCCGCCACCGCCGCGGGGTTTATCTTCAGCAGCGTTGACTTTGATGGTACGACCATCAAGTTCTTTGCCGTCCATTGCCGAAATAGCTTTTTGTGCGCCTTCGCCATCGCTAAATGTTACAAAGCCGAAACCACGGGAACGACCCGTTTCACGATCCTGGATAACCTTAGCTTCATCAACGTTACCGTAGGATTCGAAGGCATGACGCAACGTGTCGTCATTGGTATTCCAGCTTAGGCCACCGACAAAAATCTTCTTACTCATAAACTCACTCCGAAAAAAAAATCGGACCGCCCATCACGGACAGACCACCTAGACACCAGAGAACGGGTATAGATGTACAGTAAACTTCAGGGAAAAGCCAGCCCTAGGACACATTTTTTGGGATTTTTTTTAAGGATTTTTTTGGGATTTTTGTTTCGTCACACTCGAAGTCTCATGTATCTCACTGAAAATTCGATTTTATTTTACAAATGGGTGCCCCTTAAATTTCTCCTTCACCACGAGCCTGGCAGCATAAAAGAGCCTTGGGAGTCCCGTCTTTTTGGGCAAGCCCCGCCACATACTCACCATCTCGACACTGGCCTTTGAGGGACTTCACAGCAAAATCCCCACCCGACAACGAGTTCCTCTGGTCCCTTTGGTCCATCCAAAGGGTTTCGCAGGACTGGGGGCTAAGGCTTTCAGGTTTATGACAGCGGATTCCACTGAGCCCCCACCAGTGTTTGGTTAGGCCGGTGACCAAATAGCCCCGAGGGCACTCATACTTTGTCATCCCCGAGGCCCAATCATAATTAGTATGCTGGCCCACAGGGGTCTCGTGAACGGATTCGACCACAGAGGGTTCTGGGGGGTAGGCCCTAAAGGGGGAGGCCCTCGGATTTCCACAAAGAGCGCGCATATTTTCACTGAGACCGAGGACTCGTTGGTGTCGAGGACAGGCAGCTTTGGTGGCTCCAGGCAACCAATCCTTTGGTTCCTCGGCCGATTGGAGATCGTGGTCTCCCCAAAAATCACCTTTACGCAGGTCCATAAGGGTCCAGACCTCAGGCTGGGGAACCACCTGAACCGGCACCGGGGTCAGAATCCGTTTTAAATAGGGTGTGCGCCAGTCATTGTCTCTTATGTTGGACCAGTCCTTTTGGACTAGGCCAAAGTCATCAGGGTTCAAGGGCCAATAGGCAAAGTCAAGGTCTCTTGACTGGACATATTCGGCAAGGTTGGCAAACCATGTTTGATCGGGGAAATCGGCAGGGTGATGAGGGGGGTGGTTTTTGGGAGCACCCAGACCGACTCCAAACTCACTCAGCCAGACAGGAGCGGTGTAGTAGAAACCTGGTTCCAAAACAAATCCAAACTCCTGGTCAAAGGTTTTAAAAAGCTCTTTCCGGGACATATCGTGATAGCGACGTCTCCGGGGGCTGGTCTGTTCGTTGCCCGTATGCTCGGGACCTGTATACCCGTAGGTGTGGACTCCATAGACCAAGCGACCCGCCTCGATCAGGTGGATGGGGTCCTCGGGAACCGGCTGGAGGTGGGGACGCCCCCCCGATCCGACCAGGGGGATTAAGCCCTGCCAGTTGATACCCTCGACGACGATCAACCACGGCACACCCGTCCCAATCAACCTGCGACCCAACGACTGAGCCGCCCGATGCCAATCTCGGGGACCTCCGCCACCCCACGCGGGGGTCAGGGGAATCACCGAGTCTCCATAGGGCCCTGTCCGCACTTCGTTGCGAAGGTCCGCGGCCACAACCCACGGGTTATGACCATAACGTCTGGCAAGCATCATCCAGTCATCCTGCCAGTCTTCTTCCCGAAGGGGATAGGTGCCACCTGCGGTAAACCACATGGAGTTGGTGTCAAACCCACAACACCAAACAGAGGTCGTTGTATGATTGTTTAGGACCACCATAATCTCTGCCTGGGCCAAGGCTGCAATCACCGCATCCATGACTTCTAGGGGAGTTTTGCCCCAGAGGTTGGGATTAGCGGCGAGCCTCTCTGGGGTAGCCGGGGCCTTATTGTGGAGCATTTGGTCTGAAAAGGGCAACCGCACCATGTTAAAGCCCCACTCTTTAATCAAGCCGATCACCTTAGCTAGGGGTTGGTGTTCCAAGCCTTCGGGGACTTCGCCTACAAGGTGAGAACCGTACCAGTTGACCGCCCGCCAGTGGACCCGCACCCCCGCCTGGTCAACGATATAACGCCCCCTCGTTGTCAGTGGCCACTTTGGGCTCTCTTGAGCCCAGACTGGAAGCGTCCAAAAAAAAACGCATACGACAGACCACCACAACCTCGTGAGGGGACAGACCATGGGATAAAAACCTCTCAGCTAGGTTTAGGACCGAGCGTAGATTCCGAAAATTTTTGATTAAGGATGACGTTTGAACCTTAATTGTCTGCAAGGTTGAGTGTTAAGTCAATCACCATTTTGTTGAGTGGTTTGTGGTTATGGTAAGTCAAGTGGGTGGGCAGCAGCGAATCTTGCCTTGGAGCATGGGAGCTGACGGGTTTCTCCCCTTGACAGCGGATGGTGCTAGGAAGACTATCGTTGCAATATAAGGAGGATCCCATGTTTAAAAAAATGATCCAAACTCTAATCCCAGCAGTGGTTATTTTTAATCAACAAACCGTCGCCTTTGGCGGCTGTCAAAACCCAACGCCGATAGACTTTACCCTCCCCTCCATCACCGTGGCCCCCTATACCGAGGTCGTGATTGGTGCGGAAGGGGAATTTGCCGTTAGCCGCGCGGACGGGTACCTTAAGATCACCCATGTGGGTGAGGCCCAATCCGTGCGGTTTCCCTCCATCGTCAGCGTCAAAAATCCCATTATTTTGGAACTAAAGAATCCCACCACCTACTACTGCATCGATTCTCTGGTGGCCGTCTTGGGAGGCTCGATCCTTGTTAAGGGTCAGTCGGACCATATTCGCATGACTTCCCAGGTGGGCAGCATTCTGACGGAAGACGCCAACTAAGACGAGGGGGAGGAATGGGGGCAGGTCGCCCCTGTTTTAAGCTTTTAGGTGTGATCGGATTTGATTAGGGCAAAACACAACGAATCGCAAGGCTGTAGTCGTAGGTGGCTGTCGTGTAGCTCCCCGATGACTGCCACCCAATGTAAACACTGGAATGGTAGGTAATCGCCGTAGCCGTCCACGTCATTCCACCAGCGTCAGGGACCCCTGAACTTCCCGAATAAACCGGGTTCGCATCCGTCGGTGTGTCACTTGCCCACCAGAGTGTCGTCTCATACAAGGTCGGCAAGCGCATGCCGGTAGCGGCGCAGGTCTGAATATTGCCCTCGTACCATGATGCGCCGGTTCCATTGCCACCTGCCGCGGTATTCCAAGGGCCTAAGCGGAAATTGCCCGTTGTGGTCTGGTTGGTGGTGTCGTCGTATTGCGGGGCATCGAGCCTTTGGGCCGCATATCCAGGGCTATAGTAAACACAGTTGCCTGTAGTGGTCATATTGCTATCATCGATATAAACGTTGGTCGGACAGACCCTACCAGCCAGGAGGGTGTTCGATGTACCGAAGTTAGCGTCGGTAAAATCGGTAACGCTCAGGCCTCGGCCATTCTCGTTGAGCCTTTTAGTCCACTGGTCTAGACCGTTAGCCCGGAGGACGCGGTTACTGCTATTCTCTTTCCAGATTTTCAAACCACTGGTGCCATTGGCATAGACCAAAATAAGGTTTTTTCCAGTAGGGGTGGATAGTTGGGTGTTAAGAGGCATATTGGTAAACAGGTAGCAATTATCCGCAGAACTGGTGCCACAAATTCCACTGGAAAATGTGATTTCATTGGCCCCCGAGTAGGAGCTAGAAGTGTTTGCATTGATGGCCCGGACCCGGTAGTGGTAGCGGGTGGCTTGGGAAAGCCCCGTATCTGTGTAGGTTACGGCATTAGCGGCCGTCGTCGTGACCAGAGTCCAGCCTCCTGTGCCGGTGAGACTCCGTTCGACAGCATAGCCGGTCTCTAAGGTGGTGTTGTCCACCCAGGTGAGGACAACGGCCGAAGTAGAGCTTACGGAAGCAGTGAAGGAGGTCTGGGCATTGAGGAGTGTCCAGGCATTCGCATAGACAGGGGCGCTATTACCAGCATCCCGCACGGTGACCACCCGGTAATAGTAGCGAGTGGACTCACTGAGGGAGGTATCGGCGAACGAGGTTTGATTCGGCCATGTCGTGCCCAGATTGGTCCAGGTGCTATTGTCAGGGCTACGGTCGATTCGGTAACCGATCTCAGTATCGTTGTTATCGACCCAGGCTAGGTTGATTTCGGTCGGCGAAACCGCAGTCGCTGTAAGGTTGCCTGGAGGGATCTGCACGGTTGCGTTGCTCATCCAGCCGGTGAGGTAATACATATTGGTTCCATCGGAGGCAAACTGGCCGATATCGACGGAGTTAGGTGCATAAGAGAGTTGGGGCGTACTGATGGAGGCGGGGAAAACAAAAACGGGGTCAAAGGCTAAAGTCCTACCACCCGTTCCGTCCTGAGAAAACTTAAAGAGATAGGTGGCTCCCGGCGTCTGATTGGTCGGGGCGGCCAAGGTGCGGTTGCCTCCTAGGGTGACTTGAAACATCGACCCTAAGGCAGCATTGACATTGATCGTTGGGCCATCAGTCAAGGTTACCAATGCTGGCCCGCCTAAGCTGGACCAGCCTAAGGATCCAGCACCATTGGTGGAAAGGACTTGGCCGCTTCCACCATCTGCCGCGGGGAGGACAAAAGTGACATTGCTGCCAACCGTTCCTGGAGCCTTTAGGCTGACGTAGTTGCTGTTGTCGTTGTCGTTAAACCGCAGCTCTGTGGAAGCTAATCCGGTGCCCCCTAGGATCATGTTTCCCGATCCGCTGATGGCTGCGGATGTGGTGATCCCCCCGGAGGTATTGAAGGCAGTGGTTCCAGTGATGGTCCCGGAGTTTATCGCCGAGCCTGAGACTTTACCAGCGGCGGTGATCGCCGCCGATGCGTCTGCTTTGCCTGCGAGCGCGGCGCTGAGTCCGGTGACCTGGGTCAGGTCGACACGGTCGACGGTCAATTTTCCGTCACTGGTGTAGTTAAGTCGGTCGCCATCAACGGGAACCCTGAGGGCAAGGGGCACCGCCAGCAGACGCTGGCGGGGATAGACTTTGTCACCTGCTTCTATTTCTACAAATACTGGTTTAGCTCCATCACCAAATATCGCTGCGAACTGGCTATTGTCAAAATTTAAACTGAGCTGAAAGACACCGTCGATAAGCTCAGTCTGGGCTAGCTTAAGCGTTGGTCCGACGACTTCACCCTGGCTCGGAGTGTTATAAAACCTGACGGTAAAGTCCAGTGGACCATCCACGGATTTGCCACTTGACTCTTGTAAACGACCTGCATAACCGATTTCTACGGCCCGGGACTGGGAAGGTGCGGTGATCATGGCTAAAAGCAGACCAAGGACCACTCTAAGCATCAAAAATAAATCACTTCGCGCGCTCAATAGACTGCGGGATATCCGATTTACTTGTGTGGCTTTAAAGTTCATTTAGTGTCTCCTTACTCGCGTGCTAAAAAATCTGCTATGGGTCCTTTCTCAAAAATCCCACCAGCTCAAGTCTCAACAGATTAAAGTTTCAAATCACAATCTCGGAACTTCTCCTTGAAACCTAAACAAATTATACTGATACTTAATTTTATCTTTAGATTTGTCTAGTTACATTGGGCCTTCCCCCTTGAATATCCGACACCTCTCAAAACCCAAAATCGGGTTTTTTGGCCTCTAGGCCAAAAGTCACCCCTCGACCACCTAGGGAAAAATCAGCAAATTGCTTGCAGAGGCTAATATAGGAACCGTTTTGTAAGCCCCAAAACCCGTCAAGCTTTTTCTGAAATTTTTTTTACATATGCATTGAGGCGATAGGATGGCCTCGCCCTGGGCATTAGCAAGTTTTTTCGCCGTTTGAAAGTAATCGGGTTTGAAAATATTTTTCTTTTGGACTTTATCTTCACTTCTAAAAAACTTTAAGTAGGACATGTTACTAAGATACCAAGAATATGGGATAAATCGGATCATGGATTTAAATCTTAAGTCACACCCTGGTAACGTCCGATATGGGGATGTGGACGGATATCGAAAACCTGATCTCTTGGTTTTTTAAACATAATTCTATTAAATTGGAATGTTTTCAAATCGATGGTATGGATTTTTAACCTATGGATCAAACTTTGACACAACGTGGCCTTACACTCGTCGAACTCGTGATTGCGATTGCACTCTCATCGATTGTAATCGCCGCAGCCTATACCTTTTTGAGGAGCACCCTACTCGCTAAGGACCGTGATCAGAGCCGCAACGCCGCGATTCAAACCAATGTCTCTATGCTGGAGATTCTCAAAAGAGACCACAAATTCCAACTCTCAAGCCAGGTTTATGCACCTGGTCATTCCCTATGGATCAGTCGTAAACAAAAATACATCAAGGGAACTCCTAGTGGAAACTACCAGGTGACCTACTCTAGCCAATGTGTGCCCATAAGCTCCAGTAAACCGGCTATCAAAGCGACGCTGGCAAGAGCCTACGATGGTCGAAACGATGGGGTTTTAGCCAAAACTGCCCATAAATGCCTGGCATCTCTGAAGTGTTCAGCAAATGATATGCCACAGGTGATTTTAGGAATAACCGGGTCTGGTCCGGGAATCCCTGCCTATCCACAAAAGCGCTTTCCAAACATAACCATCGACATCAACTCACAGTCTGTAGGGTCGGCACTCTGTTTTGAATCCTTAGGTCCTAAGATCAGGGTCATCGCCGAAAGCGCCTTTTTTGAAGATAAGGAAGAGGCAAAAATGACCGTAGAGACAGAGGAAATTCTGTTAGCTGAACCAGTCAGCACCAATGTGGATTTGATGCCCTAAAAAAATTCATTTCATTTTATCTAACCATTGTCCGAGGTTATAAATAGAGGAGTCAATGAGAGCGAAAAGGAGAGGTGCTTTGCAAGGTAAATTTAAAAAGGAAACAGGGGCCAGTTTGTTAGGTGTTCTCGTGGGAATGCTGCTCCTTGGTATTATTATGGTGTCGTTCCTGATGGGAACCGATTCGATTAGTAAAGCCCGGAAGGTGGTCGAGGCCAGGGGGAGAACATCCGCGGTAGAAAGTGCTTTGGTCAACGAGTTAGGTCTGATTGTTAAAAGCCTTAATCCAAACATTTGTTTGGACCAAAGTGAGGTTGCCAACCGACCCTTTGGCTATGGAAACTCGACAGCCAGTTTGAAACATTCGACAGCCATAACCAATAATGCCGCCAAAGGCTTAGCTGCAGTCAACGAGGCCATCAAGCGGTGCAAAAATCCTGTTTTTATAAGTGCCAGTGAAGTGGGAGATGCTTCAAAATCCCACCTTTATTTCTGTTTGATCCTGAATCAAAATGGTTCTAATTCGACACCTCTATTCGTGGAATTCTCAATCGACTTTGCAAGCATAGCAACAAATGCGCAGATCTCCTGTGCGGAGTTTCTACAAGACCGCAGTGCTGTTGCTCGGGCAACCTATGGGATCTATTTTACTGACCAATATAATTCTGCAAAATACGGGACAACAATCTACAAAAGCATGGGGCCCTGATTTCAAACAAAGGAAGACCAATGAAGACGGACCGCCAAAAAATAAGCTCACCCTACGGATCCCTCCCAAGAGGAGTGAACCATGAATCTGGATCGATTGAACTGATCATGTTTGTCCTTATCCTTGCGGGAGTCGTTTTCCTGATGTTCAACTACAGAGGACTTAGACTCGAATCTAGGTCTACAGAAATATCTATCAAAGCAGCTCAGACTGATGCTCATTTGACCAATCTCGCTGCCATTTCATATCTCCATGCGAGTTTAGAGGATGGTCCCACGACGCCGGCTATCCTCACCGTAACCAACAACAAGATCAGCGGCAATGGTAACTACCTGATCAGCAGCAATGGTGGCGCAGCCTATTTCATGTCGATTCCTTTTAATGCTGCCAATAGGAGTCAGGTAGGAAGGTTGTTTAGCGGTGATCCTTCGGCTGATTTACTTTCGTCGTCCAATATGACAAAACTCGTCGTCCTCGAAACGATCGCAACATCAGGGCACTCCAAAACTTTTGTCGTGGAGGCGACGACCACCTTGACCTTAGCCGATAAGAAACTGTACCCGATCAAGACAATCGGGAGGGTGGCAATCGTTGATGTCACCTCGCAAGGTGGGCAATACGAGGGTACAGACTGTGCTTCGTGCTGGGCCACAGCAGATGCATTGACCAAGATAGTGGGTTACAAGGCTAACCCAAATGTCACAAGAAACTTTGGCTTTTACAAAGTCAAAGCCTCGGCAAATCTTTGCGATATCCATTTTTTACAATTTGCAGGCCAATTTATAGAAGATCATGACGGCACCACATCCGTCCTAAAAACCCAGGTGGCTGTCTATTGTCCCTGCGACTGTGACTGGAAAAAAGAAGCTGCAGTGGCTGCCGCGGCTGCAGCGGCCCTACCTCCTCCCGCGCCACCTGCGCCACCCGTAGCGCCTCCCTTGCCTGGACCCTAGGTCTTAGGTCTATGGAGCTGCCCACAAAGGCATTTGCATGGGGGAAGCTGGAAAACAACCTGTGCATGAACTGTGCAGTAGAAAATCAACGAGACCTATAAAACCTCATTATTTTAGATATATTTCTAATATTATAGGATTTTATTCTAACTCTTTATGGGGGAGATGCCCTTTTGAAAGCTTTGATTTGGGAATTCTCTTGACAAAAAGCGCGATAGAATCTATTCATTTCTTGTGCGAAACAAGAAAAATTTGGTAAAAACTAGATTACAAACCAACCACTCAAGAAAAACTTAAGATTGGAGATTTCCTTTATGGTCCCATCAACTCACAAGAAAAGAGCTAACTTCTTAGCCTTGGTCATGTCAGGTATTGGTATTTTATCAGGGGCCTTGTGGCTCCAACCCGCCCTTGGACTAGAGCTCACCCAGCGAGACACGATCGAAAGCGCCCTTAGCCAAGCGGGAAAAATCGGCGTTCTGCTTGCATCCCACGGCGATATCGACCATCCCCAGACGGAACTAGAAGAGTACATTAAGGTCTCCTTTCAGCGAAATCCTGGAATCCCCCTTCCAGCCTGGTCGCGAGGAATCTTAACAGGACCAGCCTACTCCCTATCTGTCGACACGGTGCGTAAACAGTACGACATCATTGGCCCCACCAACTACCGCGCTAAAGCAAGCCTTCAAAGACAGGCTGTCGACGAGGCCCTTGCGGAGTTAGGGATTAACGGCAAGGCCTACCTAGGCTACAACTTCACTAAGCCCTATATCGAAGACACCATGGAAGAGATGGCAAGGGACGGCGTGGAAACCATCGTGATCTTCAACAAAGGAGCGCAGTTTTCCTATGCCTCCAGTGGGGAAAACATGGAAGACGCCCTTAAGTTTCTTGCTAAAGCTAAAAACTTTAAGGCCAAGGTCATTGGCTACCGCGAGTATTCAGATGACGCCCGTTTCCGCAAGCTGATGGCTGATGTTTTAGACCGTGATGCTCAAGCGGCCTTTCCGGGTGTAGAACCCAAAAAAATCTGCCTATTTATAGCTTCCCACGGACTGCCCACATGGCTCACTGATAAGGGCGATCCGGCGATTAAGCAAATGAAGGCGGCTGTGGCAGACATTAAAAAACGACTCCCCCAATATCCTATTTACCACGGCTTCTTAAACGATGATTTTTTTCCAGGGGCCCAATGGGTCGCACCAAAGGCGATCGATCTTGCTCCTACTCTTGAAAAAGAGGGTTGCCAAAATATACTTTTGGATGGACGCCTATCTTTTACCAACCACCACCGGGCCACACTCTTTGACCTTAACTACGAAGTCCGTAACTTTTTAACCACCCCACCAAATCCCCGTGACACGGGTCGCGCTGCGTACTGGCGTAACCCAAACGTTATCCTAGCAGACAATTTTGACGACGATCAGGGTTATGCTGAACTCATCGCAACTCTTACCCAAGAAGCGGTGGCTGGCATTGGACCAGTGGTCGTCCTTAAGGAAGTCGGCAAAAAAGCCCGTCTACCAGGTTCGATTGGCAAACCAGGTGTCAATCCCTTTTTTAAGTAGGGACAAGAGGACAACCCATCCTTATGTCTTACTGATAGGCCCACTCGGCGTAAACCAAGACCTCAATGGGAGGGAGGTTTTTGCAAGTGGGCCTTTCCAATTCTACCAAAAGCGATCAAAACTATTGTTTAGTGACCATAGGATTCAGGAGATGTCGACGTGCACACGGCATTAAATGCACCAGCGAGTAAGAGGACTTCTGGATCCCCCTGGCTTCTAGTATGACATCCTAGCCAGAGACTATGTTTCCAAAAGCCGCCCTTAGGACCTAGCAGATCTATGGATGTTTTCTGAGTCTCGAGGGATAGGTAGGTCATAGGAAAAAACGCCACTCCCAAGCCATCGATGACCGACTGGAGCTGGGAAGCGACGGCGTCACTTTCAAGGATCACCCGGCCCTGAAGATGATGCTTTTCATAAAAGTGGTCTATTTCGGAGCGCAGTTTGATCCCCGGAAAAGGCATGATCCAGCGGGTCTCAGGGGAATAGAAAAAAGAGTCGCTGGTAACCTCCTGATCCCTGAGCCCATCCACAATCCATTTTGATGGGTCCTTACACACAGCTAACATCACCGGAATCTCCGCACATTGAAGCCCGACGACCTCCGGCTCGACCAAAGGGCTTTGAGTCAGAATAATATCTAATTCGCGAAACTTTAGGCCCTCTGCAAGCTGCTCATGGGTGCCGGAAGTGACTTTGACTTTAGGCAAGTGGTCAATACCCGTTTGGCGCAAAAACTTATCTACAAACAACCCCACAAAACCTCTTTCAACCTCGTTTGAGACACCAATGTTGATCATGCGCTTGGAGGGTGAGGTTCTAAATGCCATTGAGGCGGTGAGGTCTTCGGCGGTTTCAAACATCCTTTGGCAATAACCAAAGATCAATTGGCCATCATCCGTGAGGTGATTGTTACGTCCATGTTTTCTAAATAATTTAACATTGAGTGTTCCCTCCAAAACTTTAAGCTGGCTGCTTAGGGATGGCTGGGAGATATGGAGATGTTCCGCCGCAGAGGTTACCGTGCCTGATTTTGCTGTCATATAAAAATAGTAGAGGTGGTTAAAATTGAGCATTGATAGAGCACTCCAAAAAAAATGGCCAGGACAAAGTCCTATTTGGACTTTAGTGCATTAGATAGAAAATAGCTATGTTTAACCTAATTTTTTGGTATTATTTTCGCGCGCCTGAAATCTGTAATTTTAAGATAACCTGCAAAAGGAACCTTAATTTTTTAACATGGAGCTAATTTATGAACTACAAAGCTAAACAGACTTTTGGAAAGATCGGATTGATTGCCCTTCTGTGTGTCCCTCTGGTAAGCTGCGGTCGCAGCAGCACAAAGAGCAAAGGAGAAAAACTAAGGCAAAATGATTTTAGCCTTAACGGAACCTGGAATAACGGCTGTGGCAAAACCGATTGGCTGGGGCTCAGCCACGAAAAAACCACTCTTAAATTCAGCCCGCTGGGAGATTTTGATAGAATGACTACTTTTTATAGCGATGCTGAATGCAAACAGGGCACGGCAAAATTAGTAGAGCGAGGAACCTATGCTTCCCTAGATAAGACAGCTAACGTACCAGAAGCTAGAGATATCAATTTCACATTGGTTGCTGCCGACATGTCAGCCCTGAGTGATGATAGCGTCAAACTGATGAATACGGCGTCTTACTGCGAAAAAGCTGATTGGAAAGTCGGCACTTCCACGGACGTCCTTGGCAAAAAATGCCTCGGTATGAACCTCTCGAGCGGCAACGTCATCTTTGATATCTACCACTTAGACGGCAGCAAAAAACAGCTGACCTTTGGTAGAGACCAAATTTTTCTCGACAAGAGTGATGCCCAGTCCCGCCCGGACAAACTCAATAGCGAACGCCTTTTCACCAAAGAATCATAGCAAATGAGAGGGATTCTTGCGCTGCCCGTTTCATTCGAGCCGGCACAAGAATCCCTCTCTTAACCCTCTACAAAGTTAGAGCCTATAGGATAGCCCAGCAGAAAAAACCAACTGATCAAAGTTAGCTGTAGAATCTGCTAACTTCCGCCATAGGATTTCACCATTGGCCTCTAGATTTCGTTGAATGTCGTAATTGGCGCCACCGCCTAAGTCAAATCCAAGTTTACCGGCAACATCGTCGTCTACCTTGCGAAACCTATCAATCTTTGGATCTTCGGAGTCAGTCTCTTCAGCAATCGAAACCGAAAACCGGTGGAGAGCCAACCCGGCCAGGGCAAAGGGCTGTAAGGTCGCTCCCGCCTTGTTAAACATTAAACGTGCATGTCCTCCAAAGGATAAATCATCCATCTGAACCTGCTGGGTTTCGATACCAAGGGATGACTTATTCCAATAGTCTATGGTTGCACCGACCTGAATGGTCTGATCCAAAGGATATTGGATGGAGACCCCATAGGCAATGGTCTGATCGCTGATGCTTTCGACGTTTGCTAGCCCTACTTTAGCGCCTACGATCAGGGGGACTGATTGGGCGTCAGGGTTTTGCTTGGTCCCCGAAACTGGAGCTGAAAAGGCGACGGGGCCTGGGATGGATAAAAGCAGAACGGTCTTAAAAAGGGTCTTGGCCATTGATTTTCTCATAATAAACCTCATCTTATTTGATCTTGTGATAAAATCGTTTGTACTTAATGACTCACCATAGGCGAACTGATAACCACATCGACCCGCCGGTTTTGGGCTTTGCCAGCGGCGGTCTTATTAGAGGCAAGCGGCCGTTCAGAGCCCCAGCCCACAACACTGATACGGGAAGGATCGATAACATTGCTTGATATGAAATAGTTAGCCACCGCTTGAGCCCGGTCAATGGATAGCTTTTTATTGCGGGCAGCCTTTCCCGTTGAGTCCGTATGACCTTCCACGGAGACACTTGGATTTTTAAAGTCACCGATGACTTTTCCAAGTTTGCCCAACACGGCAAAGTTAGAGCTTTGGACCACGGATTGGTTGACAGGAAATTCAAGGGTTTTTAACCTGATCACTAGTTTGTCCCCTTGGCGGTAAACCTCAGCCTCGTCTTTGGAAAACTCGGCGCTTGCCTCGGCAAACTGCGCATTGAACTCCTTTTCTGATGCTAAATCTTGGACCCTTCCAGCGACCACAGTCGTGGCACGTTGGGCTGCTTCTACTTTGTAACGCTCTTCTTCAGTCTTAGCTCGCTCCCGTTCCATCATGATGGCTGCTTCTTCGGGAGAGATGTTTTCTGCAACCTTCGAGGCACGGGTGATTTTAAGGAGGTAGTTGGCCGCAAAGAGAGCTTTTTCGGACTGGGCTTTTACTTCGTCGGTTTTATAGCGGTTAGCAATGATAAAAGACTCCGCGTCGCGGATGCTTTTTTCGGCGACTGCTAGGCTTTGCTTGGCATTGTCTTTTGCCCCTTCGGTGATTGCCTGGTCAACTATCTGGAGAGCTGGGCCTAAATTGGCCTGTTTGATCGACTTCAGCTCAACATCGAGATAGTCTTTTTGGAGTAGTTTAAGGGCCTCGTCATCCCGCTCAACGTTTTTGGCTTCGCGTCTTTTGGTGATCGTCCGAAGCTTGTTATCCACGGCTTCTAGATCTTTTGGATAGTAGAGGTTTGCCCCTGCCTTAAGGGCGGCCAATCGAGCCGACGATATTTCAGAAAGACTGGATTGGGAGGCCTCTGACGACCGGTTTGCTTGGTCAATGTACGCGCGCCCCACAGCAACCTCGTGAAGAATATCTTTGGCGTCATCTCCATCTTTTTGCCTCTCTATGGCTGCCTTTAGGCTAGCGGTCGCCTCTTTAAAGGCAGTAGGAGCAAAGACATCAACTTGCCGGCCTTCGGCATTTTTTATGTCCGTCGCCAAGCGTTGAACTTCTTCCGAAGCACTCGCTGTGTCTGGAAACTCCTCAATCTTCACCGATGGAGCACAACTCCATAGAGAGAGCAACGACATCCATAAAACGACTCCCTTACTTCCTGGTAAACGTAGCAATCGAAACAAACGCGTCATCATAAGTACCTCCGAGTACACAGAAGAGACTGGACCCCCACCTTTGGATGTTGCTGCCTGCATATCCTGACTCCTCTTGGTTAAGTTGAACTCCGGATCGTTCATGGAAATCTCCGGACCATCGACATCTTACTTACGATAAACAATCGATGATTACCAACGGAGAATGCACTGCTCTCTCATTATATTTAAATATATTTTGACTATACATCACTAAGTCTAGTCCTATACAAAATTGGTTGGCGTCGGTTTTTGAATAGATATTATTTTGTAGTTATTCGCTCATTTTGTTTGGTTTTTTATAAAAATGGGCTAGCATCCGCCTATCGGTGTCAAGTTAAGTCACCTGCTAGGCTAGAGCGACAAACAAACTTGAAAGGATAGATCCATGACAACATTTAAACGACGGAATCTCACTGTAAGCGTCGTGCTTGCAGCGTCCCTACTTACCTTTGAGACCACAGGTCCAGTCTTTGCCCAGACCAATCTAACACCCTACAGTCTGACCGAAGATGCCAGGACAAAACTCTTTGAGATCCTCAAAAAAAATACAACCACCATCACCTTTTCAAAGAGCGGCGCGACGCTGACCGAATCAGAGCGGAGTAATCTGATTGCCACCGTCAACGCTGCTAAAAATTCAGGTGCTATCGCCCGCGTCATCATTGCGGCCTGGTCAGACAAAGACTACCCCGCTATGAAAGGTGCAAGCCTTAACAAAAAAGATATCGAGATCGCAAAGGCACGCGTCGCCTCGATCAAACACGTTTTAGAGACCCAAGGTGTCAAAGAGATTGAAACCTATACCATGACTGAAAACCCTAGCTGGTTTGGCAGGCTTTTTAATACCGACGACACCAAAATCAAAGGAGTCGGAAAACCAACCGACCAGGAGGACCGAATCCTTGATGATATTGGCAATACGATCCGAGACAAAGGTGGACCGGGAAAAGCAGTCGTTATCCTAAGACAGGCAGGCGAAGGTTTAGCTCACTAATCATATCAAACAATAAAAGGAACAAAGCTATGAACTGGGATCAAATGGAAGGCCAATGGAAAACTTTTAAGGGTCATCTCCGAGAGAAATGGGGGAAAATTACCGACAGTGATTTCGAAGTCATCGCTGGAAAAAAAGACCGTATGCTTGGAAAAATCCAAGAACGTTACGGGATTGGCCAGGAGGATGCTGAAAAGGAACTGGATAAATATATCAACTCTATCAGCAAGAAAGAGCCATAAAGGCCAACTAAAAACCCTTGGGAGAAGGGAGTTTCCGTGCTTTATTATGTCTTGGTTTTTTTGGTGCTGGCGATCGTTGCAGGATTTTTCGGATTCGGTGGCATTGCGGGGACTGCGACCTGGGTTGCCCAGGTGCTCTTCGTCCTCTTTTTAGTCGGTCTTATCTTCTCAATATTTATGGGAAAAAGATCGCTATAAGTCGTGAAATTATAAACGACGAATCATGGGTCTACTTGAATCCAGGTTTAAACCAAATTATGATTGTAAAGTAAGATCATATCTTTGGACCATCTCCCTAGGACGGGGTTTGTAAACATTCGCGTCCTAGGATCTATCGCCACCCTTGGTCGACCTGTAGGAAAAGCAACTATGATTCATGCTGGGTTTCTTGGGTCCTCAAGATCGGTTGCCCTTGTGCTATTTTTTTGGGGGGCCTCCACCTGCACCCCGCCCCCCGTCACCCAAGATCAGCGAACCTCTTCCTCCCCATCCAGTGCCGAAGGAGGCCCTGCGGTCGTCCCGCAGCCAGGCTCCAGTCTCCCCAGTCCAACCAGCACCACCTCGGCCCCGCCTACTCTAGGGGGAAATCCCACCTCCACCACAACCAACACAGCCACCGGTGAGGAGTCTCCCTCTAAAGAAGTCAGCGTCCCTGCACTCCTGAGGGTCATCGTGACTGAAGAGGGTCAGCTCTCACCCATCACCTATGATGATCTCAAGCCTATGGTGACGCAGAACTGTCTGGGCTGTCACGGACCTGGCCAACCGACTCCACCGCCCGGTTCTCCGACGGCACCTCTTAATATGTCCGGATGGCCCTATACCAGTCGGTTTAATGATCCCCAAGCCCTCGTCGCTGAGATCATCCTCCGGCTAGCCAGCACGTCGGCCCCCATGCCGCCTCCCCCGGCACCCCCTCTCACCCCACAGCAGCAGGCTCTTTGGCAGCAATGGGCCGATGAAGGCTACCTTCTCAAAGCTCCCCCCACCCCCGATTTACCTTTTTTGCAGGGCGTCCAGATTCTATGGGAGTGGCGCACGGAAGGCACCCCCCTATGGCGCGCGACTGTGAGCCCCTGGATCCCAGGGGGAGAGTTTGTGGGAACCCTAACCAACCTTACTGAAAATAAACCGTTTGAAGCTAAAGTCACCCTACGGGGAGAAGACGGCAAAATCATCGAGACACGACACTTCAGCGGTCAGAAAACAAATTTAAAACTAGAGGCCACCTTAAAGGTTTCGGTGTCCCTCATCAAAAGCCATGCCATCGACCGGACCGCTCCCTCTCCCGGAAACGCCGGTCAAGTGGTCGCAGCCAATCTTTCGGACGAGGGTCTCGATGTCCGTTGGTCCCTCGCCCAGGATGATCTTGCGCCGTCAGAGACCTTAGCCTATGCTGTTTATATTGGCGACGAAAACCCGCTGGCTTCTGTGGCAGAGATTCAAAGTAAAGCCCGTCTCCTCAAAGATTTTGCACCAAAAATCACCTCTATCCAAATAGACCAGCTCGTGCCCGGTAAGACCTATAAGATTTATGTCCTTGTCCGCGACGGCGCCGGCAATACTCGTTCTTATGAGACCCTAACGGTCACCACAAAGCCTGATGGGACGCCACCCCTGGTCACCAACCGTAGTTTAATAGCATCTGAGCTGACCGACACCGAAGTCCGAATCTCCTGGATCACAGCCACCGACAAGGTCAGCCCACCCTCAAAACTAAACTATGAACTCGTCACCGCATCCCAACCCATCCTCACGGATCTAACAAATGCCTTGAGCAACGGCACCTCCGCAGGCAAGCCCGCTCTTAACGCCTCTACCTTTATGGTGGGGGGCTTAGCGCCCTCCGAAACCTACTGGATGACGGTGATCGTCCGGGATGAAGGAAATAACGCCAGTCTTTATGACCAAATTTCCATTAAAACTCTGCCCGCCACGGGGACTCTCGACCAGGCCTCCTACGCCAAACAATGCGCCGCGAGACTTGGGTCACTCCGTCCTTTCAATTGCCTCGACGGCCAAATCGCTCCGATCACCTTGGATGGCGTCCCAATTCCCCCCAATCTGACCGCGTCCCAAGCTGCGGCCTATCCTTTTGGAACCACACCCGCAACGCAATTTCAATGTGATCGGCCTGCACTCTTAGGTATGAGTGACCAAGGACAATGCATTCCCTACTCCCGCTATGGGCGGCTCCCCTCTTTTCGTCCGGATGGGTCTGAACAAAAAGAAGTTGATACCGTGTTTGCTTGCCGCCACTACAAAGCCCGACTTGGCCCACAGGGATTCCAAGGGGTGACTATTGATGGATCGGTGGTGCCTCTCTATGAAGATATCGCCATCATCCAACATAACCGTGTCACCGGTGAGACCTGCTGGTTTCAAAGACTCACTCCTGACACCGACGGACGCCGAGTTCCTCCTCCGAGCGAAACAGCGCTACCCGCCGGCTCCCCCGCCTATGCACTCTCTGCAGCAAACTTTTGGTTGAGTCCCCTGGCGACCTTTAATGTAGGCTGTCATAAATGCCATGATTCTGACCCTTGGATCCATAGCCCCTATATCGACCAAGTTCGCCTACCGGATGGATCGCCCCTGGTCCCCTCGGGGATGAAGCTTACAGCCTCGCCACGCAAATACAGTATGCTGGGAGCACGTATATTTAATAGCTGGGAGAAGGCTCAAGGGATTGGTGTCGTACCTGTCTCCGGCAGCAAATCCTGTACCTCTTGCCACACGATTGGAAATTTTATGTCCTGCACCGACTGGACTAAACAGTCTGTGGGTGCCAGTCTCGCTAAAAACGTTTCCCCAAAAGGCGCTGCCTGGCCCCTCAGTCATTGGATGCCGCCCAGCGACCCTGTCCTTCAGACCTTGGACCAATGGAATGCCTCGGGATATAAAGCGGCAGCGGACCAGCAAATAGCCTGCTGCGCTAACCCAGCTGCAACGGGCTGCACCTCGGTCCCGATCATGACGGTGCCACCGCCCTACGTCCAGTGACTCTACAAAACACCTTGGGGAAAAACTGACAGGATAATCGATAACAAGACCAAGAACATGGCCCAAAACACCGCAATGTTTGCTTTTACCGGAGGAGGGTTGATCCACCGACGGTCATAGCCCATAAAAAATTGGGTATAGGACCTGTAGAGGGAGCAGGCCAATAAAACGGATAGAATCAAAACCATCGCAAAAGCCCATGGTCCATAAAGAAGAATCCGTTCCAGGAGAACATCTTCCATCATAAAAAGCAGTGACCCAGGAGCGATCCCCAGGGTGATGCTCATTGCTAAAATCGCCGACCCGTGATGGGGAAAGGACATCGCAAGCCCTTTTACCTGACCGGACTTCACCTGGAAACCTGCCCGAGTCTCAATATCGCGGACGACCCCAAGGGCAGCAAGCACCATCAGTCCTGTTAAGACACCATTGACGACAAGGAGATTGCTTTGGGACAGCAAGCCCATGGATTGGCATACCAAGAGAAGCAGCCCATGGGCGCATCCGACCAGGATAAACCTCTGGGATAGTCGGGGTGCTTCGAAGGATAAGATAGCGGCAAGAGCCGCCAAGCCAAGGATAAGTAATGTAGGTAGGGTAGGAAGTCCCAGGATGACCATCATCCCAAGGACCATCATTCCAAGAACCCCTATGATCAGGGGGAATCCAACCAAGCGGTGCATCCAGCGGGACAAACCCACAGAAGGTGCCCCTAATAAGTCCGTTCCCAGCCGGTGGACCATAAACTCATTCCATGCCAGTGCGTGAAAATGCTGTAAAGTCTTTGACCAAGTTATCGATCCACTGGGTTTTTCATAAGCTATTCTTTGGTTTAAAGCTTGGGATGGAACCAAAGCCCTGGTTCGACGACCCCACGACCCTAGGGCCAAAAAAGCTGGATTTTCGCCAAAATCACCCAGGAGGGATCCACTCCGCAAAAACTGCGCGGTGCGCAATCCAGCATGTCCACAGATATGCAGCATGGCCAAGGAATACCAACCAAGTGCAATCTCCACAAAGATCAAACCGATTTGGACCATAATCCCATAGGCTAGCTGGACCTTATAGTTGGCCACCGTGCGTCCAGTGCTAAGGCCAAAGGCCATGGTGGACACCCCTATAAGACCCACGAACAGCGAGAGTTCAGGGGACCATGACCAAACCTGGTGTAGTTTAATTAGCAACATCGGACCCAAATGAACGGATAGAGCACCATAAAAAGCAGCACTGGAAGGCGTCGGGCCTTCCATCGCTCGGGGGAGCCAGGTCACAAAAGGAAACTGGCTGCCTTTTGCCAGACTCCCTAAGATAATGGCCGCACCAAACACAAAAAGCAGAGGGGCCTCGCTGGGGATATGGTGGATTTCGCTGATCAGTCCGCTGGGGCTTAAGTGATGCATCATGACTCCAGCGATCAGGAGTCCTATGTCGCCTAACTTGTAGGAGACAAACGCCGTGAAGCTTCCTGACCCGGAAAACCGGTTGTCTTGGATAAACCCAATCAGCAGTACGGAGCCAAGACCCACAACCTCCCACCCCATCATCAGCAGCTCAAAGCGGTCGCTGGTGATGACGCTGATCACACCCCACTGCAGGGCTAGGAGGAGGACCATAAATTTTTGGTACCCTTGGGTATTTTCCAGATAGATCGCGGAAAACCTACCTATGGCCCCTAAGACCACATGGGCCACCGCAAGATAGGTCCACCCATAGAGATCCGCAGTTAAAACCACATCCATCGATAGGAGGGATGTCCGCATCCAGGGAATCGTGACCCGCGCTGTCTCTAAACCTAAAGGCAATGCTTGCAAGAGAAGCGACAGAAGGGCAAGGATCAATCCTAAGAGAGTTGTCCCTTTGACCAATAGGCGACAGTAACTCTCGGGAAGCTTAATGCCCACCAGAGTCGCCGCCCCCAGCCCGACGGTAGCAAGAAGGCTGGTCAACCATAAACAAAATAGTGGTGACGAAGGCTGATCAAAAAACACGTTTTGGGTCCTTGTTGGTTTTGAGATCGTTTCCATAAAGACTGCTAAAATCCGGATAACTCTGACTCCCCTCAAAGTCGCGCCAAAGGTCCCCTTCGAGATGGCTGACCTTTTGGGTCCTGGAATCAAAGTGCCCCACCCTAAGCCACTGGTTATCAACCAGATGTGTCAGTCGTTTATGGCTCTTGATCGCTTTTAAAATCCAGTCTTGGGGAGCTTCGATCAAGGCAAAAGCCCGGATAGGCTCGTGGATCTCCACCATCTGCTCTGCCATGCCCACCTGAAGATCGCCCCTAGAGCCTTGGATCACTCCAAGCATGGCCGACACATTGAGGGGGACTTTATTACTGCTTCCAAATCCGCGTGAGTCTAGGGACGAAAAAAAATAGTCGAGGGTTATATTGGCCACAACAGGCAGGGCTCCGTGGAGCAGCTCCCTTAGGGTTTGCCCTCCCTCGTCCTGATCTTCATCGTAGGAGACCAAAAAACAGCGGCGCTCCAACGTCCTATTTTGGGTCGTCCGCCGCTTGCCAAAAAACGCAAAATGGGTCCTTGAGTGGCCATATTCAGGACGAATCTGGGCTAGATCAAGGGGGCGATCGGCCATTTTTTTAAGGATGTTTTCCGATTGTTTTATTTTGAGCAGGGGCGCACGTTCCCGGGCATTTTGTTCGAGAGCCTTAAGGAAAAAACCCTTAAGTTGGGTTAGTTTTTGGAGGTGTCTTGGGGCCAGCTCGGCCTCATCTTCAAAGGTTTCGATCATTTCCCGGGAGGTATCGTGGACTGCGGCCACACACCGGGTGTCGTTGGGGAGTAAAATCCCTAGCTTTGTGAGTTCTAGGCGTGTGAGGGGATCGTTTAGCATCTTAGCAAATGCCCGGCTATTTGGAGAGCCTGAGTTGCCCGAACAGGCACCACAGCCATAGGCTTGGATATAGGGGTTGTTGGTGCCAGTCGACTCATGTCCCATGGCGATGATCAGATCTGCGAAAGGTCCGCGCCGGAGCCCGGATTGGCTTAGGAGACTCGCGACAATCTCAGCCTGCTCAGCATGGTCATACCCGCAAGGTCCGTAAACCCGGTGTTCGTAGCGGTCAAGGCGCAGGGCAGGGCGCTTTAGGTTTGGTTTCTTCATGATCTGCTTAGACCATTTAAAATGGACACGATGGAGCAGCTGTGGAGTCACAAATTTTAAAAAGAGCGGCATAAGAGCCGCGTTTCCTAGAATAAGGGAGCTTGCAGCTCCACCCCATGCGGTTTTTGAGGAGTGAAAATGGCGGGCAGAAAATTTTTGTATCAACGGACCTCTTACCCCCCCTTCGCCTCCAGGGCGCTCTTCGATAAGAGATCGTCTAGGTTTCATAACGGGGGGACAGTGCTGGCGAGGGCGGGGATGGTGGGCTGGAACCACACTCATATCGATCCCAAAATGCCCTAAGACTCCATAGGTCACCACATTTGGGACGGCATCCTCTAGATGGCGCCGGAGGGACTCCTGACGATCATCCATACAAACCAGAACCTGGTAGTCAGGGCTCCCTGTGTCCCCGGCTGATGATTTTTGGGAGTTAAGCTGAGTACAGGGCTGCTGGAACTTTTGCACCAAGGCCCCATAATGGGTCAGCTCAAAGGCCTCATGCCAGACCATGGCCGTAACGACAGGGTCCATTGTCCTAAGCATCTGCGCCCGCTGTGGCTTAAGAGTTGTCCAGGACTGATTTTCTAACCACTGGGACTGGCTCTGGGAAAGGGGCGGCTCTAGGTCTTCGGCAAAAGAAATCCCTAAGATCTCTCCAAGGATCTGCAAAAGGACAATCAGCTCAACCACGTCCGAGGGTGGAACCTTTGTAAAAAAAGCAGGCTCTGTCTGGGTTTTTGCCACCATTCCCGACCAGCCACGGAGAGAGAAACATAGCTTTAGAAAAATCGTCTCCCAGGATTGATCGTTAAGTTGTGAATTTTGGATCGTTTGCTCCAAGTAGCCTTTTGGAGACTGTATGGGGTCCTTGATCAAAGGTTTCAATCTTTGGTAGAGGTCTTTTTCCCAGGATTTACGCAAGATCTGTAACGGATGCAAAAAATCGAGGGCAAGGGCCAAGAGTCCCATGGGTTCTGGATGCCAAGGGGCTAGACCTTGGTCGAGATGGGTTTCGAGGAGGCGACACAACCACTCAAAGACCTCTAGGGGCCACTCCACGGCCTGGGGTTGGTCGGTGGCTCGCTTGAGGCATCCCGTTAGGAAAGGGCTGCTGTGACCGCTCCTCCAAAGGAGGTTTTCTAGGGGACTCCGGGGTCCTAGGGTCATCAGGGGCTTGAGAAAGAGGCCCAGCTCTTTGGCGTCTTCTGCACCTTTTAGGCGCACCACAAGACGCTGCAGGCTATCATCTAAGGCGGCTTCGGCAATTTTTCCGCCATTCCATTTAGAAAAATACCAGGTGATATCTTTGACAGGTCGCCCCCCATAGAGAGCTGCTGCTTGCCTTACGCCCTGCCAAAAAGGCTCGACTTCAAAGGCAGCAAGGAGGTTGTTGTGCAAAAAAAAGTTTAGGGGATTCTGCTGGGGCAACTTGCGGACCACCTGTTGGACGATTCCCTCGATTCTATTGATTCTATCGATTGGGGGGCCAGAGATTCCTTGGGGGCTCATGGGTTGACCTCAGCCGCGGGAATTTTCCCTGATTCGATTTTTTTGGCATACTTTTTAAGGAAGAGACTCTGGACCATGGCCACGGCCAGCCCGATGCCAAGCCCCACCAAGAGATCCGTGGCGAGGACGGAAACCAGGGTCATGGGCCAAATCCAGGCTTGGACAGGATCCTGTTTCAGTTCATGGAGCATAGAGGGAAGGTTTAAAAGCTTAAGGCCCGTCAGCACCAAAATCGAGGCTAAAACCGCTAAAGGGATCTTTTCGAGAATCGACGCAAAAAACACCACGGCGAGAGCGACCAGGAGGCCATGGAGAATCGTGGACCATCGCGAGCGCGCTCCGGCTGCAAGGTTGGCGGCACTGCGCACCATGACCCCGGTCATGGGCAGTCCACCGAGGGCACCGGAGATTAAGTTGCCGGTGCCTTGGGCTACAAGCTCCCGATCCAGCTGGGTGTTCTGGGTGAGACTGCGCTTAGTTGCTAAGACGTCAATGGCTCGCGCAGTCAAAAGAGATTCGGCGCTGGCCACGATCGCCAGACCCAAACTCGGGAGCCAAAGATGAGCCATTTGTCCAAAAAAACTCGCACCATCCATGGTGTTTTTAATAGCGCCCTGGATATGGGGTCCAAGATCTGCAAGCTGTACCCGCGGTAGACTCCAGCCCAGCGCCGCGAGGGTCACCAGCAGCGTCGCCGGGAGAGCTGCCGGGAGCCATTTTAATTGGGGCAGTAACCGAGGCCAAGCCAACTGGATCCCAAGGCCTAGAACCCCACAGGTCAGGGCTGCGGACCAGGGGAAAGGATGACTCGAAGCCCCATAAAGGGCCTGGGAGAAGGAATGCTTAAGACCTAAAAAACTCGCAATCGGCCCTCCAGGTATTGTTTGGCCAAACATGATATGGAGCTGGCCAAGAAGGATCGTCACACCGATAGCACTTAACACTCCTTCCAAGACACTGCGAGGGATTTTGGCGATCAGTCGGCCTAACTTGAGGCCACCGAAGATCAGTTGAAAAAAACCAGCGATGATTGTGATCTTGGCGATGGACTGCACCCCATAGGTCAGGGTGAATCCCAAGACCATGGACGTCAAGCCTGCGGCCGGACCACTGACGACAAGGGGGGCTCCGGAGAGGAGTCCTACCACAAGCCCTCCGACGATGGCCGCAACCAACGCGGAGGTCGCCGGCATACCCGAGGCCGAAGCAATCCCCAGGGACAGGGGAACCGCGATGATAAACACCACAGCACTGGCCATCAGGTCTGCTGGGTGAAAATCAATCTTTGGAAACTTAAAGGCTCCCAGGAAGCCTCGAGAATGGTCAGTGAGAGACTTTTGGGGACGGTCGTCCATGGAAGTGTGTCCTCTTGAATCAGTGATCGCGCTATTTAATGCAAATGCCCTCCTGATTTGGAATCCCTCCCTCTTTCCTAGAGGTACAGGGCTGGTACCAAGTCGGGGCTCTCTTTAATTGTCAACACTGTAGATGGCGCACTTGGGAGATCAGAGCAAGAGGGAATGCAAGCGGATAAATAGGGGGGTAGACTGAAACCAATCAAGTTCTAATAGCTTAAGGACGGCATGGACAATGACAGGAGCTTGAATGAACTTTTGTAGCCAAATCTGGTCGCTAGTAAACAGCGGATCTGCCTGGTCTGATTCAGACTCCGCCCCTTCTGCCATAGGGTCAGTGGTTTTCAGGAAGTCGGAAACTGTCCGTGTTTGATGAAAGCCATGGACAAAAACCAAGGCCCACCCAAGAAAAACCACCAGCGGTAGCCAATGGTGAGCACTTTTAGGATTGGAGCATTCAGCTAACATTTTCTAAGAATCCTTTGGCCAACTCCCACTGAAGTACGTAGTAAAAGTCTCTCACAAGTGTCTTAAGAAAACTATAAGCGAACCATGCCTCCATAAAATCAAAACATATCTGGAAATAAGGACGGATCAACGGCACTTACAAACCGATAGGCGATATCCCCATAGGAGTTTAAATTGGCACAGCGGACACTCGAGACGGCATTGAGGTCGGAACGGCCATAGTCCAAGACAATCTTGCGTGCCTCGGGACTTCCCGTTTCGGAATCGACCGTGTGGGTACTATCGATTTTCATTAAGACCGGCTCTTCGATTTTAACCGAGCCATCCTCAAAGGTGACCCAAAACTGGACGACAGGTGAAGTCTTGCAGGCTTGGTAAGTGCTGGACCTGTCTTTAAGGAGAATCTTTTCGGCAAAGTGGTCGAGATCGCCGTCTGTCTTAAGGTTAACGTCATGGATATCGGTCCAGTATGCGTTCGCCGCTAGATTGTGGGCGCACTCTTTAAGGATCCCCGCATGGGCCATCACATTTTTCACAGGCCGATCGTAGGCTATGCGCGAGTAGTGAAGGGTACATAGATTAAGTGAGAGCACGGGGATATCAGAAGCTGACGCCACGCTGGTCCATAGTATCAATCCTAAGGTCCCCCGCATGATCATGGGTTTTACAAAAGTCATTGGCATACTCCTAAGTGATGACATGGTCCCTTGCACACTTTGGCTCCATTGTGCTGAAAATCTAGCAATCATTCATCCTTTTAATGCAAAAACCCAGAAGTTTTTTTAAGCATTGCTTACCTTTTCTGGATTTCATAGCAAAGCTGAGGTGATATGCTACAGCGATCTCATCGCGAAGGAGGCTCCCGGCGCTTATGACCTATAACATCGACGATTCCCAGGCGGGGACTCCTCTCGTTTTTCTATCCAAGCCGCTTTCCCTAAAAGTTCCCCTGATTGTAAGCTGTCCCCATGTGGGGACCGAGATTCCAGCAGCTCTAGTACCGTCCTTCTACCCTGGGATTCTCAGGGAACTCCCCGATACTGACTGGTATGTGGATCAGATTTACTCCTTTGTCCCAGGCCTCGGCGCCCCGCTGATCACCGCCCGGTGGAGCCGCTATGTGATCGACCTTAACCGAGATCCTAACGACCGTCCCCTCTACCAAGACGGACGCACCGAGACAGGCCTAATTCCCGTCACTACTTTTGGGGGAGCGCCGCTCACATTGGACCACGGGGAGTCGCTGCGGGTTCTCGGCAAGGAGACGCGGCTACAAGACTTCTACTGGCCGTACCATGAAAAGATAAACTCGCTCATCACAGAATTACGCAAGGTCCATCCCCACGTGCTCCTTTGGGAAGCCCACTCCATCAGTCGGTTTGCCGGCCTTAAAAGCAACCAAAGGTCTCCCCTTCCTGACATCATGATCGGTGACCGTGACGGAACCAGCTGCCACCCCCTGATCACCGATGCGGTCTACAAAAGTCTGGCAAGCACCTACCAGACTGTCGTCAATAATCCATATAAAGGCGGATATTTGACTAAACACTTCGCCAGTCCTAAACAGGGGATTCATACTATTCAGCTCGAAATGTCCCAAGACCTCTACCTCGTAGATCCCATGGAGAGCGGTCGTCACCAGCGGGGTTTTCCAAGTCTGTCCCCTAAAGCTGCCGAGCTTTCCGCTGCGCTACAACGAGCTATCAGTATCGTCTTGAATATTCTCTCCACTGAAGCAATCAACTTTTGATTTACTGAGGGTCTTCCCATGGGATATTATCGATTTGAACTTTTATGGAGCGATCAAAAGTGGTTCCAACCTGCTTTTGTAAAGACAGATGCCCATGGCATCATCACCGAAGTCTCAAGCACTCCTGATCAAACCTGGCCCACTCCGCCCGTATCGATTGAGGGCTGGGCTCTTCCGGGGTTTTGTAACGGACATTCCCATGCCTTCCAATATGCGATGGGCGGACTTACAGAGTCTCTCCCGGAAGTTGGTGTCCACGATGATTTTTGGAGCTGGCGTGAAACCATGTACAAAGTCGCCCTTTCGGTTGACCCCGAAGAGGTAGAAGACCTTGCGGCGATGGTGTATGCCGAGATGCTCCGATTTGGCTACACCTCGGTGGTTGAATTTCACTACTTACACCAAGACAAAAAGGGACAGTCCTATCAAGATCCCGCAGAACTCAGCCTACGTTTGATGACAGCCGCCCAAAGAGTCGGCATAAAACTCCTTCTGGTCCCGGTTCTTTACCAGAAGGGCAATTTCAATACACCACCCTTTCCCCGGCAGCGGCGGTTTATCCACCCCTCTCTGGATGCATACCTCGACCTGATTGCGTCCTGCCGCTCATATGCTCGGTCCATGACTGATATCCAGGTCGGCACAGGAATCCATTCCCTTAGAGCCGTGGACCCTGCCGTGGCCCTCGAAGTCTTAAATATGAAAGACCTTGGACCCAAGCATTTGCATATCGCCGAACAGCGGCGGGAGGTCCAAGAGGGCATCCAGCATCTGGGATGTTCCCCTACCCGCTGGCTCCTGGACTCCGTCGAGGTTAACCAACAATTTTTCTTAGTCCACGGTACCCATTCCACTCCTGAAGAGATCCAAGACGTCGCTCGTAGGGGTGCGAATCTCGTGCTTTGCCCATCAACAGAGGGCAATTTAGGAGACGGTTTTTTCCCCCTACTACCTTTTCTCGGAGCCGGAGCGCAAACCCGTGGTGCTTTTCTCTTGGGGACTGATAGCCAGATTGGACTGAATCCTCTCGAAGATTTGCGCTGGTTAGATTATGTTCAGCGGCTATGCAAGGAAAAGCGAAATCCAGTTTGCACCCTTGGGGGTGACGACTCCGCGACCCTGCTATGGGCGAGCCTCCAAAAAGCGCGGGTTGCTGCTGGAGATCCAAATACCCTTAAGGTCGGCGATTCCCTGGACGCCCTTATGATCAACATCGACCATCCGATTTTTTTTGGAAAACCGCGAGACAAGTATTTCAGCACCCTTTTTTACTGCTGTGATTCTTCGATGTTCACGGGGACCCTACGTCGGGGTGAGTGGGTAGTTCGTCAGGGAGTTCACCGGGATATTGGAAAAATCGCTGCCAGCTATAAAAAGACGATGAACCAACTGCTGGCAGCGACATAGATCTGATTTGAGCACATCACCTTAGCCGCCATAATCACCATACGGTCTATTTAACCGGTCAAATTGGCGATCGGGGGTTAGGGAGTCGCGAAACCTATCGACGCTGGTGTACCAACCGCCACCTGGTCGACCGCCCCATCCACCACCCCATCCACCGCCCCATCCACCGCCCCAACCAGCGTAATAGCGGGAACAAAGTTGGCCGACAGCAATACTGTCGAACAAGTTAGGATCGGCGCACAGACGCTCCGTCGCCGTATTTCTGACGCGAGGATAGGCTTGAGCAGAGGCAAGGGACGTAACAAAAAAAGACCCCATCCATAACGCGGTAAGCATATAGGTACGTCTCATGATCATTCCTCCTTAGGAAATTCTAATCTAAAATCGAATTAACTAATCAAACTTCTCGGAAACTTCTGGACCGTATTATACTCTTGGGTGACGAGGAATACAAGCATTTCTCCCTTTATTTGAAAGAGATGGACAAACTCTCACTCCACGACCAACTCACAACGGAAGTTCTCCCCTGTGAGCACGACGGGCGACTTAAGTTTATCAGCCACGACATAGGCGCGAAATTCGGTACCTTGCGTCAGGCCGTAGCCAAAGACCTGACCGTCCTTATCTGAGATCTTTATAAACTTCGGGGCTTTATGGTCCCCAGGAAACTCAATCCGACCTTTGAGGATTTGCATCTGAGGATCGTCAGCGATCCAATCAATGGAATAAAGGCCCGCGATACACCCGTTAAAAGTTTTTGAAAGATCGAGCTGCTCAACGGTTTGTAAACTTAAATCCTTTAAGGGAAATCGACCCAGGACTGAAAGGTGGTGAAAGGATGCTTTGCGGGCGATCGATAGGACCTTGGGGACATTAGGGTAGATCCGCTGGATTTGTGCCCTATCATAAATCTGAAGTTGGAGGGCAAGGGCGGCAAATTTCCCCTCAAAAATCCTTTGCTCCTGTGACTTGAGAGCCGTACGTTGCGTGGGAAACATAAGGACTAAGAGCGTGAGGATACCCCACCGAAGTTTGCCAGGACTCAGCCATCCTGAGTCCCCACCAAATCTTCGCCAGCAGAGTATGCTAAGAGCCACCCAACCCATCAAGATCGGTGTTGTATAGCGACTGCTCAGGGCCTGATCGGTCCCGAACTGGACGCGACCAGCGGCAGTCCCTAAGACTGTGCCGCCGATGTAAAAGAGAAAAAAGATCAACGCCACGAGGGTGGGCGGCTGGGAGGATTGGAATAAAAATAAAGAACAAAAGAAACCCATAGCCAGGACAAATATCATCCCCGCTACCAAGGCGATCCGTTTATCGAGCCCCTCTAAACCAACCATATAGTAAAAGGGTGACCCTAACTCGTAGAGGACAAATTGGCCCATCTGCCATGGATAGGTTGCCCATTGGTGTGCTAGAGAACCATGGGCCGCTGGAGATTGGTAGTCCATAAAGTAAAGAGAGAGAAGAGAAACCGTACTCATAATCAGAACGACTGTACGCCGCCAACTTTGCCGAGAGACTACCCCAAAGACAGTCATCAAGGGCAACACCAGCACGCCATTGGCCATGGTTATAACCGACGCCGCTCCCAGAACGAGAGCGATTGCAAAATAGGGGGTGGCTCGGACAGACCCCATGGACTTTGCTAAGTTATAAAAAGCTCCAAGGGGGAGGAGATAAGCCAAAAAAAATTGGGATTGAAATCCCCAAGTGAGATTTTCCTTTTGGGACCAGAAAAAAAGCCAGGAACCTAAAAATAAAGCGACCAGTCCTTCGTCCTGGCGTCTTGCCTTATGTGGCCTACTTTCCCGCAGGATTAAGTAAAAGACCCCACCACTGATCCCGACGAAGAGATAGTTTACGGCGAAGAGAAACCAAAAGGTACCGCCAAAACATTTAAGATCAAGCCAGAACAGTATCTTGGTAAGGGTGATACGATGTTCGTTATGCTGGGCCCACCAGGCAGCCGCTCCGTCGCTTTTTGTATAAAAATCGATAAAGCCATCCCACATATCACCGAGAGGCACCGGAGTGTAATGACGCACGCCACCGACGATGGCAAGCACAACCATAAGAAGACAGCCGCTGACGATCGAGATCGTTAGGTTACGATCAACTTGATTAACATGTGATGTTGGCGAACCCAGGCTTCCCATCCCTCCCCTGGAGCATCCTACCAGAGTTTCCCGGTCAATCCAGGTCGGAGATTTGCGATTTGTGGTATCCTATGAGTCACCCTTCACCTCGGAGCCTTTGGATGGTCCAAGATTATCCGCCTTCAGAGCAACACCCTGGACTTCTTGTTGCCAAAGAAGTGCTCGCAGGACTGGCATCGGTGTTGATGTATCCTTTTGGGATGACGCCCCACAAAAATCAGCTGACTCCCCGGACCCGTGACCTCCGGACTGTTGTTTTTATCCATGGCTATCTTGCCAACCGCTCCTGTCTCCGGCCATTGGCCCAGTATTTGAGTTTCCGCGGCTACCGTAGCCAATTGGACTATCAATACTCCTCAAAAATAGGGGTGATGCAAGCTGCCATCCAGCTCAAAGGGTTTCTCCACCATTACGTCCGAGGGGGACGCATCGATTTAATCGGTCATAGTCTTGGTGGCCTCGTGGCGCGAGCCTATATCCAAGAGTTAGGGGGCTACCGGCGGGTCGACCACTGCATCACGATCGGCACGCCCCATAGCGGGACCTACAACTCCTATTGGCTATGGGACCGCATCGGACGGGAGCTGCGACCGGATTCACCCCTGATCCATCGCCTTAACAAGTCCCGGGACCGTGCCCGCAACGTGCGACCTTTGGCGATCGTGGGGGGATCGGATAATATCGTTATACCGCGGGTTTTTGCCGAGCAGGAGGCTGACTCCGTCCAAATCTCAAGTGTGGGACACCTAGGGCTCCTGTTTTCACCGCGGGTCTTTAAGATTGTGGGAGACCGGCTTCTTCTCCAACACAGCCACAGCCCCTTGGATCAGGGATAGGGCCTCGAGAGATCCGTGTGATCGGATCCCGAGTGATCAGGTCATATGCTCAATTTTGGCTATTCGTTAGCCGGTGACTAAAAAAAAGACACCTAAAAAACCCAATCCTAGGGATGACCACAAAACCTGCGAACAGCAAAAGACTCGTCATTTGTGGCGATTGGCTACTATCGGGGGTGACTGCGAGTCTTGTGGCCTAGTCTTTGCACTAGGGATTCTGTTGACAGGGTAGTGTTGCCCTCGTTGAAAGCTGAGTTGAAACTGTTGAATATTGGGATGGGAGCGATGCGTATTACACCACGGATCAAAGGCATAAGTGTCGGGTTGGCTACAGGCTTGGTCATGTCAAGTTGTGGAAACCTAGTTGTTAAAGTGCAAAAGAAACCTCGGGATGTTGACCTATCCTCTGTAGAGAATTCTGCTGCACTCAATCTTGCAAATTCAGAAGATTTTCTAAAACATTTGGATCAACTTAAAGTCATGGGCATCGACTTGGTGATCAAGGAGCTTGCTAAGAAAGACTACCGGCAAGACGTCCGCAATGCTGTTAGAAACTACCGAACCCATCTTATCGAGTTAGGGTCAGCAAAGGTTTCCAAGAAGGATGGCCTCTTTGGCGGAAGCGACTCTGGATTTTATTATAGCAAGGAAAGCTGCCGCAACATTGGACTTAAGTTCAATATGCACGAAGCAAACAACTTCTTAGGTATGATCCTTAAGACCGCAGTGCTGGCAAAGCTCTCCGAAGCAAGTGCTGGTAAACTAAATCCGGCCTTAAAGGGTGCCTCAAAAGAGCTAGCTGCCGTCGCCCAACTTATTTTGATGGAATTAGGGCTCAAGATTTCCGGTGACACCAACGTCGAAGACGTCAACGGCGAAACGGTGACGACGGGTAGCTTTACGATCCAACTTACTGAAATAAAAAATGAGTCGGTCGATCCCAAAATCAAAGAAGCAGACGCCACCCAAATCCTCGGTATCGGTTTCAAACGGGCCTTAGGCAGCAGCACCCAGGGGAGCTTTAATGCCTCAGTCCAGGTGGTTCACAAGGCCGAGGGCGGTGCCCTTGAAACCCTTTCCGGCGAATTTAATATCAGCCGCAAATCCGAGAACAATCTCTTTAGTCATGTAGCTGCCTTTTCGGTTGGAGTCAAAGGCAAAGACACGACCTACAACCGCACGATTAAATTCGATCAAACCCCTGAATCTAAGTCAGTTCTCAAGTTGACGGATACCCTTAAATACCTGAATGCTAAACCTGAAACCTATGTTACGATGATCAACGTCGACAAGGGCTCCCAATGTAAATTTGATGTAGGCTCCTCTACCGGCACTGGTGACAAGGGGGCAGCGGACTCGGGAAAAGGTGACGGTGTCGACTACGGTAAGGGTGGCGAAGGTGGATTTATCCCCACGGCTGAAACCGGCAAAGGGACTCCTCCCGCAACGCCGGCAACACCTCCGGCCACGGCTCCCGGTGGAGATGGCAAGGAGCCAAATCCTCCAGCACCTGGGACTCCAGAGACCCCTACGACGCCGGCGACTCCGGCAACCCCAACGCCTCCCGCGACTCCAACACCTCCGGCGACCCCGATGCCTCCTGCACCTCCTGCTAAGGGAGATGAAGATGGCGCCCCCGGTAAAGGAACAGGTACCAGCACTGGTGGCGGTAAAGGTCCCGCACAGACTCCGACCCAGACCCCAGGGCAAACACCCAGCCAAAGCAAGTAAGTTTAGAGTCTCTCTTTAAAGTTAAAGCCCATAGCAGAGGATGCTTTGGGCTTTAGCCTTTTTAAAACTAGCGGCGAATCGCCTTGGGATCGAGGGCGTCTTGGAGGCCGTCCCCTAAAAAGTTAAAGCTCATGGTGATGATCAGGATAAGCAGTCCAGGAATCACCGCCAACAGGGGCGCGCTATAGACGATCTCCTGGGCATTGTTAAGCATATTGCCCCAGGATGGCGTGGGTGGTTGGATTCCGAGTCCTAAGAAGCTGAGGGCTGCCTCGAATAGGATCGAAGATCCGATGCCGAGGGTGACGGAAACAATCACCGGTGTGATCACATTTGGGATCAATTCTTTAAGTATGATCTGCATACCGTTCATCCCCGAAGTCTTCGCGGCTAGGACATACTCTTGTTCTTTAATCGCTAGAACCTCGCCACGCACCAGACGAGCCTGTACCATCCACGAAAAAATCATCAGTACAAAAATCATTTTTACGATACTGACATTTTCAGCGCTTACCGTGTCTAAAAAAGGCACCCTGGCTGGATCGATGCTGGCCACAATAATCAAAATGGGAATCGTCGGGAGTGCAAGGAGGGAATCGGTAAGGCGCATCAGCAGCATATCAACCACTCCGCCGTAATAACCGGCCAGCGCACCGACCGCAATCCCGATCATGGTCGACGCGATCGCAACGACAAACGCAACCATCAGGGAAATTCTGGTACCAAAGATCAGCCGGACAAAAACATCGCGACCGACTTCGTCGGTCCCTAGCCAATGTTCGGCACTCCATGGACCATAGCGATTGAGGATGTCTTGGGCCTCGGGGTCGATGCCAAGACTGTTAGCAATCAAGTTTGCGCCCAGGGCGACCAACACAAAAAAACAGATCACCACCAGACTTACGACAGCCATCCGATGTTCCATAAGCTGCCCGATAGCAAGCTGAAACATGGATTTATGGGCATGAATGTCTGCGGGTGGGGTCTCCTGAGCGGCTGGGATCCCATGGGGTGACAGAGGCTTTTCGGTGGTACTCACATTGACTCCCTAAATTAAAACAAGGTTTTCCCTAATGGTAGGAAATCCGTGGATCCAAATAAGCATAGAGGACATCGGCAACCAAGTTCATCAGCATCACACAGAGGCTGGTAACGATAAAGCTGCACATGGCCACATTGTAGTCGTTGGCAAAAATCGAATCAAAAATCAGTTTGCCCGCACCTTGGTATGCAAAGACTGTTTCGGTGATCACGGCCCCTGAAAAAAGCCCCGAGAAACCCAAAGCCACCACGGTGACCACAGGAATCAGGGCATTGCGCAATCCGTGTCGATAGATCACCCGAGATTCCGACAGGCCTTTGGCTCGGGCCGTGCGGATATAGTCGTTGCGCATGGTCTCTAACATTTTGGCGCGGGTGTAGCGTACCCAGGAGGCAATGGTCAAAAGGGAAAGGGTGGTGACTGGTAAAATCAAATATCTAATGCGGTCTAAGGCGATCTCAAAAGAATTCATCATCCCGTCGCCACCGATGGTTTCCGTACCGCTTGCGGGCAGCCAATTAAGCTTGACCGCAAAGGTGATGATCAGCATCAAGGCCAACCAAAAAGAGGGGACGGAGATGCCCGCAAAAGCAAACATGTTTAGGGTGTAGTCGATCTTAGAGTTTTGACGAAGACTGGTGTAGACACCCAAGGGGATGGCGATGATCAATGACAAGAGCAGGGAAATCCCTGATAGGTAGAGGGTGTTGACGAGACGGGGACCAAGGATCTCGGTGACCGGCAAGCGATAGGTCCTGGAATATCCCAAGTCCCCCCGCATCAGGTCTCCCAACCACTGAAAGTAGCGCACATGGATCGGTTGGTCTAAACCTAGATTTTTTTTCATCTGCTCGAGGTTTTCTGGGGTGCAATGGGGATTGGCTTGGCAAGCGACGTCCAGGGGATCTCCAGGCATAAGTCCCATCATCCAGTAGCTGGCAAAAGACAAAAGCAAAATCAAGATCACGGTCTGGATCAAGCGCCTCGCGATAAATGCTGCCATAGTAGAACCCCAACCTAAGTGACTTTTTTTCCGTTTCGATAAGCCGCACACACTTATACCTAACAGGGGGCCCCTCCTTTCGAGGAGACTCCCTAGATCATTCTAGCTTCCAATCCTGGATCCAGTGGGTGGACTGGGTGAGATGCCCGGTCATCCTATAACCCTTAAGATTGGTAGGAACCACCGAGACATCGGCCCGCATATAGAGGGGAAAATGGGGGACATCATCCGAGTAGATTCGCTGTTGTTCCGCCATCAGGACCTTACGTTTTTCGAGATCAAATTCTGTAAAGACCGTATCGAGGATTTCATCATTGCGTTTATTCCTCCAGCCACCATAATTTTGTCCTCCATAACCATTTTCTTTAGATGGAATCTGGCTAGAGTGCATGGTGCTGATCGGCGGATTCTCGGGAGTGGACGTTTGGGCAAACATGGCAAGTCCGGTAAACTGCCTCTTTGGAGTGGTTTCGCCAAACAACACCCGAGGAGGGACGTTGTTAATATTTAACTCGACCCCTACCTTTTTGAACTGCTCTTGGATAAAAACCTCAACCAGCTCCCGGGTCTTATTGCCAGCCGTGGTCATAATGGTAAGACTCAGGCGTTTTCCATCCTTTTCTCGATAAACGGGGGAGCCGGGGGAGCCAAGCTTCCACCCTGCTTCGTCCAGGAGACTGGCGGCCTTGGCTAGATTAGGTTCGTACTTGGTGACGGCATCGGAAAAGTAAACATCCCGAGGGTGGACATGGGTATGGGTGACCTTTTGTTTACCTTCGAAAAGAGCATCCACAAGCTTTTGGCGGTCTAAGGCATGCATCAGTGCCTTACGCACCCGCAGATCAGCGAGGATAGGATTGTCCAGGTTTAGCTCCACATGCTCGTAGATCAGCGACTCTTCAAATCCCACTTTATATTTCTTGGCCAGTTCGGGCTGCTTTTTAAGGCGCTTGTCGAGGGCGATGGCTTGGTCAAAGGTTAAGCCTAGCTCTCCAATCATATCGATGGTCCCTGAAACCAGGTTAGCCTCTAAGGTTTGGGTGTTGGGAATCACCTTGACGATCACGGTCTCAATCGCGGCGGCCTTGCCGTACCACTTGGGATTTTTGACGAGGGTTACATGGCTGCCCAGTTTGACTTCCTTGTACATATAAGGCCCATTCGAAAGACCGAGCCTGGTGGGGTCGACCACAAAGGCTGAGTTTTTCTCATAGGCTCCGAGCTGCGCTTTATGTTTGTTGTAGATAGGCCCTTCGATATGGCTGGGCAGGACAAAAAACGACGAAAGCTGGTAGTAATCATAACGGGCCTTTTTATATTTCATGGAAAAGGCTTTGGGATCTATAGGATCCGGGGTGATCGACTCGATGCGGTCGTAGTAGTCCCGCTCACCGACGGAAACCTTTAGATCGGTGCCGACTTCCCAGCTAAACTGTATATCTTTACCAGTGACCGGGGTGCCGTCGCTCCAAACCGCTTCAGGTTTGATCTTCCAGCTTACGACCATCTTTTTTTGGCCACCCTCTTCGATCGTCTTGACCATGCCATTTTGGAGGGTCGGGATTTCCACACAAAGTTGGCACTCCCACTTCCAGTCGGCATTGGGTACGATAAGAGACCGATTGGTCATGTGCGCCAGATAGTGTGATGCTGATGCTGACGAGACCAGCTGGTTCAGGGTGTCAAACTCTTGCCCCGTACCTATATTGAGTTGTTTATTGTTGGGAGCTGCCAGCCCCTCGGGACCGAAACCAATCATAAAAGCCAGGATCACATACACGGTTCTGATTTGCAAACTCATAGACACTCCTTTTGTTTGACGCTAAAGATTGTCCGACTCAATTGGTCTCGTCGGGACCTTTCTCCAAGAACTTTAGTTTGTTGGCTCATTTTTTCCATAGATTGGGTAATCAGTCAAAGAGGTCACCTTATGACAAGCCACTTGGTAACCGGGTACTCCTAAATCCCGCAGCACCGGCACCTCGGTTTTGCATCGGGTGTCGGCATGGGGACACCTGGGGTGAAATCGACAGCCCTGGGGTAATTGTACGGGACTCGGGACATCACCGGTCAACACCGGCCTGTTTTTGCGTTTTCCCTGACCCGGACGGGGGTTTGCCGCCATCAGAGCCTGGGTGTAGGGATGACGAGGCACCCGAAAGAGTTCATCCCGCGTGGCGGTTTCGACAATGGAGCCTAGATACATCACGGCAATCCGGTGGGACATATGCTGCACCACCGCTAGATCGTGGGAGATAAACAAAAACGAGATTCCCATCTCGTCGCGGAGGTCCGCCATAAGGTTCAAAATCTGCGACTGGACCGATACATCGAGGGCTGACACCGGTTCGTCAGCGATCACCAACTGTGGTTTAAGAGCAATTGCCCGGGCGATGGCAATCCTTTGCCTCTGGCCTCCCGAAAACTCATGGGGATAGCGATTTTGGGCCCATTTCCCTAAACTGATTTTATCTAGGAGTTCCACAACCCTGCGGCGACGTTCCGCCTCAGGAAACCCGTGAACGATAAGTGGCTGTTCTATGATGCTCGCTACCGTCCGTCTTGGATTGAGGGAACTATAGGGATCTTGAAAGATCATCTGGACGTTGCGCCTAAAATCCAATAGCTTTTTGCCCCGTAAATGGCTGACATCTTGGCCCGAAAAGTGGATGGTGCCCTCCGATGGTTGGTAGATCTGGATCACCGTGCGCCCAAGGGTTGATTTTCCGCACCCTGATTCACCGACCAGACCAAGGGTTTCTCCAGCTCTTAGGTCAAAGCTCACCCCGTTCACTGCCTGGATGGTACCCGTCTGCCGCATAAGGAGTCCCGACCTTATGGGAAAGTGCTTTTTAAGATTTCTCACACTTAAAATCGTTGGCTCCGACATCTGCACTCATGCTCCTGTTGCATCGATTAAGGGTCTCGGGCTTGGACGGGGACTAAACAAACGGGTGGAAGCAAGCAACCTTATGCCCTAAACTTATATTTTCTAACACTGGCACCTCCCGACGGCACTGGTCAGTGGCCCGCATACATCGATTTTGGAAGCGGCAGCCCGTGGGGAGTTGGTGTAAGGATGGAACAGCACCGGGAATCGTTGGAAGCCGCTTTTGAGGTCGTAAGGGACTTGGAATCGACTCAAGGAGTCCCACCGTATAGGGGTGTTTGGGACTAGAAAAGATCGTTGCTGCCGGAGCCTCTTCGACAATCGTGCCGGCATACATCACCGCCACCCGGTCCGAAAGTTCGGAAATCACCCCCAAATCGTGGGTGATAAACTGCATGGACATTTTGAGTTCGTCTTGAAGTTTCTGGAGGAGATCGAGAATTTGCGCCTGAATCGTCACATCGAGAGCCGTGGTCGGTTCGTCGGCGATCAAGAGTTGGGGGTTACAGGACAGAGCCATGGCAATCATGGCCCGTTGCCTCATCCCCCCCGAAAGCTGATGGGGGTAATCATCCACGCGAAGCTCCGGAGAGGGGATTCCCACTCTCTTAAGCAAGTCGATGGAACGGTCCCGTGCGTCTTTGGAACTCACGGCTTCGTGGGCAAGGATTTGCTCCGCGATCTGATATCCCACCGTCAAAACGGGGTTTAGGGCCGTCATTGGCTCCTGAAAGATCATGGCGATCTGATTGCCCCGGATCTTACGCATCTCTTCTGCCGGCAAGGTCAGCAGGTCCCGGCCTTCAAAGGAGATCTTTCCCCCAGTGACTTTGCCCGGGTGGCTTAGGAGGCCTAAAATCGAAAAGCTGGTCACACTCTTGCCACAGCCGCTTTCGCCGACAATCCCTAGAGTTTCGCCTCGACCAACCTCATAGGAAATCCCATCAACAGCCCGAAGGGCCCCCCCTTTGGTAAAAAAAGTGGTGACTAAGTTTTCAACCTTCAGTATGGGCTGCATCTTAAAACATCACTCCTCGAGCTTGGGCCAAGTTTCTCTGAGATGTCGTTGGCTCATGGAAGCCTTCGTTAATAGATGTTTAATAGTCGGTTTTTAATCGTTAAGCAAGTTAATTCATAGACCTATAAAAACTCAAGTCGCGCCCAATCACAGCCGATGCGTCTACCAGTAACTCTCTAAGCTCTATGGGGAACCAAACCAGGTGTCACGTCTATCTGGCAAAGAGTGGCTGACGAATCAGTCCATCAAGAAGTCTTGGCTTGCGGTTGCAGTCGCTGTGTGGGCGATACCCCTTATTTTGGGACATCGAACGGCGATCCAGTCCCATGCTGACTCTCGGATCTCGTTGCCGCTGCTTTTCTCGGCCCGGGAGCTTTTGGGCAAAGGTCCCGTGATAAGCTCTAAACTAAAAATCTACTCCATCGACGATAGTACCTTTGCCCAACTCGGAACCTGGGTACTAGGGCTTGAAGAGTGGGTCAAGATCCTCCAATCAATCGATGTTCGTCAGCCGAAAGCGATTTTTGTTGATGCCATGTGGTCCCGAGGAGACGATATCACCGGGAGCCAAGGGGAGTGGATTAAAGCTTTATCCCAAATCAAAGCTCCCGTCATCGTCGGGTCGTTTGTATCTCCCGCCCCGATCTCCTACCGTGAACCTCTTGATCTCAACCGGCCCGAATATGCCGTCAGCCAATATCTCACCCCTAATCAACCTGCCCAGCTCCCGGCGATGTCCGAGCGGTTGTTAGGCCATCCCTATGGTCCCGCCCGTGAAATCCAAAAGGCGGTGCGCCATATTGGCCACCTCCATTACGATGGTCTAGGTACGATTGCCCCCCTCATGCTCGTGCGCCCCCAGACGGTCATCCGCCATCTAGCCTTTTATCTACCGGGAGAGCTCAAATTCGAAGACAGCAGGATTCTCTTCAACGGTAAAGCGATTCCAGTTAATAGCGATGGTAGCACCATTGTCAACTTCCCCTCTCCCGACCGACTCTATCAAGTCAGCCGTAGTATGTGGGGGTTGATCCAAAAATCCCGTAAATTCCAACCATCCTCACTTGTC
Source organism: Oligoflexales bacterium (assembly GCA_041736175.1). Taxonomy (GTDB): domain Bacteria; phylum Bdellovibrionota_B; class Oligoflexia; order Oligoflexales; family CAIYRB01; genus JBGSUI01. The sequence goes on along the minus strand of JBGSUI010000056.1, from coordinate 101,086 downwards.
AACGAGGGCGACGTCGTCCTCCTGATACCCCAAATGTATACGGGCAATACTGACTTTAAGATGACACCCTTTGGGCCCACACCGGGTGGTTTTGTTATTGCCACCATTATCAATAGCCTCTTAACCGATTCCTGGATTCGTCCGCTGACCGGTGGGGAGTTTTTTATTATCATTTTGACGCTCATTGGAGCGTTGATTCCTCTCAATCGTTCCATTTTAGGATTTTGGTTTGGTCTTATGGGTACCACGCTAGTCTTCATTGGAGCTAGTTTTGCCGTCTTTGTCTATTTCAGTATTCTCGTCCCCTGGCTGTTCCCCTTGATCGGTCTATGGGGTGGAGGGCTTACGATTTTTGCCCACAAATCCAGAGCAAGCGAGCGTCGCGTCGAGGCTTTGAAATCCGCCCTAGACGGGCTGGTTGCGCCGACAGACCTTAAGGCGATGTTAAAAAAGCCTGACGCAATCTCCTTTGACACCCGAGAACGAGTGGTGACTCTTATGTTTATCGATGTGGTGGGGTTTTCCCTCCTTGCAGAAAACATGCTCCCTAGACTCGCCTTTGAAAACCTCAAAAAAATGCTTTCCCAAATTGGTGACACGATTCACCAATTTGGTGGAATTATCGACAAAACCTTAGGCGATGGCCTGCTGTGCTATTTTGGCTATCGTTTTGATATGGATAGTTCGACCCCAAACCATGCGGAACAAGCCCTTAAATGCGGCATCGCGATCCAGACAGAAAACCTTAAGCGCAATTTAGAAGCTGCTGAAGTCGGCGAACCGGTTTATCCCCTACGGATCGGTATCAACACCTCCTCCTGCTATCTTGGAGATCTTGGCTCATCAAGCCGGATCGATTTCACCGTTGTCGGCAACGGAGTCAACTTTGCAAAACGCCTCGAAGGGGCTTCCGAAATGCACTCGATTTTGATGGGGGCCACGACCTATGATCTTATCAAGGGCCCCAGTGTCCCCGCCCAGGCTTTTATCAAGCGGTTTATTCAAATCAAACACCATAGCGAACTCGTCGAAGCCTATGAGTACGATCCCTTTTGGGACCAAACAACCATGCGAGCCCAGGCCCTCGAAGCCTTTAGAAGATGCGTCAATATTGGCCGTGACGAACAACGCTGGCCAGTCCACGATCCTTCAAAGATCATTCTCTTGACTAATGTAGGCTCAGGGTCCTTGGTGAATTTTTCTCACCAAGGTTTTAGTGTAAAACTCCCTCGCCTCTTAGCTCGGGGCACTCGCCTCAATATCTCCATCGACGATGCAGCAGGACAGCTCAAAGGCCTCCTCTCCCGAGATGGTGTCGAAGTGCTACTTGGGGAGGTTCGATGGAGCTATACGGAAGGAACTGAGTTTGTTCACGGGATCCTTATCAGCAACCTGGACAAAATCCAAAGCGACATCCTTATTCAGTATCTTATTGAGTTTGCGTATTCCCATGAGGCGCAAAAATCAAAAACAAAACTAAAATCACCTGAAACTCCAAACGACACAAAGGCCTCATGATTTTTAAATCATTTACCAACCTTTTTTGCACCCTATTGCTTCTGGGGCTCAACCTAAACTGCCAAAAGTGGCGTATCCATACGGGCGAGCCGGAGCTAGAAAACGAAGATCTCGACAACGGAGAGGGCGACGACAAGCTTAACGCGCTTCCCTGGCAAGAACTTGCCTTTGATAGGATCCTGCCCTTAACCACCTTAGCTCGCCTTCCGCTAAGACCACGCTCAGAAAATAGACTCGCAAGCAAATCCCTTGAGCCTATAGAAATACAGTATATGGTTCCTGCCTTTCCGGCCTATGTCCACTTTCTCGATAATATAAAACCATTTTTTGGGGGCTACCTGGGTCTACGGGGCAACTCTAAGATCTACGTTGTGGAAAACCACTCAAAAACCTACCCCTTTGCCGACCTCTACCCCCATGTGATCCAAGTCTTGTCGCGAGAATATGGGTGTTTTATCAAAAAAAAGATCTCCTGGGCAGACCAACATCAATTCGTTTGTCGCGATCGACGCAACATCTTTGCCTGGTACCATCCGGGCCTTGGGTGGACCAGACTCGTATTTAGGCAGTTTGACCAGTTTGGCTATGAGATCAAAGTCAGACGTAAAATGGTGGTACGTATTAGCGACCGCAGTGTCCTAGACCGCACCCTCAAACCCGAAATCGAGGCCCACTGAGTCTCGTCCCTGGTTTCTTGTTACGGTCATGGAACCACGTTTTCAACTGTTTCCGATACAACAGAGGTCCTTTGCTCCGTAGGCGACTCGGACGGTTCATTTGCCAGGTTAGGAATCCCTTTTGATTTCAGTGATTCCTTATAGATTGTTTCCACGAGAGCCAAATACCCGGTAAACTTGGCTCGTTCTTGGACCCAAAGAAAATCAGGCCGCTCGGTGCTAAGCCACTCGCCACCTACGATCTGGCCGGCGATGTCGAGTTCTAGACGGTATTTATAGGTGACTGTCACTGAGTTAAAATACTCGGTCCCGATCACCGCATTCCACTGGGCGACACTTTCTGCACCATAGGTTACTTCGTTGGTGATGATCACTTCTTTTATGGTGCCTTGTGCTGCTCCAGGGCTGGCAGGCTGCTCGGCGTCGACCCGAGCCGCAAATTTAAACACCGGCTGGTTCCAAACCTGGAGGTCACGGGTGGCATCCATGATAATCCCTTTTTTTGCTATCCCCAGTTCGTTGGTAAGCACGAGGTGAAAGGATGCTGCATTGACATCTTTACATTCTGGATCGTTAGAAAAAATGGGGTCTTTTTTAAGATCTCTATTACACCGTCCACCCAGAAATTTGGCAGGCGCTTTGCTATAGTGTCCTTGGACGAGGCTGAGGAGCGCCTTGATATCCGAAGAGCCAAAAGGGATCTGGACGCCAGCTTCACTTGTGACAAGCACTGATTTTGGTTCTTTAAAGTTAAGGCTCGCGGGCGCCCAGCCGTGGCATAATCCAGCCCAGGCGGGGTGATTTCCAGCGGTACGCCTCCGTTCAGAGTGAACCAGTGGATATTGATAGCTTCCCATATAGAGGTCATATTTCTCGGCGGGCGACAGCTCTGCGAGTTTTTTAGGGCTGAGCTGGGCGACTTGCTCTTTGGTGTAAAGGGGGTAATCAAAAAGGCTGGCAAAAGAATCCCCATTCCACCGAGTCGAAATTCCAGCAAAAATATGGGGCCAATAGGTGTCGCTCCAGGGGATGATGTCCGAGGTACCGCTTATGGGCAAATCGGCAAAGGTCAGGGCGTAGGAATCTGAAAAATGCACGGGGTCGTTTGCTTGGTCCCACACTTCGAGAGGATCGCTTTGGGTCTTTGAACCGCAGCCCGCAGAGATCGAAGAAATAAACACGATTTTGGAGATTAACAGAGTGACTATATGAATAGTGTTTGACTTATGACGCATGGACTTAGCCCTTCCAGGGAAAAGATATGTAAAAAGCAATACTGTGATTAAGCTTTTTCCATCGCCATGTCAAACAATTTTTTGTTTTAAATACCCCGCAATGGGTCAAAAAGAGTAGAATTCAATATAGCTACCTAATATTTTTACGTTTTTTAAGCTGATCGACCAAAACTCCCAAAAAGGCCATATTCCCCCAGTAGCGTTTGGCCAACCTCTTTGGATCCATAGCAAGTCGGTACATCCATTCGGTACCTGACTTTTGCATCCAATAAGGGGCTCTGGCCAGGGTCCCGGCTGCAAATTCAATGGCGGCGCCGATCCCGAGACAAAGACCAACCTTGAGTCGATTTCGATTTTCATAAATCCAAATTTCTTGTTTAGGACTCCCCAGGCCGACAAAGAGAAAATCAGGACAGAAATCATTGATCTCACGTAGCAATCGCTGATTTTCCAGAGGATCCTTTTCAAAACCAAAGGGTGGGCAGTAGGTCTCTATCTTAAGCCCAGGAAACTGATCTATAAATCTTTCCATAGCCAGGTCCGCGGAGCCTGGCGGCCCCCCCATCAAAAAGACCGACATCCCCTCGACATGGGCGCGACGGATCAGTTCGGGCAGCAGATCGGCTCCGGTCACTCTTTCCGGAAGTGGTTCCCCTGCAATCTGCGAGGCCCAGACCACGGGCATGCCGTCGGCTAGGGAGAGATCCGCCTTTTCATAGATCGGCTTTAACTCTGGTTGGTTGGCAAGGCGTAATACATGATCCACATTTGGTGTTACTATATAGGAAGCGGGAAACCGGTGCTCCTTGGCCAAGGCCACAGCATAGTCTGCAACCTGATCAAAGGTGAGGACATCGAATGGCGTATTTCCAATTTGAATCTTTTTAATGTGTTGACCTTGGAATTTTTTTTGGTGGAATTCATCCATGGCACGCTGCCTCATAGTCTCTGCCCTTCAGGTCTTTCCTCCCGAGTCTGGAGGAACTCTTCGCACAGCGATGTTGGCCGAAGGGCTGGTTTTAAATGGTCACGAAATCAGGATCCATTCGCTGATCGGCAGAAAAGCGGATGTGCTTAAGGGGCGAAGTTCCTCAACACAACGGTGGGAACCAGGAATCCTGGAGTATGTGGCCCGTCCTAGATTTGTTTGGCTCCTCGCGATGATTTGCTACAAACTCAATACTCCACCTTTTTGGGCATCTTGGGGACAAGGCAAAAGGAAATTCAAAGAAGATTTAAACTGGTCTGAATTTGTTATTTATGACTTTCCATTTGCGATGCCAGCATCCAAAACCACCCAAAAGTTCACCATCCTCAATAGCCATAACGTGGAGCATCGGTTGTTTTATGCAGGTGGTCTGCTGAACAAGATTTTTTCCCAATGGGTCCTTAAAAGGGAAAAAAGGGCTGCCACTGCCGCCCATTTTATGGCGGTGTCGTCAGAAGAAGAGAGGTTGTTTTTTTCGCAAATAACCGAACCTTCCAAAATCATCCTTATACCAAACTGTATCAATGAGAAGCGGTTTGCTCATTTGTCCCCTCTCAGAAGACAAATCCGCGACCAACTCGGGGTGAGAGACCAGCAAAAAATCCTGTTTTTTGCCGCCAGCTCCTATGGTCCCAACGGAGAGGGGCTGCAATTTCTCTTGGATTTTTCTGAAAAAAATAAAAATTTGCTAGAATCCCTTCAGCTGATTTTTTTGGTATGCGGGAGCGTCACTAAAACCATCTTACGAACCAGTACCATGATCACCACAGGCCCAGTGGACTTGATTGAGCCCTACTTTGCCGCTGCTGATTGGGCAATCAACCCTATTTTCCATGGCTCTGGAACCAGCATCAAGCTCGCCGAAATGATTGCGGCAGATCTACCCGTTCTCACCACCAAAATCGGAGCCAGGGGATTTGATTTAGAAGACCAAGTGGATGCCCTGTTCTTCCAACGGGAGGATCTTATGGAAATCCTAAAAAATTTGCCAGATCACCAAAAACAACAGATGATCATAAGTGCCAAAGCTAAAAACATTCGGTTTCTAAAACCCGTCAAGGCTGTGGCCCCCCTTGCTGATACCATAAGACGCCATTTAGAGCCTGAACATCCGCAAAAGCTTTCGTCTTAAACTAGGACTTATGTTATATAATAGCCAACACAGTCGTTTTTTTAAGTTGGAGTCTGTTCCTATGAAGCCCTTTACCATCCATAGCATCTTGGCTCTCGGAGCGGCGTGCCTCACCTTTGCATGCCAAACAACCATTCCAGCCCGTCCTTTGACTCGTGCTAACGCGGGACTCACCTTTGACAACCAAGGTGACTACAAAATAGGCCGCGGCGATGAGTTGATGCTCAAAGTCCATGGCGACGAATCCCTTACCTCCACAATGGTCGTCCAAGAAAACGGCCAAATCACCATCCCTCTTGGGGGCCAGATCACTGTAGCTGGAACCACGATAAAGGAGATCAAACAGAAAATTGAAAGCCAGCTTTCGTCCTATATGGTCAAGCCGCGGGTCATGGTATCCGTCGGCCAAAAGAAAAGCTATAAAGCATACTTTGCAGGTGAAGTCCTCAGGGTAGGACCGGTGCAATTAGAAGAAAAAACCACCTTGCTTAAAGGGCTGGCTTTGGCTGGTGGTTTAACGCCCTATGCCTCGGAGCGTATTATCATCATCCGAAAAGACCCCACAGGTAAAACAGAAAGGTATTTTGTGCTTTACCAGGATTTACTCAAAGGCAATGACAGCCTTGATAGTTTTATCTTAGAACGGGGAGATACCGTCCTGGCAGAATAGCTCACCTTGTGGTGTCAATCATCCGGTAGAAATTCTTAAAATTGGATGAGGTATCCTAGGAGAGCTACGCGTCGGTTTGTAGTCTGGACTTTACTGGAAAAGTCTTCTAATCGTAATCCCAGTGAGATGCGGTCCACAAACACAGCCCGATCATCAACCCTCTGGCTAAACAACGCGCGCCCGTATTCTGCCAAAAGACTGGTCAAGGTTTGATCGGATGGGGATGCTTCAGACTCGACCTCTAAGAGGTCTGATTCCATAACAGCATTCGCCGCGAGGGTCAGCGTCTCGGTCCTATCGCGCGACGCAACGGTCCAGGTCCCAGTAAGGCTGTCCGCAAGAATCAAGGTATCCGTGACTGGCCGACGTTGCAGACCACGGCGTGCCGATAGCACCAGAGTTTGGGGGCCAAATTGGCCTGAGGCTTCAAGGAGACCTTGGAGGGAGGTGGAGGCATCTTGTTGCTGGGTTTGTAAGGTTTGGGTGGTGGCCGTGGCCTCCGGGGTTTGGGGTGTCGGCAAAGAATCTACGTTATTAGGTTTAATGTGGTCCACTCCGATCGATGCGGTACCCTGCCATTGGCGTGTCATCATCCGATTAAAGGTCCCAAGCAGTGAGGTCGCCTCATAGCCATTGGGGTCGAGATCAATTTTATACCCCGACATCAACCGAAAGATTGTGAGTGGATCAAGAGCCTGGTAGCCTTCGATAGATAAGCCGATCGCACGACGGGTCTGGAGCTGATCCGTCGCACGGCTGCCCTCTAATTTACTGACGAGACCTTGGGAAGGGGATAGTTTCCATTCATAAAGCGCCGATGCACTCTGGGAACGAAGCCACACTGCTGATGCTGTGGCAAGGCTAAGTTCCGATTGGACCGCAAGGGAGGTCGCCGATGGATCGACCACATGACTGACCTGCATTCCCAAAGAAAACTCTGTCCGCGACCTCTGGCTAGTCTTTTTATAGGCCAAAACAAATCGCCCGCTCTTCAGGCGTTCTTGACCAGCAAAGGTTTGATCCCGCTCCACCGACTCACTAAAGGTAAGAGACTGGATGGGCGACCAGGCCACCGTTTGGTCAAGGGCGACCCTTGACAGCAGGCTTGACTCGACAGTTTTTCCAGAGTCCCCCAGCTGCCCCGCCTTGACGTGAATAGATTGGGAGGTTTCTTGGGCAAAGAGCGAGAAAGCCTCTTGGCTGGTCCATACAGCTCCAGCGGCGCTCCGTTCGAGCCATAGAGACCCAGCTAGGAGCACACCCCCAAAAATAGCTAGTGAGATGAGATTTTTGACCACTTATTCACAATTGGTTGATCAGAGTTAAAAAGTCTTAGACCCATAAACATCCTGACCATGATTGTATCCTCTTTTGATCACGAGGCGCCATCGCCTTTCACAACGACGGCGACTGTCCTGACCAAGATCTTGACATCGAGCCACAGACTCCATTGGTCTATGTACTGGAGGTCCATGCGCATCCAGTTCTCGAAATCAATATTGTTTCTGCCACTAATCTGCCAAATACAGGTCAATCCTGTCTTAACCGTAAGGCGGCGTGCCTGCCAACGGCGATATTTGACCACTTCGCGGTGGACTGGAGGGCGGGGACCCACAAGGCTCATATCACCAATCAGGACATTGATCAGCTGGGGCAACTCGTCGACGCTGTATTTTCGCAGGATCCTTCCGACCGGGGTGATTCTTGGGTCGTTTTTCATTTTAAAGACTGGTCCCGACATCTCGTTTTGCTGGGTTAGGAGATCCTTTAGGAGATCAGCGTTGACCACCATAGTGCGAAATTTCCACATATTAAAGGTTTCGCCCCCCTTGGTAAGCCGTTTTTGTTTGAAAAAGATCGGTCCCCTGCTTGTTAACTTGATCGCCAATGCTGCCCCAACCATCACGGGGGCGAGAACCAGAAGGCCTACAAGGGCACCAAAAAAGTCTATGATTCGTTTAAGAGCAGCACCCGTCACCGGCAATGGTTTGCTTCCGATAAAGGACTGCTCGTCGCCAAGGATCTGTTCGTCAGTCTGGTGCCGAGGGAGAGCCCGTCTTTCTGAGACGATCGGCTGGATCGCCCTAGCGGCACCGCCCAGGACGGGAAGCATTTGTCCAGGTGTTGCAAAAGTTTCGAAGGATTCAAAAGGCTGATTGGCATTACGAGATAATTCCTGGTTGTTTAAGGATTGCTTTGATAACATCTGGTCCATTTGTGTCTCCTCCCAAGTTGATGATCGATAGGCAAATCAATGCAAGTGGTTTGCCAAAGGGGAGGAATAATCCATTTTTTTTGTTTATTAAACATCATCTAGTGTTAGGCGCGTTGCCAGACCGGGGACATCATGGGTCCGAAAGATTTTCCCTGAGCGAAGTCTAGGCAGGTGGAAACCCGCAAGACGATTGTTACCGCGGGATGCTGGCCGGGGACGGATGGGGGCCTGAATTTTGATTATTTACTAATATTTTTAGGTACAAAGAGGATCTTACCAGGGTTTTTGACATGGATTTTTTAATATTTCTATAATTTTTCTTGAAGTGTTCCCATGATACGTTTATAACTACTTTGACTGGCCAGTCGACCAATGCTGTCTCTCGGGTGACCCGAGGGTAGGACGGCATAAGTTGCAACCTGGCCAAGAAGACCGGCATCGACCTTATTAAAGGGGGAACTTTTATGGGAAATCCAACCACCACCACTTCTAAACTTGCCCCTCTATGCCTTTTAGGATTTGCTACCTACTTTTTGATGTCCTGCGGCGCCCAGCCCAAGGAATCAGCCTCGGATCTGATGTGGGTCCAAAGCCGGGCTGATACAGCACGGTATGCTTACCTCGAGTCCTCTGACCTTAATGATGTCTTTGTCTTTGGTGCCAACGTCATCAACACCAGCAAATTTTTATCCAGTGCTCTCGATATGAGCCTTGAAGCCCGCAATGTGACCCTAGCCCTTGAGGACTCGCTTCTCCAGGTCAATGATGGGGACTCAGGTATGACGTTGATGTCCTTTGGAGTCAAGGAGACTCCTAAAGGTCTGGAAGTGGACTTTGGAAGCGCCGGAAATGATGTGCGCCTCCGGCAGTTGCTCGATCTCAAGGGGGGGATCGACACCTCTAAAGATATCAATGGCTACTGGGTCAGCCAAGGTGCTCCTAAAGTTGTGGGCATCCAGCAGGACCGAGACACCCTCGTGGTGGACTTAGAGCACAAGGTGGCCCAAGGACTGCTGGACCACAAGTCTTTTAATGTTTATCTAAACGAAAACCCTTCGTTTGGTACAGTCATTGTCAGGCTTTTCCTGAAACGGAAAACATCAATCACACCTCCAGCAGACAACAAAACAGTCGCCGAGGGAGCCAAGCGAAATTTTGGTTTCTTTGGCCCTACCCTCGACGGTGGACAGCTTGACCAAGATGGTTCAAAAATCCAAAGGGTTCCCACCCCGGTGACCGGAGCGGGAGGGAGTGATGCTCCGGAAAGCCGATCCATCACTTTTTATCTCAAAGACGTGCCCGAGAAATACACGGAGACTGCACGCAGGGCTCTTCTTGGCTGGAACCGAGCTTTCGGAAAAGATGTGATCAAAGTCAAGATCGCACCCGAGTCCATGGATGCGGGAGACCCAAGATACAACGTCGTCCGATGGTACGATGGTACGGATACAACGATCCAGTGGGCAGGTGTGGCGCGCATGCTTGTGGAACCTGACACAGGTGTTGTTATGGGCGGAGCTGTTTATATCATGGGCAACAAACTCGAAGAAATTTACCAAGGGATCGTCAGCTACTCATATGAAGCAGCCGCACGGGCAGAGCTTACCCTCGGAAACACTGCCTTTGTCGGCAGGTCCGGCGAAACTCCAGTGATCCCCTTTTTCACCAACACCAATCAGTCATTTACAGATTATATGGAAGGCTACTACGAAGAAACGATTTCCCATGAAGTCGGCCACTATCTTGGACTGAGACATAACTTTGCTGGTTCGACCCTCATTGATAACTATGGCTTTAGCTCCTCCATCATGGACTATGCACCCCGCAAAGAGCGGAGCAACCGCCAAGGACCAGGTTCCTACGACGTGGCCGCAATCCAATGGAGTTACCTTAATAATGAGCCCTCAACCGTCCTCCCCTTTTGCACCGACGAAGACCTGGATTTGCGCTGGGATTGTAACCATGGAGATTTTGGCAACCCTGCACTCTATGCTGAACAAGGAATGACCAACGGGATCAAACTACTGACTTCCACGGCGATTCCAGTCAAAGATAACCAATGGATTTCGTCTATGGGTGATGTGGTAAAGACAGGGCTTAAAATCCTCAAACTCCAGAACCAGCTCCCACCAGAACAACGGGCTACTACGGTCGCCAAGATCACTAATGCCCTCAGACTCGTGGTCTCAGCCGCACCCCAACCCGATCTTACGGCCGCTGACCAAACCATCGTGGCTAACAATCTAGACATCTTGCGTCAGGTCATCACGGGGAAAAAATAAATACTATCCAGCTTAAAGTCTGGCACAATACCCAAAGTTTACCCCGCCACCGATGGTGTTATATTCAGAGTTGAACTCGGGGAGACTTTGGCCATCACTGGCCCGGTGCATATACACACCAAGGTAGCCGCTATCGTCCACGGGACCCATAAACATCTTTAGATGGAACGTGGTCACCGGGGTCGTGTCGATCCCCACAAAAGCACTGCTGCTATAGGACAGAGTCCGATGGCCGATGGCACCATCCAGAGCCATACCTCCCATGGGGGCCATCAGACCTAGGATGGCTTCAAGGTGGTCTGTGTAAATAGTATTTCCACGATTATCGACAGGACCAAGGCCGCGGGCTTGGATAAAACCCAGATGAAAGCGCATCTTTAAGGCGGGGCTTCCCCCTTCGCCAAACATATCGATCCGAGAAGGGATATAGATCGTATCGACGAGTTCGGCACTGGACCCGTCAAAGACCTCTTCTTTAAGGCTGCGGGATGAGTTTCCTCCTTTTGTATAGGCAAACCCGCCGTTCCACTGGGGGGCCCTCCTAAGGATCGCGAGTCTCCTCCCTAAAGCCCTGGCTGGATTGTTGGTGACAGTCGTCGAACCAAAATCCGTAGCCGTGGTACGACGGTCTTTCCCATAAAAATGGCCGACCACTCCAAGGATAATCTCTAAACCTTTATCGGTCACAAAGGTCCCATCGAGGGCTGGTTTATAGAGGGTTTTAGTTTCGTCGATAATAGCACCAAGCCCTTTTTGGTCAGCGATTCTTCGCCTTTCACTTTCCCCAGCGAGATTTAACCTCACTCCCATCCGACCACTGAAAAATGCCTCAGCACCAAGGGACAACCGCGACTCAAAGCGTCGATCAAAAATCACCTCATCTGGGGGCGTGGTTTTAATCTGGCCATCCACCACACCGGCCGCAAGGCTGGCCCAGGTGTGGGAGTTTTTCTGGGTTCGGCGAGAAAGGGTCCCGACAAGGTCTTCTTCCCAGACTCCATAGGCATAAACCTTTGGATTCGTCACAAAGACCAACAGTAAAATGGTTACCATCCTAATCACAGGCCCCTCCCCTTCTAGGTATCGGCGAGAAAGCTGTGATCTTGAGGCACCGGGACTAGGGGTTTCTAGGAAAAACGGTCACAATCTTGGCCATAGAGGGCTAGGGAGGTTTGGCCTTGCCAATGATTCTTACCTACAGAAAGAATCATCTGGACCAGATCACCCTTTGCAAAGGGGAGGACCCGATTAAAAAACATAACTTTATGGGTGCAGTGGTCCTCGCCACGGTAAAAAATAGACGTATGCCGTGGTTGACCCGTAATTTTATCCTTAAGAATCGTCGTGGAGACAACCTCTCCTTGGACTAGAAACTTGGGCTCCTCAAATCCATGGCCAAAAGGCTTGAGTTCTTCCAGTGCGTCAAGGAGCTCGAAATCAATCAACTCTGGTGACAACAGACAGTCATAGGACACCTTGCTTTCCCAAAGAGTGGGATGCTCCCGCTTGATATCCGCCGCAAACTCCGTGAGAGCTTGGCGCAAACCGCTCTCGTGGTCCACACTAAAGGTAAAGCCTCCCGCCGCCGCGTGGCCCCCGTATTTGGCAAATAGCCCAGAGGCCGCCGACATGGCTGCGGTCACATCAAACCCTGGGACCGATCTGGCAGACCCCTTGCAGATCTTATCTTGGCGCTCAAAAAGCCAGACGGGACGCCAAAATTCTTCCACCAACTTACTCGCGGCTATACCAACAACCCCCTGGTGCCAAGCTCCCCCCAAAAACAAGATGGGGTCGTCGCCGTGATCCCGCGCCAGATGCCTGGCCTCTTCGACGATCGCCCCTTGGATACGACGGCGCCGCTCGTTACAGGCCTCCATTTGGTAGATCAAATCCTTGGGATTCTCATCCAAAAAAGCTTGGATCACCACATCTGCATGCTCAAGCCTGCCGACGGCGTTGATCCGGGGTCCTAAACGAAATCCAATGTCCTTTTCGTCTGTGGAATCTTGGGATTGGCAAGACGTCAAGAGTTGTCTCAAAATGGGCCGTCGGCTTTGGGACAGGGCCCAAACCCCCTGGCGAGCCAGGCGATGGTTTACACCGTTTAAGGGGACCACATCACAAATCGTCGCCATCCCCGCAATGGCGAGGAGGTCAATCCACAGGGTAGGCGGCACGATAAAATGGTCGGCTAGCTTACGCAACAAAACAAAGGTGATCCCACAGCCACACAGCTCTTGGTACGCGGGGTCGGGATGGAGTTTTGGATTGAGGATCAAGGAATCAGGCATCTTTTCGGGCTGGATTTTATGGTGGTCTGTGCAGATAAATTCCACTCCCCGCGAGGCACAGAAGGCTGCCTCTTGGTTGGCGGTGATCCCCGTATCCATGGTGATCACGACCTGGGCCCGCTCCACGTCGACGAGATGGCGAACCGCCTCGAGATTTAACCCATACCCCTCTTTAAAGCGGCAAGGAATATAGTGGATATAGTTTTGGAAGCCTATGGCCCGAAAAAACCAAATCCATGACACACAGCTCATGGTGCCATCGACATCATAGTCAGCATAAAGTGCGATTCGTTTATTGGAGCGGATGGCTTTGACGATCACATCGATGATGGGACGTAGACCATGGTCCCCGTACTCGAGCCGAGTCTGGGGTACAAACCCCCTCTGCTTGCGGATCACCTCTAAAAGCTCAAATGGAGTGGTGGGGACCGCATCTCCTAGGGGGTTCCACTGGGAAAAACGCCGGTGACTCATAGTAGCGGAAACCTCATAGGTCTGGGTTCTTAAAAAGTTGAAAAAGCGCCGGTTAAAACCAATCATCTGGGTTGTCAAGTGACCGAGCCCCGAGTATTTATACCTCAGGAATGAACCCTTTTTGAGGAAATTGCAAGATGCCTTTGTCCACTGCTGAATTCAACCAAGGAGCGGGGGAGAATCGAACCAGCCCCTTAACCCGTCCCCTCGCCCACTACAGCCACGGGCGGTGGCAGGGGGATCTTTTGTTTTTGGCAGGTCAGGGGTGCCGGGATCCGCAAACCGACCAGGAAGCCGGGTTGGTCTTGGGGCGAGACGGCAGCCTTGAGGGCTACGATATTGTGAAACAAACCTGGGGGGTCTTTCAAAATATCGAACGAGTTTTAAAAGATCATGGGCTCGGTAAGGAGCATTTAAGGGATGTCACCGTATTTCTGGTTCACATGAGGGATTTTGCTCCTATGAACGAAGTGTGGAACCAGTTTTTTGGGGATGGTCCCTTCCCATGCCGCACGACCATAGGCGTGCGGGAACTCCCCGGTAGGAATTTTATTGAGATGAAAGCGGTGGCAGGGAGGAGCTTTTAGGGATGGGGATGGAGTGGGGGGAGAGAGGGGGTATTGGGGGATCTGTGGGGGAGTGTTTTTTTGGGGGTATAAATTCGATAAAACGCGATGCAACGGGGTTCCCCGGCAAAGGCGTGTGGAGTCTGCTGATTTTGATGTTGACCAAAAGGTTAGAACTTTGTTACCACAAAGGTCCTCAACGGAGAGATGGCCGAGTGGCTGAAGGCGCACGCTTGGAAAGCGTGTTTGGGTAACACCAACCAGGGTTCGAATCCCTGTCTCTCCGCCAGTTATATCAAGAGGTTATAGGTTTTTGCTACTCTGGTTTTTGTTTGATTGGCTGTAACTGTTTGGCTGTAATGGCTGAAACTTAATACTCTCAAGCACTTGGGCGTTCCATCCGAATAGGAAACTCGGGAGGAATCGCGTGACAGGGAAGTTTTATCTTCATAAAAGACCTGAAGATCCGCGAGTTACAGCGATGAGGGCCGAAGTCAAGATAGGTGCCGCCTGTCACAAGGAGCATTACAAGCGCTTTGATTGTCCACCGGAGTACAATTTCCCCCTATCGATCGGACAAACCCTTGTCCACCCAATGCCTAGTCCCCATACCAACGACGCTCCGAAGAGACTCATACACGAGTTGCGCTCCGACCTCACGGAAATCAAGAACAAGGGGACGGTAGCAGAACATTGCAGAAACCTCACTCAGCGGGTTATCCCCTTCTTTATATCCTTCGACCCACCATTCGACGACTCGAATTTGCGGGCAAGCGCATCGTTCGATATTCTGGAATCATTCAGAGCATCAGGATTCTCCGATCCATTAATCAATCAATGCAACGTTGCACTGCGTACATTATGGAAAAATCATATGGAGAAATCCAACGACTATGAAGACAAAAGCCACAAGACGAGACCTCCCAGTCTATGGAAATACCGCGAGGTAACCTCGCTCGAGCCTACTGTCTCAATACCTAATTTCTCGCGCCACACTGACGCCGAACCCAGGAGCTAAACAGAAAAAATGGATCATGCCTCTCATAACAAAATTGTATCGTTCATCTGGGGTATTGCCGACGATGTATTGCGTGACCTCTTCGTAAGAGGCAAATACCGCGACGTGATATTACCCATGTTCGTGATTCGCCGCTTCGATGCTGTCCTAGAGCCGACCAAAAAGGCGGTTCTTGAGGAAAAAGCTATGCTCGATCAGGCTGGAATCACCGAGCAGAGTGCCGTACTTTGTGCGACGAGTGGCCAGGCATTTTACAACACCTCAAAATTCTGTCTTCGCGATCTCAAGTCTCGTGGAAACCAGCAGTCGCTTAAGTCTGATTTTGAAGATTATCTCGACGGTTTCTCGGCGAACGTCCAGGACATCCTTATCAACTTCGAGTTTCGCAACGTTCTAAATAGACTATCGAAGAGCGACGGATTGGGGACCTTAATCGAAAAGTTCCTCGATCCCGATATCAACTTAAGCCCTAACCCGGTTTTAAATGGGGACGGTACGGTCAAGCACCCTGGTATGGACAACCACTCCATGGGTACTGTGTTTGAAGAGCTTGTCCGAAAGTTCAACGAAGAGAACAACGAGGAAGCAGGCGAGCACTGGACCCCCAGAGATGCCGTGCGATTAATGGCAACTCTGATGTTCCAACCTATAGCCGATAAAGTAAAGGCCGGCTCCTACCTTCTCTACGACTGCGCATGCGGAACGGGAGGTATGTTGACCGTTGCGGATGAAACATTGCAATCGCTGGCCAGCGCACGCACCCAGCAAGTTGTGACCCATCTATATGGCCAGGAGATCAACCCCGAAACCTATGCTATTTGCAAAGCCGACATGTTGCTCAAGGGTGAGGGTGACAACGCTGATCACATCGTCGGTGGCGCCGAGTGGTCCACGCTCGCCCACGACGCCTTTCCCGCCCAAGAGTTTGACTTCATGCTTGCCAACCCTCCCTACGGCAAAAGCTGGAAGAAAGACCTAGAAGCGATGGGCGGCAAAGACGGGATGCGCGACCCCCGTTTTAAAGTCATACACAACGGCGAAGAGCTCTCACTCGTCACCCGATCAAGCGATGGCCAGATGCTATTTCTGGCTAATATGGCCTCGAAAATGAATCGGACCTCCGCCCTAGGTAGCCGTATCGCCGAGGTCCACAACGGTAGTTCGCTCTTTACTGGGGATGCTGGCCAAGGCGAAAGCAATATCCGGCGTTGGCTGATCGAAAACGATTGGCTCGAAGCCATTGTCGCGCTGCCGCTCAACCTCTTTTACAACACAGGTATCGCTACATACATCTGGGTTTTGACTAACAAAAAACCAGCTCATCGGAAAGGAAAAGTGCAACTTATTGACGCGAGTCAATGGTTCAAGCCTCTCCGCAAAAATCTCGGCAAGAAAAACTGTGAATTGTCACAGGAAGATATTGAGCGTGTCAGCCGCGTATTTACGGACTTCAAGGAAACACCGGAATCTAAGATCTTTCCCAATGCCGCCTTTGGCTATTGGAAGGTCACCGTCGAACGACCTCTGCGGCTACATAGTCAGTTCAAACTTCAAGCAATCGAGTTTCTTCGCTTCGCCTCAGGCGACGAAGACCTCCGCGGAGCTCTGTACGAAGAATTCGGTGATGATCTCTTTGTTAAATTTGCCAAAGTCGAAGACGCCGTTGAAAAATTCCTGAGCGAATGGGGCAGCGAAGAAGAATCTGAAGGCGGTGAGGACGACGAAGGCACCTCAAAGAAAAAGGGGCTATCTGAGAAAAAGAAGAAGAAGCTCCTAGATCCCAAAACCTGGGAACGTGATGGCAGGCTGGTCGATGTCGCGACCGCATTACGCACGTCTCTTGGCGACAAACTATATGAAGATTACAATGTGTTTATCGAAAGAGTCGAAGCCGCGCTCAAACAATCTGGTACCAAGGTCCCAGCTGCAGATCTAAAGCAAATCCTTAAAGCCATAAGCTGGCGCGTCGACACAGCACCGCCAGTCATAGCTAAAATTCACAAACCTGGAAAAGCTAAAGCGGATCCAATCCATGGTCTTTTTGAAATCAAATTGGGCGGTAAGTCTGCCATCGTGGAGTATGAGCCAGACTCAGATTTGCGTGACACCGAGCAAGTCCCACTGATCGAAGAGGGCGGCATCGAGGCATTTATCCGCCGTGAAGTGTTGCCTTACACTGCCGATGCTTGGATTAAGGAAGGTGCGACTAAGATCGGCTATGAGGTGAGCTTCACCCGACATTTTTACAAGCCCCAGCCACTTAGGACACTAGAAGAGATCCGCGCCGACATCCTCGCCATTGAGCAAGAGGCCGGGGGACTCCTCGATGAACTGTTAAAAGGAGGCAGCAAGTGAAAGCCACCGAAGCAAAGTTACTGAGCTTCTTGCAGAAGTCGCCCCAGTTCATTATCCCCATTTATCAGCGTACCTATTCTTGGACCGAAAAGCAGTGCCGTCAATTATGGGACGACATCCTGCGGGCCGGGTCGAGCGACGCGATTACGGTCCATTTTCTTGGATCTATTGTTTATGTGGAACAAGGGCTCTCGCAGGTTTCCCATCAAGCTCCATTGCTGGTGATCGACGGGCAGCAACGCCTCACGACCGTATCATTGCTGATCGAGGCACTTGCTCGAACATTGAGCGATTCGGAACCGGTTGACGGGTTTTCAGCTGCCAAACTGAGACACAACTATCTGAGCAACCCATTGGAGACGGGAGATCGTTACTACAAGCTGCTGCTCTCTCAGACGGACAACACTTCGCTCAAAGCCATTGTTAAAAATACCGAGCCTCCAAAAGAACCGTCGCTGCGTGTTTCCAATAACTTTGCATTGTTCACATCATTGCTAGCTGAGCATAAAGACGATCTTGTGTCTGTATGCCGAGGCCTTTCCAAACTGATTGTTGTAGATATCGCTCTTAGCCGTGATCAGGACAATCCGCAGCTCATTTTCGAAAGTATGAACTCTACAGGTAAAGAATTAAGCCAGGCTGATTTGATCCGGAACTATATCTTGATGGGACTTGAGCCCCGCCTGCAAACGCGGCTGTATGAAGAATACTGGCGACCGATGGAGCTGGACTTCGGCCAAGAAGCATACGGAGACCAGTTTGACAACTTTATGCGGCATTACCTTACAGTCTGCACTGGCGACATCCCGCGCGAACGCGATATCTATGATGCCTTCAAGGAATATTCTCGGACTAAGCCCGTGCAGGATGCCGGCATTGAGGCTCTTGTGAGGGAGATTCGTGCCTTTTCCCGCTACTACTGTGCGATGGCTCTGGGCACTGATCTCGACCCTGCTCTTAAACTTGCCTTCCAAGATTTGAAAGAGTTAAAGGTAGACGTAGCTTACCCGCTGCTCCTCGAACTCTATGATGATTACGCCCACAAAATACTTCCGGTCGCGGACTTTGTTGAGGCAGTCCGCATGATCGAATCTTATGTTTTCAGGAGAGCCATCTGCGGCATACCGACCAACTCAATGAACAAAACTCTGTCAACATTTGGCAAGGTTTTAAAAAAAGATCGGTATCTCGAAAGTATCCAGGCGCATTTCTTGAGACTCCCATCTTATCGTCGCTTCCCGAATGATGAGGAGTTTCGCCGCAATTTACAAACTCGCGAACTTTACCGCTTTTCGCGCAGCAAGTACTGGCTGCGACGAATCGAGAACCATGATCGCAAGGAACGGGTACAGATCGACGATTTTACAATCGAACATATTTTGCCTCAGAACCCAAACCTTTCTGCCTCGTGGAAGGCGGCTTTAGGACAAAACTGGGAGAGCATCCAGCAGCAATGGCTTCACACGCTCGGAAACCTGACTCTTACGGGCTACAACCCTGAATATAGCGATCATTCGTTTGTTCAAAAACGGGACATGAAGGGAGGCTTCAAAGAAAGTCCCCTCAGACTCAATGCCGGTTTGGGTCAATTGGATACCTGGAATGAGACTACGATTCAGGAAAGAGCTGGACGGCTAGCTGATCAGGCACTAGCAATTTGGACTGCACCAAAACTTGACGCGGCAGTATTGGCCTCGTATCAGCCTGCAAAAGAAAAGTCGACTAGCAGCTACACCATCGAGGATCATCCGCACCTGCTCACCGCGATGATGGCACCGATTTTTGAAGCCTTTCGTAAAGAAGTCCTGGCACTCAATCCCTGCGTAACTGAAGAATTTATGAAACTATACGTCGCCTACAAGGCCGAAACAAACTTTGTGGATGTAGTGCCGCAAACCAAGCGTTTGCGTCTGGCAATCAACATGACTTTTGAGGAAATTCATGACCCGAAAGGCATCTGCAAAGATGTGACGAACCTCGGTCGCTGGGGAAATGGCGATGTCGAGGTGGTGCTGCATTCGCTTGAGGAGCTGCCGTACATCATGTCACTGGTGCGGCAATCCTATGAGCGTCAGATGGGCGATGGGGGGGAGGTATGATTGAAGATCTCAAGCCTTACGGAAAATATAAGGACTCGGGGCAACATTGGCTCGGGATGGTGCCAAATCACTGGGTGATACGAAGATTGCGATCGTCAGTTTTGGAATGTGTTAATGGCATATGGGGAGCAGATCCAAATGGTACAGACGATCTGGTCTGCATACGCGTTGCAGATTTTGATCGAGTCAATCTACGGGTAAGCCTCAAAAAAAAGACGCTGCGCGCTATCCCGATTTCAGCGCGATCACGAAGAATGCTTAAAAGAGGTGATTTGCTTATTGAGAAATCAGGCGGCGGGGATCTGCAGCCTGTCGGAGCAGTTGTTGCCTATGACCGAGGTGAACCTGCTGTATGCTCAAATTTCGTCGCGCGGATGCCGGTCGGCGAAGAATACAACAATTTTTATGTAAATTACTTACACTTTACACTTTACGCTTACAGAGTAAATACACGATCCATTAAACAGACCACAGGAATACAGAATCTCGATGGGAAAGCCTATTTATCAGAGCCTGTGTCATTCCCTCCACTCGAAGAGCAAGCCGCAATAGTCCGCTTTTTGGATTGGTCCAACGGCAGAATCGAGCGAGCGATCCGGGCAAAGCGCAAAGTTATCGCGCTAATCAACGAGCAAAAACAAGCCATCATCCACCGCGCCGTGACCCGCGGTCTCGACCCGTCCGTGCCACTCAAGCCGTCGGGGATACCTTGGCTTGGGGATATTCCGGCGCATTGGCCAATTCGCAGATTGAAGCATTGTACTACAAGAATCGAACAAGGTTGGTCTCCGCAATGCGATGCCCAGCCGGCTGCAGATGGCGAATGGGGTGTAATGAAGGTCGGATGTGTTAACAAAGACTTCTTCAATGCCGCTCAGAACAAAAAACTACCATCCTTCCTACGCCCTGAACCTTCATTGGAAATCCGTGACGGTGACATTTTGGTCAGCCGCGCCAACACACGCGAGCTGCTCGGTTTGGCGGCGCTAGCAGAAAACCCTCGCAGAAATCTTATGCTCTGCGACAAACTTTTTCGATTTCGAGCACTTCCAAACTGCTTCAATTCACGCTTTCTTGTATACGCACTGCGTTGCAAAACAAGTCGCTCGCAAATCGAAATCAGCACAAACGGAGCAAGTAGTTCAATGCAAAATATCGGACAAGGCGTCCTCAGAAATCTTTGGATGATTCTTCCTCCAGTTGACGAGCAGTGTAAAATTGTCACCACAATTAAAAATCAAACGGCAGCAATTGACACGACCTTGCAACGCATAGAGCGTGAAGTCGACCTAATGCTGGAGTATCGTACACGCCTTGTCACCGACGTGGTCACTGGGAAGCTCGATATACGCGAGGCCGCCAAGAATCTCCCTGCGGGATCCACGCTCGAATTGCCAGTCGATGAAGCCGACTTAATTGATGAGTCAGAACCCCTTGAAGAGGAGGCCGCAGAATGACTACTGACACCACTGAACGGGGCCTGGAATCAATCATCATGCGGACCATGACAGGCAATACGCACCTCATTCAACCACCGTATATCGCCACCGAGAACTCTGCTCCGGTGTCTGGAGGTACCGGATGGATTCTTGGCGATCCGAAGCATTATGACCGCGGCTACTGCGTCGATCTAGTCCAGCTCCGGGGCTTCATTATGGCCACGCAGCCTGATTTAGTCGAAACTTTCGGGCTGGCTGCTGACTGCGCCACCCGACGTAGTTTTTTGGCTCGTTTAGAAAAGGAAATTGGCAAACGAGGTGTCATCGACGTCTTACGCAAAGGCATCGATCACGGCGCACACCATCTTGACCTATTTTACGCAACGCCAACCCCAGGCAATCAACGTGCTGAAACCCTTAATTCAGAGAATCGTTTCAGTGTCACAAGGCAGTTTGCCTATAGCAGGGATGAGACGCGGCGAGCACTCGACATGGGATGCTTTATAAACGGGCTGCCTATAGCTACTTTCGAGTTGAAGAATAGCCTAACCAAGCAAACCGTAGAAGATGCCGTCGAACAGTACAAACGTGATCGTGACCCTCGCGAACCACTGTTCGCATTCGGACGTTGCGTAGTCCACTTTGCTGTCGATGACAGCGAAGTTCGGTTCTGCACCCATCTTGAGGGTAAACGGTCGTGGTTTCTCCCATTCAACCAAGGTTATGACGATGGAGCCGGTAATCCACCTAACCCTGCTGGCATCAAGACAGACTACCTTTGGAAACGGATCCTCACCCCCCAAGGATTGACCAATATACTGGAGAACTATGCCCAGGTTGTCGAAGAAAAGAACGAGAGAACCGGTAAAAAGAAGTTCAAACAAGTGTTCCCTCGCTACCACCAACTAGATGTCGTCCGCCGTGTCCTGGCTGATGTGGCCGCTAATGGTGCCGGCAAGCGATACCTAATTCAGCACTCGGCTGGCAGCGGCAAATCAAATTCCATTGCGTGGTTAGCCCATCAACTTAGCGGGGCTAAAAAATCAGGCAAAATCGTCTTTGACTCGATCATTGTAGTAACCGATCGACGAATACTCGACCAGCAAATCGAAGCGACCATTAAGCAGTTCGTACAGGTCGGCGCAACCGTAGGTCATGCCGAAAACTCTGGCGACCTCCGGAAGTTTATCGAGAGCGGCAAAAAGATCATCATCAGCACAGTTCAAAAATTTCCGTTTATCCTTGGTGAAATAGCAGACCAAAAAGGCAAGACATTCGCGATTATTATCGACGAAGCACATTCAAGCCAAGGCGGGAAAACAGCCTCTGCTATGAGTGCAGCTCTTTCTGAGTCAGAGGATCCAGAGGATACAGTTAACACGGAATTGGAACGCCGCATGGCCGCACGAAAGATGCTGTCAAGTGCCAGTTATTTCGCCTTTACCGCAACGCCAAAGAACAAAACGCTCGAAATTTTCGGCTCCCCCTTGCCGCCAGACGGTGAAGGTAAGGTTCGACATCGTCCATTCCACAGTTATACGATGAAACAGGCCATCCAAGAGGCATTTATTCTTGATGTCCTCAAAAGTTACACGCCAGTAAGCAGCTATTATAAACTCGTCAAAACTGTCCCTGGCGACCCTGAATTTGACGTCAAGAAAGCTCAAAAAAAGCTGCGTTACTATGTCGAGAGTCACGATAAAGCGATCGAACTAAAAGCCGAAATCATGGTTGATCATTTTCATGAGCAAGTGATGGCTTTGGGGAAAATCAAAGGAAAAGCACGTGCCATGGTCGTTACTAGCGGCGTCGAGCGGGCCTATGACTATTTCAAAGCGATGAGTTCCTATCTTGAAAAGAGAAAGAGCCCCTATAAGGCAATAATCGCGTTTTCCGGAGAGCATGAATTCGGAGGCAAAAAGGTCACGGAGTCTTCCCTCAACGGCTTTCCAAGTTCCGAAATCGCCGACCGCATCAAGGATGATCCCTATAGGTTTCTGGTTTGTGCTGAGAAATTTCAAACAGGATACGACGAACCGCTTTTGCACACCATGTATGTTGACAAGACCCTTTCTGGGATCAAAGCCGTACAAACCCTGTCACGCCTCAATCGCGCTCATCCCGACAAACATGAAGTGTTTGTCCTCGATTTTCAAAACGATACCGACGGTATCATTGAATCATTCTCAGCGTACTATCGCACCACGGTCCTGAGTGAAGAGACTGACCCGAACAAACTGCATGATCTAAAAGGAGCGTTGGACGCCTGGCAGGTGTATTCAGATGAACAAATTAAGCAGTTCGTCGCATCTTTCCTTAAGGGCGAGTCGAGGGAAAGGAAGTTGGATCCAATCTTGGATGCTTGTGTGGCTTTTTATAAGTCTAAGCTGGATGAAAACGGCCAAGTTGATTTCAAAGGCAAGGCGAAGACCTTTACTAGAACCTACGATTTCCTAGCATCAATCCTGCCCTACACGAACCCGGCGTGGGAAGAACTCTCAATTCTCCTAAATTTACTCATCCCAAAATTGCCGGCACCAAAAGAGGAAGATCTCGCGAAGGGCATTCTCGAGACGATTGACATGGACAGCTACCGAGCGGAAAAGCAAGCGATCATGAAACTCGCGTTAGCCGATAACGAGGGAGAAATCGCCCCAATCCCTGTGGCCGGTGGCGGTCGCAAGGCGGAACCTGAGTTGGACCGCCTATCCAACATCATCAAAGGATTCAACGAGCAGTTCGGAACTCTTTTTAAAGATGCGGACCGCATCATTCGCAGATTTACCGACGATGTGGCACCTAAGGTAGCCGCAGACCAATCCTATCAAAATGCTAAACAAAATACTCCGCAAACTGCTCGGATTGAGCATGACAAAGCCCTGGCCAAAGTAATGCTAGAAGTTTTGAAAGACGACACAGAAGTATACAAACAGTTCGTTCAGAATCCGTCGTTCAAACGATTCGTGACGGATATGGTTTTTGGACTAACCATAGAGACCGATGAACCTGAGGTGGTCAGGGACTCAACTGGATCAGAAACGACCAGATCGGTGACTAAATCACCGCAATGAAACAAATTTGGTGCTGCTGGGGCGAAAGGCGGAGGATGCGATCGGTGACAAAAGTATGGATGAAGTCGAAGCTCGACAAAGCGAACGACCATGCCGTTAACTTTGAACCGGCGCCCTTCCCGATCGTTACTTCATTAGACGGACTTGTTGCTCTTATTGAAACAGCAGAAGTCGCGGATCTGCTGGATTTTTCGTACGGGAAGGCTTTGGGGATCGCCACAGACAATATCCCAGCGCAAGACCGCCGAGCCGCGCTCTTTCTGGTGGAGGTTGCTACGGCAGTCCTCCGGTCGTCATTTGACGACAAGCAGCGGCCCTGGAAAGCCAATAGTCAAATCGGGCCACTGGTTTCACCCTATGGGGGTACACTTGCATTGGCCCCAGAGTATCGCCCAATTTTAGAGCGATATAAAACTTGTGGTCACCCGACCCTTAGGTTTCGACTCGACCTCATTTCCTTTGATGAGGGTGATCAGGCGAATCGACCAGCTGCTGTCGCTAGGTTGTTTAAGTCTGCCATCGAAGCTGCCCGTCATCTTTTTAGGTATGCTGAAGGTACTCCTCAACTATTAGGTCTGGCAACATTGGAGGTTGCGGCAAACCTCGCGTCACGTTATACTGGACTTGTGCCCACGATAGACGACATCCTTTGCACCGTCCGTTTTGTCCTCTATCAGCACAACTCTCGGTCGATGACGAAATGTGGGCTCGCCAGTCTCCTCCACCATTTTTTGTGTCAAAAGCGCCGGAAAGAAGCCGTAGCGGCCGACAAGTCATTGCAAGCCGTCGTTGCGGGGCTACGTGAGGAGTGGGTACTCGCTGCACTTAATCGCAATGTGTGGACAGTTGAAGCCGTCCGCGATCGCCTAATAGATCTGTATATAGCAATCGACCGCAAGGACTTCGCGAGCGATATCTGGGACAAGTCAAAGGATATTTTAGAAGGGTTCGCAGAGCAGCATCCCGGTGGCATTTCGGATGGCATCATCGAACGCCTTTTGAGCGATGGGAAGTCTCGTTTGACCACCGCAGAAAGAAAAGACCTCATAAAGCTAAAACGGCTTTCAGCTCAGGCAATGGTTGCCTCAATGAAGCCCGTCTTTGGTTATGCTGGCAGCGCCCGCGCAGCGAGAGAGTATGCAGCCCGGGTCCTCGCGCAGACAAGCATAGAAGCGCGGCTCGGGGAGCTTTTTCGCTTTGACTACGTCCCCGACGATGCCGCTGTAGAAGAAGTGCTTGCGGAGGAGGCGGGTGCGTTTCCTCTTAAGAGCCGAATCGGCGTTAAAAAAATTGTCGGTGACCGCGATGACGGTGGAACAGATTCTGATCCAGACTTTCGTACTAAAGAAACGAGAATGCAATATGCGACTTATTTCCTTGGTGAGACAGCATATCCTGTCCTCTCGTCCATAGCGGCAAACGATATCGAGTTGAGAAATTTTATCGAAGGATCAGACGGATGGGATGATGCGTTTGCGACACAATTTGACCGATCCCTGGCCGGCTTTAAATCAGGCGACTCCATTCAGTGCATTATGTACGGCATATCCTATCTTGAAGGTTTCCTACGCCGCGCGCTCGATAATAATGGCGTTTCTGTTGATAAGGAAAAGGAGGCTGGAGCGGTCATTCATGGTTCAATGTTTGAATCTCTTTTCGCCGAACTCGAGTCATTTGGTTTCGAGTCGAGGGAGATTGATGTTTTTAAACTATATTTGACTGAGGGGACAGCTGGGTGGAACATCCGAAACCTTGCATATCATGGTATGGCTGAAGATCGATCCCTTGATGTCGTCAAAGCCACGGCAGTGATGTTCATGCTGTTAAAGTTCGCAGCGGCCTTTCGCGCTGGAAAACAGCAAAGGGAGTAGTCAAGCTGCGAGCCTGGCATCAGGCAGCAAAAATGTAAACGAATTGAGTCCGGAATTGTGACGAACATCAAACCTCTTGGAAGATAAAGATAAGGAAGAACCCACATGGCCAGGAAAAAAATCGCGGACTCGGCGCCAGCTCAACCCCCAGTACTGCTCGTTACACGTTCTGATGCCGAAGCTAAGATTCAGGATCAAAATGCGAAGGGGGAGTTGCTGCGAGACAGACAATTTCGCACGGAAACTGAATTTGAAAACACCAAACTCGACCGTGACCGCTGGGACGATTTCAACACCGAGCTGCTAAAGCGGTTGTTCAGCAACGAGGCAATGGCGAAGGAGTATAACCAATTCGTTGGTGGCTCGTTTCCCGTGGGAGCGAGCTGGCAATGGTGGGCGAACCACTACAAGGAGGAAGTCTCCGAACAGATGAATCGACTGACGTCGATCAAGGAGCGGCTTCCCCTAATCGAGGAACGATTGCAGTCGGCACAAGTTAGACGTCAGACGCCAGCGGGCTCTGGCAGCGGCAGAGAAGTATTTGTGGTTCACGGCCACGATCATGCGACCAAAGACAAGGTCGCAAGGTATCTCGAAAAGCTGAAGCTGAAGCCGATTATCCTGCACGAGCAACCAAACGCTGGGAAGACGCTGATCGAAAAGTTCGAACATCATGCGGAGGTCGGGTTTGCGGTCGTCCTACTTACCCCCGACGATGAAGCTTCTCCTGTCGGGCAATCGAGCAAGACTACAAGGGCCAGACAAAATGTGATTCTCGAACTCGGATACTTTCTGGGCAAGCTTGGGAGGCATCGTGTTTGTGCGCTTCATACCCAAGGTGTTGAGTTGCCATCCGACATTAATGGCGTGGTCTATGTGCCCCTAAGTGATGGATCTTGGACCATGCTCCTAGCTCGGGAGCTAAAGCATGCTGGACTTGAAATTGACATGAATGATGCGCTCTAGAGCCCCCGAAGCCCCCAAGGCCCCTTAGTTTGGTCGGCAGAACTAGGACAAGGAAATTGCATGACGAACATCATTAGACACAACGACGAGGCCTATTACCGCTCAATGCTTACTCGCGATGGCCGGTTAAATCACCACCTCTACGGTCTGAATTACACGCCCACATTTGGTGGCGGGTATTTCGATCTATGGCCGAACTACGATGGCCGCAGTGTTGTTCCAGAAGGAATTGTATTCTCGGTCGGGGACAAGGCATACGGATCACTTGCCGATGCCGCAGCGACATTCAAGCAGCTCTCGGACAACAAGGAACTCAACGACTTTCTCTTCTTCGATAAGGGACGATTTTATCTGGATTGGGAGAAGATCCCTAACGACGGCGTTCTTGACGACCTCAAAGCAATTACTTGGATTAAAAGTCCACACCGGATGGCGACGGCCACGCACCATCATGGTCTGACAGTCTTGTTTCATCGGGACTTCCGGACCCTACAGGACTTCATCAAGGAAAGTACGCTCCAGGTTGTGGGTGAGATCAAATCCAAACCCGGTTCTGTATGCGGCTCAGCATTTGCTCTCTTGTATGAAGGGAAAATAGAAATCGCCTCTGCCAAGCATGTTTTCAAAGACCTAGTGAATCCGAGAATTCGTAATCCTCGCACAGGATTTTCACTCGCTGTGGCTGTCAAGCATATGTCCAAAAAACACGACATTATCTTTCTAGAAGCACACGGACTTCCAGAGGCCTACTGCCTCGATCTCGGACGTCCAGCTTTGTCCGAGCTAAACGACGAGATTTTAGTGTGTGGATATCCTGAGCATCTCGGAGATTTCGCTACGCTATCGAGCGGACACATTTCGAATACCGATGCATCGTACAATGGTGAGCATGGGCTTATTCAGATCAGCGGAGCTGCAATCAACCCAAACAACAGTGGTGGTCCAGTCCTTGACTCCTTCGGCAAAGTCATTGGGATTCTAACGACTAGGATTCCGCGACGGCAAGACATTCAGAATATCGCTCTCGCCGAGCCAATCGATCGTGCGCTGCGGGACATGGCGACGGTCTAATATGAAACTGACTGCCAGTTTGCTCGAAGTAGACCCTGGGTATTTACTGCTCTCAAGAGTCTTCAACAGCAAAAATTGAATTTATCAGTGTAGTGCCGGGTCCAGTTGAAATTGAAGAGAGTCTTATCCGAAGCGCCCACGCAAAGACCAGTATTGGTTGATTCTTAATATAAGATCGAAACCCCCTTAACCGTGGGCGGTTTGGATAAGAGCCCAGTACTTTCAAGGGAAAACTTTAGGGATTTGTGCATTTTATTAGTGATAACTAATACTTACAGTTACCAATTGGATAAAGTCGCTTTGTAACTTGGGGATTGGAGAGGTGATTGCAATTGATGGAAAAACTCTCAAAGGATCTCGTGGACAAGGAAATAAAGCGCTCCAAATATCAGCCACCTATTCGCTTAAGCACCTGCCTAACAGACTCTTCATGAGCGGGATGATGTTTTATAAATCCTTCACATGCTTCTTTAAGAAGAGACCGAAACGTAGTTTCATCAACAATTATTTCATCATCAATATATCGAAATTTTATTCCTTCAAAAGGAACTTCGCCAGCATCCAAATCTCCAGGAAAGCTACACCCATTATATTCATCCGCTACCATTTTTTGATCGACTAGTCTTTCAATGCTCGAGATAAAGCCAAAACGCATAAGCGTGTTAAAAAAAAGCTTTGGAATCAAAAGATCATCATTTTTGCTTATTTCAACAAACATTTGACTATCTTTTTTCATAAAATGCCTTCTATTATTGGAAATACATTTGATACAGCATCATTTTCAAGAAATACTTGAAAATCTATTCCGCCGATTTTTTCAACGAAGCTTCTGGACCCTTCCGAAATTGCTTTTTCATATCCAGTCGCGGCAGCAATTTGCCCGAGCTGGAGTATCTCAGTATCAGAAATGATGTTTGGGTCATAGATTGTTTTCTTAAAGCCAGTTTTAAACTCGCCAGTCGGTCTTAGGGCAGCATCCAATTTTGGTACTTCATATTCAACAACTTTTATTCCAGGGATCGATGCGTGCTCTGTAGTTTTACTAATCCTAGCTCCATTGTCAGTTATAGCTTTGGCGAAAGCCTCAGAATTATGGGCACCTTTGATCCCGACCTTTTGAGTGAAGCCATCAAATATGCTTAAGTGCTGTTTTAGATCTGATCTGAATCCGATCCCATCAGGGAATTTTGAAAAATCTATTTTATATTTTTTCAGAGTTTGGCCAAAAACTTTTAACTCTGTCGATGTCGTTATCCCAATTCGCTTCGCAGAGTCAAAAAGCTTGTCCCCTTTCTCCGCAACCCTCTCAACCTTAAAATACCCCCCAAACCTTTTAGACCCCATGGCAACCACTTTGCCAAGACCCTTTAGGAAAAAGGGAGCACAAGCTATGACCATTTCTACCTCTGAGAGGTCCCTTCCCCGGGCCAGACAACCTTCTTTTCCGGTGATCATCTCGCAAAATCCGAAGATGGGGTCTGCAGGGGTGAAGGATAGCCCCATTCTGAGGATACTGATTAGCTCCTGGGTTCTCTCGTCGGCTTCTTGCACAAGGGCTTTCTTAACCTTTTGGTCTTCCTCCTCCCGAGCGATCCTGTAAAAAAGTCTAATGGCTCGAAACATCTCGATGATCGTCGCAGAGTCTTCGCTGTTAAGCCGTGATCCAGATTCATTCAGGGTGGCTTTAAGGCTTTTGGCCAACTGCGGAGAAAATTCGTTCATTTCCTGTTCGATACCGTCCTTAAGATCTTCTGGAATAGGGACGTCTAGAAAATAAAAGCGATGGTCAACGACTGTATAGACGTAGTCATAGACACGTTTTTGCGCCGCCATAAACGAGGCATATTCAGCAGGAAGAACACCTGGACGAGCCGAAAGGAGCAGATCTAGAGAAGCTTGTTCTCGCGCCCATACCCATACCAATTCCAGGAAATATTGACGATTATTCGAGGCTTTAGCTGCATCTAGCTTTTGGAGGATCTCCGTAGCGTATTGGGCGTACTGGCTTTTCGCTTCGTCGAAGGGTGGGATTTCGTCGTCAAGAGCCGGTAATTCTAAATCTGGAAGGTCTATCGTATCTAATGCTCGGTTGATATCCCCCTCTGAGCCACTGGATTTTTCCAGTTCACTTTGAGCATAGTTGCTTAGATCCAAAACATCCTGACGAATCTTTTGAATTTTGGCCTCAATATCTGCGTTTAACTGTGCCTTGTCTTTTCTGAGATCAGACAAAAGCTGGACAAGCATGTTTTTATCGAATCGAGTGAAGTCTTCAGGTACAATATCTTCAAATTTTTTGTTGAGTAGCTCACTTAGAATCTTGCGAGCCGATTCGATATCGCGATTTGTGATATCGATTTTTGCCCTATTGATATCCACATCGGTGATTAACCCCCTCTGTGCATAATCAAGCTCGGGATTGAGACTGGCAAAACTCAACTGAAGCGTGGTCGATCCAGAGTATGATGCTTTATCTTCTCTAGTTCCCTTGGCCGTGATGTTAAAGAGGTCGAAGCGCCCTCTGCTAGGACCCTCCATATACACTTTGAAGCGCTGATGAACAAAGTTTATAACGATCCTTGATTGGATGCCAAAATTAAACTCATTAAGTCCATCCTTAAGGATTTTTTCAGAAAAGCAGCCTTTTGCTAAGCCATCCATGAGCCGAGAGTCAAAGGGCTCATTGTTGAAAGAGATGGGATTCTCGTTGACAGAAATAAAATCTGTGTTTTCTTTAAAATCAGGTTTATCGACTGAATCTTCAAAGAAATGCGACTCTATGTAAAGACAATAGGTTGCCTCGCCGTAGGAAACGTTCGCAAAAAAGAGGCTCAAAATGATTGCAATAAAGTTAAAGGATTTCATGGAGCTCGCTCCTTGTTTTGGACGCTTGCCAGCGAGTCATAGATCTCTATAGCTTGCCCCAGATTTCCTTCGCTGAGTTTTTGATTCACAAGTTCGATCTGTTTTTGGATAAGGTTATGATCTTTTGCATTAAAATAGTTCATATATGCACCTATCATAACAGGTAAGGTTTCGGTTTGGTAGCTCTTAATGGAAGCAATCTCCCCTTGCAAAAAGTTGCAGCCGGTTTGAATCCAAGGGAGTTTCCCTTTATCAGAGGACTTACATAGCGACTCTTTGGAGAGGATAAGGGTTAGTGTATTGTATTGCTCGCTAAACAGTGGGATGGAGCCATCCTCGGGAACTAGACCCCACATTTTTTTGGTAAGGTCATGTATCTCCTTTAAAAACATTGTCGATGAAGATAGATCTTGGCTTTGAGACTTGCGCAAACGAGTGTCTCGGTCTGCTTTTTGGAGGATCAATAGATTCGTCCTCATATCTACTTGTTTGCGATAAGTCTCGACAAATTTCGCAGCTTTTGCTGATGCCTCTTGATAGTGGGCTAATAATTTCTCCACTTCTTTTGTAAGAAGTGGGGTCCCTTTAGGTGATGGTAAATTATGTTTAGATGCCATTTTGTTGGCTTCATCCATTTCTTGGGCCAGGAATCCTCTTCCGCTCGTTAAATCATCGAGGATCTTTATGCGATTTAATAGGATTCTTAGTTGAAACATCTGAAGGGAGAGGCCAGATTCTAACTGGCGATAGTAATCATCAACTTCAATCGAGTATTTTAAAAGGTCATCAAGACTCGCCCTTTTCGACAATTCGCTATGGGCGTGGATGCGCTGGAGTGCCTCTAAAACAGATTTGTAGGTTCCATGATCCTTGGATCTCAAGGAAGTAAAATCAGCGGTCAGTTTGATGAGTTCTTGCCGGTATCGAGCCACCAAAGCGTCTAGTTTTTGAGCAGCCTCCGACTCACTCGCTAGAATCCTTCTAGATTCATCAACTCCAGATTTTTTTATGAGCATTTCCTTAAGTGCTGCGTTAGCGGTCCTATCAAGCTCCTGTTTTTGTCGATCATCAATAGATTTAAGCGCCTGTTTTAGAAAGGCTAAGGTCGTGACACGGGTACGTCGATCGGTTTCGGGATTCATGACGAATTCTTTGAGAGCGTCGTAGTATCTAAGGAAAGACCTATCAGTGTTAGGGTCGTAACATGGTTGTTCGACCATCATAAAAAAGCACCGTTGTTCCGTTAATTTTTCGCGGACCCAGGCCATCCCACAGACGTAGGTATCCTTGACACTAAAGGAGGCGCATGCTCTTTTCTCCCAATCCTTGGTGACTTCTAAAGGATTCCCTTGACAATCACTTCTCTTCATTTGCCCTATAGAGTAGATATGTTGGCCATATGCATTCGGTAGCGCAAACAGATAAAAGCTTATCAATCCAAACAGAGTCATCAGTTGCTTCATGTTGAATCAGCCTTTTTTTGTTAAAGAGTTTAGTTCGAGACCCTTTGGAGGATTTCGTCCATTTTTTTGATGCTGACCTCTTCTCTTAAAGCTAAATCCGTAAACATAGTGTAATCATTTTTATAGCCTTCTAGTGTGGCCTCATTTGCTTTAGATCCCAATGTCTCAAGAATTTTCTGATCTTCTGAGCTAAGCCAATCTGCTAGAGATTTTGCCGAACCATCTAGGTTAACCCAATCATCCGTGCTACCTAAAGTAGCCAGAGTGATTTGAAGGTTTGCAACAGCAGAAACTTCCTCCACCTTTAACCCTAGAGTCATTCCTCTAGTCATTATTTTAGTTAACAAAGCTTTATGCTCTGCTGCTCGTTTACGAATGTTTTGTAACTTTTCACCTGATAGTTTTTCATTAAATTCTTCTGAAAGTTCCTTCATAAAGAAATATCCAGGATAAATTATGACAAGCTCGCCGAATGCCTCAGCAGACTTTTATTTTGAGCCAATTGATCTACCATTTCAGCCTTTTTGCTATTCCATTTTTTAATTTGGTCATCCGTCGGCTTGACTGCGACGCTTTGGATTTCAAGTTTGCAGTTAGGGTTTAGCAAAGACCCTTTTGTTCCCACCTCATCAAAATCCGCAATGTCGAGTGGTCTCTGTCCATTTATCGAAATCTCCCCGATTTCACCAAAATTGAGACGTTTCGAGACATCCCCCGAAACGACTCGAACGTCGAGGGTATCAGGACCAAACCCCGGTGAGCGGGTAAAATCATATTTGATACGATATTCAACAGAATCTCCTTCTGTTTCATAAGCGGGATGAGATAAAAGATTTCCTGGAGTAACCTGACATCCTATGACCATTGAACTGGATCCCGATGCAGGACAATGCATGACGTTTAGTGGAAAATTGGCAAAGGCTGAACTAGCCAGGCCAAAATTGAGGGTAACTATTAATTTTTTTATGATTTTGAAGCTCATTTCTTATTTTGATCCTTAGTAAATTGGTGATAAATTTTTAAAAAATTGACCTTTAGAAGTTATTCTTTATGACAGTCCGACTCGACAACTGTCGCAGATTCTGCGTTATAATTGAGCGTTAAAATAGACTCATAAACATCAAACTCCACAAGTATTCTTTCGGGGTTAACATCGCAGAGACGAACTTCGATATCATTTAAAGGAGCAGTGGATTCATAGATCAGTGTTTGATAGGTTCTATAGACCCCAAGTTGTCCAGTATAAATATTTTGCTCTATTTCCGGTGTAAGATGGTTCAAGTCTTCAACAGAAAAATTTCTTGACACAAGAATTTTACGTCCGCTATCAGCAGATATATCCATTCTGACAGCGTATGCATTTTTATCTAAACCGTGTACCTTTAATTTAAAATACAAAGTACCATATAAGGTCGCCGGCCCGAAAGTATGTGCATATGGACCCCAAACAATGCATCCATCCCGCGGTTCTCTTTTATAGCCGGAATATGACCTGGGCGTAAAAGGCGCCATAGCGGTATGATCTCTGCCGGAATAGGTTGACCAGCGGTTAACCCAATCTGATGGGTCTGTAGTAATAGTCGTACTAAACCTGTCGGTTCTTTGGGTACATGCCCAGAGATCTCTAGGAATAAAACCTAAAATTACAATGATTATAAATCTAAGTGTCATCATGATAAAATCCTATATAAAATTCAGATTGTTAATAATCGCGGTTTAAACCAGCGTCGAACGATCTCGACTCACATGGTCACTATAAACATTTAAATAATTACAATGCCCTCCTGGCTCTAAAAAACTGTCTAATGCATGTGGAGTTTGGTAGCTCGGCTTGAATCGATAACCAATCGCCAAGACTCCGTGAAGTCGGCATAAAGCAAAATGAGTGCCAAATGGGAATAGTCGGTGTTACTGCTATGATCCCTGACATTCTCCAATAGTTTGAAACTTTCTGGATCTAAAAGTTCCAAAAATGAACCGGTATCGGTATACTTTTGATACCAGAATCAGTTCCTGCAAAGGGTAACTTCACACCTGAATAGGACGCGAGATCTTAGTCGACTAAGAAAAATGTCAGCTAATATGCTAAGGTCGGAAAAGCGTTTTTTGATGTAAGTGGTCAACATGGACCGACTTGCTCGCGTCAAGAGAAGGAACCACCGTGAAAATCAGAATAGCCCAGACATCGGACACCCATATTGGTACTTTGACCTCACCACGGGCGTTGGAGAAAATGTTTTCACGCATGGCTGGGGAGAAGTTCGACCTGGTTCTCCACCTCGGGGATTTTTGCGGGGGGACGAACGGAGCCCGCGCGGTGCGCACCACGCTCAGGATGATGCGTCGCATTTTTGAGCCGGGAATTGCGATCGTGGCAACGACCGGCAACCACGACCTGTGGAGGGAGCCGGACCATATCCCCGGCAAAGGCCGTCGCGGGACGAGGCCCGGGGCGGAGACCTTCGCTAGGAACTTAGAGGAGATCCAAGAGGCCATGACGGAAAGCGGAGTTCACTTCCTCGATCTGGACGGTCCGTGGCGGAGCGACCACCTGCCCGGGCTGGCGATTGTCGGATGCATGGGTTGGTACGCTGCGGGCTCGCCGGCAACCAACGACTTTAATTTTCTGCCCATTGGGCTTGAGGGCGACACACACCGGTACCTGCAGCGCTTGGCCCAACAAAGCCTCTACCACAACCTGGACAAGCTCGGTCCTGGGGACCTCCATATCATCTTCGCCTCGCACTTTCCGGTCGTCGAGGATCCCACCGACTTCGTGCCGCTTGAGACGTGGGGGTGGAGCCGAGGCGTGGGAGAGATGTTGACCGAGCAGCACAGAGTGAGGATCTTCATCAATGGCCACAGCCACCGCCTGTGCGAGGGCCCGACCAGGTTTGAGTGCGGCCCGGACTACGGGAAGCCAGCTTATAGGGTATGGGAGTTTGACTTCGGATGAAAATCGGGCCGATGACAAAATAATCCTTAAGATGTGGTGAAGCCGGTAAAAACTACATAAAATATGTAAAGTCAGGTTCTCTAAACACCCAGTCTTGCAGCGACAATTTGACGAGCTACTCCTTGTTCAAATATGAATTTTCCATGACGTTTAGCTGTGATAATAGCGATCTTTCCGCGGCCAATGGCAAAACATATCAAGTCCTCGGATCGGAGGAAAACACGCTCTGTGCCACCAGCGACAATATTTATTTGATTTTAAAAGTGAAAACCAAACAGAAACTCACGACCATCGCAGACAAGGTATCGTATCATTTGACCACATCTTCGACCTTTTCCACCGAGGAAGGAGGGCCATGCAAGGCTGTTTATGAGAACGATGTCGGCAACGACGACGGCTGCATAGATTTATCGAAAACAGTAGCCAATTTAGTGACGGACTCGGCAGGGACCGTTCTCCTAAAAGACAAAACTATCACTTACGAAAAATTCGTTTCAAAAAATTTGAAATCAACGCGAGCTGACGTAACCTCGAAATATTACTCTTCGGGAAAATATCTGCTCACTTTAAACAACTGGACAGGCGAGATCAATTACGTTGGAAAGGACGCCAATCCAGTGTGGAGCCTTACCAACGGATCGGTCGATCGCTCCGGAACGTTTGTCGGGGAAACCAAGCTAGTCGGTGGCGAGCGATTAAATAATAGGTCCAAATCGCTTCCGAAGTGGATCTCACCTGGTTATTGATTCCGCTCCACACGTCACCAGCCCCCTCGGTTTTGCACGCACTTTGGAATGGAGACTTTTTGACGCGGCAAGAACTGTCTCGATTGACCCATCTTTGTCGAGATAACCATTTTTAGTAACGTTAACAATAATTTGCTTGTCCATGGTTTAAGATCTTCGGAATTAAAACTGAACTACGACAGCTTCGGCATTCTCCAAAAGAAACCCGAGTTTCTTTTCGTCACGAGTGATTAACATGGAGAGGTCTGTGCACCCCTCCATGTAAACTTTAGACTCAATAAACAGCGAGTGGGACATCCGTACCATCCAATCAAACATGCCGTTTTTAAGGTCACTATGATCGAGTGATCTTAACTGGCGATAACCTTTTAAAAAGCTCTTCACTTTTTCGATATTCATTGGTTGGTATCCGGTGTTACAACACGCTAAATGGATAAAACTCATAATGTCACGTTGCGGACTACCGATGTCTACAAGTTCAAAATCAATAAGACCAGCGATTGTACCGTCTTTATTGAATAGTAGATTCTGATTGTGGTAGTCCCCATGGATCAGCGAGATTCTAGCCGAGAATCCCCGCTCAATGAGAGAAGGATATTTTTTAATTATATCACCTTTGATTCTGAGAAGATTGCGAGTCTGAGCATCAACTGCGACATTTAGAGGACTATTTTCAAGCGCCTCAATAATGGACTCCGGATAAATTTTATTTGATATAAGAGTTGGTCTTGGGTTTCGACCAATTAAGCTGTAGTTGGTGATATTATGAATAGAGGCGAGACACCTACCCGCTTCCTGCAAAGAAACGTCGTCAAGATCAGGTTCGTGGCGAGTCATGCCACTAACTCTTGATAGTAGACCATAAAATCTATCGCAAACTTCAAAATAGCCTTGACCATTCCGATTTTTTATATAAAGAGGCACCTGCAAGCCATTTTCATAAAGCAGCTTTGCTGATGCTTCTATGTGCTGGATTTTTATTTCGTCATCACTCCGGAAACATTTAAGAACATAGTCGACTCCATCACATCTAAGAAAAGTATTTTCTGCAGAAAACCCACCTGCATCTCCGATGAAAGCGATCTCTTTAAATCCAAAGTTTAAACCTAAAATGTTGTGCACTTCCATTGACAATGAGATTTTCTGGTCCATCACTCCAAACTACCTCTTTAGATATTCGTAAATTCACTATTTTTTTCTTGATCAAGTTATGCCATCTGAGAAGGATGAAAATACCCTAATCCACTAGATTCTGAAAGCTGAATACAATGCTGGGGTATCACCGAGTCGATTGTAAGGTGCTTGCCTTTGGTGTAAGGCTCGATGACTCCGCCAAGGTAGCTCAGTATCCGCAAAGCGCCGGTTCTCATGTTGCTAAAATCGTAAATAATTTCGCTGTCTTTTAATTTTATAAATTTTTATATTGAAAATTTTAGTAATAAACATTAATTAATATAATGTTTTTTTAGTGTTTAACACAAGTTTATATAAAGGTTAAAAAATAAAAAATTCAATGATTTGAGCGTGGATTGGCCTATCGATGGTTGGGTGTTCTGGATCCAACAGTTCTTCACAGGTAAATAGCCATCTCCAACACCCGTCGTCGACAAACCTACCGCGAGTGCTTCTGATCAAGATATGTATCTATAAGAAGAGGAAAAAATAGCTCCCATGGTCTTACTCAAGAATTGGCACCTTAAATCGCAATTAAGCAAAGCAAAATCGGTTCAAACAAATGTATTTGCTTTGTTATTGACCGCAATGAATATTATTTCGTGCGGAAGAGCCGATCATCGTCACCCATCTGACAATCGAGCTCTCTCAATTTCAGAGGGATCGTCCAGTCCAACCAATTGTACGAATTGCGAAGGTGGCCTTTCCAAGTCTGATTTTGAAGAGGTCATTTGGGATGTCTGGGGGCTATTTTATAAAATTGTTGAAAAACTCGGAGATACTGATCTCAATATACAGAGAAATTGGGAAAGCAACGAGCTGCAGGCAGAAGCTGAGAAAATGAGCGGCAATTGGGATATAAGATTAGGAGGAGGATTCCCTCGTCGACCCGATATGACGAAAGATGCCTATACGCTTATTGTTTGTCACGAATTAGGCCACCTTATGGGTGGATTTCCCTTTGCACAATCTCCTTGGGCGGAGCAAAAATATGCTAAAGAGGATCAAGCAGGGACACCTAGTCGCAACCCACTTTGGACCAGCAATGAAGGTCAATCTGATTACTTCGCCGCCCAGATTTGCGCAAAAAAAATGTGGAGTCATCAAAAAGCCGTAAACGCTAAAATGCGCGATAATATACCTCCTTCAGCCAAAGCCAAGTGCGACGCCACATTTAAAGAATTGGATGAGCAAAATCTCTGTTATCGAATTTTGCTTGCATCCAAGGATTTGATTGATGTTTTCGTAAATATCTGGAGAGAAGATCGTCCCGATCTCTACTCTGAGGTGCCTAAGCCGGGGCTATTCTCTTCGGTATCATTTGACAGGATTGATGATAGTCAGATCGAAAAGACGCTAATGGATTACCCTAGTTTTCAATGTCGCCTCGATACGCTCATCGCAGGCGCCCTGTGCCAAGTTTCTTGGGACGAGTCAATCATTCCCG
The DNA here is from genome assembly GCA_041736175.1 of Oligoflexales bacterium. GTDB lineage: Bacteria > Bdellovibrionota_B > Oligoflexia > Oligoflexales > CAIYRB01 > JBGSUI01. The sequence continues at coordinate 62,495 of JBGSUI010000056.1, read as the reverse complement.
GGCATCACGATAATATAACTCGGAATAATCGAGAGGCGGAACTGCAGTCAGCTACTCAGGCTTGCTCAGAATATGGGGGTCAAAAACAGGGATCAAGACCGCGCTGCTGGTTTAAGCCCTCCCTCTGACCTCGACACCCTCCCTCCGTCCAGCTGCTTCGGAGTCATCCCGACAGGTACGTAGGCGCTGCAAAGGAAGCACTCTCAAGTGTACTCATTTTTTAATCAGATAATCTTTCTTTCCCTGGTCTAAAAGCATTTTTTCGATTTGTTTAGCAATTTTATCCAGAGGACAGACAACATCCGCAGCGTTAAGCCGGATGGCCTCCCGTGGCATCCCAAACACGGCGCTGGAAGCTTCGTCCTGGGCGATGGTTTGTGCCCCTTGGAGCTTGAGTCGTCTCAGTCCCGCAGCGCCGTCGTTTCCCATCCCCGTCAAAATAATCGCTACGATGTTTGGACCTAGTCCCGCAGCCACTCCAGAATCAAAAAGCACATCCACCGAGGGTCGATGGCGGTTGACCGGCGGCTCATCTGTAAGGATGACTTTGAGTCCTTTGATTCCATCCGATTGAATCTTCATATGTTTACTGCCCGGAGCGATTAGGACCTGATCCTGCAGGACCGGATCGTCCTGTTGGGCCTCCTTGACATGAAAGGGACAGATTTGATTCATCCTTGCAGCAAAAGCGTTGGAAAAGACCGCTGGAATATGCTGGACAATCAGGATAGGCGGTATGGATGCTGGGAGCTGGGTCAATATTTCGGTAATCGCCTGAATCCCCCCCGTAGAAGCACCGATCAGGATCAGTGGTTTTTGATTATGATAGGCTCCCAGCTTTTTAGGGGCGGCTGTGGTCTTGAGTAAAAGTTTTCTTTTGGGACCACTGCGGACTTTGGTCGAGGCAGCTTGGAGCACGCGGTCGATCAATCCAGCATCGTTATCTTTGAGGGATTCGAAGGTTGGTTTTTCCATATAGTCCACGGCCCCCAACTCAAGGGCCCGCATCACTTCAGGTCCCTCTTCGATGGTGACAGCACTGATGATCAGCGTAGGGATCGCATATCTTGATAAGACCTTTTCCAGGACCTCGCATCCATTGAGATGGGGCATCTTAAGATCCAGAGTGATCACATCCGGGTTTAGTTCCTTGATCGCCGCCTCTGTTTCCCGGGGATCGCCCACGGTGCCGACCACACGCAGGGAGTCACTACGCTCTAAAACACCGCTCAGCATTTTACGCATCGTCGCGGAGTCATCGATGATAAGGACTTTTTTGCGCTGGGGAACAAGCTTAAGGGGAATATTCACTTTAGCTGGTAAAACCCGTTTTGTGGTTTCTGGTTTGACTTGCTGGGAAGTGGTCGGTTCGAGCTTTTGGTAAACGGAATGCCCCGTCGAGCGCCACAAAAGATTTTGAGTCCCCAAAGACTCAGAGTGTCCCAGGACTAAGATTCCGTCCTTATGGAGCTGCCTGCTAAAGAGAGAGCATACCTTTTCGATATTTGTTTGTTGGAAGTACAAAAATACATTGCGGCAAAAGATCACGTCAAAAAGCGGCTGGCCCTTCATAGTCTCGAGGGCTAGATTGATCCGCTTAAATTGGATGGTTTTCTTAAGGCTGTCCTGGATTTTAAACCAATCTGCCACCTGCCCTCGACCCCTTTTTAGGGACAAATAGTGATACTCTACGGGAATTTCTTGGAGTTTGTTAAGGGGATAAACACCGTTTTCGGCATGGGCTAGCACCTCGGTATCGATATCTGATGCTAGGATCTCAAATCGTCCGTAGTCTTTAAAAAAACCAAAAAGGACCATCGCCAGGCTATAGGGCTCCTCACCGGTGGAACAAGCTGCTGACCAGACACGCAGCTTCGCACTCTTTTGAGGGTTTCTCTTGACCCATGCAGGTAGGAATTGCTGAGTGAGGATATTAAAATGACTTCGTTCCCTAAAAAACTCCGTTTTGTTGGTGGTGATCTGGTTGATAAACTCCTGCCATTCGCCATGTTCGGGGGGAAGCTGCAAGAGTAGATTTTGGTACTGGCCAAAACTACCCAGACCATAGGCGTCTAGTCTGGGAAGGAGCCGCGACCGCACCAAGTCTTTTTTGTTTTCAGCTAGGTAGATCGCAGAGATTTCGAGAATTTTTTCTCGAAAGAAATTAAATTCAGCATCACCCAACTTAAGCATATTTTTAGCGACAAACATCTACGCTGCTTCGTCAAAGCCAGGATCGGAGGCACTAGGCACCTTTGGCACAGCCTTAGGCTTAGACCTTGCTACCGCTCTTAAGGGCGCCGCTGGCTTGGATTTAAGCGATGTCGGCATGGAAGAAATCACCGGACCACTCTGAACCACAAGGCTCGTGGGCCCATGAGCTCCATGGAGAAGTCGTAATAGATCGCCGACTGAGGCACGCATGGCCTCCGCCTGTTGGGCAAGCTCCCCGGAAGACGATGCTGACTGCTGGGCTGCAGAGGCGTTTTGTTGGGTCATCTGGTCCATCTGGTTCATGGCTTTATTGATCTCCGTCACCCCCCGTGCCTGTTCTTCTGATGCCCCTGCAATCTCGCCTGCCATATCGTTGATCTGGGAAACCTTGGTCACCAAGTCTTCTAGGACATCACCGCACCTTTTTCCCACTTGTAAACCTACCTCAACTTTTTGTTTAGACGACGTGATCAACCGGTCCACACGGTCCAGGCTTTGGCTGAGCATATCACTGATCTCCTTAGCTGCATTTCCACTCATCTGCGCCAGATTTCCCACTTCTTCGGCCACCACCGCAAAACCCTTGCCATGTTCACCAGCACGGGCAGCTTCGACCGACGCATTAAAGGACAGCAGCTGGGTCTTAAAGACGATATCGTCAATCACTTTTGTTTTGCTCTCGATTTGACTGATTAACTTGACCACCTCGCCGATTTCCTTGGTGGCAGAATCGATCTCAGTCATAGCTGTTAACATTTCAGTCACGACGTTTTTGCCGGTCTCAGCAGCCTCCATTCCGTCCCGGGCCGTGGTGGCCGAGCGTTTTGCGTTTTCGGCATTTTTGCCGACCATGCTGCTCATCTCTTCCATGGAGGATGCGGTCTCTTGGATCGCGGAGGCCTGCTCAATGCTGCTGGACGACAGCTGTTCGGCGGTGGAGGAAATCTGGGACGAAGCTGAGGCGACTTCGGCGGCTCCTTGGGAGAGTTGCTGAGATATCATCGTCATCGCCTTGGAGATGGACGTTGAGAAAAGAACTCCGATCACTAAGGCCGTCGCGCAACCTAAGAAAGCCATGATCAAGATCATTTTTTCGCCATTTTCTGCGCCTTTATCTGCCATCTTCGACCATTTTTCGGTTTCTTTACCTTGAAAAACCATTAATTTTTCCATAGCCTCCCGATAAGCTTTGCGCAAAGGTTCATATGCCGCGGCCACGGCATCTCTGCGCTTAAGATCTTCTGGCTTTGTAAATCTCGAAAGATCTAAAGTCTTTTTGGTATGCTCGATACAAGCCTTAAGGCGTTGGTCCATCAGATTCCACATTTCCTCTTCGCCTTTGGCAAAAGTTACAGATAGATATTCCTTTTTTGCCTTGTCAATCGCCACAATGATGGACTGTAGTTCTTCCGTGAGACTTTTGTGCTCCAGTGGGGAGAGACTTGAACCTGTGACCCGAGCAATCATAATATTAAGCCGCCTTCCATTATCCACGATTTGGGAGAGGGAGACATAATCTGGAAAGTTTACGGACACCACATGATCGTAGGCGGAGACCGTTTCTTTGAGTCGGGTGTAGGACACGAAGCTCACACATAACAAGATCGCCGCGATCAGAGAGAATCCTGACATGAGTTTGAATCGGAGACCAAATTGGTTAAACATAAAAAAATAATCCTCCTATGCTATTTTGATTTTTTGCTCAGGGTTTTTAATAGTATCCAAATCATCAAGATTTAGGGCTTTGGAAACATCGAGTATGAGAATAAGCTTTTTATCTCGATACACAACGCCCTGGATATACTGCAGGCTCTCGATACTTTCCATGGCGGGCCTCTCTTTGATCTCTTCGTGTTGGATGGGAATCACCCGGTTTACAGAACTCACCGCGATCCCGAAGCAAAAAACCCCAAAGTCGAGGATGATCACCGCGCTTTTCTTGGTGATCTCCTGAGAAACTCCTTTGATTTTTAGGCGGAGATCGATGATAGAAATGACCATGCCCCGTAAATTCATAATCCCCAGATAGTATTTAGGGGTATGGGGAATGGGCGAGATATCAAGGATCTCGATCACCTCTTTGACCTTTAAAATCGGAACCGCATACTCTTCGGGCCCTAGGGAAAAAATCAGATGTCTTTCTGCGCCATTTTTAACGTCTTTGTCCGGAAGTTGTTCTTCTTTCATTGGACCCTCCCTATAACGATTTCGTCTAGATCCAGAATTGGAGCCGCCTTACCATCGCCTAAAATAGCGCTTCCAGTAATTCCCATGATCTTTGCGATGTCGGGGCCAAGTTTTTTAATCACCACCTGCTGCTGGTTCATCACTTCTTCCACAAGAAAGGCGTGTTGTTTCTGAGACACTTCGACCACAATGGCCACCGTTCGCTTTGGGGCGGTTTTATAAGGACGCTTTAAGATTGTGCCGAGATTGTAGATGGGCACGGTCCTGCCGTGTAACACAAAAACATTGTTTTTCTGGCCCATGGTATGGACTTGCTCTGCTGTTAACTCCACTATTTCTTTGACCTGAAACATGGGGATCACATACTTTTCGTCATCGTTGAGCTTGATAACGATACCCTCGATGATGGCCAGGGTCAGGGGCAGGTAAATACGAAACGATGTGCCTTTTCCGATCTCGCTTTCAATCTGCAGCTCCCCCTTCATATCTGCAATATTGGTCCTCACCACATCGAGGCCGACCCCTCGCCCAGAAAATTCAGAAATTTCCGCTTTGGTAGAAAACCCAGGCTCAAAAATAAGCTTAATAGTCGCCTCCTCGGACAAGACGTCTTCGGGTCGCACCAGGCCTTTTTCCTCTGCTTTTTTGCGAATCGCCACTGGATCAATACCCTTTCCATCATCGCGTACTTCAATAAGCAGCTTTCCACCTTGGTGCTGGGCCCTGAGCCAAACATTGGATTGGAGGGTTTTACCTAGGGCAGTCCGCTGGTCCGACGCCTCAAGCCCGTGGTCGACCGCATTTCTGATAAGGTGGACTAATGGATCAGAAAGTTTATCGACCATGGTCTTGTCGAGTTCGAAATCTTCGCCACTTAAATGGACATTGACCTCCTTGCCAAGGGACTTAGAGGTATCCCGAGCCACGCGCTGCATTTTTTGGAAGATCGTTTTAAGGGGGATCATCCGTAGTCGTAGGGAATTATCTTGGATTCTACGGGTAATCTTGCTGAGTTGATCAATAGTCTTTTGGATCAGTGATGATTGAATTAAAAGCTTTTGTTGTTTAAGGACCGTCTGCAGTATCACAAGCTCGCCCACTTCGTTGACCAGATCGTCTATCTTGTTAAGCTTGACGCGGATGGAGTCGTCAGAGGGGGCCTCCGGCTGTTTTGGCTTAGCAGTTTGAGGGGGGGCATCAAGAGGGGGGGCATCAAGTGACTGGAACTCTGGAGACGGGACGATCGCCGGCTCGTATTTCCTTCCGGCACAGGCTTCATCGAGTTCTACTACTAAGTCCTGATAGGAAAAGGAGGCATGCTCATCTCTTTTTAAAAGGCCTATCCACTGCTTTAAGGTGTCATTACACTTTAAAAGCAGGTCGATCATGGGGCGGTCGACCGGGACTTCGTGCTTTTTTATCTTAACCAGCAAAGATTCGAAGGAATGGGTCAATGCAGCGATATCTTTATATCCCACAGCTTTACCGCTGCCCTTCAGACTATGGGCCAGTCGAAATATTTGGTCGATCGTCGTGGGATCGTTAGGCTGGGATTCGAGTTCGAGAAACGAGCGTTCGGTGCCTTCTAGCAGGTCAGAAGCTTCTTCTAAAAAGAGTTGTCTGAGATTGTCGAGATCGTCCATTAATCGAGCCTCTCCATGGGGACAGCGAAACATCGGCTTTGTTTCGGAATTTAGGTCAGGAGATTTAGTTTATTTTGGTTGACCCATAAGGATTAAACATAAACATTTGAAATCAGGATTTTAAATATTTTATGTGTCATTTATTTGCAGATTCTGTGGTGATTCTGCGACAATTATTTGATTCAAGTTTGTCAGCATGAATCCGAAGACAACAAGCGAGAAGCTGGGATCGTTTATAAGAAAGGCTCTCGTTGAAATTATCTTCGGAAACCTTGCAAAAAATGGAGCTGTCCACCCTTTCAGTTTGTGTTGTGGCGACTTCTAAGCTGATCCGGACCATGGTCGGGCAATCTTTTCTTAAGTTAGGGATTACCCCCATCCAAATCGACAAACCCTCAGAGATTATAAATTGTGTGAGGACTAAACATCCCCATCTGTTGATTATCCAGTACGGCATGGAATCCCACGGTACCGAGCGCGCCGAGATTTCCGAAGTGATCCAGAAACTCCGACACCATAACGAAACCAGCACTGTTTACATCGTCGCCCTCTCCACCTCCCAGGAGGCGGAAGCGGCATCAAAAAAAGCGGGCGCGGACAGCTTTATTGCCTTCCCCTTTGAAGTGGAGCAGTTAAGTAACCTCTTGGAAGCTAGCATCAGCCGACGCAAAAAGGTCCTGCTCGTCGACGACTCCCGGGTGATCCATCAAATGATTGCTGGCATCCTCACCCATGAAAACTACGAACTGTTTCATGCCTACAACGGCAAACAGGCTTTAGAGATGATTCCAAAGGTCAGTCCTGATCTTGTGATCACCGATATTGAGATGCCGGAGATGTCTGGTTATGAAGTCTGTTCTTGGGTCAAAAACCATAAGGATTATTCCCGACTGCCCGTGATTATTTCCTCAACCCTCAGCCAGAGCTTTGAGATCGACAAAGGCTTTGATGCAGGTGCGGACGACTATATGGTGAAACCCGTGGATGCGGATGAGATGATCAACAAGCTCAGGGGTTTTCTTTACAACGAGATGAAAAAACAGCGGGAGCATCTTCTGGTGGTGGATGATAGCAAAGTCATGCTTAGCATCGTCGTCAATGCCTTGGAGAATCAAGGTTTCCGAGTGTCGACAGCTACGAAAGGTGATGAGGGGCTCAAACTCGCCCAGTCTCTGAGCCCAGCACTGGTGATTACCGACTTTGAGATGCCGGGAATGAATGGGCGAGAACTCACCCGAAAGCTTCGCCAGCAGGATGCCTTTAAGCTCCTTCCTATCGTGATGCTAACGGGACGGGACGAACAAGTTGAAAAGACCAAAGCACGGGCCGCCGGGGTCTCCGAGTTTGTCACCAAGCCCTTCACCGCTGATAAGATGCTCGCCCTAGTAGAACGTCTCCTGGCCGAAGCGCGGGTTCGCAGAGAGCGGGAGGCTATGATTTCCTATATGTCGGACGCCGCCGTCAAACAAGCGGCTGAACGGGCCAAGAGCGGGTCAACCCAGATGATGACCTCCTACCGGGATCATGCGGCGGTGCTGTTTTCTGATGTTTGTGGCTTTACGGAAATGAGCGAAAAACGAACACCCGAAGAAATCATCAACCTCCTTAACTCCTATTTCGACGACATGGTGACCATCATCAAGTCCAACGGGGGAATCGTCGACAAGTTTATCGGCGATGCCATTATGGCGGTTTTTTATGGAAAGTCTCCGGCGGACAACGCCTACGGTGCCGCCAAAGCCGCCCTCGAAATGATCGACAAGCTTAAGGCCATCAACAGCCAAAAGCAGGAGCAAGAAGAATCAGTCCATATCCGGATCGGGGTCCATTCCGGGGAGTTGATCTTTGGAGACCTTGGTAGCAAAGCATTTCGGCGGGATTTTACCGTCATCGGTGATACGGTCAACACCGCCCAAAGGCTGGAAAGCAATGCACCTAAGGACCACGTGCTGGTCAGCGATGCCACCCTCCTCTTGATTAAAGATAAGGTCCTGGTAGAACGCTCGGAGACCCTCAAGCTAAAGGGTAAAAAAGTTTCCATCCAGTGCCATGTGCTCAAATCATTGGCAGTGGCACCGGCACCCCAAGGGGGAGCTTAGTCTCTCTAGGCAGCCAAGAGCCCTATCGGCGATGGTGTGTGATTTCCCTGATCTGCCTTGTCTCCAGAGACAAGAGGAAGCACGTCCAGTTCAAATTGGGAACCAATTCCTTACTGGGAGTAAACCGTTCAAGGTATCATCCATGTATCGCAGGTGGCTCGTTAAAAATAGAGAGCGCTTGCCCGTGCTGATCGAGTAGCCTGACGACAACCAATAATCAGTTTGCAAATCCACTCCCTAACATTCACCCACTGTGAACCGGGGGCCGTTTACGACGCCGTCGTGGCCAAACAGTTTTAATTCTCCACCTTCGAATTATGGTAGCACATTATGTAATTACGAATAGTTAAGTCCATATATCAAATTGAATTAAAGTTTCTTCATTGACCCGCCGATACCTTTAGAGGTAAATGATGAGATGTCGCGTAGACCGGAGATTGCCATGGACCTTTCAAACAAAAGATGCGGCGGGTGCGGGGCGAAAGCTTACGCCCGTAAAAACGTCAAGGGATGGCGGGATTCCCCTTGGAAGGACTTCCCCGGCGTCCTCCTAACTGTCGACCTTGTCCTTTGGGCATGCCGTGAATGCGGGGAGACAGCCAGTGGACCTGGAGACCCGGAGCGGACGGACGAGGCAGTCGAGGCCTCCGTCAGGGACCAGGCGAGCCAGTTCCTTGATATCATCAAATCAAAATCCGGACTGTCCTTCGAGGAGATGGCACGTCGTCTCGGCGTGGCCCCCTCCTGGCTCTCCAGCATCCGCTCAAAGAAAGTGACGCCATCGTTCCAGCTTTGGAACGTGCTTAAGGTGGTGGCCATAGACCCTAAGCTCATGACTGAGCGGATGCGTCCAGATTACGACATACTGGCCGAGAATCTGCTTCTCAGGGACTCGGTGGCCACGCCAAAAAGAACCTCTGAGGACATCAATGTAAAAGCCACATTAAACCAAAAGGATCTTAAATGAAAAAAATTATTGAGGTGGTAAAAGACAAAGGTATTCTAGCGATTTATGACTGGGAAACGAAGGTGTTCTCCTACGATAGGACCTTCTTTTCTAAAAATGGCGACTCCCTATACGCGACTGGCGGTTTGGAAACCAAAACATTCGACGACACCCCACGCCTTTTTAGACGATACATACCAACCAAAGGGTCGCCAAATTATTTCGACGTCATCCACCAGTTTAAGGCCAACCCAGACGACGAATTCGACGTCATCTGCAAGGTCGGCGGTCATATATTAGCTCCGTATCGATTCAAGGCGGCCGAATGAGGTGTTCATATTGCGGACGAGAATTGACTGGTCCAGAAAGCCGAGCACGAGGATTCGGCCCAAAATGCGGGGCGTCGTCTCAAACCAGAAACTCCATCAGAATAGCATATGAAACGGAGGGCTCGTTCGTCGCGGCCATCAATCGTGCCGAGCGTTTGTCGGCAGTCGGAGCCATATCGAAGCATGTCTACCTTCATGTTGATCAATATCTGCTGGTAAAAACGGCTGTCGGACGGAGTGTCGGCGATGAGGGCATCAGCGATCCTTTATTGAGGAAATTGATATCCATGTTTATCGAAATCCAAACCGCCATCATCAAAGATTTTCTGGCCGGCAAAAACAAGGGCCTCCCACTGTGAACAGGGATGAATGGGATTATCAATATCACGAGTAAAAAATGACCAGAGTTAACCGACTCGGGCTGTCGCTGAGTTCCCTAGGTGGAAAAAAACTCATCGCTTGACAAAACATGGTCAAACCTCTCCTGCAGAGATTTGGGGACATAGGTTTTGTCATTGACCACTAAAACTTTGCGAATTGTAAATCCACTGTAACGGGGATAGCTTTCTAGCATTCGGTTGATTTTAAGATCGACTTCGGTGGCCACTTTTGAGGTAAGTGGTGTGTTTGTATATTTGGCTTCTATAACGAGCAGAGTATGATCAGCACGTTCCATAAGCAGATCAATCTGAAAACCTGGTTGTGATTTGTGGTAGAAAGATCCCCCAGAGTAATGGACGCCGTCAAATCCCAGGATCTTGGCTATTTGGGGTGTGTTGTCCCGAACCCACCTTTCAAAAGCAAAACCGAGGTAGTTGGTGAGGGAGCGTTCAGACACCGCTGTGCTCCACTTTTGATCAAAATAGCCTTGGGCAATCCTACTCTGCTGCGGATGGATAAACCCATGGTAAAATAAAAGAAAGGGATCTGAGATGCGATATTTTTTGCGGTTTTGGGCCTTTGGCGTATGGATAGAGGTGTATTCATCTAAAAATTGACAACGGACAAGATCATCTAAAACCTTAGTGAATTCGCCTCCAGCACGGTCTGATCCAGTGACTTTTTCGGCCAGTTCTGCTCGATTGAGGGGACCGCGTTTGCTGAGGGTTCCGATAATTTGCCGGTAATAACTCGAATCAGCCATCGAACTCACAAAGACGCGTTCGTATTCATGAGCAAAATAGCCGTTACGGGAGAAAGACTCTTCGTAGATGGTTTCAAGAACGCTTTTGGGTGTTTGGAATCTTTTAAGATACCCGGGAATCGACCCAACCAGCAAAATAGCGAGGAGGGCCTCCCGCATACCGCGGTCTGGAAGCATGGCTTTTGCTTCGTATGGCTTAAATGGATTTACGTAAATATGATGATCAGAGCGATTATAAATGGCGTTGGAACTCATAAACTGGCGCGCTATAAAAGAGGGCGACGATCCAGAGATAACGATTCTGAGTTTTGGATTATGGCGCCATTTATCATCCCAAATTGGTTTAAGTTCGGCCAGAAAGTCATCTTGGTAGACAGAAAGCCACTGAATCTCCTCAAAGTACAGGATGATGGGCTCCTTGGATGCCCAGGGCGAAATGAGTTCAAAAAAATCATTCCAACACTTGATAATGTGACCTGATGGAACAGGCAGTTCGTAAGTGTTTAGGCGGTGTAGGACTATGTCAAATTGCTTTTGAAGTGCAGCCCTATAGGAACGGCCACGAGATTGTTTAGTTTGAATCCCTTCAAATTTAAGGATGCGGTCATTGCGAAAAAACTGTTCGATCAATTCGGTTTTACCAACTCTACGGCGACCCGAAACAATAATGATGCTAGCCTCGTGGGCTAGGTGAATCTCAGCTAGTTTGGCCATCTCCAATTGTCGACCTACAAAATTAGGGTTGGGGATAACCTGGTAGTAGGACATTTTGTGACTCCAATATCTTAATATAATCAAATGTATACAACTAAGTACAGCGCAAATCGAGGAGTTTCTTCAATTTGCGCTGTCATTTAAACACATTTACAGCGCAAATGTAAAAATTTTCCTATTTTGCGCTGCATACCAATGTAATATATTATAATAATTAGGTATTTCCCAATTAAATCCATCGTCATATGGTCCCCCTTCTTCCACCTCGACCAGTTCGCCCCGGGGCGAATCACCTGCAGAGATGAGGTCACGGTTCTGGTTTTTGCCATCACTGTCTGATAGACTCTACAAACAAAGACCTTAGCTACAGTTTAGCAGCCAATGTGGATAGATATGAGAATTCGTTTAATTTTTCTAATTCTATTAAGTCTTAACGCCGTCCTTTCAGGATGCGCTGTCCTCCATAAGGTTCAGCTAAGCGATTTAAACCGGCCTAAAGGGAAAGTTCGCAAAAAGGTTTCTATAAAAGCCAGCGAAACCACTGTCTCTCTCAGGGAATTAGGTGACTTAACCCGAGCGGCTGGTCAGACCTTTAAAAGCCGTGGAGCAGAAAATACTGGGAAGCTCCTCCAGGCTTATACCACATTCTTCCAAATGGGTCCGACTACAGGAACCCCTGTGTTTAATGAGCTGTATGCCAGAGATATCCCGCAGCGCTTAGCATCAGAATGCAAAAACGGTACTTTGACCGATATTATCAGCGTCCGTGAATCGAGAGAGTACCCTGTCGTCAAGGGAGAGGTGGTACGGATCGATGCCGTATGTGTGACCAACAGAGCGCGTTAATGAGTGGGACAACTCTTAGCCGAAACCGGTGTCTAGCGAATACTTCCTGCGGGTGATTGATTGGAGATGGCATGGTAAAAAGGCTTCATTTCATTTGGTTTGGATTGGTCCTAAGCTCCTTAGGGTGTACCTTTGCGCGCTCGATTTCCCAAACCAATCTTCCACAGGACCGTAGGCATCCTATAAAAGTTGTCAATGAGAAACTGATTTTTTTAGGGTTCAACTTTGACAACGACCAGGCTTTTAAACTCCCTGAAAAGCTCCGAAATGCTTGCCCCAAGGGGGCTGTGCAGGGGGTTTTAACTAAAGATCTGATAACTATGTATTTTCTTTTTTTTGTATGGGCCGAAGTCACCCGGGTAGAAGCTTATTGTGTAAACCCACCCAAAAACATCGCTCAAGAAGATGGGTCACTGCCTGATGAGCTGGCTACCGGACTGTAACTATAGATAGCTCCCAAGGAATCACGAATGACCAACTCTAGGAATCAGCTGATGATAAGAAAAATCCTTCTAATCCTGATTATTGCTGGGAGCTTCGGGAGCATCATTGCATGCCAATCCGTAAACTCTATCACTGTAAGCCAGATTCCCGAGCTTAGTGCGCGTAAAAATCCCGTTGAAGTCTCAAAAAATGCGGTCACTATACTTTTGATTCCTTTTGGGATCAGTTATATCGATGAAGCAAAAGGGGCGCTGTTAAGTGCTTGTCCAAGGGGACAGATCGAGGGGCTTATGTGCAAGTACCAAACGACTACTTATGTTCCTATTCTGGTGAGTACAAGTGAGGTCGTGATGAAAGGATACTGCGTTGAGGGTGAAAAATCCAAAAAAAACAATAAAAAATCCACACGATCAGTGCGGAGTTGACCATGAAAAATATTTTGCTACTGGGGATTTCAGGGTACATAAGTTTGCTGAGTCTATCCTGCTCCCATTCGATCCACCAACAGTACATCGGGTCCATGGATCCTGAGGTCACCTACAAAATGGGCCGATGGGTCACCGCAGAAAGTACCGACTACATCATTTTGTTTTTTGCCTTTAATACAGATTATGTGGAAAAAGGAATTAAAAAACTTGAAAAGCAGTGCCCAGGCCGCATTGCCCAAGTGACAACAGAACATGTCACCAGCTATAAATTTCTTTCCTACCAGCAAAAAGTCGTCTTTAAAGGACTATGCACCTAGGTGAGGCCCCCCGGCAAAACTTGAAACTCAGGGGCCGACATGATTCGCCCCGGGACGAATCATTCCAAACTCTATTAAATGACGATCACAACCCCGTGCTCCTTATGGTCATCGACCAGCAAGAGACTGTGACCATCCTGCTCGACCCCGTCCACCCATAGGTGCCTGACCCCGTCCCCTGAGACACGCACCTCGATCTGATAGGTGGTCTCGCGATAACGATAGGTAAGTCGAAAACCATCCCACCCTTCCGGTAAACAAGGATCAAAGACCAGCCGGTCCACCTCAAGGCGTAGCCCCAAGATCGACTCAAGGATCAGACGGTACATCCACCCTGCAGACCCCGTGTACCAAGTCCATCCACCGCGGCCTTCGTGGGGAGCGACGGCATAGACGTCGGCAGCCATCACGTAGGGCTCGACTTTATAACGGTCGCACTTTTCGGGAGTGTCCGTATGGGAGAGGGGGTTGATCATCTTGGTGAGTTCCCATGCCCTCTTGCGATCTCCCATGGCAGCAAACGCCATGGCCATCCAAATAGCCGCGTGGGTATACTGCCCGCCGTTTTCACGGACTCCCGGGACGTAGCCTTTGATATAGCCAGGATTTAAAGCCGCGTGGTCAAAGGGTGGATCAAACAGTTTTATGATTCCATACTGGCGATCAACCAACCGCTGGTCCACAGCCTCCATTCCTAATCGCGCCCTTTGGGGGTCCCCTGCTCCCGAGAGGACCGACCAGCTTTGGGGGAGGGAGTCGATCTGGCATTCCTGGTTGTCCTTAGAGCCTAGGGGTTGACCCTCATCAAAGTAAGCGCGGCGGTACCAGGCTCCGTCCCAGGCGTTGTTTTCGAGATTAAGCTTTAGCTTGTGGGCCTCGCTAAGGGCAAAGGCAGCAAAATCAGGGTCTCCAAAGAGAGTGGCGATTTTTGCAAACTTGGTGAGCACGTCGTAGAGAAAAAATCCGAGCCAAACACTTTCTCCTTTGCCTCGCGCCCCCACCAGGTTCATGCCGTCGTTCCAGTCGCCGCAGCCCATAAGGGGCAGGCCGTTTTTTCCAAACTTAAGTCCAAACCGAATGGCGCGCACACAGTGTTCATAGAAGGTCGCCGATTCGTCGGACCGTGACGGTTGATCGATATAGGCTTCTTCGTTGACCTTAACCTGGCGGCCTTCGAGGAAATGAATCCGCTCTCCTAAGACACCCGTATCACCAGTGGCCCACACATAGCGACTTGCGGCAAGAGGAAGCCACAGGTAGTCATCGGAAAAATGAGTGCGTACCCCAAGTCCACCAGGTGGATGCCACCAGTGCTGCACATCCCCCTCTCGGTATTGCCGCGAGGCACAGAGGAGCAACTGATGACGCAAAAGCACCGGCTCGTGATGGAGCAGGGCCATGGTGTCTTGGAGTTGGTCGCGAAATCCAAAGGCACCCCCCGATTGGTAATACCCGCTCCGCGCCCAAAGTCGACAGGCCAGGGTTTGGTAAAGCAACCAGCCATTAGCGATGATATTAAGAGCCCGGTCGGGAGTCTCAATTTGGACGGCCCCTAAACTCCGGCGCCAGTGCCGTTTGACCGCATCTAAGGCCAGATGAGCTTCATGGGGCTGGCTAAAACGCAGGAGCAGCGTATGGGCATCACCCACGTCGCGGGCCATCCCGAGGACCACGACGATTTCACGCTCTTCGCCGCTTTTGAGTTCAAGCTTAGACTGCAACGCCGTGCAGGGATCAAGCCCCGCTCCTATCCGCCCGGAGAGTCCCCTGCGCTCCATGGCCGCTGGCCGACTCAAATGACCGTTACGGCCGATAAACTCGCTGCGATCACAGGTCAACGTCCGGTTTTTTTCGCTGATATTGACAAAGGCAATCCGGCCGCCAAATTCGCCATGATAGGGATTGCGCACAAAGACGGCACCGGTCGCAAAATCCACTTCGCTGACGAGATGCAGGAGTGACTTAGACCGATGTTTCCCCAGGACCCATTCACAGTATCCCGTCAGGGATAGCTGGCGGGTGTGATCAGAGAGATTTTTCAGCTTGATCAGGGCGATTTTGACCGGAGCATCGATCGCCACAAAGCTTGTGAGTTGACTGTGGATCTCGAGGTTGGTCTGGGTGAAGACCGAATAACCAAATCCATGTTTTGTCAGGGTTGGCCCATCACCAGGTGCCGGCAGCGGAGTCGGCGACCAATAGGCACCGGTTTCCTCATCTCTTAGGTAAAAGGCTTCGCCGCTGCGGTCGGTCAGGGCATCGTTATGCCAAGGTGTCAGCCGCATCTCATGGGCGTTTTCACACCAGGTATAAGCCGCGCCGCTTTCGGAGACGACGCTCCCGAAAAACTGATTGGCGATCACATGGGCCCATGGGGCTGGGGTTTTGTGTTGGGCCCCGGTGACGATCCAGTACTCTCTGCCATCGGGGGAAAAACCACCGGTTCCATTCCAAAGCTGGAGGTCCTTGGGATCAAAATCGAGGGCGACGGCAGACCGTCCGCTTTTCGGTGGGTTTTTGGTCGGCACGAGAGCGTCCAAGAGAGGGCGTTGCCGCCGCCAGGGATTCATCTGTTCACCAAGGGTTCCTTTTAAGTCAGAAAGCACGGCTCGGGCCACCGTCTGCAAGAGGATCTGGTCGTCTTCGGACATCAGTTCTGCCTGACAGAGATAGATCTTTCCAGCTTTTTGGGGCTGATGGATCGAATTGGCGGCATTGATTAAACTAGTGAGTCGTTCCTGAAACTCTTGGCGATATCCCGAATGGTCTTCGTTTAGAAGAACCAGGTCGACGCCCAGTCCCATCGTATCCCAGTAGCCGTGGGCTTGGATCATCTGATGAACGATTTCAAATTTAGACTGTCCACTGAGCCGTAATAAAATAATCGGCAGATCGCCGGAGATTCCGTAAGCCCAGAGGCCCGACTGTCCACGGCGGTTTTTCCCTAAGATCGTCGGACTCGGACGTCTTTGGGGGTTTGCATAGAGAATCGAACTAGCCAGTCGACCGAAGAGCTGTGCGTCGGCCTCGCTGGTGTTGCGTTGTCTCAAGACGACTTGGCGATGGGTCCAAGCGAGTTCGAACACCCGGTCAGCTACGTGGCGGTCGCGGTATTTTTCTACTAAACCCAAAGCTATGTCTCTGGTTTCGCCAATCCCCGTGACTGTATGCACCTTGACGGTCCCCTCCGGCTCGATCACAAATCGCTGGCGGATAGCCACGATGGGATCTAGGACAGAGCCTTGGGCCCCCGAAAGCGACCGGTGATCATGACTAGTGTCCTCCATATCCACAGACGTATTCCTAGCCATAGTCATAGCCACGGCATCATGGATGGACCTGCCGCGACCTATAAACCTTGAGCGATCCGTTTCATAGGAGGCTTCGCCTACGATAGGACCATGAACCGTCATCAGGTGAAGTAACGTTGGCGTCCTATCCTCATCAGAGCGAGGTCGTCGGGTACAAAGGATCGATTGTTTATGGGGGAGGATCTCGGTCTGGACAAAAAGATTGGCAAATGCTGGATGGGCCTCATCCATAGCCTGGGGAGCCAAGACGATCTCGCTATAGGTTGTCAACTCGATCACCTTAGGCTGGGAGGTCGTGTTGGTCAGACTAAACCGTCGCATCTCTATATCATCTTCGGGCGAAACGGCGACTTCTGTATGGACTTCGAGACCATGGTCCGTGCGGCGATACTCCGCCCGTGACTGGGAAAAGATCGCTTCGTACATCGCCGTATTTTTGAGGCTCGGCTGATGGGTCACGGACCAGACTGCCCCCGTATCGATGTCGCGGATAAAACAAAAAGTCCCCCAGTCGTCACAGGTGGGATCCTCACGCCAGCGGGTGAGCGCAAGTCCATTCCAGTGGCTGTAGCCCCCGCCCGAGTTGGTCATCATCACGGAGTAACGTCCGTTAGACAGGAGATGAACCTCGGGAACCGGTGTGTAAGGTGTAGAGATCACTCGAAGGTCGGGGCCATGATCGACACTGAGCAGATGGGCTCCCGAAACTTCGGGTGCATGGGGATAAAGGCGCGTAGCTTTGGGGACCCGTTCGTGAAGCAGCATCTCCATAGCATAACACTGGGGATGGGAGCTAAACCTCTTTGGCATCAGACGGTCGTGGAGGAGATAGGACAGTGCCAAAAAACTCATCCCGTGATGGTGAGCCATATAGGACCGGATAATGGCCGAGGACTGGCCACCGCTGATGCGACTGGGTGTAAAATCGATGGCCTCATAAAATCCGTAGGCTCCTTCCCAGCCTTCTCCGTGCATCCTCTGGAGGTTTTCGCAGGCTTTTTCTGGAAAAACCATCAACGCCATGGTGCTTGCATAGGGGGCGATCACGAGGTCATCCACCAAGCCTCTTTTAAGTCCAAGTCCGGGCACTCCAAAGGCGCGGTATTGGTAGTTTAGGTTGACATCAGTCGTGTTATAGCCGCTCTCGGAAATACCCCAAGGGACCCCGCGCTCTTGGCCGTAGCTAATTTGGCGCGCGACTGCTGTCTCGTAGGTCCGGTCAAGGAGGGTCTCTTTAAAGGTGGGCATAACGAGAAGTGGCATCAAGTATTCGAACATAGAACCACTCCACGACAGGAGGGTTGTCTGGTGATTCCAAGTCGTCAAAAGCCGCCCAAGGGCAAACCAATGCTCCTCAGGAAGGGTCCCCTGGGCGATGGCCACATAGCTCCCGAGACGAGCTTCGGACGCAAGGAGATCGTAGAAACCCTGGTCCCGCCGATGCTCGGTCACATTGTAGCCGATGCTGAGTAGGTGCTGGGTTTTGTCGTAGAGAAACTCGTAGTCCAGATGTGAAAACTGTTCGATCAACGCCATGGATTTTTGAAGCGTGCCGGTCAAGTCTTGAAACCGCTGGTTCTGCTCCGCCGCGCTGCTCCGTAGTTTAATAGGCCACGGATCTCCAGGAAGTGCGTCTAATCTCGTAAGGATCTCATGTGCAATCCGGTTCGACTCTCTCAGGGTCGGAAGCTCGTCACGGGTTGCAAGAAATTCCTTTAAACCACTATAGGTTTCTCCAGACGGGGGGTCCTTTTCTTGACACAGGACAAACCAAGGAACCCATTCTTCGAGGGGTAAACGAATCCCACTGTGGAGCTGGTTTTGAAATGCCAAAACCCAGTCCTGTAACACCTCGCTCTTTTCAAGAGAGATCGCCATGGAAATGGCGTCCCACTCCTTGGAGATTTGCTTGTGAAACAACATCCACGATGGGAGTCTATTGGGATGGGACGGCCCAGAATTTAACTGAGCAAAGATGGACTGTAAGGAGACCTTTGTGTGCTCCTGCACGACCATCAGCGTGTCGCGGAGTCCTGATAGAATCTGGGGTGAAACGATCTTATGGTCAGGGATCTCCCGCAGGCCTTGGTTAAGTGTGAGCAAGAGACCTGCAAGATTGCCGCTATCTACCATGGAAACATACTGAGGAAGCAGCGGTCTCAGGGTTTGGGTGTCATACCAATTATAAAAATGCCCACGAAATTTTTCCATCTGGGCCATGGTGGCCAGGGATTGAGAGGTCCGCTGGAGGAGTTGTGAGACCGAAAGATAGCCGAAATCATAGGCCGTAAGGTTTGCCAGCAGGGAAAGGCCCATGTTAGTGGGAGAGGTTCGGTGGGCGACGATGGGTTCTGGATACTCCTGAAAATTATCGGGTGGCAACCAATGGTCCTGAGGTCCGACAAAGGTTTCAAAAAACCGCCAGGTCTTACGGGAAAGGCGGTGCAAAAATAAAATCTGCTGTTCGTCCAATTTGACCGAAGGTAGGGGAATATTTTGGCTAAGCCGCCAAGCCACGAGGGGTGAAAAAAACCACAACACTAAAACCGGCAGGGCATAGACCAAAGAATGGGAAGACTCGGGGCGCGCCACAAGAAGCACGCCTAAGGTCACCACAGCCGCCAAGGGTCCAGCTATCATAACGCGGACAAAAAAACTCAGTTGTTGCCCACTCCCTTGGCGGGGATCGCTTGCTGATTTCCACTGTAAGAGAAGCTTGCGGGAGATCAACATCCTCCATAAGGAGCGAAGGATCGCGTTGAGATTCATCAAGACTTCAAAGGGTAAAAAGACGACGGCCAAGAGACCTTGGACCACATGGACTAAAGTGGCCCAGCCTACAGCCTTCCAGTGGGGCCCTGGGGCAGTCTCGGGTGCCTTGCGAGACGCTGCTGCAAAAGTCCCAAACAACGGCGGCGCAAGGATCATCAGCACCACAAAACCCATAAGGAAGAGACCACCGCCTTGAGGACCATCCCAAGTCCAGGAAAAAAAGAGGAGTAGCAGATTGGCCAGGGGCACTAAACTGCGGCGTAGGTTGTCAAAAATCTTCCATCTGGAAAACAAGGACAGCTTGTTTCTCCGGAAACCACCGTCCAAAGAAGGAACCCAGGGAAAAAGCCAGGCTGCGATCTGCCAGTCACCTCGTATCCACCGGGACCGGCGGTTGGTGTCATCCAGCATGTGGGCCGGAAATTCGTCAAAGAGCTCCACATCACTGACGAGTCCTGAGCGGGCATAACAGCCTTCGATTAAATCATGGCTTAAAATAAGATTTTCGGGGAGGGCACCGTGGAGGGAGAGGGAAAAGGCATCGACGTCATAGATTCCCTTGCCTACATAAGATCCCTCGCTAAAAAGATCTTGATAGACATCGGAAACTACCCGCGTGTAAGGGTCCACACCAACTTCGCCTCCATAAAGTCTTACAAAGAGCGATCGGCGCGAACATGGCAAGTTTGTAGCCACCCGTGGCTGGAGGATGCCGTAGCCCTCGGTGACTCTTCGCAGCTTCGGATCAAACCAAGGTTCGTTGAGTGGATGGGCCATGGTGCCAACCATCAAACGGGCGGCATGACCGGGAAGCTGGGTGTCGGTATCAAGGGTGATGACATATTTGATCCATGGCAGTTTTCCAAAGGTGCATGAAAAAGCCCCTGGCGGGGATTTGCCTCGAAGATACATATTAAGGGCCTCGAGTTTACCTCGCTTGCGCTCATAGCCCATCCATATTTTTTCGTAGGGATTCCAAACACGCGGCCTATGGAATAGACAAAAGATATCAAGATCGGGATTTTGGTCGGGGTTCTTGGCTTTGTAGGTTTGGTTTAGGAGCTGAATCCCCGCCAAAACTTGCTGCACAAGAGCGTCATCGTGGGGCATCGTCTCCGTGGGAGCGTCCTTAAAATCAGTGAGCAGGGCAAAAAATAGATTTTTGTCCCGATTGGCCAGATAACGGACTTCAAGGGCAGAGAGGAGACTCTCAATTTGATGCCGCGCAACAAGCAGCGTCGGGATCACGACCAGGGTACTGACGGAGTCGGGGATTCCATTCGAAAAATCAAGTCTCGGAAGGAGATGGGGTTTTAAGGCCAAAGTCGCCACCCAATGGACGACGGAGAGGGCAAACAGGCTCGAAGTCAGCAGGAGCGAGATGGTCAATACCACAGATCCCACAAGTCCCATAAATCCTGGACTGCCCAGGGGGCCGAGATGGCCCAAGATAAATATTGCAATCAATAGGGTTAAAGATCCTAAGCCACCAAAGTAGAGCAGCCAGGGAAGGCGCCACAGGTGATGCGGCCTTAAGCGAATCCAATTTTCCCTAAAAAACCCCTGTTTTTGAAAGGATGCTTTAAGCTGTTCAAACCCTTGATCGATCAGATAATAGCCCACATGTTTGCGCTTAAGACAGGGATCATGGGCCTGGTCGTGGGCCATGGCGACCGCTTTACGAGCCACCTCCCACTCGGGCTTAGAGACTTGGGCTGCCAGGTTTTCAACCACATGGCGGTAGCGATCCCGTGTGGCAAAATCCATGGTCCCATAAACACCGGATGGATCACGGAGCAACTCGGTCTCGACCAGGCATTCCGACTCGACAAAGTCCCGCCAGTCAATCCTGCTCAGAAACCTTAAACTACCGATGCTCGCTCCAACAGCGACCTGGTTAGCAGCCTGCTGGTGGGTTTCGAGTTGGACCAACTGTTGGGAGGTTTGACCCTGCTCAATCAGATTTTGTTCGATCCAAGCCAGGGGAATATCTAAACCTGCCGTTTGGCCCCGCAGTCGTCGCATAAGTTCTGCCACAAAGGCGCTGGACATCGGTGGCTCGGAACGGGCCATATCGGCAGCCACGAGGATGACCTTTGCGGGTTGATTTTCTGCCGCGAAAAGAAGCTGGTCGGCCCAATGATTGGCGAGCTTGCGGTCGTGGATGGCTGCCATCACCCGCCCGGCGACTCGGGCTAAGTTTTCGATCAAAGCCAGTCTTAACATAATCGGGATGGCCCAAAACTCCCCAAGTTGTAGGGATGTGACGGACTGATAGCCACGGACAAAACAGGTGATATTCTCTCGGTCCACGCGACCATCCACATGGGCGATAATCTCAAGGGCCATATCGTAAACACGGGGATGGCCAACGCCATCTGCCTCTGCCAGATGGGGCAGTTTGCGACTATATCCTTTAGGCAAATGACATTTGGCGAGGCGCATCTGCTCTTCGATAAGATGGAAGTTGTCCAGGAGCCACTCACTGGCGGGGGAGATGCGTTGTTTTGCCTGGATAGCCTTATTGAGCTGAGCGTAGGTCTCATGCAAGAGGACATCGTTATCAGCAAGCTTTTTTAGGAGACCATCAGGGATCGATGACTGGATCGTTTTATGGCGCAAGGCAACTTGTCGGGCGTGCCGCTGGAGCTGATCGAGACTCAGCAAGCTAAACGAAAAAGGGTCTTCCACGGTACGGTGATTCAAAGGACCTAGAAGACTAAATTTAGGTTTTATAGCATCGAAAACATGCTTTAAGGGAACCATAAATTTGCCTCAGTGTTAAAAAGTTAAGAGGCTCATGGAACCACAACTCAGGAGTTGTGAGGTGACCATGTCACGTTTGCAGGAGAATCACAAGGGACTAAGTTTGAAAGATTTGGAATCTGACTCGACTTTGCTGTATGATTTGAAAACGCTTAGCTGTTTCCACACAAATGCCGTTGAACAAGGAGGAACCTGAAATGAGCCTAAAGATTCGCCGCGCTGCGGTACTCGGTGCTGGGGTGATGGGAGCCCAAATCGCTGCCCACTTAGCTGCTGCTGGTGTGAGTACCCACCTCTTGGACCTTGCTTCTAAAGACCCTCCTACCGACAAAAACCAAGCCCGTCTCCTCGGCAAAGACTTCCGCTCAGCCCGTGCGGTCCTTGCCGTACAGAACCTCAAACAACTCAAACCGTCGCCCCTCTACGATGCCGACAGTCTGCCTAAGATCATCCCGGGCAACTTTGACGATGATCTTTCGGTCCTGGCCTCATGCGACTGGATCATCGAAGTTGTCGTCGAAAGGCTCGACATCAAACAAGGGATCCATACCAAAATCGCAGAGTATGCCCGACCTGATGTTCCGGTCACCACTAACACGTCGGGAATCAGCCTCGTCAATATGGTGAGCCACCTCCCCGAGGAGTATCAAAGCCGGTTTTTCGGAACCCATTTCTTTAATCCCCCTCGCTACCTTCACCTTGTCGAAATGATCCCCCACCCCAAGACCGACCGCAAACTTTTCGACAGCCTCTCCCAATGGATCGAAGAACGTCTCGGTAAAGGCATCGTCGAGGCTAAGGATACCGTCAATTTTATCGCCAATCGGGTCGGTATTTTTGCCTCACAGATAGTTTTTAAACATATGAAAGAACTCGGTCTTAATATCGAAACCGTGGATAAACTCACAGGCCCGCTGATCGGCCGCAGCAAATCTGCCACCTTTCGCACGGCGGATGTGGTCGGTCTAGACACCTTTGCCGCAGTGGCCCGAAATACTTTTGACAAGGCTCCCGATGATCCCTTTCGCGAAGTCTTTGCCATGCCGCCCTGGGTTGTCCAGCTGATCGAATCGGGATCCTTGGGACAAAAAACCGCTGATGTGGGCTGCTACAAAAAAACCAAGGATGCCCAGGGCAAGACCGCGATCCTGGCCTATCGTCCCGACCAGCAAAGCTATGAATCCCAACATCCTAACACCTTTCCCTGGGAAGAACTGACCGACAAGGAACGTGACCCTGTGCAACGGGTGCGCAAGATTCTTGAACACCAAGACCCTGGGGCCCAGTTTATCTGGCGCATCACCCGTGACCTCCTCCTTTATGCCTCCCATCTGGCGCCGACCATTGCCGGTGGCGAGATTCGTCTGATCGACCAAGCGCTGCGCTGGGGATTTAATTGGGACCTTGGACCCTTTGAACTTTGGCAAGCCCTAGGAGTCGACGCTGTCATGGCCCGCATTCAAAAAGACGAAGCCAAACTCCCCTCTTGGGTCAAACCAGGAATCAACTTTTACGACATCACCCCCCAAACCCCCGAGTGGCTCGCTCTCGGCGGACCCACTAAAGCCTTTGATTCTGTGAAAGGACAACTGGTCCCCGTTAAAACACCCCCATGGGCCTTTCGTTTACCGCCCTTTGAAAACCGCCAAGATCCACGCCGGGTCGACTCTAACAAAGGTGCATCCCTCCTCGACCTTGGAGACGGGGTCGGCTGCTTGGTGTTTCACACCAAGATGAACGCCATTGATTTTGATATCATCAATATGATGAAGACGGCGGTCACCAAAGCCTCCCAGCACTTTGATGGTCTTGTGATCGGCAACGAGGGACCGGCTTTTTCCGCCGGCGCAAATCTCAAGATGATCCTTGAGTCTATTCGCAACCAAAAATGGGGGGACATCAATCAGTTGATCGCTGAGTTCCAAGGGGTCTTGCAAATGGTTAAATTTGCTCCATTCCCCACGGTGTCCACTCCATTTAATTTAGTCCTTGGGGGCGGCTGTGAAGTGGCCCTCCACACCACTTACCGGGTGGCTGCGGGGGAGACCTATGCGGGTTTGGTAGAAATCGGAGTGGGCCTCGTCCCTGCTGGAGGCGGCACCAAGGAACTCGCCTTGCGAGCTTACCAGCTCGCTGGTTTCGGTGAAAAAGCAGACCCTATGGCCTTTCTACAACGGGCATTTCTCCTGATCGGCATGGCTAAGACATCGGGATCCGCCCAGGAAGCGGTGAGCATGGGACTCTTTCCACAAACAACCGACGTTTGTTTGTCCACGAAACACACCCTGGCCCAAGCTAAACGAAAAGTATTGTCCCTAAGTCGCGATGGATATACTCCTAAAATCCCGGCCCATGGCATCAAAGTCGTCGGTGACCCTGGCATCCAGACCTTTAAGCTCGCCTTGTACAATATGGTGGAGGGTCAGCAGATTTCTCCCTATGACGCCGTTGTAGGCGAAAAAGTCGCTACTATCCTCTGCGGTGGGGAGATCGACGGCGGGTCTGTAGTCGACGAACAGTGGTTTCTCGAACTCGAACGCAGAACCTTTTTGGAGCTATGCCAGCAACCCAAGACCGCAGAGCGGATCGAATATATGCTTAAAAATGGTAAACCACTGCGAAACTAAATTGCAAACACTTTAATATCAACTTTTTATAGGGAGAACTCCAATGAAAGCAGCGTATATCGTCTCGCCCCTGCGCTCAGCTGTTGGCAAGGCTTTTAAAGGCAGTCTGCGCAACAAGCGGCCTGATGACCTCTGTGCCGAAGTAATTAAGGCTGTCGTCGAGAGGAGCAAGGTTCCTCCTGCTCTTATCGAAGACGTTATCCTAGGCTGTGCCATGCCCGAAGCCGAGCAGGGGATGAATGTCGCCCGGTTTGCTCTCCTCCTAGCGGGACTGCCGGAGTCGGTCCCCGGTGTCACCGTAAACCGGTTTTGCTCCTCCGGTCTGCAAACCATCGCAATGGCAGCCCAAGCCGTCCAGTCTGGTGCAATGGACTGTGTCCTTGCGGGAGGCACCGAGTCCATGTCGCTGATCCCGATGATGGGCCACAAAGTGGTGGGCAGCCGGACGATCATGGACAGCCACCCTGAGTTTTATCTAGGTATGGGGCTGACCGCCGAAAACGTCGCCTTGGAGTACCGTATTTCCAGGGAAGACCAAGATCAGTTTGCCTACCAAAGCCACAAGAAGGCGGCAATGGCTATTCAACAAAATCTTTTTGTTGATGAGATCTGTCCCATCGCCGTGGAAACCCGCACATCTGGTCCCCAGGGTTCGACAAAAATAGAAAAAAACACCTTTCTGGTCGACGAGGGACCACGGACCGACACCACCGTCGAAGCGCTCCTTAAGCTTAAACCAGCCTTTAAAGCCAACGGTAGCGTCACCGCAGGCAACAGCTCCCAGATGTCCGACGGAGCTGCCATGTGCCTTGTCTGTTCGGAGGATTTTGTCAGAAAACACAACCTCACTCCCCTGGCGCGGTTTGCAGGGTTTGCCGTCGCAGGGGTCCCGCCACGGGTCATGGGGATTGGCCCCAAAGAGGCAATCCCGATCGCCTGCAAAAAAGCAGGCGTCAAACTCAACCAGATCCAGAGGATCGAACTCAATGAAGCCTTCGCGTCACAATCTCTAGCAGTGATTAGGTCCCTAGACCTAAACCCGTCGATCATCAACCCCACAGGGGGCGCCATCGCCATGGGCCATCCCCTCGGCGCGACGGGAGCCAAGCTGACCGCCTCGCTTATCCACGGGATGAGGCGGGACAAGCAAAAATGGGGTCTCGTGACCATGTGTATCGGCACGGGTATGGGGGCTGCAGGGATTTTTGAGCTCCTGGCCTAAAAGGAGCTTCGGGAGACGAGGTATTAATAAGCGGGGGGAGTACTCTCAGGGAGTTTCCCCCCAGTGTTTGTTGTGAGAGCAGCGCCGGCTGAAAATCGTCGGAAATCATAGCTCCCACACCCTATTGATGATTGGCCACTGTGGGCGGAATCGTCTTACCCTTAGCCATCAAATCCTGGGCATCGGGATGCTGCCTATAAAACTCCCGCGCGGCTTGGGCCAACCGCAATTTAACCGGGTCATCGACCAAACTTTTTGGCCCCGCAGCAAGACTCTGGAGAAGACTCCTCAAAAGCTTTTGCTGAAGGGGGGGCTGTCGAGGCAACCAGGACTCCAAAAGCTTTGGATCCACATGGGATGGAAGCGATCCAAGGATTCCGAGATCGTTGTCGTCATGGACTAAAAGCCCCGATGTGGTGCCACGATCGAGGAGCAAAACCTGGAGAAAATAGAGCGAGTGGTAATCGAGCTGCTGCCGCTCATCAAACTCACTATAGTTTGTATGTGATTGCAACGCTTTGGTGACAATCCCCCCATAGCACCTAATAACTTTAGACCCCAAGTTAAGGGCAAAACGCCGATCAGCCTCCCGGTCGCTCCTAGCAAACTCTTCGAGGTAAAAGTGCGCAACACCCCGGTGCCGTCCCAGGGCTGGGATATAAAAATAGAGTTGTCCTTGGTCCCGGCCTTCCTGGTACAGATCTCCTGCAGCTTCGGCAAGGGCTTTTTCAAAGGCGTCCCGGTCCTCTTCCATGGGGATGCTGGGGTTAAGATCAGCCATGATCCGCCAGTAACCGGTGCCTGATTTCAATTCGGTCCAGCTCACATGGATATGCAGGGACGGCGCAAATGGATTGCGAGGATGAACGATGGCCGAGATGGCCGTCGCTGAGTTTAGTTTTTTGGTCCCATCCCCTTCGTACTGCACCTGGGAGATATTGACCGATGCGCGGTTAAAGACTGTGGAGTCAGTCGCCACGTAACGGGTGCCTCCGCCGTAAATCCCTTTGGCCCTAAGCCAGTGGACGGGTTGAAACCGAGTCGTGGGCGGTGTAGGTGGAATTTTGTCAAGCTCTTTAACCAAAAGTGCCTGGAGGTCTTTCACAAGTCCATAGGCACTCTGAGCGTCTTTTGATTGAGCTAGCTTAAGCGACATGGGAAAAACTCCTCAACTAAACCTATGGGACGTTAAAAACCTTATGGCTTGGATACGCAGCCAAAACCCTAGAGACGTCGTATAACCAGTCCAACCCGTAAGCACCTCGCCACTCGGGCTCACCACCAAAAAAGTAGGGTACTGGTTGATGCCCAAGGCTTGGTCGAGCGGGAGATCACTCAGGATCACCTGGGGCTTAAAGCCGGTTTCATGGACAAACCGGTCCACTTCTTTTGGATCGTCATAGGACATGGCGACCCCTTGGACCCGGTAAAGAGGGCTGTCCATATGGTCAAAAATCCCGGTATTCAAGTGACAAACATGGCACCAGGGGGCAAAAACAAACAGCACTAAAAACTCCCCGTGAGCAGCACTCCCAGCCGGCGACCCCGAAAGGGTCGGCCAGTGTCTAGAAAAAACCTCTTTAGGAATCGCGCGACCGGTAAACTTAAATGAAATGGCCCAGCTTACCAGAAACACCACAAGACCTAACAGGATCGTATCCCGTAGCACCCGTTTGGCATAAGACCAGCCTGTGACCGCGCCCTGAGTAGAGTTGGTTTTACCCCGTTTTTTTCCGAAAAAATTATGGAATCCCATAGTTGAAATCTCTTATAGGCAAAAAGCTAATATGAAAAACGTCCACCCGGTGATCGATGTTAAAAGCATAAAAATGCCGGCTGCTTTACCCAGTTTTTTATGTTTTTCACTATAAGTTCCGGGCTTAGGGGGGGTAGAGACGTTTTTGAGAGCGTGGACGAGGGCCCAAGTCCATAAAACCGTCGCGATAGAAGCAATGGTGACATGAAAAACCAGAAACGGGATCAACCCTCGGTCGATGTAAGGCGATGCTTCGGCATATTGACGCCAACCATAGAGACGGATTTCGACTTCAAAAATCACTAAGACCGCTAAAATAGCGATGCTTAGGAATATCTGGATTTTTTTGTGGGATTGGTACTGCTTTTTAGCCCGAACTAAATAGAAACTCCATAGCATGCAAGGTAGGACAAGCAAGATTGCCAGGGATACTAGTTCTATGGAAAAAGGAGCTCGACTCCCTGGGATGAGATGCATAGATGGACCCTCCTGGCCCAGCTTTTTTAAGCGGGCTTTTGAGTATACCTGGGCAATGGGTTGAGTCAATGATATTGTCGGAATAGCACGGCCTGTCATCGATGATAGGCTCTAGAATCAGATGGGAGATTTTTCGTAAATATGGACACCCCTCACAACATCACCCGCCTTTGGATCCATGGTATCACCGGTCGCATGGGCCAGGCCATCACCCAGATTCTCGGAGACTCCACTTACCAGCATTTCCAACTGCTGGGAGGCTCTAGCAAAAACCACCTAAGCGAAGTGCTAAACTTAGGCAAATTAGTCACCCCGCAAACCCTCAGCGCTGTCTTGACCCGAGACCACCCCCATGTCATCGCCGATTTTACGTCGGTCGAAGGCAACTCCATCCTGCTCGATAGCCTTTTCAAATCACCCCAGCTTAAGACCAAAGTGCTCCTAGGGACCACAGGTCTACCACCATCCCAGTTTGCGGGGTGGCAGACCTTGAGTCAAACCTTGCCTATCTTGTATGCGCCGAACACCAGTCTGGGAATTATCCAGATCTTAAAAGCTGCTAGGACGATTGCCGCGGCCTTATGCAATCAGGGTTTTGACCTGGAGATCATCGAAACCCACCATAAACACAAAAAAGACTCCCCCAGCGGGACGGCCTTATTTCTTGCGGAGAGTCTCGCCCAAGCCACCCAAAAACAAGTGGTCAAAAATCCCCAGGGAGAACGTACTGCGGGGACCATTGGAGTCCACGGAGTCCGTGGAGGGATGGTGATCGGAGAGCATGAGATCCGGTTTATTGGCGAAGACCAGGAAGTCACCATTTCCCATCGAGCCTTCCAGCGGAGCCTTTTTGCAAAGGGGGCCCTTAGACTCTGTGAATGGTTGCATCACCAACAAAACCCAGGTTTCTACCGCTTAGAAGACATCAACCTATAATGGATTTGTAAACGCATGGGGGCCTGCCACCGCCCTGAGGGCAGCTTGGCGCAGCCAATGATCCATCGTCACCAGCAAGGCCATGGCCTCGACCATGGGGACCGCCCGGGGCAGGACACAGGGATCATGGCGGCCCGCTTTGGGTTTTAAGACCACCTGATTCCCTTGGGAATCGACGGTGAGTTGCTCCTTAAAGATCGTGGCGACGGGCTTAAAGGCTACTTTGAAGTAGATGGTTTCGCCGTTGCTAATCCCCCCTTGGACCCCACCTGACCGATTGGTCATGGTTCCGATACTCCCTTCAGTCTTACTGACAAAGGCATCGTTATGCTCAGAGCCATAAAGCTGGGTCGCACTAAACCCCGAGCCGATTTCAAAGCCTTTGCTCGCCGGCAGCGACATCATAGCCTTGGCAAGATCGGCTTCCAGTTTATCAAAGACCGGATCACCAAAACCCGCGGGGGCACCGCGAATCACGCCGACGATTGTGCCGCCTACGGTATCTCCCTTTTTTTGGGCTTCGACAATCCTCGATTCCATAGCCGCCCGCTCGCCACAGGGCGGACAGCGGAGGGGATGACCTTCCACTGCGGTGCGGGTCAGTGTTTCTAAATCAATTCCCGTTGCCACTATATCTTTTACGGAAGCCACATAAGAAACGACTTCGAGTTTAGGAAAGACCACCTTGAGCACCTGTTCGGCCACGGCAGCTCCTGCGACGCGGCCAATGGTTTCTCGAGCCGAAGCTCGACCTCCGCCGCTGCTTGCACGAATCCCGTACTTGGTAAAGGTCGTAAAATCTGCATGGGACGGTCGAAACACCTGCTCCATATCTTGGTAGTGGGCAGGCACCTGGTCTTCGTTACGCACCCACAGGGCTAGGGGGGTCCCGAGTGTTATGCCGTGCTCTATGCCGGACAGACACTCCACCTGGTCTTTTTCTTTGCGAGGAGAGCTTAGGTGACTTTGGCCAGGTCGCCTGCGATCGAGCCATTCCTGAATTTGGCTCGTTTCGATCTTGTATCCTGGAGGGCAACCATCGATCACCACCCCAACTCCTCCCCCATGGGACTCACCAAAAGTGGTGATACGGTACATATGTCCAAAGGTATTCGGCATCGGTGTGATCCCCATAGGTTGAGAGCTGGCCTGGCCGTCAAAGGCCATGGGCCACCATATCGACAAATACCAATTAAGTCTAGCAATGAGGACTTATTCGTACTAATATTTCTTATATGCGAGAATTTTTCCGACGAATATTTACGATAAAGAAATTATATGTACCGAAAAATATTAGATAATCTAAATGAATGGCGTCAGCGTAACGATAGAATGCCCCTCTTGATTAAGGGAGCTCGCCAGGTGGGTAAAACCTACATCCTCAAGGAGTGGGGACGGGCAAACTTTAAGCGGATGCATTACGTAAACTTTGAACAATCTCCATCCGCCAAAAAAATATTCGAACAGGATTTCGATACCACGCGGATTATAAAAGATTTAGAGTTTAGCCTCAAAACCACCATCGATCCGACCACTGATGTGTTAATTTTAGATGAGATCCAGGCGGCACCTAAAGCACTCACGTCCCTTAAATATTTTTGCGAGGACGCCCCGGAGATTGCCGTCTGTGCTGCTGGTTCCCTCTTGGGTGTGATTTTATCTGAAGAATCCTTTCCAGTGGGGAAAGTAAGTTTTTTATATATGTATCCTCTGAGTTTCGAAGAATTCCTTATGGCCGTCGATGGTCGTGAGACTTGGAAGATCTTGCCGAAACCCTCCCTTAAGGCAAAGCTTTCGGTCACCGTACACGATTATCTCTGGGATATGGCAAAATTATACTATGTCTCTGGCGGAATGCCTGCTGCCGTCAAAGTATTAGTCCAGAATCCCGCAGGGCAAAATAAAGATTTAAAAAAAATACGTGAAGTTCAGCGGGCGCTTATCATGGGCTATGAAAATGACTTTGCCAAACACGCCGGCAAACTTAACGCGGCCCATATTCAGGCTCTCTACCGCAGTATTCCTTCACAATTGGCTGGTACCCACGACAACTCAACCAATAGATTTAAGTTTGGTGAAGTCATGTCGGGTAAAAAAGGCTTTGCAGTCTGGCAGCACCCCTTGCACTGGCTAGTTAATGCAGGGATTGTCCTCCAAACAAAGATTGTAAATCAGGCACAAACTCCCCTTGAACACTTTACTCGAATGAATCTCTTTAAGCTTTTTATTCACGACATCGGACTCCTCGGGTGCTTGCAGGACCTTGAGCCTGAGACGATCCTTCGCCAAGATTACGGATTGGCAAAAGGTTTTTTTGCAGAAAATTTTGCGGCACAGGAACTCCGAGCCGCTCACCCTGAGCGAGAGTTACCACTCTACTCTTGGCAGGAAGGAGAAGCAAAAATCGAGTTTGTTCGATCGACACCCCAGGGTATCGTGCCCATAGAGGTCAAGGCAGGCCATCGCACTAAGGCCAAGAGTCTTAACGAATTTGTGCGCAAGTATGCGCCACCCCTTTCGATCAAGATCAGTGCTCAAAACCTATCTTACGACCAAACCACCGGTCGCCTCAATCTTCCGCTCTATCTTGCCAGTTGGGCTTCCTTGGTTAAGGACGAGCATAGGTGACAGGTTGCTGGGACATGCTGGGACACCTAAAAAAGCGCGTCAAAACCCGTAGTCATATAGACTTCAAAGGGTTGACCTCTCACCTGACCGGTTCCTAAACCCATATTAAATCGCACTCCCTTGTTTTCCATCTGCAAATCTAAATTATACCCATGGGCGCTGGTCAAACCAGCAAACCCTTGGCTTGGCTTGGCTCCGTCCCAAGCGCCTCCATAATTATAAAAAGCCGTAAAATCTAGTCGATCTGCATAAATCAACCAAAACATCCTGTCCACGTCAGGGACCACAGGAACAGTCCAGTGGCCTTTAAACCTGCCTTGGGTGTCGCCATTTTGGGAGGCAAAAAGTCCAGAGCCACTCTCGACAATAGGAAAGTTGTTTTGATTGTACCCACCTCCCGACCCTGGAATAAAAGTCTTAAGTGGACGATAAATCTCCGCGTAATCCCGCTGGGCAATCCCCCTGGTGCGAGACCCCTCAATCCCTACACTCGCTGACGAATTCCAAAGGGATAGAGGGATGCTAAGGCCACTGGAAAAACCAATCTGATTATAGTCCCAGGTTTTATTAAGGCCCTTAGGAGCCACCCTTCCCGACAAACTCGTCGAGAGACCGAGGTCGTCAAAAATCGTTTTATAGAATTCAATCGATCCCATGGGCTCCACCAGGACCCCTCGACCTAGGATCGAAGGGCCGAGGTAGGGCTTTAGGTCGGCAACCTTAAGCCCGCCGGATAGACTTACCTTTGTATCACCAAGTCGCAGTGGCCGCGAGACCTCGATACGCACTCCTTTTTCGTCTAGGTAACTAGTCTTTATCTGATTGGTGGAGCGGATCCACAATTGGCCGTTATAGGACTGCTGGCGATAAACAGCCAGATTGTATGTGGGACGAAAGCGGGTCGACGTTAGCGTGACTTCTTGGTACGGAAACCTGCTTGCTGCTCCCACGAGCACCGTCGCCCGGATGGTTTCGTTTTGCAAATGATCCATCAAAGGAACAGAAATCACCCCCAGTTGGTAGCCTAAAGCGTCTTCTGCGCCGATCCACGGGACCAAAAAAACTGGACGCCCCCGCCATCGCTGTTTTTTTATGGAATACTTGTCTGCAGCGGCTTTACCCAGAGGTTTTTCTGAGACACTCGAAGGCTCTTTTTGCAGCATTTTTTCTGCCTTATTTGGATTTTTTACTTCGTCCACCCAAATCTCTGATCCGGCCAAGGCCACGGACAGGGCTATAGGTTTTGCAGAACCCATCGCTACTTCAAGAGGAGATACAGGAGCTAGGGGGATCTCACAGGGGACCAAAGGTTGCTCCCGGGGGTTGATTCTCCGAGCCCAGGTCTCGGACCCCGCATAGAGGCGCATGATAAGGTTTTTGTCATCAAGTCCCCGGATGCCTAAGAGGTGATCTTTGGTCAAAATCATGGATTGGCAGTTGAGATCAGCGTCAACTTTACGAAGCGTCTGGCGATAGCGCTCGCTGACCAAAAGCCACGTGTCCGCACCGACAAAAGCTACGTCGACGGGGGGTGCAGTAAAGTTTTTTGCGGCTATGGTGATCTTCTTAGTCGCAGCATCAAAAAAAGCCAATTTATATACATTTCCAGTAAGACGTTCTTCGCTTATGGTCAGCCACAATGTGGACAAAATATTTCGCTTTTCTGCTTCGACAGGCTTTCCGCCAATCACCTTTAGGGACTGGGGCATCTTCACTTGCAAGGGACAGACTACATGGAATTTGTTTTTGGCCAGTGAATTTTTGCGAGTCAAACATAAGGACATCTTTGATAGTACGGTTTCAAGCCAGATATAGTCGGTTTTAGATTGGGATAAATTGCTGACGAAACCTTTTCTCTTAAATATTTTTTCTTTAAACTTAAATTTGGTAAACAGATCATAATTTTCTCCATATTCATACTCGATTTCAGGCATAAAATCACTTTTTACAGGCGAGGTTTTTTCTCCCTCCCCTGCTTTCTCAGACCTACCTACAATAAAATCATATTTATCATCGAATTCAAGATCATCACCTTGCCAACCAGCAGATTTGCCTATGGACCCCGCCGCAATCAAAGCCGCGGTCCCGTGGTGACCCTTTTTGCCATCTTCTTGAACCAAGGGAGCGAGCCTTGGATCAAACGTCGAGGGCCCTTGAACGCTCATGGGCCTAACCTGGCCCTTCACAGCAGGCTCTAAATAGAAGGACCCAGGCAAAGATTCCCAGCGATTTTTCGCTTCTTTTTTGTAAAGCTCATAGAAATCTCGTCCATTAAGTCCCGCAAACTCCTTGAGCGCCCTATCAAAAGGCATCGTATCCAGGTAGGGGACAACGCTGACCGGCCACCACCAAGGCATAGTGTTGGCCCTTAGTTGATGCATAAAGAGACTCAATCGGTCTGGTCCGATTTTTTTAAGGAGAAAGCGCACCATTCCTGCTGAGGTTGCGTAACCCCGCGCCGAAAAAGATCCTGAAGTATAGAGGCTATGCAGCCGATCATAACTGGGCCAATCCCCGCTCAGTGCCTGATAACGCTCAATCCCCGCCATACCATCGGAACCTACCGTCAGAGCGAGGCTATCCGCAAGTCCTTCGATAAACCAGGCTGGGAGCCAAGGCAGGTGGATAATATTGCCTATGGGACCTAAAAAATTATCGAGGGTGCGGTACATACCTTGGTGGACATACTCATGGAGAAAAAGGGATTTTGGCCCCTGACCTAAACTTTGGATCTCTAGGACATCTGTTAAAAAATTGGCGAAAGAAGCATTTTCCGTCACAGCCGAGAGGATCACCGGGAGCGGACGGGTCCGCTTGCTGCCAAACCAAAGCTCTAGGGGATTCCTCGCCGCTTCAAGGGACTCCATCACCATAAAGCCTTCTTGTGGAGTGCGGCGATCTAGATAAACAAGAAAGTTATTCGATGTAATTTCGTTATACCGGATGGGACCCTGATTAATTCCAAAACCTATAGGGAGCGCGTAGGATGTTTGGTCTATCATAAACTGACAATAGCATAAAATTAATGTGATGAGTCCACAAAATATATTTTTGCTTAGAAACTTTACCATGAACTCTTCCTTAACATTTAAAACGTTGCCGAGCTGCCTCAAGATCCTCAGGTGTATCAATCCCACGGGCAATACCCTTGGCGACACTCAGGGCGATCTTCCACCCAGCCCCTAAGACTCTGAGTTGCTCTAATTTCTCAATGGCCTCTAGAGAAGGATGCGGCGCGGTCTGACCCAGAGCCGGAAACTCCAAAAGCTTTTGCCGTTGAAAGCCATAAACTCCAATATGTTGCCAAAAAGACCCCGGAAAACCCTGTTCCCTATCAAAAGGGATCGGTGCCCTAGAAAAGTAGAGGGCATGGAAAGAATCTGAAGCCACCACCTTGACCACATTAGGATCAAAAAAGCGGTCTCGATCCTGGGATCTATGGACCAGTGTCCCCATTTGGGCTGCTTTGTCGTTTTGGAGGACCGTACATAAACTGGTAAGATCCCCACAGTCTACAAAAGGCTCGTCACCTTGAACGTTCAACACAAAGGGCTTAGGGTATCTCTGAGCAACTTCGGCACAACGATCAGTTCCACTGGGATGGGCGCTGGCGGTGAGCATCCCCTGGTATCCCCAAGGCTTCACGGCTGCGAGAACCTCCTCAGCATCGGTGGCACAGAGGACCAGCGCCCCCAGGTCTCGAAGGGGCTTTAAGTTATCGATCACTCTGACAATCAGCGGTCGCCCACCCACATCCGCCAAGGGTTTTCGAGGCAATCTCTGGGAACCCAGTCGAGCTGGAACAACCACTAACCATTGAGATAAATCTAATGTGCTCACAGGAACTCTCCCCCCTCGCCGGCATCTCCCAAGACGTGGGACTTAATGAGGTTAAAGGTTGCCCCTCTTGCCACCATCCATCGGGGTTGCTAACATAAGATTGTATATCCTTCGCGTAAAAATATTGAGATCTTTCTTTTTGACGTGGCTATGGTCAGATGGGCATTAGGGACGAGGAGAACTCGACGTGGCAACTCAGTCGAAGAAAATGATGGATGACTCTGTAATGGAGTATTACCACGAGCAGTTGGTCGTTCATGCCGATCTCGTCTACCGTTTTGCCTTTTGCCTAACGTTAAGTCTCGACACGTCCTTGGGTTTGGTCAAACGCATTTTCGAAAAGACCGCAAGCCAACTCACTCCGACGACAGTCAAACAGGAAATAAACACCAAAGGCTTACTTTTAGCTGAATCCTGGATAGCCTTTCAGGAAGGCAAAAGCAAAAAGTCGGGAGTTCCGAGCTTAACCTTAGCAAAACACGCCGCCAAGATGTTTGAGTCGCTCGCCCTCGAAGCCCGAGCCGCGCTTTTTTTGGTCGATGTTGCTGGTTTGACCGTAAAAGATTCGGCAAAAACCCTAGGAATACAAGAAAATCAGCTACGAGCCCATTTAGGGCATGGTCGAAAAACCTTACTAAATACCTCCTTTGAAGCATAGAGTGGATGAAAGGATAAGCATGGGACAGGTGGCTGGAGATTCTACTTCTGTTGGAATACTGTTTAGCCACCTGGGTGAATACCTAGATGAAGAGCTGGCTCCTGAGATGAAGGCCAAAATGGATCAATGGCTTCAGGAAGCAGGCAACCAAAATCTATTGGATCAATTCGTCCAAAAGCGGGGCCAATTACAGATCAAACTCCAGGAGCTGACCTTAAGCGAATCAGTCTTGCTGGAGTTGCGGGGGTTTGCCCAGGATAGGTCCGTTCAAGCTACCCAAGAAGTCGTCCATATCGAGCAGTTTGGCCGCCGTGAGGGTTCATCACAATTTGTCCGCAAGATGGTCCTTGGGGTCATCGCCCTGGGACTTGGACTGTTTTTGGTCTGGCGTTTTGCCCCTAGATCTGGCCCTACTTTTAAGCCGCTTGAATACCTTGGGTTTGAAGCTCTTATGCTTGAAGAAAGCAAAGAAGAACGCCTCAACCTACCCACCAATGAGATCAACGAAATCAGACAATTTTTCAGCTCAAATCCCGACCTCTCCTTCGCCTTTAAAGTCCTAAAGGATATCCCCGATAGTTGGGAGCCGGATGGGGCTTCCGTGATCGACTACGAGATCGAAAAAGTAGGCGTGGTCCAATACCATCACAAAGAAACGAGCGAAAAACTCTTCCACTTCTCTTACAAAGGCGAACTCAGCGATCTACCAAAAGCAGAGACGGGAAACATGCGGTCTTTAGTCTTTCAAACCTACTCCTCGGATTCCCTCAACCTTATCGCCTGGCAGTCAGCTCCCTCGGTAACGTCCATCCTGGTGGGACGTCGGTCAGCTCCCGAGTTAGCCGAAATCGCTGTGCTTGGATCAACTAAATAGGCGTCATTTACCTACGTACAAGGGGTAGAACCCTCGAAAAAGAAGAGAAAAGCGGCGCCAACTACCTATTGGCACCTTGGCTCTAAAGGGTCGATTCTTTCACATCACTCCTTTTTATTTTTGGTCCAGGCGATTGCAAAACAGACCGGTGCAATCAGTCCAAGCAGTAATGCAGGAGGTAGGGTGTAAAAATAAAGGAGCAACCAAACACCGTGATCTTTCGTACTAGTCGGACTGCTCTCAAAGCCACTTAGGATCCAACTGACATTGGCCGCTATAATCGGAGCGGCTAATAGGATTCCTACCAGCACCAAGGTAACCTTTCCGGCTAACTTCCAGGTTTTTCCACCTGATGTCAAAGGCACTTTTGGGTCGGTGTCCACTGTGTGGTTTACCAATTTAAACTCCGTGAATACCTGTATTATTGACATACTTTGCTAAGGAAACAATACATTCTAATTTTATTATAACTACTAAGCTAGCCATGATCACTGGATCGCCAGATAACTTTTTTAATTGCGCCTTACCAGCTTAGCATTGTAAGAGATGCTATGGACTTAAGGGGGAAACAGCGGTTTTGAAGATCTGAAAATTATGGTTCAGTCTAATCGGACAAATTTTGCTCCCGGCGTCTAGTGATAAAGGTCTCAAGTTCAGAAGTTGTTGTTCCCCATTTTGGCAGCTCTGGTATCGGAAGAATTTCCCTTAAGAACACTGCTCCAGGATGGGGGCTATCTAAAATCACACTCGAGCATAAATAGGTTGCAGGCAAAACTACATTGTTTGGAGTCATGATGATCTTTAGTTTAGCGAAAACGGATGGCGGTTGGTTAAGAGTGATCGGTCGACAGTGTTGATTGATTCCAGTGTTCAAAAAATTCCTAGGCGTTAGTGTCAAAAGCATCTTTCCTTTGGGGCACTGGCTATCGGGAGTATGATTAACGATAGTTCTACCCTGTGGTCCCCAGCTGCCCCAGATAAATCGAGTGTCTCTAAGCCATGGTTTTGGCAAAAAGAAAGTTGGATATTCTCGGTCAAGAATAACACCACAAATAGGCTCGTCATATAGGGTGTCTAGGTGAGAAACAAGACTCCGGTGACTCCCGACATGCACCATAACAGAATCTAGTAATTTCAGAACATTAAAGAAAATTGTAATCCCTAATAGAATCGGAAAATATCTTTGCCAAGTCTTAATAAATCCTGAAAAATACTTGTTTTTTAAAAAAGACGAATTTTTGTAGTTAGCCAATATCAACTGCCAACCTGAATAGGCATAGTAAATGAAAAATATCTGGAGAGTGCTCATAAAACGAGCCTCTTTGTGAGAAGGAAAAGCGTGAATGATTAGGTAAGCAGCAATGCCTATTGCGAGCGGCTGCCCCCTATATAAACAAAGCGAAAAATAGTAAAAGGCGCCAAAAATCCCGGAAAAACCTAATAAAAAATTCTCCGTAAGAAAGGTATCAATGAAATATGAGAAATATACATTAATTGATTGGGAACCAAAGTTTTTGCTCGCAAGATCCGTCAAGAGATTATACTGTGCGTACATCCAAAAACTCTCATATGGTCTTCCATAAAAGAGGTAGTCACCAACCCCGCCTAAGATTAAAGCGGTAAGTGATCCTAGGATTAAGTGAACACCTTCAGTTCTAGAGCGTTTAATCGAAATGAAAAACTGAGCGACCAAAAAAGCAAGACCAAAAGATGCAGAAGGGTATCGCACAATGCTACCAAGAGTCGCAAAAAATCCAGCGAAAAATGTTTTTGGCTTGTCGCTAGCGAGAATGCCCACGGCAAAAAGAAATAACAACGAAGAAAAATGTTCCATACTGGTCCGCACGGACTCTAGTAATTGGCATGCAGGTAAGAGACAAAGAATAAGCAGGTATAAATCGTCGCGTTTATTTTTGAAAAAATCTTGTTTATAGAGCCGTATGATACAAAAAGCACCAAGGAGGTGAAAAGCTCCTGTCACAAGGCGAGCGATATTATATGGGCTCATAAATTGATTCAAATTTATCCACTCGGAACCGAGGATGATCCAGTAGAATAAAATAGGTAGAGTCCAATTTCGCATATGCGCATAGACTTCGGTCGTGCCGAAAATGGTTTTGGAATCAAGATAGGATCCCCACTCAATGACTTGGTACCATTCATCTGGATGATTTTCCTGATATATAGTCACCGAAAGCCAGCAGATAACGACCAAAAAACCTAGAGAAACGACAAGTCTCGGAAATTTTGCAAACAACCTAGATTCCCCACATAGCCTTTATGAACAAGACACAGTTGTCAGGTTGGGCTTATAGTCTAAATTTCTCGATTTGACCAGCAAACAAGGCAAGGCCTGGGAGAGATGGCTTTTCAAAATCACCAGCCACGATTGAGCTAACCAGCGCCCATCATTTACAACTTCACGGTATGGATCATGGCTCGCGACATCACCCGTGGTTGGGCTGTGTTATGGAAAGTAAAGCAAATTATAATTTATAAAACTAGTGCTTGGAAAAAAGGTTTGTTTTACCTATAGGAAGGGCATATAATTGATGCATATGTTACCATGCTTTTTATGCATAAAGGGAAAGTAAAAAGGGAGAATCGCCTATGAGAACCACAATCATCATAAAAGATGAGTTGCTAAAAAAGGCCGTAGAACTAACTAATATTAAGGAAAAAACTGCCCTTGTACATGCTGCTCTCGAAGCGTTGATTGCACGGGTGGCAGCGGAGAGGCTTGCTGCACTTGGTGGCAGCGATAAAAAGGCAAAGGCGCCACCTCGACGTCGTGCTGGCTAGAATCACCTTAAGAGATATTGGGGGGCACGATGATTTTAGTAGATACATCGGTTTGGATCGAGCACTTTCGAGAGTCTAATAAAGATCTAACAACTTTATTGACCGAAGGCCAAGTGCTAACCCACCCTTGTGTTATAGGTGAGATAGCCTGTGGCGGACATCGGCAACGTCAGGAAATCTTGAGTCTGCTTCCACTGTTGCCTAAAGCCAAAGTGGCCATGGATTTAGAAGTCCTTACTCTCATCGGTGAATATAAGCTCTTTGGTAAAGGGATTGGGTGGATTGATGCTCACCTGCTCACATCAAGCTTGTTGAATGCTTCGGCCCTCTGGACCCTCGATAAAAAATTGGCCCGCTTAACTCAGGTATTAGGTGTTAAGAGTTTCTAAGTGGTCACAGCGCCATTTAGGTGTGAGCCTAGGAAAAAGTACCAACGCAAGCCTATGTGTCCCGGGGCATCGCGATAATATAGGCCTTTGCGGCCCTTGGGCCCGGGACGAATCAGTTGGCCAACTGTGGGGTCGAGGCCCAAATTCGACCCTAGTCAGTTCTTAAAGCGACTATAGGTTTAAGAAATTTCCAGCAACTTCATAGGTGATTCCCATACCATTGCCCCGCTGCGAACTAAAGTACAGCCTGTTTCCTAGATGGTTGATCGCCGGACCGGTGATCTCAGATTTGTCTTGGCCGACAACCTGAACCAAGGGATAGATCTCCCCCCCAGGGCCAAGGATCACGATCTGCATATCGCCGCCGTCTTCGGCCACAAGAATATGTCCATCAGCAGTGACCATAACGTTGTCTACGCCTTTGAGCATAGGTGTCTTAGCGGTCAAATAGTCATAG
Organism: Oligoflexales bacterium; assembly: GCA_041736175.1. Taxonomy (GTDB): domain Bacteria; phylum Bdellovibrionota_B; class Oligoflexia; order Oligoflexales; family CAIYRB01; genus JBGSUI01. The sequence goes on along the minus strand of JBGSUI010000056.1, from coordinate 21,669 downwards.
CGAACCGATAAGGTTTCCAGGGTCACATCATAGGCCCAAACCCGGTTATCACCTTTGGTCGTAAAAAACACCACACCCTCATGGTACCAGGCCCCCTCGCCTCCGTTAAAGGGGCTTGATTCAGGCACCTGATAGCGGGTCGCTGTCGACAGAATACCTGGTGTGGGATTAGGGACTGGAAGCCAAGTCACTTTGTTTCCCTTCACGCAGGCGACTTCTAAAATTCCATTGTTTAGGTCCATGGGACCAGAGCTGTCCCCTGGTTCACTGGTAAACCGATAAAACCGACCGTCTTCCCGGTCTTCGGTCAGATAGACTTGGCGGCGTTCAAAATCGATGGTCGCTGCTTCATGGACAAATCGTCCCAGCCCAGGGACCTTTTTTCCTTCGAGGTTTCCATAAATATCACATTCGTAGACATAGCCATTTTCAATTTCCTCACAGCTTAGCCAGGTCCCCCAGGGCGTGGGTCCACCGGCACAGTTCCACGTGGTTCCACTGAGGATCGAGTAGGCGTCCACGACACAACCGTTTTGATCAAAACGAATCGCCCCGGCCCCTCCACAACCCGGCACCTGAACCTCGCTATTGGAAACATAGATCCAGCCACCATCGTCGGTTTTAAAGGTAGCACCACCATCAGGAAACTGGTGCCAGCGGTAGTCGATTTTACTTCCATCTGCCCTTTTCACCCGGTGACCAGATCTTGCCAGCTCTCGCCCTGTAAAACCCTGGGCTAAACGCAGCCCGTTTTCATCAGGTTCACCTAGTGGTCCAAGATTTTTAAGATTGGAAGCCTGTAAAAAAGGAGCACAGGAAACCATCGAACTATAGGTGGACCCCAAGCAAAGGACACCCAGGGATTCCATACCGTTTTTTAAAAAGCGACGCCGGTCAAAGGGTTTGCTCATCATAATAGCGCGACTCCTTTTGTCGTAAAACTAAAGTGCGATCAAATTGATCTCTCTCATTCTCATCCTTGATGGACCTAGAATACCCTAAAAGTGTAGGACGATGGATTAAAATTTTATAAAATTCGGTGATCATAAGATCACCCCACTGCCTAGGGACTGGAAGCAAGCCACCGCTCTCTGATGGATTCGACCCGGGACCGATTGGCACCCAAATCGGAATACCCCACCCGTGAGGCCGAGCGTATATGAATTTTCTGAGCATCTTTATCGATCAAAAACTCCACATCATCCACAAATCGCCAAATAAGAGACACAAATTCAAAGCGAAGATAAAACTCTTTTTCAACTGCCAAGGTCACACGACTCATCTCGGATACCTGTCTTTTAAGCTTTTCCTTAGCACTCTGGGGACTGCCCACAAAAGACAAGGGCGTGATTGTGTGGGACTCATCACTGGGGAACATGCTACAAACACAGTTAGGCATATCCGGGCAGGGGGATAAACGGCCATCCTTTTGAACACCTAAAAGTCCTTGTGCAATATCAGGAGACATTCGTTTCATTAAGCACTCCCCATTTTTCCAGCGACCAACTGCTCGGTTTTCTCAATCGCCTTTAACCGACGGCGAAACTGCTGTAAATGCCCCTCGATTTGGCGAAACTGGGGGTCAAGACGACGCTTTTTGCCGGTGAGAGAATCTCCCTTTAAGAGTTCTGATCTCTCGTTGAGGAGGTTTTCTAGCTGGGTGACTCGGGTTTGGTAAATGGTTTTTCGATTTTTCATAACTTTTTCTCCCAAATTTTAGTTTTCTCTTACGAGATCTTCTTAAGCGGAATCGACTTATCTTCGCTCTTTAGCGTCAAAAGTCCTTCGATATAGCTAAAAACCTGACGATCATCTCCTTCTATCTCGCTTTTTAGCATCTGTAGTCTTGGGTAGTGCCGCTCTAGAAACCTTTCGGCTTCAAACCTTCGGGATTCATCCTTTTTGGTATCCTTCACCAAGGCTGCACCCAACTCAACCAAAGATTTAATCTCACAAATACGCTCCGCATGGAGTAGAGCGGGGCCCACATTTTCCATCTTGACCAAGTCTTTGCCTAAAACTCTGACGATTTTAACAAGATCAGTTGGTTTTACATCTGCTAGTGACGATTTAAGGTTTACCTTAATGATTTTCAGTAAAATCGCTAGGAGAGCGCTCTTTTCCACCTGGCGAGCCCTCAAGAGTTTTTTCTGAAGACTATCACCTAAACTTAAGGATTGAACCTTTAGCCCAAAAGTCCCCTCAAAAAACTTACGTGGGTGACGAATAATATCCTTAAGAGCGTCTTTAATGCACATCAGCGCTTGGATCTGGGAAGTTCCCTCATAGAGCGGTAGAATCAAACTTTCCCGCAGCCAAAACTCACAGCGGTACTCCTTAGTAAACCCATAACCCCCATGGAGTTGGAGCCCCATTCTGGCCATATCGACGGTCCTCTCGGCGACATACCATTTTATAAGCGGTGTCCATCGGCGCACCCTGGACCTAGCCTTTGCAAGTTTGGTTTCTATCATCGTCGGATCGAGATCAGGCGAGCCATTTTCTCCCTGTGACTTGATCTGTTTGAGCTGATCTTCCCATAAATATATCATTGACTGGTCATAGGAGGCCCGGTAGCAAAGGCTGCGGGCTGCCTTGAGGTCCACTTCCATATCAAGCAACTTTTCAGCGACTAACTCATGGGCTGCTACCGGTTTACCCCAACTCTGGCGGCTTAAGCAGTAATCCTTGGTCATGCGGAGAATAGCTTCCATATTGCCGAGACCTTGAAAACCCACGGCTATCCGCGCATCGTTCATTAGCTTTAGCATCTGCTGAAAACCTTGATTTGGTTTACCCACTAGCCGGGCCTTGGCGCCATCAAACTGCAGTTCGCAGGTGGCCGAGCCGTGGAGCGCAACCTTGTCCTCGATCTTTGTCACTTTATAATTTTTTTGGCCTTCGACTTCCCTCAGGCAAAGGTAGAGATTAAGGTTATTTAACCCTTTTGCTCCCTTGGCGTTCATGGCTAAAACCAAACACACTTGGCTTGCACCATTCGAGATAAAACGCTTGCTGCCATAGAGTCGCCAAGTACCGTCGGCCTGGGGCACCCCATAGGTCCTCAGTGCTCCCAGGTCACTCCCCGCATCGGGCTCCGTAAGAGCCATCGACCCTGACCATTCCCCCTGGGCTATTTTGGGAATCACTTCGGTCTTAATCGCCTCGTCTGCGAATTGATCCAAGACATGGGCAATGGAACTATACCAAACGATATTGAGTCCCGTTGAGGGGCAAGCCCTTGTGATCATCTCATGGGCCATGGTTTCAGGTAAAAAGGGAATACCACTCCCACCAAAACGGGGTTGAATACCCAAACTTGCGCAGCCTAGCTCCAATAGCTTTGACACATTGCGCTCGACTGTGGGAGGAAGGATGACCTCCCCCGATTTAAGTTGGATATCCTCTTGCTCCACCTGGCTAGAAAGGGGAGCTAGCTCGCTCCCGCAGACCTCCCCTACGCTCTCAAGAATCGCCTGGACCATCGTTCGATATTCATCTCCTCCAGAGCAGCCGCACTCTTCCCGAGCCTCGTGGCTAAGAGCCTTAAACATCTCATTGAAATCGATTGTTTTGGCTAAATGAAACTGGATATCTTTGTTATCGCTAAAAAAATTTTCTTTTATATTCATAGGGCCTAACATCCTTACTTGTCGATCTTCGTGGAGACTCTTTGAGACTATCAAAGTCTCGCCAAGGTTCCACCTGGTTTTTGCCAAGATTTGTCTTTTAAGACTTATAAAGTCATAATACAGGTATGGACCTACCTTACATGAACGAAGCTTGGCTTTGGTTTGCAGCGGGACTCGTCTTTGCCGTTGCTGAGATCTTTTTGCCTTCTTTTTTCCTGATCTTTGCAGCGATCGCCACGGTCACGCCCATAGGCTGTGCCCTTTTGGGTTATGGCTTCGCCACCCAACTCATTGGCTTTGGCTTGAGCCTTTTGGCCTCCATTTTCTTACTGCGTCCCCTTTTTCTCGAAAAATACAAAAACACCAAATCCATCCCCTCCCGGACAGATCGACTGCTCGGAGCCACAGGGAGTGTGAGCCAAACCATCAACCCTGATCTAGGCCCCGGACGCGTCACGGTCATGGGCGAAGATTGGGCTGCCATAAGCCCCATGACGATCCAAGTCGGTCAAGCAGTCAAAATAGTCGGCGTGGATGGTGTCGTATTATCAGTAAAACCTTTAAACTAAAAACGATAGGATCCACTCTCCATGCAAATCACAGTTCTCTCTATCTTTGTCGCCGTGATGCTGATCATTTTGTACAGGATGATCCGCATTGTCCCCCAAAAGCAGGTTATCATCGTCGAAAGATTGGGTAGGTTCCACTACGCTGGAACCGCGGGAATCAACATCTTAATCCCTTTTTTAGATTCAGTCCGCGCGGTTCTCGATATTAGAGAGCAGATTAGCCCGATCGAACCACAGTCGGTGATCTCTCGCGACAACGTGACCATGCAGGTCGATGCAGTGATTTACTTTATTCTGGTGGATCCCATCCGCGCCACCTACGAAGTCCAAAATCTCAGGTGGGGTATCGAGCAACTCACCCTTAGTGCCCTTAGAAACGTGATTGGATCATTGGATTTAGACCACACTCTCACTTCCCGTGACACCATTAATACCCAGATCAGGGCTGCTCTCGACCAAGCGACCCAACCTTGGGGCGTAAAGATCATTCGTGTGGAACTCAAAAATATCAACCCTCCCGATGAGATCAAGCTCACCATGGAAAAACAAATGACGGCTGAGCGAACCCGCCGGGCGGTCGTCACCACGGCCGAAGGGGAAAAGGCTGCGGCCATCTTAAAGGCCGAAGGAATCCAACAGTCCCAAATCATCAATGCGGAAGGCGAGAAACAGTCTGCAATCTTATCAGCCGAGGGTGAAGCCTTAGCCAAGTTAAAACTTGCAGAAGCCGAAGCAAAAGCCATTGAGCATATCGCCTCAGCACTTGGCAAAACCGCTGATCCTTCCCAGTACCTTATTGCTCAGAAGTACCTCCAAAGCCTAAGCGACATCGCCTCTAAAGCCGATTCCACTGTTTTTCTCCCCTATGAAGCAACGGGTGTCCTAGGAGCACTCGGGGGTCTTAAGAAAATGTTTGACGGCACAACATCCTTACAGCTAAAGTAAACATGATTTTATTTTTATTTTGTGTTATACCGAGGGTTTTTTATGGGTCAGGAATCATCACAGCTCGCTTCGAAAGCTCCCGGAAGAAGACAACTCAATATTGTCTATTTTATTGATTCAGCAAGAACCAGATCCACATCTATTTCTATGACAAAAATATATGTCATCATGTTTGTCTGTAGCTTGATTTTGTTTTGGGCCATTGCAAGTATCTTTTTGCTTATTAAAATCGCACGCAACAATCAGGAGGTTCAGCAGCATCTTCAGGGAGTAAAACAGGCTCTCTTCGAATACCAAGTCCAATATGACCAAGTTTTTGAAACAGCCTATCCTAAATCTTCCCATCTGATTTCCCAACTATTAACCAGTCAGTCCGCAAACAACGAACCATTCGCCACCCGAGAAACCGTGCATGGGACCGCAACCAAATCGCCCCTAAAGCTCTCCTCGATCGACGAACTCCTATCACCTTTTCCCAAGGCTGATTTACAAAATCCCACTCCTCAGGCTAATGGGTCCACCAAACAGCCTCATGACATCTTAAACTCGTCCGCGAAAAACCAAAGTCAACCTCTCTACCTTCACCAAGTAAAACTAGAAAACCAGAGCCTAGAGGTCCTTAACCGCACCCTTAATCTGTCGGTTGATATGACCAACTCCACCCAACCTAAAAAAATCGAAGGTCATATCTGGGCCATTGCCGAGTACACCTCCAAATCCGGGGTGAAAACCATAGTTACTTCGCCTCAATATCTGATGATCAATCCAAACACAGGATTGCCTAAAGACCCAAAATCAGCCAGTGTTTTTGCTATCAAAAACTTCAAAAGAAAAGTCTTCCAATTCAAAATTCCTGAGGATTCAGACGCCAGTCTAACTAAGCTCTCAGTAGGTCTTATCGATAAGTCAGGCACCATGTCGAGAACGATCCCGTTACCCCTAAAATTTGAACCTCAAGTCCCGGGGCCACTCACCTTTTGAAACGCGCTAACCTCCATTTATTGCCCTTACCTAGGCACCTACTCCTAGGTTTTACTCTATGGGCAGCATTGCCTGCTTGCGTCACAGAAGTGGCACCAAACTTACATCGTCCTAGAGTTTACTCATTGGCACCTGTGGCGGAATCCCCCTTTCCTCCGCCTCCCATAAGCGCTCCAGTCCCCCAGGCAACCCTAGAAATCCCTGCAGGAATGGTCAGATGCAGCAGGATCAACCGTCCCTATATTGCCCTTAAAACAGGTCCAGGAGATCAATATCCAAACCAAAATAGTCTATTAAAAAAAGGGACTGAGGTGGTCCTCACCTACGAAACTCCGGTGTGGCATAAAATATATGTTCCTACCCTAAAACTCAGCGGGTGGGTCCACTCTAAGGCCTTAGGACCCTCCTTTAAAAATCCAAAAACTTTGAACATCCATACCAATCACCTTTCGATTATAACGACCGTCCAGAAAACAGTCCGGGTTTACCCCGCTTCTGCAGGCAAGCCGACTTTGGTCACGGTCCCACGCGGTTTAACCTTGGCTCGCCTCGCGGTGGAATCGCAAAAACAACTCGTTTGGTTAACGATGTCACCTAATGTTCTTTGGATCGATCGACGGGATGCTTGGTAAGGACTCCTCTGCAACTGAAACTGAGGTTGCAAAAGCTCTCATTGAAACTGGAGGACCACTTCATGAATCACAAGACTTGCTGCTCTTTCCTGGGACTTTGGATTTTTTTGGGCACGTCACTTCTCCAATGCAAAGACTCTATGAAGACGGTCCAGTTTTCACTCGAAACAAAAACCCACCTTGGAGATCCCGTACCAGGAGCTATGGTCTATTTTGATCAGGATCTTATTGGCGAGACCGATTCCCAGGGTCTCCTTAAAGTGGATCAGGTTAGAGACAGCGAAAGACCTATCCAAGTGGCCGTCAAAAAGCAGTCTGAAACTCACTATTTTAGCGATTTTAGCCAAATCATCGTGATACCCTCTGATCTACCCCCTTCACAAGCGATTCCTCTCGCCCTTAAAGCCACTCTTTTTTTCGTACCTAAAGGAAGCCATGAAAACGAAATAGAAAAGGAAACTGCCGGCAACGAAAGTGAATCGCCCCCCACGGTCACTCCCCCAGCCAAGCCGGCGCCAACCCAACCCCAGTCCACGGATCAGGATGACCTTATCGTCAATCAATTGATCGATCCACTAAAACAGACATTTGTTGGCCCACCACACTCATCTGAATCTAAACTTTTTCCAATCGATCAACTCGAATCCCTCCCCCTTCCCAGCACTCCCCCCATTTCCGTGACAACCGCTCCACCAAAAAAAGTGGTCCAATCCCCTACACTGGTAACGATTCATCTCTCCAACCACCCGAGTCATACTCCCTCAGGCGCAAAAATAAAAAGCGCCGCCAAAGACCAACCCATTGGACAAGCAAAACTCAGCCTTTATTTAAAAAACCAAGGCCAGTCTCTAGCCCAATGCACCACTAACCAGCGGGGGCGCTGTGTCCTCCAGCTCTCTCAAATACCGGAAGAACCTGTGCTGATCGTGGCCTCCAAAAAGGGGTACCGCACGTCCAGCCAAAAGCTGGTGGTCAAACAGCAAACCATTGCCCATATGATGCTTACTCCTGGACATAGTCTCGACGTTTTTACCTTTCAAAAGATCTATGATCGCTTGATCCCCTATCCAGGGATCAACGTATTGGCTAATCAAAAAAAAGTTGGTCAAACCAATGAATATGGATTTTTAACCGCAGACTGGCCCATTCAGGATCAGAGTTTTACCCAAGTCGCCCTCACACACAGTCGCGGACATACCCTATTTGATACGGATTTCACCGGAAGTCTAGAGAGTCCCATCGTCAAATACTTTGCCCCAGATCCGGTTCCTCCCCCTAGGATCGTAGTCGCCGAGCCTATGTTGCACCTCCCCAACTTTTCCAAAGACCCCGAAGAAAAACGCGTCTTACAACAATATCTAAGGCAGGAGTTTGCCAAAGTTCTCTTCAAAACCCAAATTTTTCAGGAGTATCCCCTAAGCTTGTTTGAAAAGCGACTCCTCGACCACCACCAAAGTTCATACCAAGTCTCTCACCATGGATTTGATGGCATTGGCCTGGGGCCTCTTATCGATGGAGTCGTGTTTATCGAGGCCAGACCAAGAACAGGAGGCGATTTTGGCCCTCCCTGGTTGGTTGAGGCTAAAATAGTCAGCAGGCAAGGAGCTGTGATCAGCGGGGCGATCGAGGAGTTTCAGGGAACACAGTCCGCTAAAACCCAAACCCCATCGATTGGCTCCGGGAAAACCTCATGGTTTCCACCTTTAGGAGGTTTAGCCCAGAGACTTGCGGCTTCGTTTCCCTTTCAAGGTGTTGTCAAACGGGTCGATCAGCAAAAAATATTTGTCAGCTTTGGCAAGGGGGCCTTAGCTCTCCCCATATTACAATCTTCTTTTCCAGTCACCCTCTATGGACTGCAAATGGGCAAAATCGGTGATTCCCAAAACTTTACCCATATCGCGACCGGCACAGGGACTAAAGAGTCTCCCGAAATCACGGTGGTCACGCCCTCTTGGATCGCCCCCCGCTCTGTGGTCCAGGTCGGAGATATTGTAAACATGGGGTGGACTAAGTCAGACAAGGTGACTTCGCACACCACTCTTTCGAGGCTGGTTAAGGTGGTGCGATCTGACAAAGCTCAACCCAGCCCTCTCGGTCACGCTGCTCTCTATGGAGACGGTTTATGGCTTGGGGAGACCGATGCCCAAGGTCAGTTGTTTTTGTCACCACAAGCCACACATCACCCTTCGCAGCTAATCCTCACCCGCGCTGGGTATCTCCCCCTCACCCTTGATGATTCACAGAGGGATGCTCTTTTAAAGGCGGATGACTCCGCTGACTCCGCTCACTCCGCAAACTCCGCAAACTCCGCTGTCTCCTTTGCTAAGGACTCTCCAGTCCTGTTAGCCCTTCAGCCAAGTTTGGTTATGGTTAGTATTGACTCACAGCCACAGGGTGCGGAAGTATCTGTCGATCATAAGGTGATAGGACGCACTCCTTTGGAGAGTTTTTTACCGATACCCGCAACCTCCGACGAGATGTTGGTCCAATTGAAACTAGGGAGCGGCTACAAAATTTTTGAGCGCAAACTAAACAGTCGGGAAGGATCTGTGATTTGGCGTGGCCCTGATGCTGTGGTGATGGAGACGGATGATCTTGCACGGGGAGATCGCCTGGTTTTAGAAGGGCACCCAGGGGAGGCTGCTGCGGTCTTTGAAAAGATTCCGACGACCCATTCAGACTATTTTATGGGACAGATCCGTGCTGGGGATATCCAAAACAATTTTTTGGGGCAACCAGAAAAAGCCTTGATCCACTATCAAAACGCTTTAAAACACCCCGAAGCCAAGGACCTTAAGTCGGCTACTCATTTTAATTTAAGGCTTGAGTGGGCCTCGACGGTCCTTAAAGTCTACGAACAAAACGCTCAGTTAAAAGCCGCTCCGATCGACTTATCAGACCTCGTCCACCAAATTGACACACTTATGGTGTTTTTACCCCAAGCCCAGTTTGCCACCCCAGGAGACCAGGAACGGGCTGGTCTCCAGCTAAGCTTTTTTAGGTCTCTTGCGCAGCATTTTATGGCGCTTGAAAAAAGCCAACCCTTGATCAGATTTCAAGCGGCAAAATCTTGGAGAACCTTTCTTAAACAAACCGCCGATACAACTGATCCCCTGCTCCGCTCCTACCACGCTAAAGCTCAGCGACTCTTACAAGACATCTCCAAGGTCAGCATCAGTGGACAGCATTCTCCGGAGCCAACCCACAAACTCTGATCTATAGGAGAACCATTCGTGGCAATCGATGATCTTAAGGAAGACAAAAAAACCGCTACGGTAACCGACGATAAAAAAGAAAATAAAGGCCGGGTCGCCGATTACCTCCAAGCCCCCCGCAAAAAGCGCAAAAGCTATGTGGTGGCGGCTCTTGGGCCTGGCACCACCCATCTCTACTCTGGCATCGAAGCTTTTTTGCGCTCCCAGTTTAAAAATGCCTCAATCGCCCAACCAAAATCTATTGAGGAATTAGTCAAAAACTTTAGCCGCCAGGTGATTCTACTCGTCCTAGACGATGAATTTACCGACTTAGAAGCGACTCTTCAGATTGTGGCGGAGCTTAAACGAAAGAAATCCAACCAAGTCATTCCGACTCTTTTTTTGACCCGCCAGCCCCAGAGGCTTGTGACAAACTACCATAAAATCCTCAGCTCATTTCAGGAGTCCGATGACTATATCGACTGGGGTCGCGCTGAAATCACCCATATCTTTAGCAAGATCCGAAATGGCCTCAACCAGCAATTTGCCCGTAAAAGCCGCCGTTTTAAGGTGGATATACCCATCCGCTTCCAATTGATTTCTGATGATCAAACTCACTATGGAAGACTTATCGACCTTAGTATTCATGGGGCCTTACTTAAAACCGGTAACAGTCTGATCTTAAGAAACAGCGAACAGCTAAAAATGTATATCCCCACCATGGGACTGATCCCCGGATATACCGAGGAATTTTTAAGGATTTCCGGCAAGGTTCGTCGGGTCTTTATCACTGGAATCTATTGTGGAGTCAGCTTTGAGTACCTCTCTGACAATATGCAGCTCCTTGTGACGACGTTTGTCACCAATATTGTGATGAAACAACTCCCCATAAAAGGACGGGGCAAGATCCTTGGACCAAATGGTCAGATTGTCTAGAGCATTGGGACCCTGTGCTAAATCTCCTACCCTCAGTGGCTTGCTTGGCAGGAACCAATCATTGTAGTAATGCTGGTGGACATAACTTTGGAGGTTTCATGCTCACCAAGACCCTTTGCCATATTCCTCGCGTCAGCCTCGCAAAAGAGCGGACGCTCTGGGAACAAGGCATTCAATGCTGGACCAGCTACCGCTCCTATGGAAAAAACTCTGAATTTTTAGATGATTGCGAGCAACACCTCCTGCAAGGCAATCCGCAGTTTTTTGCAGCTAAACTGAAACCTGACCAACACTGGAGGCTCTTCAGTGATTTTAAAGATTCGATTGCTTATATTGATATCGAAACAACCGGTCTTGACCGATCGAGGGACCATATCACCACGATCGCTTTGTATGATGGCAAAACCATAAGGACGTATGTCCATGGCAAAAACCTCGATGATTTTCCCCGTGACCTCGCTCCCTACAAACTCATGGTCTCCTTTAATGGCAAGACCTTTGATATTCCGTTTATTCAAAGTTACTTTGGCATCGAATTAAATAAAGCCCATATTGATTTACGGTACGTGCTAAAACGCCTGGGCTACAGCGGTGGTCTTAAGGAGGTCGAACGCCGGCTGGGGATCGACCGGGGAGATCTCAAAGATGTCGACGGCTTTTTTGCGGTCACTCTATGGCATCTTTATAAAAATAAAAAAAACCAAGCGGCTCTAGAAACCCTTCTGGCTTACAACTGTGCTGATGTGGTAAACTTAGAACTATTGATGACTCTAGCCTATAATCTCAACCTTAAAGAAACTCCCTTCGCTGCCGAGAAAAACGTTGAGTCGCCAATACAGTTCAAAATTCCCTATCGGGCCGATCCAGCGCTGGTACGACGAGCAGGTTTTTAGGAGTACCTCCCCTTGAAATTACTAGACACCATTGTTGGGATTGCCTACCAAGCTGGCGACAAAATCCTGGAGATTTATGGCAGCGGACAAGAAAACATCCAGAAAAAGCTCGACCATTCGCCGGTGACCGATGCTGATCTTTTTGCAGATGCTCTGATCCGTGATGGCATCCTCAATCTATCGGGCGATTATTTTCTAAAGGAAAAGAGTTTTCCACTTGTGACCGAAGAGACGATCGTCGATCCAGTGGACACCCTCCAAACGATCGTGAGTAACCGGTTTGCTTGGATCATCGATCCCCTCGATGGTACCAGAGACTTTATCGCCCATACCGGTGATTTTGCTGTTTGTATCGCCCTGATTGACGACGGAGCTCCGGTTTTAGGGGTGATCCACTGCCCCGTCCACGGGATCACAGTCGGCGCAGCCCAGCATGAAGGTGCTTTTTTGTTTACCCGACCGGAAAAGCTGGAGCGCCCCAAGCGAGAACAACAACTCCTCTGTCGCCCCATCCCTGAAGACGACTTTATCCTCTTAACTAGCCGTTTCCGTCCGGGATCAGTCGCTGCAAAGATTCAAGAGGTTTTTCCCCAATGTCAGTTTCAAGAGGCTGGCAGTGCCTATAAATATGCGCTAATTGCCCTTGGGCGAGCTGATCTCAGTGTCCGCCGCGCGCCCACATCCCTCTGGGACCTGGCAGCAGCCCACTGTATTCTTAACGAATCTGGCGGGGGAATGGTGGATTTCCAAGGCAATCCCCTGACTTACAATCACGGCTCACTGCTTAATCCCCCGTTTATCGCCCATGGTGCTTTTGGGACGAAACAGCACGATTTTTTGGAAAAGGTGATGGGGATCTTAAGGTCTTTTGAATCAACTGTTTAATTCCAATAGGAATGGCGGAGCTGCTAAATGACTCGTAGAAATTCTAGGATAGGGAAATCTGAGGTCTACAGCTATGGCTGGAGACAGGCCTCCTGGCTACCTGTAGCAGCTCCCACGGTGCAAATCTTGATGCCACTAAAGTAAAAATTGAGAATTTTTACATGATCCCATTGATGGACCGCCATATGCTTCATTCCCATCTGACTTAAGCCAACCCCGTGGCCAGCGCCAATCCCGGTTATTTTAAGGAAATCGCCGTTAAGGGATACCTTGAAAAAATTGCTTTTGATTTTGGGGTCCAACCCGCGAAGCTCCTCAGACTTCAAAGTCTTCGGACCTTGCCCTTCAAACTTTAAAGTCAGATCTCGCACCCGTTGGCCGGGAGTTTTTTGACTTGGAGCAACCTCCACCGAGATAAGTTTGGCCCCAGAATTTTGCAGATTTTCGGAGCCGCCAATTTTTTTCAAAAGATCAACAACTTTGACTTCGGCGTTCCAAGACTTAAGAGCAGAGGTCACTTCGGAAGGTTCAGGTCTTACCGCACAATAGGGCGCTTCGAAATTAAAGACTTCTTTTGCGCTTTCTGCGTGACCTCCAGCATCGGTATCAAAAAAGGCTGGGATCGACATGTTTTTATAGGTGATGATCCGCCCTTTGGTCTTGGCAATCGCCTGATCCGTAAGCGGGTGAACCGAGGTCAAACCGGTAAAAGCCTGATAGCGATTAGTATCATCTACGTCATAAATTTTTGGATTTGGAAAAAAGTGGTTATGGGCCATATTAAAATACGCGTAGCTGCGAGCAGCGATCGCTTGTGTTTTGAGAGCTTCTTCGGGCCACGACGGGATGATTTCACTGGGCACCACGCCTCGGAGATAGGTCTCCACTTTCATGACAGCAACCACTTCGATCACTTCCTGTCCCTGAAACTCCTTGGGCGAGGATTTACGAAGGTAAAAACTGGCCAAATACTTGTGACTCATCAGTGGTTCGTAACGTTGTACGGTCACCGGACCTGTACATTCTAACCAGAGGGGCTTTTTGAGTTGATGGATGCCCAGTTTAAGGGTTTGGACCGATCCCGGTTTAAACTTGCTCACGGGAGGACCAAGAGGAGCTGCTTTATCAGGCTGCCCGTATCCAAGTTGGCATGAGCCAATCATGGTGATCTTGTCGAGTGGCTCGCCGAGTCGCTTTGAGGGAGTGTTTTTAAATTCGTGGGGATAAACCCGCACGCGGATCAGATAGTCGCCTTCGGGATCCCCTATAGGCTCCTTAACCATGGGTGCCAGAGGCAGGGCCCAAAGACTCTGAACCTCAGAGACCTCGAATGCCACCGCTTTGTAAGCCCATAGACTCGTAAAGCCAAGGGCCAACAGATCTAAACTTATTTTTGATTTTAAAAGCTGCAAATTTTAATTCCCAATGGCCTATGGTCCTCATGCATAACTCCCCTCCTATCGGCAAAAAAACCTGGCCTAAAGAGAAGTTGATATTTTGCCCATTGGGGGGACGGGAAAAAACGCCCCTTAGGTCGTGGTCAACCTGTCATAAAGACTTATCTAAATTGGCTATATGAGTTTTTTCTCAACCCCTGAAACCAAGTGACCGAATATTAATGAGTAGCCCGAGTTATAAATTATTTGTTTATTAATTTTTAATAAGGATCATCATATGAATGCTTTTACGTCAGGTGCCTACAAATTTTGCTGGATCCTTTCGGCCTGCTTCCTCTTGCAATGCTCAATGCCATCGGGTGCAAAAAGATCGAGAGAATCGTCAGATAAAAAGGCCGCTGGTGGAGATCATGCCCAAGGCAAAAAGCAAGTCGAGAGCTTAGACCCTTCTGCTGAAGCCGATGAAGCCGACGAAAACAAAGTACCGAAGGTAGCTGAAAAATCCCAAAACGGCTCGCCTACGGAGCCCGCAATGGAGCCTGCAATGGAACCCACAATGGAACCCCCAGCTCCTCCTTCAGAGACTCCTGTAATAATGCCTGAACCTGCAAACCCAGCACCAGCCCAGAAACCTAAGTCCCCCAACGGGGCCTATCTCGTCAACATAACTTGTAGCGATACCATGGCTTTTTCTGTCAGTCTCGGAAACAATTCTGTCAATCGGTCGATCGTAGCCCCTAAAAGCTGCGGCCCACTGCTGACCGCTCTAGATGGAAAAACCTTCCCCTCAGGCGGCGCTCCTGCCGAAGCCCTCGTGGGTGGACCGACGGTGAAGGCTAGCTGCGACAACGGCACCCTTAACTTATCATTTGTCGGCCTCCAAGGGGGAGCCAGTTTCGATACTGCCTTTGTCTACAACCTCAACAATAACCAGGTCTGCCAGGAGATTCGAAATATAATCAACGGGCTGAAACTATAAATGAGTACTTGTTTTTAATTCCGGTTTATTAGGAAAGAGATATGCACCTAGCAGCCACAGCACGAGATTGATTACAAATCCTAAAAACAGAGCTGCACCCAAATCAATGGGGGGGATTTTTTCGAACAAAAACCACTTTGAAAGAGGCGTTAAGACAGCGATTCCTAACAGGACAAGAGAACCAATGGCAAGCCAAAGCCAGGAAACAGCCATTTTTAGCATCTCTCTTGAGGGTGTGCTTTTAGAGAGACCTTTGCCCATCTGGCGAAGGATCATTCCACCATTAGCGCCAATAAGAGTCGCAAAGACGAGAGTCCTGGTGCCTGCTTCGCCGTACCCCCTTTGAAGAGCTAAAAGATATACAAGTCCCATCACCAAAAGCGTCACACCTCCGTAGGTGAGCACGTCACCCACCATCCCTTTCGAAAAGAGTCTTGCAGTAGGAGATCTGGGGGCCCGCTCCATAAGATTTGCAGGGCCTGCCATCCGTGCAAAAACCAGTGAACAGACAGGCTCGATCAAGAGATGGAGCATGGCCACATGGATGGGCATCATCACTGCTGGCTTTTGTGTGAGGAGCGGCAAAAGGGCTAGCCCGGCGATAGGCACATGGATCGCCATAAGGTAGCCCATGGTCTTTTCTAGATTGTAATAGATCCGCCGACCTTCGCTGATGGCGTTGACGATCGATCCAAAATCATCGTCGAGGAGCACCAAGGATGCTGCTTCCCTGGCGACGTCGGTCCCTCGCTGGCCCATGGCGATTCCCACGTGGGCGATTTTTAGGGCAGGAGCATCGTTGACGCCGTCGCCCGTCATGGCGATGATCTCCCCACGGTCTTTAAGGGCCTCTACGAGGTGGCGTTTTTGGAGCGGAGACATCCGCGCACAGATAGAAAGTCTGCCCAAAAGGGATCTTAAATCCTTGGGGGCCATGGTTTCCATGTGGGCCCCTGTCAGGATAGCCGTCGGATCCGTAAGCCCGGCCTGTTGGCCGATAGCTGCCGCCGTCTCGGGGTGATCTCCTGTGATCATAATAACGCGGATTCCTGCCCGGTGGCAGCGGTCGACGGCGCCGGGGACTTCTGACCTTAAGGGATCCTCAAGGCCAATCAGTCCTACAAACTCAAAATCAAAATCATGTTGATGGCTCGGCAGCGAGGGATCCCCATCACCACCCGCTCCGTCTGCTACATCCGTACTAAGCACAGATTCAAACCTTTTTCGGGGGTCTTCATGGACTCCTAGGGCCTTAGCGACCCCTAAAACCCGCAAACCTCTTTGAGCCATTCCTTGCACCTGTTTTTCGTAGACTGGTCGCTGGCCTGCTTCTAAATGACAGAGTTCAAAGATCGCCTCGGGAGCACCTTTCGCCGCTACGGGATGGGTTTCCCCACTGGCGCCCGGTTGTGACTCACCTTTAGATGATCGCCAGACATTGGAGCGCGCTAACAGCGCCGGAGCTAAAGGATATCGCTTTACCAGGTCCCATTGGGGGTGAACGTGTTCTGTATCTCCCAGATAGGTCGCAAGAACCCGGTTAAGAGCCTTATCCATAGGGTCAAAAGGCTCCGGGTCCGTCGCCAAAGCTCCAAACTCGACCAACTCATGGAAAACTTCCGGGAGACCCTCGTCCCCCTTTGGGTCGAGTGCCCTAAGGGATAGAGTTTGACCTTTGCCATAAAGCTCCGTCACAGTCATCTGGTTATGGGTCAGAGTGCCGGTCTTATCAACACATAAGACGTTGATGGTCCCTAGTGCTTCGACCGCTGCGGTCCGTCGGGTCAAAATCCGTTTCCGGGAAAGACTAAAGGCTCCCATCGCCATAAAAATCGCAAGCACCGCTGGTAGTTCGTTGGGTAAGATCGCCATGGCTAGGGTCATGGCACTGAGAAATCCCTGGAGCCAAGAGCCCTGTTGCCAGGCCATTCCGGTCATTACCACCAGGCATAGCACAAGCACATAAATCGCGACCTGTTTCACGATCTGGCGGGTCTCGCGCTCAAGCTGGGTCGGCACCGGTTTTTGGTCGGCAAGGAGACGGCCTATCTTGCCGAGCTGGCTTCCTGATCCCGTATGGGTCACTTGAAAGAGGCCGTTGCCATGGACCACCACAGTCCCTGCAAAGACTTGCGATGCTGGCCCCTTTCCGACATCTTCGTCGCGGGGGATTTTGATCGCCGGAAAAGGTTCCCCCGTCATCAGCGACTCGTCGACACCAAGATGGTCCGCAAAGAGAACCACTCCATCTGCGGGGATTTTATCGCCTTCGCTGATGATGACCACATCATCGCGCACCACATCGGCACCGGCGATCCGCTGTTTTTTGCGGTCCCGAATGACTAGAGCCCTGGGGCTCGAAAGATCGCGGAGGGCCTCTAAAGACTTTTCTGTTTTGAGTTCCTGGTAGACGGTCATGGAAAAGATCACGACGACAAAGGCAATCAGCATCAAGGCTTCTTGCTGATCTCCGAGGACTAAGTAGACTCCACCGCACCCCAGGAGGAGGGCGACCATCGGCTCCTTGAGAGCATCGAGAAAGACCTTTAAGGGCTTGCGCTCCTCTCGCTCCGGGAGTCGATTGGGCCCTTCGCGGCTGAGTCGCTGCTGGGCGGTTTCTGTGGAAATCCCTACGATTGTGTCACGATTGACCATGGAGAAAACCTTTACAAAGTTAACCTTCGACTACGTCTCCTCCAGTGGGCACACATCTTAGGACTCCATCGTCTGGTCCATTAACATCTGCATCCTTTGCACCAGCTCCCTATGAAACCCGTCCACCACTTTTTCTGCAGCGCTTGGACTTTTTGGGACTGAGGGCGGCACGATGGGATCGCTTAGATAGTGAGTCAGCTTTACGGGCTGAGGAATCGCGGTCGCCTTCCAACCTTTAGCAAAAAAGAAGGGAATCTTATAGCTTTTATAAAACCAAGCCGTCAAATGGCTTGGATAAATATGGTAGAGATCGTCCGCTTTGGGGCAGGCTGCCAGAACAATCGGTGACTTTGTAGCCATGGCCAGCCGCACAAAACCTTTCCGCTCCTCCCATAGGATCTTGTACCGCTGGCTTGAGGGCCGTAATGCCTCCCGCATCCCACCGGGAGCGACTGTGATTAACTCCCCAGCCCTCAGCAGCTCCCGGGCTGCTTGGGGCGAACCCTGCACCGCACCATAGAGGCGAATCAAATCGCCAATCAAGGGCAGTCTAAAAAACAACCGATCCGCAAGGGGGCGTGGCAGCCTGCCCAGGTCTTCGTAGATCGCATGGAGGAGCAGAAAGATATCATAGGTGGCCAGACTATGGTTGACAACCACCAGCACCGGGCCACTTTGGGGGATGTTTTGCAGACCGATCACCTCGTGTTGGTGGTAGCGTCTGATCGCTTTGAGTATGGGTACTGTGATACGTATAGCCCGGTTGCAGTCCAATTCAACTCCTCCTTTGATTTGCTGGGCATGCAGTGCGTCAAGGTCAGGGATCTTGGCAAGTTTCTCAGGGCTCATCATTGGCGTCCTAGGAGACGGATGAGCCGGGGAAGGTTTTGTGGTCAGTACATCAGGTTTAACAAGATGATTCTTTGATCTTCCGATCTTTTCTGACGATACGACACGACCACCCGTCCCCATGAAACCCCCTTTAAAAAAATTCTAAAACCTAAAGATTTAGATTCCCTTCAAATACAAACTCAGCAGGCCCGGCTAGGAGCGGCTCGCCTCCCTCTTCCGTCTGTTTAATATATAGCCGCCCTCCGGGCATATCGACACCGATCCAATGATCCCGCTCCTCCATACCCGTTGCCAGGTGTTGGACTCCTACGGCTACAGCTCCGCTTCCACAGGCTAAGGTTTCCCCAGCCCCACGTTCCCACACCCAACAATCAAACAAACTCTCTAGACTTCCTCCCACCTCTTGGCCTGCCCGCGCCCGGTCCCTATCGGTGACTGGTTTGGCGCGGATTCCAT
This sequence comes from Oligoflexales bacterium, assembly GCA_041736175.1. Classification (GTDB taxonomy): domain Bacteria; phylum Bdellovibrionota_B; class Oligoflexia; order Oligoflexales; family CAIYRB01; genus JBGSUI01. The sequence continues at coordinate 2,663 of JBGSUI010000056.1, read as the reverse complement.
GGACGTTGATCCCGTCCCACAGAGTCACTTCCTGGAGTTTAGGTCCGATGGTTCGCACCCATTCACGGCTCATATCATCTGAGGACACCACCAGATGTTTATTACCAACCTCCACAGCAGCTCCTTCGTAAACAAATCCTTCAGGCCCTAGGTGGGGTTTGGCCTGGTTTATAATCTTTTGCAGCTCGCCTTTTCCAGTGTCCCACCAAGTGAGGTCTTGGTTCAAGAGGGGGGGAGGCATGGCCACAGCAATAAACCATTGGCTACCACTTTTTCCCAATAATGTGCAGATCATAGGACGCCCTTCCACCTCAAGCTGCAAAGTCTCCAAATCCCCTTGCTGGGCCGAGCGCCGCCCGGAGGTCCGTTGGGCACTCGTAATTCCTCTTGGCTTTCCGTCCACGGGCTGCACCCCCTCGTGGCGTAGGATGCTCCCTGTGGCACAGCGGAGACCGTTGCCGCAGTTTTGGGCGATGCTGCCGTCGCTGTTGATGATCGATAACCTCTGGGGGATCGGATCCGTGGGTTTTTCCCATAGGACTAAAATCCCGTCAGCCCCCACCCCTTGATGGCGATGGCAGAGTTGAAGGGCTTGGCGCCGTAGACTTGCGAGCAGGATCTCCAGGTCCCGTTCCGGCAGCCTCACCACGATAAAGTCATTTTGTGTGCCCTGCCATTTTTCAAAACGCACATCCATAGGTTCTCCAGCGTTGATCGGTTCTTGACACCAAGCTCTAAGATTTTCGAATTAAATTACGTTTTACTGACCCTTGCAATAACCTTTCGCCCCAATAGTCAAATAGAGGTCCTTTCTATGCTAAACTGTACCTAAACGCTCAGTCCTAGGATGACCCTGCTCTGGCGGGTAGGTCAACCTGTGCAAAGGTTTGCCATTTTAAAGTATTTATTGTTTATTCATTTCAACTTGGGAGACGGCTTCGTTTCGACGATGATCGTATTTTTGGTAACCATACCCCTTTATACCGCCTCCCTGTATGGCCGTCCGCAAAAACTCCAACCAAACATCCGCGAATCCTGTCGGCTAGACCTCACCGGCGCCTATTTTAACGCCTATGATGAAAAAGAACGCATGCGGCATCTGGTCCGAGCCCTTAAGGAACAGCTTATGCAAGTGGAAGGGGCACTTAAAAAATACAATGATGTTTATCATAAAGCTAAAATAAAAAGCCAAGCCCAAACCTACGACCGAAACGTTGCCACCTCGTTAGACGAAGCATACGGCATCAAAAAATCCTATGATGATCAAAAAAAACTGCTTATCAAACAAATCAGCGAAAGCGAAGAGAGTCATAAAATCGCAATAGAGAAAGAAAAAATTCTCCGCCAGAGCCTCGAACCGCTGCTTATTTTGCGCCGCTTCGAGGACCGACCAGACGGCGGCTACCCCATTGAATCCCAGTTTAAAAGTCCATGCCCCCCCTACCGGTCCCTATGCATCCTGCCGCAAAAAGACTTGGACATACTGGCTAAAATCAAGATCGATGGACAACTCCCCGAATCCTGTGCCCGCTACCTTACCCTTGGACGCAGCCCTGGCCCCGCCAGTCCCTGATATCTGTCGAAAAATTCCCTTAAGGGACCGGGGCGCTATCAATCCATACTTGGATATTATCATCTTCGATGCCGCCGTTAAGAAGGAGATAAAGGGGCTTTCTTAGATCCACATGGAGAGAGCCCGCTTGGCAAGGATTGCGGCCTTCGACAACTTCCTTGAGTCGGTTGTTCCAATGTTGCTCGGGGCAGGCATCGTAGATCACGGCAGTCGTCTGGTAGTTGAAATCTTGGGAGGCAACTTTAAATCGTTGGCCACAGGGAACTCGACAGTTGGGTTCTCGTACCATCTTAATACCGCCAGAGATTTTTTTTGCATCGCTGGGTATATCAGCCCATTTACCGAGACAGTCCCCATGGTCGCAGGTGGTCCAACTTTCATTATCGCAGCTTCCAGCCCATAAGGGTGATCTCTCGGTGACAGCAAAGTACATCCCGCCATGGTCTTCACCTTGTCCGCAGACGGTTTGAAAGTAGTGTTCGCCCCGGTAGGGATAAAATGTCGTGTCATAGAGCTGGTTGCTGTCCATACTCGAAGCTGTAGGGGGTGGAGGGGGTTGATCCTGAACCTCAGAGGACGGCCCAGGGAGTACCGAACCATCGACTTGGCAGGAGCCGCCATTTTCCCAACCTAGCCCATCGCCCTCTGGATCCGTCGTGGGATCGGCGCAAACAGGATCGGGAGTCACGGTAAGGTACGCCGTTTGCGAGGAAGTCCCCTGCCCAAACCTGCAGGCGAAGCCTACTAAGGGAATCAGAGTGATCACAAACCATGCTGGACTCTTAAGCTTCATCGGCAAGTCCTTTCTAAAAAAACACCACAGAGGGCACCACATTCAAAAACTATGCCGCCCTAGGGTTCCCTGAAACCATTGATAAAAACCGCGGAAACTCGGTGCTCGCAGCGTCAAGAGATTAGTGAAACAGCGTGCCCATTGACAGGTATGATTTTCAATGCCGGGGCCTTAATCTCAAAAGACAGAAAAATAGGTCAATAATTTTTGATAATTATAAATTATTTTTTTGTTTTTTTAAAAAATCTGGAGGAGATTTTGGGCTGGTGTCGATTTTATTGGCATCTTATCTAAGCA
>JBGSUI010000017.1:0-17141 GCA_041736175.1 Oligoflexales bacterium | reverse complement strand
CATACCTAACTTGTCAAAGAGCTGGCTTTCGCCATACATACTTATGTAGCACTGTGGCGGCGGATTTTCTAGCGAAAATCCTTTGCGGTTCGCCTTTTCTCGCCCCTGAAGGAGCGAGATTGCGGCGAACATCTGTTCAACTTTTACTACTCTATGTTGCGCTCAAACAGCCATCTAAAATGGTTGAGCTGGAAGTCTTTGATTAAAATTGCGTTACCAGAGGATGAAGCTGTTTCGATCAAATACTTCACTTCTAGAATTCACCACACGGAAAACGACCCGGAAGCACCTAAACGACAAAATATATACCTTCGAGCCCTACGAGGGGAAGGAACTCAAGTTATCGAAGGCAAGTTCCAAAAAAACCGCCAATGGATGCCCCGTGCTGATGATCCAAGCAGAAGCTGCTACATTCTAAAGGTCGAAGAAAAGATGACAGACACGTTGATTGTCGCCGAGATGATAATGGACGGTGTTCTGAACCTAGCAGATGCCTACGTCCTTGTTTCGAACGACAGCGACATGAAGCCGGCTCTAGATAAGTTGCACCTACTAAACAAGACTGTCGGTGTCCTTTATCCAAATCTTCATGCGAATGCACTTGTGAACCACGACCTCAAGACCTCCTCTAATTTTCAGAAGCCGATAAAGCAGGAAATGTGCCGACAGGCACAATTTCCTCAAAAAGTACCAGCGGAGTCAGGAAAATTTGTGCATCGACCGAGGTTATGGAAACAAGCCTTATTGCCTCCTCCACCTTAGGATTCCAAATAGCCGTCACTTATCTAGGCAGGCCGATGCAGAAAGACTCGCCCCCAACTACGCAGACCTAGTCGCCACCCCCCTTTAGTGGCCAGTGGGTCGTGATTTTTCGGCTTGGTATGCAGTGACTTTCCTGCATTGATCCAAGATATAAGGCGGGGCCAGGGTCAAAACACCTGATGCTGCTGGACAGCGGGCGGCGAGCAGTGGATCGCGACAATGTGCCCTTTTTCGTGAAGTCCCGGATTTGGGGGCGGGTCTTGGTTCTTGATCTGATAAATTGGCGCAAAAATCAGCTCAATAACTTGAGTAACTGGACCTTCCCCATAGGCTTCGGTAAGAATGCATCAGCACCGGCAGCAAGAGCTTCGCGATACTTGCCCGCGTCACTATGGTTGGAATGGACGCACAAGATAGCCTCCGGGTTATGACGCTTACCTTCACGCACGATATCAAGGCCAGATCCGTCTCCCAGTTCCAGATCAGTAATAATAACGTCGAAGGGCCGGGTTAAAAGCACCGAAACAGCCTCTTGATAGGATTCAAGATCAATAGCCACTATTGTATTTCCAAGAAGGTGCTCGTCGATCAAGGACAAAACACCACGCAGATAGATTGGGTCATCATCTACGACAGCTATTGAAATAGGACGGCCTAAGGTCTTTGCGCGTAACTTAATAGATTCTTTATATTCATGCTCAAGTCCATGTTCGAGTCCAGTGGAGTGCCAGCCTATATTTGGCTCCTGCTCATTTAGAAGGAGCTTTTTATCAGCCTCCAGTTTTGAGTAAAGAATAGTCTCTAGGTTGTTTTGAGGCAATATGACTATCGCATGATCAAATGCATTAAGAGCCAATGGTAGGGTGAAAACAAACTCAGTACCCTTCTCTTGAGAGGATTCGCACCTTATTGTTCCACCATGAGCCAAGATAAATTTTTTGCAGATCGTAAGTCCGAGCCCGGTTCCAGCTGGCTTACCGGCACTAAAAAAAGAATCAAATATCAACAGTCTAATATCTTCAGGTATAAATGATCCTGAATTTCCTATTGTGATCTCCATCATTCCTGAGTCAATTGCATCCCGAGCCTTAAACCAGAGGTTGCCTTGACCATTCATTGCATGTCTCGAATTTTCGATGATATTGCAAAACACTCTTTCAATTTTTGAAGGATCGACCTTAAGCATTGATTGGTGAAATAGTTCATAGGTAAAGTTGACCCTAGTGTCGCGGTCGGCCCCAAAAATGGTATAGATTGAAGAGTAGATGATAGACTTAAGTGATTCAACTTGGATATCTAGCTTAATCGATGTGCCACTCACATCTAATACGTCCAAAAGAATGTTGTTAGTTTGAGTATATGCACGCCCGACTTGGCCGCGAATCTCAGAAATCTCGTTGGCCATTTCTTTGCCATTTGGATTTATCAAACTGAGTCGATTTAGGGCCATAAGAAGGGTAGAAAATGGACGCCGGATATCATGAGCCAGCATCGTGGTAGCTTTGGCAATACCGCTGTCCCGAGCCAAGATGGTATTCTCTACGAGAAGTGGAGTAACTATTTTTCGATTCAGATAGAAAAAAGCTCCAACCCAAAAGCAAAAAAATACCACCAGAGGAATGATGGATTGGTAAATAATTTTCTCTAGTGGAAACGCCAGCAGTTGAGCTTTCCAGGTCAATTTCACCCTAAGATTGCCTAAATAAATAGAGCCAAACTTTAAAGGTGCTACTAATGAGTCCTCTCCGATTTTAGTCTTCTGTTCCCAGAATGGCGTTTCATTGGTAGTCACTGAATCCGTCGATCGTTCTACTTCAAGGGAGATTTGAGCTTGGCTTCCGATTAGTGCAGAGTAGCTTTCTGTTCTCAGTGAAATCGTATTCAATCCAAGGTAAACTTCGTCAGATATTGCCGGTAGTTCAGAAACTATTTTATTTTCCACTAACTTTCGATAGGACTCTCTGTTTTCATTTCTCAGTTCTATAGAACCTTTGGCAAAAATGGACAGGAAAACAATCAACGACAATGTTATAAACGCAATACTCGAATTCAGCCAAATTCGAGATACTTTTTGACTCGAAAGACTCTCCTTCATTTTTGATCCACATGATGTGGGACACCGTCAGATGCGGTAAAAATATGGACGATTTTAGTATTTTCGTTCTTGTCCGTATAATTTACGGTGCCCAACAATCCAGAAACCTGCGCCTTTCGAAGGGTTTCGGCAATTTTGTCGGGGTTTGCCCCAGATCCTCCAGCATTCATAACGGTTTGATAGGCGATATTTGTGGTGTCGAAACCGGCAGCATGCGCGATACCGAAGGCAGAATTTTTTGCTAATTTGGCCTTTCTCGTCACCTTTTTCCACAAAGGAGAGTTTTCGTTTCCGTCGAAATGAGATGCCCAAAATATTTTAAGTGGATTTGAGTTCTTAAAGATTAGGTCTTTAAAAGGCGCTGAATATTGGCCCCATGCGTCACCACCGATAAAAATCGAGCTAGCTGCTTTGCCTTTAACGGCTACTTCTAAAATTCTAGCAGCCGTTTGAGAGTAAACGGGCAGAAAATATATATCTGCCTTTTTTTCATCGAAAAACTTTGTGATCTTTGGCATAGAATTCGAGTCATTGAGTATTTTTAACTCGCCGACCACTTTGCCCCCAGAGATCAAGAATTTTTCCTTAAACATTTCGGCTAATGTCACACTGTAAAGTTGTCCCTCATCAGCGATAATGGCTGCGGATTTGGCTCCCAATGTGGATGTGGCGAAATTTGCCAAAGCATATCCCTGACTACGATCTGAGAAAGTACCTGAAAAAACATATTTGCGGTTATCTGTAATCCGGTGTGATGTAGCTAGAGGCGTAATCATAGGAATCTTTCTGGCCTCAGCTCCCTCCGCAGCTACAAACGCTTTAGAACTATCGAGTTCCGCGATTAAAAAATCTAGTTTTGGATTCAAATTCGCAGCTTTTTCGATAGCTAATTTTGTTTCCAGAGGCCCACCTGCCGAGTCAAATCGATATAATTCGATTCGCTTAATTTTTTTGTTGACTTCGGATACATATAACTCGATCCCGTCGACGAGATCATTCACAGCTTCTGCTTTCCCAGAAAAATCAAACACAAGGCCAATCCGGACAACCTGTGATTCAGATGAATCAGACCGGCGAGATACAAATAACACAAATAGAGTCAAAAAAATCGTCAAAATACCTTTCAAAGTTACGTCTCCAAAAAATGTTTAAAATTTTCAAGGGGTATATTGCTACCAGAGAGGATGGCCACTGGAAAGTTAAAACGCTGCTTTTGGCTATAAACTCGGAGTCCAGCTAAGGCGCAAGCACCAGACGGTTCAATTGGCAAACGGTACATCGCGTAGCATTCCTGCACAGCCTGTATAATGGCCTCATCTGTCACGGAAACGAGATCGTACAAATATTTTTGGCCCATTTCATAGGCAATTTGTCCTAACATAGGAGGAGTCAAACTATCTGCGATCGTATTTGATAAAAACCCCGTCACGGGCCGGCCTAGGTCTAAGCTAGCTTTCATTTTCTCAGAGCCCTGGGGCTCGACTCCAATAATTTTGATTTGTGGGTTAACGGCTTGAATTTGGGCCAAGGTTCCAGAAAGAAGCCCACCGCCACCTATCGGTACAAAAATAGCGTCCACCTGGGGGGCTTGTTCCATAATCTCTGCGGCCACCGTGGCAGCACCCATGACCGTGTAGGGGCTATCAAAGGGATGAATAAAATCAAGATTTTCCTGCTTACAAATTTCCATGGCTAGGGGGAAAGCTTTCTCTCGATCATCACAAAGGACTACATTCGCACCATAGTCTTTACATAGCTGAATCCTGAGTGGATTAGAGGCTGATGTAGGTATGACTACAGTGGCCTTACAACCTACCATCATTCCCGCTAAAGAAACGGCAATAGCGTGATTGCCAGCACTGACGGCACATATTCCTTTAAGTTGATTTTCTCGATCTGGAGTCAAAACGGCCGAAAGTGCTCCCCGGATTTTAAAACTCCCCCCCAATTGCATAGACTCAATTTTTAGACCATATTGCTGTTCATTTGACGATTTCGTTCCATCTTGAATCTGAAGGAGAGGTGTCTTCCGGAGAAATCTAGAGATTAACTCTCGACTTTGGACCAATAATTGCGGTGTAAATTGCTTTAAGTTCAAATCTATCATCAATTAACTCCTAGCATTTAGAGTGTGTTCAATTTCTATTGATTCATATGCCATCTTAACGATCATCTCAGATTTTAGACTTGCATTGTGTGCATCTTCCCCCACAGTCATCACCTGCGCCAGCCAGCTAAAATTCGAACCATCGTCCGTACAAGTTTCACCGACAGATTTAAATTCCCAATAAGCATGCGCTCCAAGACTCTTGATCTGGTCCACAGAAGGCATTTTTTTTATCAGGCCGGATTTTAGGGGCAGAATGGAGTGCCAACTTGCACCTTTTTTGAATAGAGGCTTATTCAATTCTTTTCCTAAACACATTTCAACGTATGCGAGGCCAAATTTTTGATTTGTCGAGGCATCCATCAATTGGGTAATGCCACTGCCCCCAGCTCTCAGGTTCAATTCAACAATTTTAGGGCCATTTTCAGTAACAATTATTTCCACATGGCTCGGTCCAAAATCAAAGCCAATGGCGTCAAGTGCCGCCGTGGCACACAGGCAGATATCCAAATATTCATCAGGAAATACAGGAAAAGAAGCCGCTATCTCGACTCCATTTGGACCAAGTTGTCTATCCGAGATACCCCAAATCAAATGATTTCTGGCTTTTGTGGTCATAAGTTCGACGCTAAAGAGAGAACCATGTAAATATTCTTCGACTAAAAACTCCGAAGATATAGAAAGATTCAGATTTGTATTTTTGCCGATTCTCGTGAAATACTCTTTGAGTTCGGATTCGTTGTGGCAAATTCCAACACAGAGACTGGCTTGCCCCTCTTTTGGTTTAATGACTAGGGGGAAACCCACCTTTTGGGCAACTTGGTATGCTTCACTAGCAGTCGAGGCAAGTCCGAACCTAATATTTTCAATACCCTGGTTACGTAGCTGCTCTCGCATCTTAAATTTGTCACGTCCCAATTCGAGTGCGCTAACCAACGCCCCTGGGAGTTCAAGCCTTTGAGCAAGCCTGCCAGTTATGATGGTGTATGGCTGGGAAAAAGTGCAAATGGCATCAAGATCTGCACGGAAGGGAGTGAGCACCTTAACAAGGTCATCGATTGAGGACGTGTTGACTTCGATGATTTGTGTACATTTTTGGAGTTCATTCCCACTACCGCGAGGGAGTATTTGGCATAATTTTTCAAAGTTTTTAGTTAACAAAATAGGGCTATAACCTGCCTCAGCTGTAGCGGCTATAGCGTCAACGCCAGAAAAATTTGCTTCGACAAAAGCGACTAATGTCATTTACGCCTCATGACCAAAAAATGATTCGAGAATCGTTTAAGAGACCAATAAAAGAAGACAGAGAAAATCGGGGACCAATTGGCGCCTTAATCTCGTGGAAATTCCTCGAGTTAAAAATCACCAAATCCCCCGCATTTGGCGAGTAGCTCAATCGTGAAGCCCCATCAACCGCGCCTTCGTCATAGGAATAACACGACGGCTTTTTGTGAACCTCGCTCGTAGAGTCCCACTGATTTGAGTAAACCATTAACTCTCCCCCGGACTCTGGGCGCGATAAATAGAGGTTCCATGAAAGCTGAGCCCTCACTTTCGAAATCTCCCATCCGTGCACCTCGGAATTAGCAAAATCATAGTGAATCAGACCCGCGCCTTTAATGAGCCGAAAAGTTCCAGCAAAATAATCACCGAGTTCTGGTTCCACGGCAATACTCGATGAAGCCATCATTTCTCGACTAAAATCCGCCATAATCAATTTTAATGGGTCATCACAAACTCCTTCAAAAAGGGATTGTGAAGCTTTCTTTGCAGCCAAGACTTTCTTAAAATAAGACTCTTTTAGTTCAGATCGGTTGTGCTCAGCTTGGACCAAACCAAATTTAGCAACGGCTGCGGTCACATGTGAATACTGCGCCATCCCTTCTATTTGCAATCGAGTGATTAACTCTTTGCAGGTCTGTTCGGTAGTATAATTTGGAATGATCAAGGCTGCTAGACGCCCATCGAAGAGGTCAATGAGATCCCGACGCATGATACGTGCCCTTTGAGCAGCTACCCAATGGGGCAATGTTAGGCTGGGACCTTTTTCTTGTTCGTACCTTTGAAAAAATCGGGGTGATGAGTTAGTAGGGGCGGTCACGCAAGGCTCCATGCTTATGGTAAGGTCAAAAACTCCCCTTTTAAGGTGGAGTCAGCCATATATATGCAAAAAATATGCCATACTGATGACGTCCCCTCCTTTGAAAAGCACCACAGCCCAAGAAACCTTGATTTCAGCGATCTTCTGATAAATGACTGTTTTAATAGACTATAGTCATATTTTCCGATCAGCCTAAAAAGCAGTTGCAGGTGAGCAAATCTAGAATCTCATTTTTGGATCTTTTTGGACCCTACGTTCCATTTTTGGAACTATTAAGTTGAATCTTTTATTAAAGTAGATTAAATTATTTTTAATAACTTGTTAAAAAGTTATTATTTTTTATAAAAAATCAGACCTTATTCTCGATTGGTATACTTATGATACTAGAGACTCTACTCATCGATGATGATCCCGAGGTGGGAAAAACCCTAAATCTTTTGAATTCTGGAAGATGGATCCGTCATTTTGAACAAGCTTTTAATGACAAACAAGGCCTGAATTTCCTTGAGAAATGTAAATTTGACCTCATAGTCGTGGATATGTTCCTAGAAGGTGCTGGAGCAACTGGGTTAGATCTTCTACCCAAGATTAAGAAGCTGCAGCCAACAGCCCTAGTGGTTATGCTTACTAGCCATCGAGATCAATCGACAGCGGTGCTGTCCCGTTATTCGGGGGCTCAGGACTACATCATCAAAACTCCGATGAACATGAACCTTGTGCTTTCAAGTCTTGAAAAATTAATCGCGGGGACAGTCCGACAAAATGAAATGGCTCTTGAAGCTAGAAAAATTGCCGATAAACTAGGGTATCCATTTGCTTCGCAACAAATGGAACAGGTCTTAGTGACCGCTTTAATGGCCCACTCATCTCCTAAAGTCGATGTTTTGATTCGTGGTGAAACCGGCGTTGGTAAGGAAACAATTGCTGAAATTGTAGGACGACGCCGAAATAAATTCCCATTTATAGTCGTAAACTGTGCAAATCTTAATGCTAATCTCGCGGAAAGTGAGCTTTTTGGTCATGAAAAGGGGTCTTATACAGGAGCCGCAACAACTCGAAAAGGTCAACTTCAACTGGCAAATGGCGGTGACATTTTTATAGACGAAGTTGATAGTTTACCATTGGAGACGCAGGCCAAGTTACTCCGAGCACTTGGAAACAGAGAAATCAAACGATTGGGCTCAAATGAAATCATTAAGTTGAACCTCCGCGTGATTGCCGCAACCAATGCCGATTTGAATGAATTAGTTTCGCAAGGCAAAATGCGAGCTGATTTCTTAGCGCGTTTACGTGGGCTAGAGATCAATATTCCTCCATTACGAGATCGCCCTGATGATATTGGTCCCATCGTAAAAAAAGTCCTAGATTCAAATTACCCTGAAATTAGCATAGACCCTCTATGTCTTGAAGCCCTTTCTGCGTACCATTGGCCGGAGAACGTAAGAGAACTTAAAAAGAGAATAAATGCCATGGCAACCATTGCAACTATGGATGGTACTAAAAAGATAGGATTTAGTCACCTTCCTGAGGATCTGATTGCTGAATTGGTCGCGACTGTCAGGTCACGAAGGGCAGAAATAAATGATTATCCCTCTAAAAATGAAGAAAAGTCGCAAATGGCGATGATGGAAATTGGAGCCGCGTCAAACAAAAGTGAGTCCGATTATTTTATCATTCCATCTACTGCCAATCTTGCTGAAGCCAAAAGAATTTTTGAACGGGACTTTATAAAGAATCGGATACAAAGTGGCGTGGCGAATCAAAAGCAACTAGCTGATAAACTAAGAATTCCTAAAAGCACTTTGTCGAGGCTTATGGGCGAGCATGGACTTTCGATCTTTGAAAAAAACGATCCAAGTGAATGATGGACCTAGAACAAGAGGAGCCTGAAGCGACCCCTTGCTCCACCTCTACCGACTCCCCCACCCGTCAAACGACTTTCAATGGATATAACCATCCAATTAATTTAGATATTATTTGACGGCACACTCCTTGCAAGGACGTCTGAGTACAAGCTGATTCCCATGAGACTCGGCTTAAAAACTCAAGCGTGGTGTTCACGCTTGATCCAAAACATCAAGGAGAACGAAACGTGAAAAAAACAGGGAAGACAGGACTACGAAAGTCGCTCGCTAGCGAAGCATCCATTGCGGCAACGTTGCTAACAACATGGCTATCAACATTAGTGGGTGCGACCCAAGCCAGTGCTTGGGTCGTCGATCCGCAGAAAGTGGCCGTCAACATCGGACAAGACTCTAAGGTCGAACATGATTTTGTCTTGGCTTTTGATTCAAACGACAAATCAATTGTTTATTACGCACCAAAGGGAGGCCGAGTCGCACTGATGAACGGACAACCACTCGTAGGCTTTGCCCTATTGCCGGATGGTTCGGCAGTACTAAATGCACAGCTTGAATTTGGTGTATTTGGAGCAGAAAAAGAAGCCTTGTTCAAACGGATCCAAGAGGCGGGGTATACCCCAGTTCCATTTCCATTTAAAGGGATGAAGGTCAAACCGCTGACCCCTGGAATTGGGGAAGACGGTAAGCAGGTTTGTGTCGAAATCAAAAACGAAGCGACCGGGGAGGTGGAAAAGGACTGTGATCCTACTGTTTTTTCGGAAGTAGACTACTCAAGGACTGGGCCGACTTTAGGTGAAAACGTCGCAATCACAGCAATGCTCAACAAAAGTGGTGGAGTGATTTACAAACAGTTCCTGCGTAGCGGCAACGCTCTGCAGCTAAACCTAGAGGCAGAGTACTACAAGGCTGGCGATGCCTTTACGGCGACAGTGACGGTAAACTACGACAAGCTTTTTGAACAATTTCATGCTTACGCGGCCTATCATGATGGCATTTGCACTGATGTCCAAATGGAAACTTTCTGGAAAAATGCTGGCCTGTGTGTTAATAAACCAGCGAGTGAATGCGCTGTATTGATGTCCATTACGGATGCCCGTGGTCAGCAGATTAACAATGTGACTCTTGATCCCGAGGATGAAAATCAAAAGCTAGTGTGGCAGCTCGCTGAGCGCACTCAGCAAAAGCTTCAAGACGAGATGATGACTCCACTTGGTGCCCAACTGGGTCAGGTAGATACAACAAAGCCAGCCTACGGCTTTAAACTCGATGCGAAATACGAAAAACAGCAAGAACACAAGCATGCAACCCTGCAGTTTAAGAGCCCACGTGGCGTCAATATCGGAACAACTGTCATCCCAACAGGAATCGCGTGCGTCATCGTATCCGACTCTGGGGACGTCAGCCGAAATGTGAACGGGGACTGCAAAAACTATTGGTCAGGTTCCTACGGATTTGCAGACATTCTGGCCAAACAAGTAAAGCCCTAATTGAGTCAAGTGTCCATTGACTATGTTATAAGTCGCCTGCACTTCTGGATGCAGATAGAGCTTCGCAGGCGACTTTTTTCTTCTTTTTCATCTCTTTCCTTGGAGTTTATCTATGAAAATGCGTCAAATGTCCGATTCAGGTCGGCTTTTTGCAGGTTTCTTTTTCTTTGTCTCTTTTTTGGGGGCGGCACTCGAAGCCTCTGCTGGCCCAGTCGGGGTCGCTTCCGTTGTGGAGACTCCTGAAGCGATTTTCTACGATGCAGGCTTGGGTGACCAACTGGGTGACCCGATACGATTCGTTCCAAAGACTGAAATTCGCGTCCTAAAATTTGATGGTCCTCAGGACCCGGCCGCGCCATCTAGCTATTGGCGAGTGGGAGTTTTTTTTAAAAAGGTGTTAAACCGGGACCTTGGCAACTTGGACGCCCAATGGAACGGCAGGAAGTTGGCACTGGGGTTTTTGACCCCAAGTACTGAATGTCAGCTTAGCTCCGTCGAAGGCATCCGTTCCATTGTTCAAGAGGTCAAGGCACTCGGCCGGGATTTGAGTGCTGGTGATGAGGCTGTCCTATGCCAGTTTCGCTTTCGCATCCCCAACGATAAGTTGGATGCCACGCTCGCCAGCCTAAAAAAAGAAGCTGAAAACGGATCTTTAGTTAAGAAGTCGCTCATTCTTAAATTTCTAGTTGCCCAAACAGCTTCTTCGGTACCCTGGGACCCCATAGGGACCTCTCTACGAAATTACCTGGCCGGACGTGAGGATGATTCCTTAGCAAAGGACGAAGCCGTCTTTTTGCTTGGACTAGCAGTTTCTAGCGATAAAACTACCGCCAACTCAATAACCAAGTGGGAGCTGGACGACCTTCGAGCCTTTGTCGACGCTGCATTAGGCAACCTTTTTACGACCGGTGACGATGGCCTGCTCAAACTGAATTCAGTTAAAGCAAACGGCTCTTTCAGCGTCAAACCGACGAGCGAGGAAAAGACCTATGACCTCTAAATACGATCACCCTCCTTTGAAGAAGGCGCCATCAATCTTGAGAAATGCCTCGATTCTAGCTCTATTGGCCTCGGCTATTGGCTGCAACGGCACACGTACCGAGCACCACGAAGCTCCTTCGCCAGACCCTAGTCCGCAATCTGGACCAGACGTCGACCGAAAGTCTACCCAACTTAACCTGGATGCACCCGCGTCGGTTCAGGCCAGACGCAGCATCGATTGCAACGGTCTGTCTCTTGTTCTACCAGAGGTGACATCCGATATGATCGTTAAAGATGTGGTATTCGCCGCGGGATTGAACAACTCTAATGCTCTCATTGATGCAGGAAACAAAAAATGGCAGGCCGTATTTGCTGCTTGCATCCGCCCCGAGCTTCTTAAATACGCGATATTCTTTTTGCTGGGGATGTTTTTTTCACCGCATTCTGCATGGGCGGAGTCGCCGGTCATGCCAAAAGCACCGATCCTTGCTGCGGGTGGTGAACTTGTCGGCTATGAGAGTTCCGATCCTGATACCTATTTTGTCGTTCCGAATGCCTGGCTTCTTGCTCGTGATAGTCAAGGTCCGATGGCCAGCCTTGTGGAATCATTGGAAAGCCCTGGATCATACGATCTCCGACTTGTGTTGGCTCCATCCTACGACCTGGCCAGTTCAACTGTTGCGAACCTGATCAAAAAGAACCCCAACGCCCTGTTTTTTCCACTCCCATCCCGAATGATAGAGGCAAATCTTTTTTTACCGCCGGCACTCGGGTCAATCACCTCTAGTTTGGTTCCGGACAAGCAATTCCCAAGCGCAGTGGCAGTTTACTACCGCCTGCATTTGAGTGGGGAACAGGTCGAAATCATTCGCAGTCTAGCAAGGGGGAACGTCACATTTCAGGGGACCATGACCTATGCCTTTGCAACGAGTGATGGTGAGCAGAATACCTCCGCACCACTCACCGTTCAGCTGGAACCAGGAGTGTTGGTTAGAAAAACTGGTGATGACAGAACTGTAAGCTGGGTAACCGACATGCTCGCATTAAGCGAACTTTATGTCCCTAGGGTCCTTGATGGCAGCTATGACTTGGGAGGGTTCATCGATTTTACTTTAAGCCGCAGCGTCGTCACCGGTTCTTTTATCCCCGGTAGCCAGAAACTAGTCCGCGCTCGTGACCTTGTGAAAAACGTAGCAAATCGGTCGCCAAACTTCCGCGGTAAGGTAACTTTTTATGTCGAAGAACTTGACCTTCCTATCGAGATCGCCTACGAAGCTAACTTGGAGATGACGCTGGACTTAAAAACGGTCCGCGTTGATTTGCAAAAATTTGGAATTTCATCAGTTGTTGTTAACGGGGACACTTCAACATTTTATGCCACTCTCATGGGACAGCTTTTGTCCAATCAAAAAGTCGTAGGAACCTTATCTCGGGAGCTTACTGCCGCGCTTCAGCGGCGAATTCTATCTAATTCACTCTTTGGTCTTGGAGGAGTTTTGTAATGAAAACCTTGATACTCCTAGCTTCGTTCCTTGCAGCGACTGTTGCCTTGTCCGCACCCGTCCAAAAATCTAAATCAAACCCAATGGGCCAGCGAAACAGCGATGCACCTATTGAAAAGGCCGCTCTCAAAGCGTTTAAAAATCAACCTGTCTTTATTTCCGTGGAAGGAGGCAGGAAGATCGAAATAGATGATCCTGAGCAGGCGAAGGCATTCAAAATAAATCTTTTCAAAAGATCGCTCGGTCGAAAAGCGGAGGCCCGTAAACCGGTGCTGCGGGTCGAAGCGGAAGCTCGCATCCGGCAAAGGCAGCCTTCGCTTGCAACCGTTTCATGGGAAGATCTAAGCGGCAAACATGAATCCACTTTTGTGATTGAGGATCCTGCCCATTGTAAACTCAAAAGCCCATCAAGTCTGGAAGTACAGGTCGACAGACTAAGTCTCTTTGCATGCTTAAAAGAACGGTCTTTTATTCAAAAATTGTCGGGGATCAAACAAGTTTTAATGTCTCTGGAGCTAATGCCTGAAGACGACCACAGGTGGACCAAACTTGTTAATGAAGCAATCGACGCAGTCGCAATAGAGCAATTTATCAGGGAAAAAATTTAGTTGTTAACGATCCATTTGAAAAAGTGCCTTTTCACATTTTTTTGGTTGGTGCTACCCAGTGTCAGCTTAGCACTGACCCCGGCTAGGACCACCAAAAATCATGATGATGTCATCAAATCATGCGGCGCATGCCACCTCCCGCGCCGAGGGGCCGTTAACAATATTTTCCGAGATTATAAAACTTTTTTAACAGAGCGATTTGATCAAAAATCGTGCACCGCTTGCCATATTAATAATTGGTTTGCAGTCAAAGGTGACCGTCAAGCGTCTTGGTTGCCGTTTTCCGAATCAGCGAGAGGTCGTATCCAGGCCTTTCATCCTTATGTCGATAACTCGCCCATGATGTTTCCCTTCACTGAAAATCCATCTGGAAGTCCACCATCAAGCAAAGACACCCCTTCGGTTAGGTACACAGACTGCGGACTTGACCTTTTTTTAAGACAACCGGTCGGGCGGCGCCTTCATGCCGAGACTCGAATGTTCCCTTTGCCGGATTACTTGCGACAAAAAGTCTTGGGTCAGGTCGCAAATCAACTCGAGCCCTGCGGACCTTCCCCTACTGGACTCTTAGTTTCGCAAGGCAAACAATTATTTTATAGTTTAGGATGCTCAGAGTGCCACGGGAAACGCTCCGAAGCACCACTCCTAAGACTTGGTATCCCTTTTTTGGCACGGTCGTTTTTTGCGGCGCGTATCATTAATGGCAGTCCATCGCCCACGCTCATCGACCAGAGTATTTGGCCAAATTGGATTTCCAAAGGGGAATCAATTATATGCCAAAAGAGCGTACAAACCTTGGAAATGCCAGCCTTTCCACAACTGGCTCAGACCGATCTCGACGCACTTTACGCCTACATAAGCACAGACACCTCAGATATCCACCGCGAGCTTCCAACCACTAAGAAATCATTGGACTGGTCGAGTAGTCAGCAGCTTTTTCACATAGTCAAAGACCAAATTTTTTCAAAGTCCTGCCGCCATTGTCATAGTCAAAGTCCTAACTCTCAGTCTATCATTGCGGCGACTTTTGGCTTAGAAACGGAGCGTACGCCACTGGTCCAGTTCCCAACCTCGGGAGTGCCCTTTATGCCTTCGAATGAATTATCTCGGGTCCTCACCCCTAGTGCGGGCTGCACCGACAGCATTTTACTGAAGCGCCTTAAAATCCGTCATAGGGAGTGGAGCAACGATTGGGAATTAGGAACAATGCGCGGAATGCCTTTGACCCTTTCACCGGTGCCGACCGAACTTATCGCTGCCACTGAGGTTTGGACAAAAATGGGATGTCCGTCGGAGCATGGGGCACTGTGCAAGCCATGCCCTTAAATTGAGAGAAACAAACGGTACCAAACCGAAACAATCAAAAACCGGGGGTGCATCCCTAGTAGAGCAGTGCTAACATCTAATGGATGGAATGAAGAAAATGAAGAGAGTGTTTATGGTATTGAAGCAGGTGCTAAAGGCGGTAAAATCAGGAGAGACACTTTTTGAGCCCCGTTAGAAATCAATACATAGAAACCTTGGGATGCTTCACCAGTCCCAGGCTCTGCGGCAAAGGGTTAAACAGGTTTAAGGGGTTAAGCCAGTGCTCTTTGCATTTGAAACGGTTTCATAATATTGCCAAGGTAACATTTACCAGGGAAACCAGAGTACCCTGGGGTAACCCAGTGACGTCTCTCACGAGGCTGACAGCCGGGAAAGACTGGCACTCTTTTAAACAACAGGTGGTTCCTCCTCCCCCTAAAGGGCGAGGCCTCCGCCGCTTTGCTAATTCGAAAGGAAATTAGGATGAAAAAATTCCGAGTATACGTGGATACGTCAGTTTTTGGTGGATGTTTTGACAAAGAGTTCCAACAACATAGTCTAAAATTTTTTGACGATGTCCGACAAGGTCGGTTTCTTGTCCTCGTTTCTGCTACTTCCTTCCGAGAACTGGAGCTGGCCCCAGCTAATGTGCAAAGTGTATTACTAAAACTCCCAGATACGTGTTTGGAAGTCGTCGAGCCCGCACAAGAAATATTTGATTTAAGAGATGCCTATCTAGCTGCCGGCATTGTCGGACCAAAATCCACCCTCGATGCGGAACATATCGCCGCAGCGTCTGTTGCGGTGGCCGATTTAATTGTTAGCTGGAACTTTAAGCATATAGTCCATTTTGATAAGATTCGGGGGTATCACTCTGTGAATTTAGTAAAAGGATATGGTATGATCCCTATCCACTCTCCTCGTGAGGTCGTTAGCAATGACTAAGAAAAAAGTAGAAACATGTCTGGATTGTGTCGAACTAAAAAAAGAGTTACAAGAAAAGGTTTTGAAAGATCGGGAATCACTCGATGCCCACGAAGTGGTCAAGCATGACGAAGAAATCATTCTCAAAGACCCTAAACTTGGACCTCTCTGGCAGCGATTGATTGAAAAAAAACTTCGAAAAGCCAGCTGATCCAATCGCTTTGAATCATCTCATAGTTAAAGCCCGTTTTTCCTTTGCCCTTGGTGGACTGTTCCCATAGCTCCTGCCAGGTGGTCTTTTAAAGTTTAACAGTGCTGTCCATTATCTCCTGGAGTTGCATCCGATTTAGAACCTCTAACTGCTTCACAAAGGCTGGAAAACTAAGGTCTACACGAATATATTCCTTTTGCGTAGAATTCACTCTTTATCCTTAATAAGTCGCGTGAGAACTTCTTCGGCTTTGCTGGTTTCGGAAGTGGGATTTTCGGCTATAGTCACCGGTGTAGGCACAATACGGCCTCCATCGATTACTTTCATTTGGAGCATCTCGCGAGCAAAGGCTTTTCAAAGGCAGACCTGCCCATTAGCTTGGACGCTAAGAATTTTGTTCTTTGATTTCATCAGATTATCCCAATCTTATAGGATTTCAATAATATTCTATTCTCCTAATTATCGGATATTCTTCAGAAAATTTAAACTTTTTTTAAACATTTTCCCTATCTATTGGTAATCAATGAACTTAAGGAGCTTCACTCCAGTGAATGGCAACCAAAGCGCCTTGGCTATCAGCAAACTAAGCACGCTGGGATGATTACTTGACACGGAACTTCAGTCAAAGGTTCCCAGACCCTTTATTTCTTATTACATTGCCAATGATTGCGAGGAGTCACTGCAGGTATCAACGGCCATCTGACCAATCCTTTCAGATCCCGCTTTTTGCATATATTGGTCGAAGAGAGGGCGATGATTGGGTCTCGTGGAAAAATCTAATTTCTTCATTTCCCACAACCGCATCACAATTTGCTTCGTTCGAGTGATTAGCAACTGTCTTTTCGACTCGGTTTGTTTAAGTGAACCATTACCATAAATCTTGTATATCTTTTGACAAGCCAAAATAATATCGTGAAGCCTAAAGGAGTATAGCTCCGACGTGGTTTTTGTTGGCGTATTTTGAATATTTTCCAAATCTATATACCGGTTTCTATAGCGCTCACCTAAATTGACCCACCAGCGCTCAGCTAAATTGACCCATTGACTTTTTGCTGTATATTCTGTCATGATTAAGCAATGATCCCCCCTTATAAATCAATTCGAGACGACCATCTTTTTGGGTAGCCCGACTCAGTAAGCAATTCAATAGAAATAAAAATTGGTACCGAGTCGGGCGAACACGACGAATTTCTCTC
>JBGSUI010000012.1:0-18149 GCA_041736175.1 Oligoflexales bacterium | reverse complement strand
GTTATTAAAACAATTCTTAAGCCCTTCCTTGGAGAACTTTTCAAGTACTTTCAGGGAAGGGCCTGTTATTTCCATGGTTTTAGATGATTAGGAAGTGGGTATTTGACGCTGAAAACCCTGAATGAAATCGGTGCCCCTCAGATGAATCAAACGATACCAATCCTTGGACCAGAATAGGCGAAGTCAAATTGGGACCAAAAAGCTCAGCAGTCTCAAACGCCTATGAAGTAGAATGGATCGGGGGTGTTAATATGGCCGGCACAACGTGTATAACCTATGATATTTTATCTATAAAAGACGGAAGTTTGTCACATGGTCTAGAAGGAGGTCTATTCTGCTGTAATACTCGTGATGAGAGGTCCGTTGAATTGTACGAAGGTAAATTTACGCGAGTAAAATAGGGATCCCGACTAGAGATAGGGCAATCAATATGAATGAAGGGCATTCGATGCTTTTTACCTTTTTAGAACATTGGTCTTGAATATACGAAATAGCGAACACTGCTGCTGTTAGCAAGTAGTCAGGAGCAAAATGCACGTACTTCTCAGTCTGCTTGATGGTCGAGTGGCCCAGGAGCTGCTGCAAGTCAGCCAGCCGACCTCCCCGTCCGCATAAACTCACTGGCAAAGGTATGTCTCAGGCAGTGGAAAGTTTTCCGGTCTGCTATTGCAATAGCCAAACCGGCGCGACGGAGGATTCGGCGGAACTTAGCGTGGGTGATAGTTTAGTAAACTCTCTAGATCTAAATCGATTCGCCCAGTTGCCTTAATATATGTTCATTTTTTTAAACTGATGTGTTATAAATTAACGTGAATTTCTAACATGAGTGAGATGGTAATTTTAATGTATTCATCTGTAATTAAAATAAAAAATAGGGTATATGGCAACAAGAGGGGGTGGGTCTTCACCCCACAGGACTTCTCTGACTTAGCTGGTACTAAAAGTATCCTTATGGCACTATCGAGGCTTGCAAAAGAAAATATTATTAGACGCCTCGCCCATGGGATTTACGATTATCCAATTATCCATCCTAAATTAGGTTCAATATATCCACCAGCAGAGGATATTGCTAGAGCAGCCGTACGCCAGCATAAATCCAAATTGTTACCAACTGGAGCATACGCTGTAAATCTAGTCGGCCTATCTCAGCAGGTGCCTGGCAAAATTGTATTCCTTAACAGCAGCATTCGGCGAATAATCAAAATTGCAAATATGACCATAGAGTTGAGGCAGACAACGCCTAAAAACATGGCAACAGCAGGCCATATATCTGGCATCATAATTCAGGCGTTAAAACATATAGGAAAAGAGCAGTTTGATAGAAACCTATTCACTACCTTGAAAAAGAATCTTACTCCGGAACATCTAAAACAGATAAAGAAGGATATTAGCTACGCATCACCAGCTTGGATCGCTGATATATTACGTGAATTATTTACAAAGAAACTGTAATGAACAATTTTGCAGCTCTGCCCAATGATGAAAGAAGCCAATATTTTAGACAAGCTGCCGCCATCGGTAAAATAAACAGTCCTCTTGTGATAGAGAAGGATTTTTGGGTAACATTCATGTTACGACTTCTTTTCCATGATAAAAAATTCAATGATTGGTTTACCTTTAAAGGAGGAACCTCTTTATCAAAAATTTACAGAGTCATTAATCGCTTCTCCGAAGATATTGATGTTTCTATCGATCGTGCGGCATTGGGTTTTGGTGGTGAAAGCGATCCCAAACGAGCTTCATCATTTTCTAAAATGAAAGAACTACTGGAAGAATTAACTGCTGCCAGTGTTAACGCAATAAACACCGCTATCCTCCCCTCTCTACAAGAGAGTTGTTCTAAAATCCTCAGCGATAAAGGAAATTGGAATATCGGAATTGATCCAAATGAATCACAAACAATACTGTTTTCATTTCCAACAGATAATTCCTTGTGGAAAAACGCCTATTTTAAGCCTGATGTGAAAATTGAATTCGGAGCCAAAAACGAAACTTGGCCTACACAAAAAGTGTGGGTCGAAACATACCTTACAGAAATCATCCCTAATGCTTTTGAAGACAAATTAACTGAAATAGAGGTTTTAAAAGTTGAGCGGACGTTCTGGGAAAAAGCTACAATACTACATGCGTATCATCATGGCGGATCTCAAAAAATCCGGCCGAACCAGTCCCGACATTACTATGATCTTTATCAGCTCGCAAAATCACATTACTGCCGAACTGCCATAGATAATTCCGATCTTCTGGAAGCTGTAGCAACTCACAAATCGGCTTTTTTTCGTCAAGGATGGGCACAATATGAATCTGCAAGAATTGGAACGCTGAAGTTACAACCAATAGACCAAGGGTCACTAGACCTCCTTGCTGATGACTACCAAAAGATGGAAAGTATGTTCTTTCATACGCCTCCAGAGTTCAAAGAAATCCTATCTGAGTTAGCCGCATTGGAAGATAGGATTAACGGCAGAAAGTAGAGAGTACCGCGCCATTATTAAAGACCTCCATCGAACCCCAGCAACAAAAAATTTTGGGGGTAACCGTGGGGGTAACAATTTCCTCCCCCGAAAATTTTTCCCTTAATTTCAGATAATTACCCCATCACTTCAATGGACGCCTCCACCAAAAATTTAACAAAATTTACATTATGTTATAACAAATTAGATCGAGTTAATTCGCAAAAAACGGAACACCTTAGTCCACATCCATCGGTTGATAGACTTAAGCGCTTAAGGCCGCTAACACACGCTTATAAGTGAATCATTTGCAAGATTTCACAAAAGAAGACCCTGATTGGACACTCCGCACTAAACGTTGATGAACCCGAAATAGCCGTAATCCACTGCATTCCTGGATCTGGAATTATTAGAGTTCTTCATTGTCTAAAAGCTAGCCTTCAATCGATTTTGCTTTCAACCAACGTCAGGTGCGGTGTGTCCAACGGGGTGGGTCAATTTCACGCCAATCGAGCATCTTCATGGTTAACCATATCTTATAGCATTAAATTCTTCGAGAACAGTTTGATCGCTAGCCCCTAATTCAGTTTCGATCCTTAGAAGCCTTTTGGCTGAGCCTCTACGTGTAAGTTCCATGGCTAGCCTTTCTAAAGCGATCCCAGCTACCTGTTTAGAACAGGATTCCCTCTTATAGATATTCGTGAGTGTACCTTTGTCAATAAAAAGGATTTTCGAAAATTCAGAATTACTAAGATTCAAAATTTCTTGTATTGCTTTTAGTTCTTTAGTCTTCAATTTGTATTTTCCATCAATAAAATCTCGATATTTCTCTTTAAAAAAATTTTTTGCGATCCCTCTGGAAGCTTCAAAAATTAAATCTCCACTTAGACCAAAATCTAACTGCTCTATTGGTGTGCCTAGCTGCAATTTCGAGTAATCTTCTTCGTCTAAATAAATCGTAACATCTTTTAAGAAAATTTGACCTAAATCGCTGGTAAAATTGAATTCTTTCAAAATTTTGGTTTTCATTTTCTATCCCTTTCTAAATGCGCTAATTGCAATCACTATAGCTTTAAGTTGGTTTATGTTGGATTCAACTCTATCAAATAAGACCACTATTTCGACAAAATGGTCGTCTTTATCTTTGCATTTCCAAATAAATGAGCCTTTTTTTGCTGATGGAAACTTATTGTCAATCAAGACTCCTGTTCCTAGTAAAAGCGATAGGATCTCCAAACTGCTAAACTTTCGTTCTGGATGGTCGGCATAGCAGTGCCGTTTGACTATGAAGGCCTGGCTGCCTCCTTGCTGGCACCTGGAGAAAATCGATCGAGCTAACTTTAATTCCACAAAAAACCCCATCATGGTTGTCAATGACAACCGTACCCAGCTTGTCGGCAATTGTCAATGACAACTTTAGCGTCCCCATTTTAGTGCCGTATTGAACACAAAATGAATGCCTTAGAAGGCAATGATCCCGAATAGTTAAAGCCATGAGTTCAGTGAAGGATTTTCAATCACTTTTTGTATAAGTACATTTTCGCCTCTAAAATAAAGGAAGAGCAAACCTCAGAGTTGGGAGTTTTACCGATACAAGGGTAGGTGTACCCAGGGCCCGAGGGGTCCAATCAATGGAGGTTAAGAATAAGAAGATCGCACAAAGGACGATCAAATGTGCTGAGAAGCGTGTGTTTGAACTCAAATATCTGCTGCGAAGAAAGAAGATCCAAAATGAAAGCTTCTACACCAAATTTGTTTCCTAATGTTTTAGCCCTCCGGCACGGTCGATACTTTACTGCCATTTCTGAGAACCTCTTATCAGTAGTAATCCGTGATTCAAAATCTGACCAATACTCAAACCGAAGGAGACCATTATGACCATTCGCGATGGATTGGCTCTTGATCACCTATACGTTTCGATTCCGGAAAAGGATTTCAACACGCTGGCGTTGATTTTTGCGAGTCAGCCAGGAATCAACCGTGAAAAAGTTCAGGCCGGTGATAACGGTTGGGAGGGGCTATACGCCTATACGCGGGCAGGTGGATATTTTGAGTTTTTGAGGGGAACGCACCGTCAAGGGTCACTCGGCATCGCCATATCTTCATATGTCTCCCATGCCATGGACGCTCGTAAACTCCGCGAAGAACTTCCCGAGCTACTCTGGAAGACTGGAACCAGAACGTTAGAGGATGGCAAACCATGGTTCGACTTTTTGTCACTCGGGGACTACCTAAGCCATGAAACAACCCTATTCAACGCCTGGATCATGCACTACCATCAAAACCATTGGGTTCCTAGCAGGCGTCGTCAACCGAGAGCAATTGATGGTCTTGTTGAGCTGCACGTAGATGCCGGAATTGGTCAGCGGACTGAAATCGAGCTCAAAGGGGCATGGCTGCCTGGCACCAACCTAGGAGAATCCTGCGATGAAATGGTACAAGTGCTACCAGACCGTGACGGTGGCGATGTCCGGGTCAGGATAACTTTTAAAGATGATCTGAAAGGTTTTCACTTCCGATCCCTGACGTTTTTGCCGACCCGGGAAGCGACTTGGAAGTCCTGTCGCCACGGTTCTTGGGAAATTGATTGCTTAGATGGGCAAGTCAGATTGAACTATCGATGCCCCAATATGGGGGTTGATGTCGATTCGTGCAAGGATTAGCAAATCGAATTTGAGTAACTGGATCTCCTTGCTGATGACTACCAAAAGATGGATATAGATATGTCCTGCTGTACGCCTCCAGAGTTCGAAGAAATCTTATCTTAAATATCTACATTGGAAGATAGGATTAATGGCAGAAAGTAGAGAGAACCGCGCCATTATTAAAGAACTCAACCGAACCCCAGCAACAAAAAAATTTGGGGGTAACCGTGGGGGTAACAATTCGCCTTTCTGAAAAATTAATCCTTAATTTCAGACAATTATCCACCCTCTTCAATGGACGCCGCCTCCACCAATTTTTTTCTATAATTTCAATATTTTATAGACGTGAAGTCAAGTTTGGGAACGAAAAGGGGGACACTTTGTTCCCTGGCTCACTTTTGAATTGCGCGCGATGAACCCGGCATTACTGAGCTGGACCCTGCCTCATCTTAATTCTATGTTCGAGTACCCAAATAAGGGGTACTTTTTGTTTGCATTGTACCCTTAAAGTGGGTATATTTGTTGCAAGGAGGGCTGAGGGAAATGGAGGTGATTCTGTCGAAAAATGCTGAGAAGCAGCTACAAAAGACCCCGGCAAACATCCGAAATAAGCTTATGTATTGGATAAATCAGGTTGACGATTACGGCATTGAGGAAGTTCGCAAGATACCAGGGTTTCATGACGAGCCATTAAAGGGAAACAGAAAAGGCCAAAGATCAATCAGACTGTCAAAATCTTGGAGAGCTGTCTACGAAATTATAGACAATATTATTGTCATCGAGGTTCATAACCATGACTACTAAGCCTAAGAAAAAAAATAAATCCAAATCCATGGTTTTTCTAGAAAAGCTAAATAACGGCCCGCTTACTTTCGCCCAACTTTTCAGTTCAATCAGAGAAGGCGAGGAGATGACCCAAGAAGATTTTGGCCGCTTACTAGGAATTTCTCGGCAAAAAATTTGTGATATTGAAAAAGGCAGAAGGCTGCCAAGCCCAGATAAAGCCGCTGAATATGCAAAAATGCTTGGCTATTACCCTGAAAGCTTCGCAAAACTTATCATTGAAGAGCAAATTAAAAAGGCAGGCTTAAAACTTAAGATTGTTGACGCTGCCTAAAAGGTTCACTCGCCGACGCGAAAATCCTCTGAATGACCTCCTGAGCAGACAAAATCGGGCATCCTCATATTAAAATTAGTCTGCATCAAATTCACGCCGAACACTTTTGACGATGTCATTCGAAGAAAAGCGAATCTCGCGCCTGTGAAAATTGCCGTCATATTGGTTACAGCAAGGAATACCTTGGCGCCAACTGTAAATCCAATAAGTGTCACCACTCGCCGAATCTACATTCTTTGTTAAAGGATCTCCCAGCAGAGCTTTTACTTCTGAGGCAGTCATCCCTTCCTTTACTTCATCCAGTTTACTCTCGCTAAAACCCTGTGCCCACTGTGTCTTTGCAAGCGGCCAAAAGAAAGAATGCAAAAACGCATCGTGTGCATCGTATCTAAAAAAGGAAAGGGAAATAAGAGCTCCGATAAATAGGTACAAAACAAAGATAGCGAATATGAATTCCGTACACCGGACCGGATAATAAACAACTTTCCATGCGAGTCGAAGCCAATTCATGCAATAATAACCTGACGAAGATTGTTTCCACTTATCTGGTCCGGTTTTGAACGCAGATACTTTGTTGTTCCGCGCTTGACCAGAACAATGTTATCGAGTTCTCCTGCTTTTGCCATCGACAATGCTGCTCGTTTATCGATGCGTCCGATCCCCTCGACTTCGTATCCAATCACGTCCCGCGATTTTGATTTATAGATGGCGGTAACAATTTTTAGTGGTTCACCCCAACCATTGTTATTGTCAGTAACATAGGCTCCAAAATGGCGGTCTGGTACCTGCCTCTTATAAGCAACACAGACCTTGAGGTCAGTTCCGCTGGGGTAAATATCTGCATCATTGACATCAAGAATTTTCCACCATTCTTTATGTCCATCTATAGACTTGCCATCAATTCGCCTGAACCCGTCCACATCGATGTTTTTAAGCGATTTTCGTTTGCCCGATAATTTGTGTGCTATAGGAGGTCCATGGGGATGATTTGTTGTGGTTTCGATCACCCAAAGATCGATATCCGAATGATTGATTACTTTACCCTTCAAAATTCCCATAGTTCGGCCTACAACGTTCCTTTGTATATCACTAAGCGATTTTTCCGTTGACTATTCATGTCGACAGGAGGCGGTCATAGCACAAATCTAGTTTGCCGTCATTTTATAATTAGCGCGGGAATGTGATTGATGCTTGCGCCCATTAGCAGAATTAGCAAGCCTACCAGCCTCATCGTCAAGGCATCGATGATATCGAAGTCAGCGAACTTAGAGAACACCTCAAAGCAAACTGGCCTAGGATACTATCGATACCCCAATATGGGGGTTGATGTCGATTCGTGCAAGGATTAGCAAATCGAATTTAATTAACTGTTATTCTATATCTGAAAACGAAATAGATGACTTCGATCCTTAACATTTAGAAAACCATTTTTTACAGGTTAGTCGTAAGCATATATTCTTGGCGATGAATCCTACGTGCGTACCATCATAGCAGATCTAACTTAGTGCTACAGCTTGGTAGGCTTCCACATAGGACTCTTCCAGTGCGCCATAATAAGAGACTTTTCGTCCTTCAAAATCCACGTCGTAACGGACTACTCCAGCTTGCCAAGAAGCCGACAAAAACTCAGGGAAGGAGCACTCCCCCGCTTGATCGACGCGGATCGCTCGAACCAGTGCGTCTAGGTTGAAGTTCGCGACGTCCGCTTGGCCTATAACCAGTGGGGTGCCTTGAATAACGACTGATCCAAACTTGGTGAGGTAGAGGCTTTGGCAGGAGGGCAATGTCCAAATGTTGCGCGTCACGCCGGCCAAACGCAAGGTCTCTGCAAGATGCGGAAAACCGGGCACTTTGGGTCGGGTGCTCATAGCTTTTTGTATCGCCTTGGCAAGATTTTCGGTCGCAATGCTCATGCCTTCTCCACCGAGAGATAATTGGTTAGTCGGATAAGTATATAGCTCGGTTCTTTGGGCCGCAAGGTATCGATTAGGAGAAAATTGCCTTGGTGGCCAGACCATAGAGAATATAATTCTTTAAAAATTACCCCATTTTCGGGTGAACAGAGATAATATGATGGTCATCAGTGATTTCTAGTGAGCTACTTCTTTTTTTTGTGGAACATTCAGCATGAACGACATTATTTGTCACCTCTCCAGTCAACCGACGAATTTCCTGTTAGCGATGATGTGCTCCATGTCGTTCACGGCTTATGCTGATTCACCACGGATTCGACTGACAGAAACCTCTATTACCGAAACCGGACGAATCACGACCTATCCTAAAATTAAACTTGAAACTAAAGGTTACGGCCTTGCGTACGTCTTTGCCTCAGGCGTGGGCTTTTCCGTCACGAGCCTGACAACTAGGGGAACTTCCAACGAAACGCAGATTGAACTCACTCATCGGTATGGGGATATCAATTTGACTCATGGCGATAGTTTTCTAATCACTGGTGGGTTTGGACTTGGAATTAATGGTTCGGGAGCTATTACGCAAGCTCCAGGAGCAACTCAAAACCTTGGAAATTTTATGGCGAAATCATTTCATGTAGGTCTCGGATTTGCCATGGAGCAGTTTGAAGTCTATTGGATATACCGCCATAACTGGGCTGACTACGAAAGTGGTGATGTTTCTCACAAGCTTAATTCTCAGCACTACCAACTCGGACTTGGTTGGCATTTCTAAAATCACCTGTATCAGATTCATCGTAAGGATGGTCTTTTGACCCCAAGAGATCAGAACTAAACGCCCCCTAAAGGACTTTACCAAGAGAATCACCCAACCTCCTGCCCACCACCGAACCCCAGCAACAAAAAAATCTGGGGGTAACCGTTGGGGTAACAATTTGCCCTTCTGGAAATTTACTCCTTAATTTCAGCTAGTTATCAACATGCTGGGTAAATCTTATGGAGCTTTTTCAAGCTACTACCATTGTCCAGCCGTGGGGTCGAGGCCGAATTACCACATGAGCTTCTCGGTCATTTGCCTCCACCAAAGAGATAACTGATCCCAATAAGAGCTAGCCGTTCGTCGATGGTTGCTTTCTTTTCCACCATGGTCGTGGTGTAACGAGCGATTCG
This sequence comes from Oligoflexales bacterium, assembly GCA_041736175.1. Taxonomy (GTDB): domain Bacteria; phylum Bdellovibrionota_B; class Oligoflexia; order Oligoflexales; family CAIYRB01; genus JBGSUI01. The sequence continues at coordinate 8,854 of JBGSUI010000012.1, read as the reverse complement.
TAACTTAGCCTGCATAAGCCACTGGTCCCCTAGGCCAAAACTATACATAGATACTACGGGAACCCCTTGGAATATAGATGGGCTATCAACGGCATATAGGAATTCCCAACTCGTAAGCAATTCCAAGGGATTAAAGACATAACCCGTTGATGACGCGTATGTTCTATGTCGCACCGGCGAGCTGTTCCAAGCCATGAATATACTAAGGCAAGTTTAGGTAGAATGGCCCTTGTCGTCCCGGAGCGAAACACTTCAGAAATCGTGGGTCCAATATCACGATCGGCTGGCCGACCCAGAGATCCAGGCCAAAAATTCGTTTCCAAATAGGGTCACGGCGCTTGTTCTTTAAGACCATAAAATTTTTCGACATCTAATGGAATGCAAATTGCTTTCGCCTCCCTCAGGTGTGAAGACTCTTGGGAAATCCCCTCAATTTATCGTCTAAGGTTTGAACAATGAGCACTTTTTTGACACATTTGGTAGCCTTTCTCTCAATGGGATCTCTTTTAATAAGCTGTTCTAAGGATAGCTATAAACAAGATCCAATCGATCGACGGTCTGTGAGTGGTTCTGATCTAGGAGGCCCTGAACAAAAACAGGTCGTCGAACCTCGACCAGAAACCCAAAAGACACCAGATCCATCCACCCCGTCAGCCGTAGGCGATGAAAATCTAGAACCCGATAACAGCAACACTGTGGATATCGATGCCGGACTCCCTCCCCTCGACCTTCAAGGCCCCATTGGCGGCAGTCGTCCAGTCAGCGTCAAGACCCCCCTCGGCTATAAACCACAAGGGTCTAAATACCCGCTGATTATTTTACTCCACGGGTTTAATTCTGATGCAGAAGGACAGGACCGCTATTTGGGGCTATCACGGATTGCCCTCGACCGAGGTTATCTTTTTATCGCCCCCAACGGAACACCAGCTTTGAGTACAGGCGCGACTCCTGGTCTAACCTCTCGGTTTTGGAATGCTACAGAAAGCTGCTGCAATTTTACCAACGCAAAAGTTGATGATGTGGCTTACCTTCGAGATTTGATTCGTCAAATGATCGCCCGCTATCCCGTCGATCCGAAACGAGTCTACCTGTTTGGACATTCGAATGGAGCCTTTATGGCCCATCGCATGGCATGTGATGAATCACTACGGATCACGGCGATTGCAGCCCTCGCAGGTAGCCTTAGACCCCAAGTGACCGACTGTAAGCCCCAGGTCCCCGTCGCTGTGCTAACCATCCACGGGACAGCAGACCCCGTCATCCAATATCAGGGGGGCCAGACCTTGCCAACCACTCCCCGTTACCCCAGTGCCGGGGAGACTATCGGACACTGGGCCAAGGTCAACGGTTGTTCGACAGAATCAATAAATCGTGAAAAGTTTACTATCCTGCGCGAAAACTCTCGCTTGGAGACCACACCGATCGTCTATGGGTCCTGTGCTAAGAACGGCGCTGCAGAGCTGTGGACCATCGACCAAGGGGGGCACGTGCCTAGTTTTAACGAACAATTTATCCCGAGGGTTTTGGATTTCTTTAACAAGCATCAGCGGTAAAATGACTCTATTTTTGACACCTATGGCGAGCACTAGGCAAAATCTTGGTCCTAAGGGATGAATAAGTTGAAAAGTACCCAACCATAGTAGGCAATTTTTGTTGGTCCCAATCTTGCTTAGAGGTCTTTTGGTAGAGAAGGGACACCGATGCCTAGGGCACATCGGGAGCCAAGTTTGATTAGTTGATTTGCAAGGTCATAGTTTTTTTGTAGTTGAAGTGGAGTGCCGATCATGTTGATGCCGAAGACTCAATATAATGAATACAAGTTGCTTGTCCCCCATCACCAACTGGGCTACGTCAGGGAGGTATTAACAAGCCTCTATGGTGGTTCCGATCCATTTCCGATGGGATGTGTAGATTCCATCTACTTCGATACCTTAGGTGATGATTTTTATAACGAGTGCTTGAACGGCAATGCACAGAAGACTAAATTTAGAATCCGCGGGTACGGCAACTCGTTCAACCAGCTTCACCTTAAAGCCAAAGATATCTATGGCGTTGCAAAGTACAAGGCCCACCTCGAAGCCATATCACTCAAAGCCGGTGAATGGCCTGATCTCTACCGCCTTAAGACCCAAAGTTCAAGTGAGGCCACCTTTAAAAAAATCATGGCGATTGCCAATCAATACGGTCCACTTTACCCATCGATCCGCGTCAGCTACGAAAGACTCCGATTTAGGGTGTTTGATATCCGTATCACCTTGGACATTAATATTCGCGTGCAGGGGTTTAACAATGGTAAAGATGTCTTTTTTAACGATACCAGATTGCCTTTTCATGTCATGGAGATCAAGACGTCCGATATAAGACCCCATCAACCATTGATGGGGCTTTTGCGGCTCAAACAAGTCTCGTTTTCTAAATTTTATATGGGTTTAAATCTGATGAAATACGGTCAGATCGAACCGGAGTATTCTCAATGGGCTTAGAGCAATTGGACAGTTTTGCCATAACTCCACTCCTAGAAGGGCTTAAACAAAGCAATTTAGAATTTAGTGGTGATATTTTGACGTTTCTCCAGATTTTGGTGGTATCTTTTGGTTATGGATGGCTGCTCAAAACCGTTTACTTTCTTTATTTTCATAACAACGAACCCCAGGATGGCAGTCTTGCAAGAAGTTTGGTGCTGCTCACACCCGCACTGGCTGCTACATTTTGGATGGTGCAGAGCAGCTTGACTTTGTCCATAGGTCTTTTGGCATCTTTATCGTTTGTGCGGTTTAGAACTCCAGTAAAACGAGCTGAGGATGTTGGGTTTATCGTAATCGCACTCGCTCTAGCCATTGCCTGCGCTGGAGAATTTTACCTTGTTTCAGGGACTTTTATTTTATTTCTTTTTGCCTACTCACTTGTAAGGTCCCTATTTACCAGGCTGCAAACTGGGGTCTATCAATTTGGGGTCATTACGTTTAATTCATCCAAAGATGGTATCACACCTCAGTTGATGGAAGCTCTCCAGCTCGCTAAAGTAAGACCTCATTTTGTCAGTGCTCGCTCCTATGACGGGATTACCTCATATGTTTTTAATGCCTCTCGAATCTCTATTGAGCTTCATGACGAGGTCACCAAAAAATTAAAAGCAATCGACGATCAATCGCAAATTAATATCTTTTATCCATCGGATCGGTTAGGTACCTAAGTCATGCTTGCCTATAAAAAGCGAAAAGTAGCACTTATCCAACAGTTTATCGTGGTTTTTCTTTTATTGGTATTTTTAATTCAATTTGATGACCTGTTGTTAGGAACTCAAGAAGATACCAAAGATGTCACCATTCAAAAAGTCCTAAAGCTGCCAGTTAAAGAGATTTCGGGGTTTCACCTGAATCGAGATGACAACGAGTGGTCCCTTGATATCGTCTCAGATCGAGACCCCATTTTGTACCAACTCCATTGGAAGAACATCGATGGAATTCCAGTAAAACCAGAATTAAAAACCTACCCTTTTGATGCCTTCATCCAATCACGCCTCGGAATTTGCTCCGACGTATCAAACGATGCGTGCAAAAAGCTTTCATCTTTTGTACTGACCCAGTGGGAAGGAGTCACTCGAGACAAAAATGGTCAGGTCGTGTTGCTACAGGAAACCACCAATAGCCTCTATCTATTTTCACATGATATGAAAAAAATGAATCAAGTCATTTCTTTTCAGTTTAAGGACCTCAAGGAAAAGTCCCGCAAATCCCTTGGCGAGGGCTTGGTTTTTATGAACGATGACCATTTCCTAATTGCCAAGGAGAAGTATCCAGCCCAAATCGTTGAGTACGGACCTCAAGGGAGTCAGGCCAAAGGATTTGGGGTAGGACGAGGCAAGCTACAAACCAAAGAAATCTCGAAAGACACAAAGTCTCTACCCGACAAAACTCTCCAGCCCCTGGCCCAGTGGCAAATAACAGGGACCCATAGTCAGTGTGATTTTTCTGAACTTGCGCAGCATGAGACCGAGGGACTCTATGTGTTGAGCCAACAGTGCCGCAAGATCTTTCTGGTAGACTTAGAAATGCCGCTGTCCTCTAAGAATGCGGGAAAAATAAAAGTTTTAAAAGTTTGGAACCTTCCTGCTGTCATATCCCATCCCGAAGCTTTAGCAGTGATCGATGGCGATACTTTTATGGTGGGTTCCGATTCAAAAAAGATGGGCGACAACGTGTTTGTGCTAAGATCTAAGTAGTTTAATCTATTCCAAACGGACTAAAGGCAGGTCGCCGCAGCTCTTTTTTCTTTTAGTAGCTGCTGCCATGTTCTCGCTGTAGAGATGATTCCATCAATTTCCACTTCTAGCTGTTTTTTGCCTAACAGAGGGTCTTTGCGATAAGCTAGCGCGATTTTCTTAGCGGGTCCAGTTAGGTAAGTTCTTATGGAATCGGAGCTATACGCTTGGGCTAGAATCGAGAGTTGCTCCAGGTATTTCTGGCACAGTATCGGATTGTTTATGATCGTCGAGGCTATTTCATTAAATCCCCAAAGGGCATTTTCGGAGGTGAAATCGCCTTTAAAGAGTGGATCCTGGAGAATTTGGTCCCCGTCCCAGGGGACCCAATGGAATAGGGGACTATCTCCTGCCCGATGGAGGATGTAATTGTTTTTAAAGCCGTCCCAATGCTTAAGGAAGACGGTGACAGCATGATATTTGACGACTTCGTTCCAGTCGAGGACGCCATTGTCACGGTTATTTTGATAATCTTGTATCGCCATAATCAAATCTTTAAGGTCAAACATGCGTTCGTCACCTAAGACGACGTTAAAGCCAATATGAAGTTGGTTAATCGAAGAAAGACTCAGGTCGGCCGCTCCCAACCGACCAAAACGGGCCTTGTAGATCGATGATGGGTCTAGGCCGCGGGTTTTGAAAAAATCTCGGTCAACCTCTTCGATAAAAAGGTAAAGTCCTTGAAAATCGCCATTGAGATAGACTTCGACAAACTCGGTTTTAGGAACGGAAAATCCCATCGACGCATAGACTTCGAAGGTCAACAGATTGCGCATAAACGATGGATCGCTAACCTGGGCACTGAGCCGAAAGTTTTTAAATCCCATCAGCCGTCCTTCACGACCGACACCCTGATACCCTCGTTTGCGGTGGTAAAGACTGGATTTTCCCGAGTATGAAATCATTCCGCGCCAGGTTGCCCCCTGATGAACAGTGATCTTACCCGGGACTTCATTTTTACCGGCAACGGTTGTTTCGAGTTCGCTTAAATGCTTAGGGTCGATTTTTAGTTCCAAAAGACTCAATTCGCTCGGATCTCGGTCCAGGGGATCTCGTTGGCACCCCACGAGTAACATAAGATAGATAAGATGACGAACCATAGAATTTCCAAAACAAAAGGAGTATGTGATAGGAACCTTTAAGATAGGTCTTAAAAGATGTTTATTGTCTAACATGTTTATAGTCTCACCAAAAACTTGAGATCAAAAATCCAGTCATATGAACTTTGTGTTTTGTAATCTGGGTAACGATAGGAATCAACCTGCCTTTTGATTTGGGACTGGAGCTGCCAATCATCTTTCAAATACAGAAGTCCAAGCCCTCCTTCTCCGGCGACCACTCTATGTCGGTCATCTCGATGTTCAATAAGGGCTAGAGCGACAAGAGCACTGAGTGGCGACTGGAAATCCAGGTGGGCCGATGGAACCCGCAGTCCACTCCGCACAACAGAAAAATAAGTGAGTCCACCGTTACCTGCGATTTTTGACCATTCAGAGGCAGAGGGATCGATTCCATAACAAACTTCGAGTTCATAAGAAAGCCTCTGTTCACGTGGAGTAGGGGGAGCAGGGGGATCAGGGGGATCAGGGGGATCTGTCCTAAGACCGACTGTTGCCGCATAAATAGTTTGACGCTGTCCCTGGTACCAGTAATCGGATTGAACAATAGCGCTCAGTGGCATAATGAAGTTTTTATAAATTGGGGCATTATAAGCAACTCTTAGATTATAGTCCTTGGATTCCGGTAAGCCAAGACTCGCCGTCCAGGTTTTTTCGGGAGAATAAAGCGACACACCCAATTCCTCACCCACAAGACCCGATTCTTTGAATTTTCGGTAAATGAGGCTATCAAAATGGCGATCCCACTTGGATTGGTGAGACTCCATTCCGAGATTTTTTTCAATAAGTCCCATACTCAAACCTATGGATTTTGAGGACCAGTTAGCCAGCGCTTCCTTAAGCCTCATTTGGCGGTCATCGCTTTCTCCTTCGACAGCAATTTCTGCCTTCCAGCCATGGGACCTACGGGATGAGACCTTTAGGTCAGCTTCAATTTCGGCGTCACCCTGATCTTCGTTACTGCTAAAGTTTAGCTTGAGACCGATATCCCCTTTAATTTTGAGTCCTTTAGGTGGGTCGTCAGTATTTCTGGCTAAACTTTCTGCTCTTGCTTGATCCGAGCCAAAAACAACCCCATAAGTAACAAATAGTAATTTCGTCAAACTTTTATGAAAGGACATCATATTTTGCACCAAATCCGCGACGCTAACATCTAAGGCTATTGGCTTTATTTTACTCGAATGACCGACAGGACGATAGACCTTGGGCGTATTGGCTAGTCTGATTTATCCCGTGACGGATCACCCAATTTCAGCGATACTACGATATTCAATAGCTCCCCAGCTCCCCCATGAGCGCGTCTTTAGAGATACAAGACGGAAGGATTTTAGGATGAAAAAAATCGTTTTAGCTTTAGTTTGTACCGTTTTTGCTGGCAACACAGCCTTGGGCACACCCCTTGGAGAGGTGGTGGTGCCCCGTGATAACCCTATGTCCCCAGCTAAGGTTGAGTTGGGAAAAGCGCTATTTTTTGACCCTATTCTATCCAGTGATGGAACGGTTTCTTGCAACTCTTGCCACAACGTGTTTGGTAGTGGGACTGATAATCGTGCCGCTTCGGCGGGCGTCAGAGGCCAGCTAGGGGGTCGGTCTGCACCGACTGTTTGGAATGCCGCCTACCAAAGCGTTATGTTTTGGGACGGACGGGCTGCTTCCCTTGAAGAGCAGGCCCTAGGTCCGATTACCAATCCCGTTGAGATGGGAATGGATCATTTAGAGTCTGCAGTCCAAAGGCTTCGGTCGATACCTGAATATGAACAGTTGTTTACTGAGGCCTTTGGCACTCAGGGAATTACCCCCCAAACCATCGCCAAAGCCATCGCCAGTTTCGAAAGAACTTTAATCACTAAAGATAGTCCCTACGACCGGTTTATAAAGGGAGATTCAAAGGCGATTTCGACGGTTGCGAAGGAGGGGCACGAGATTTTTCAAACCACTGGATGCATTGCATGCCATTCGGGGGGAAATTTTTCTGGACCCTCGCTGCCTATGGGCACTGGATTTTTTCAAAAATTCCCCACAGTGGCTGGTTCGGCCTACGAGTCGAGATACCGCTTAACGGATGACTTGGGACGGTTTACCGCAACCAAAAACCCTGCGGACAAAAATTTCTGGAGGGTTCCTACCCTTCGCAATATCGCCGTTTCAGCTCCGTACTTTCATAATGGCTCCGTCGTCTCCCTAGACGAAGCCGTCCGGGTGATGGCAAAAACCCAGCTAGGGAAAGACCTTAAAAATGAAGATGTCACTAAAATCGTCGCTTTTCTTGAAACTTTGACCGGGGAATATCCCGAGATCAAAGGTCCCCGCCTACCCCAACTTAGGGGTCGAAGCCTCTATAACCCTAAGCCTTTCTCCCAAGCACCGGCTCTGCCCCAAAAATCTGCTGGCTAAGAGATCGGAATAGTGTCGCGCGAGAAAGTTCTTCATCAGGATCTAAAAATCCAGATTTACTAAACCTTTTGGATCTATTTATCGGATGACTCTACGGCCTCATTTTTTAATGACCGAGATCTTTCAGCCGACCATCTAGCAAGATGGTAAGATAAAGAGAGTCACCCTAAAAAGAGGATAAAAACCCATGAGGACCAAGGCAGGTTGGATTTTGACTGTGATGGTAGGGGGCATGTTGCTTTTTAGTGCCGCAGGAAAACTGATGCCCCCATCCGAGGAAATGCGCCAGGGAATCGAGCATCTGGGGATTTCCATGGAGTTGATTTCAAAGTTAGGAATCTTGGAATTAGTGGTTGCCGCACTGTTTTTGATCCCTCAGACAGCTTTTTTCGGGACAATCCTCGTGACGGGATATATGGGTGGAGCGATTTTTGCCCATGTCCGAGTCGGTGACCTTTTTGTTCCGCAGGTGGTCCTCCCCGTACTGGCATGGGTGGGCTATGCTCTGCGCCACTACGATGCCATCTTGCCTTTGATTGGATTTAAGAAAACCTACTAAACAGCACTCCATCAAGGCCCTAGAACAAAGCCGATAAACTAAGACGCCACTGTCTCCCGGGAAGTGGCATTCCACCATAGTCGCTATAGGCGGTGTAACCTTGGTTGGCACGGGTTTCATAGGCTTGGATCGGCAGCCGCCGCTCATCGGTGACGTTGTATACACCGAACCCAATCGCTACTGGAAATCTCTTAAACTTTTTGCCATCAAAGTCGACCGTGGTATCAAAAATGGTCGACCCTGGGACAGCAATGGTGTTGTCAGAGTCACGCCAAACTTGGCTTTGGTAACGGGACGATAAACGAAAAATAAATTGCCACCATTTGTAACTTAGACTCCCCGTTGCCACATACTCAGGGACTCCCGGCAACGCTCGTATCCTAGGAGGTGTGTAAAAATTACTTGGACAAGTTCACAAAATATGTATTGGCCGCGTAAGCAAACTATGGCACTATTTGGGCATGAGTTCAAACAATTGTTCAAAAGAATGGATTGACCTGCTGGCTCTCATGGATGAGTCGC
>JBGSUI010000009.1:0-1907 GCA_041736175.1 Oligoflexales bacterium | reverse complement strand
AGGGCCATCACCTCACTTTACCTAGACTCGGCATACATGAAATATTCACAACATCATTGTCTGTTGCAGCATAAAACCCAAGAGCATATTTGCGGGAGAACATCCTCGCAATGGACAAGCGAGATGATTCATTCCCCATAGCTTTGTGCTCGCGCGCTTAGTTCATTGGGCTCTTATCCGAAGCGCCCACGGTTACGGGGGATTCGATCTCATTTTCAAAAATCAACCAAAATTGGTCTTTGGGTGGGCGCTTCGGATAAGACTCTCTTCAGTTTCTCCACAACGGTAGCTTTCCAAATTCCTTAGGTGCTTACAAGCGGTCTTGGAATTGAAGCCTGGCCCCCTAAAGCTTTCCTGGGTCGTTTACGGGGTTAACGGTCTCCAAGGCGGACCTTCCTTGTCCTTGGGGGGTAACCAGTCTTCCTGTCCGCTCCGGATGCGCGACTAAGATCGGTATGGCCGAATATGAGGAAAAACTCATTGCTCGGAATCCTAGATGCCCGACAAAAGATCTAGATAAAGGTTGCCATCGAGAACTCCACCAATCCGTCCTTCGACAAAATATCGTGGAAGTGTCACCATGATCGGTCGTTTACTAGGGCTTCGTCTTGACTGGTAGATCCCCTTTTTTTCTGTTTGGAAGAACCATGAACTAAAGACGTATCCACTAGACTCTGCATCATGGTTGGGAAAAACAGCCTGTTCTCGAGGCAACCATATTGTGATGGCATCTTGGATGGTGTAACGCCCTTTGGCATCGAGTGTAGCTGTTCCTATAAGCTCCCTGTGATCCTTATACTCCCTTGAGGCATAGAGTGACAAAAGCCCACCTTGATAAGATGCTTTGATACAGTGCCAATGATTGGGAATATCAAAAAAAGTCCTCGCCGCGTGGTTTATTTGATCATCTTGATCATAGCATCTATCGACAATGGTGACTTTTTGACTTTCGTCGAGCTGAAAGAAAGGCGGTAAACGATAGGGATCGATTCCAATTTGCAATTTATTGTTTAGTATCCATTCGGGAAATCCTGCACTCATCGTCGCAACACCTGAAAATCCCACAGCGGAACCGCTTAGGTGGGGGATACCAAAGACATGCCCCAGCTCGTGGATTAAAACCATCAGCAAACGCCCATTGTTATCTCGAGACCAAGGGTCAGGCACCAAGCGGTCGTCATTAACTTTTAGGGGGCCCGTTTGCGGCGCTAGATAGACGAATCCTCGTCCCTTTAGATGAACTGAGTCATAGGAGGTGCGAATGGCAGTGGAAATATAATGGGTGGGGTCACCTATTTCCTTGATCTGCTTCCCGTCCAGATAGCCCATTTGGAAAACGAGGTCCGTAGAATTGTGGCAGGAGGTTTTCACAAATTTTTGCGTTGCGACAACAATTTTGACACGATCTCCTGTAACGGGTGGTGTTCGTGCAAACTCCTGTTTCCAATAATCGAGAGCCAAAGTGATGTTTCGATCGATAGTGGATTCATCGACGCCAAAGTGCTCTTCATCCATTAAGATGCAATAGTTGACCTGTGCGGTATTTTGAACAAACCATGGATTTTGTGCATCCCGAAAAAGCTCGCCACCACCGCTGGCCCATGCCGCCCTGACGGGGCTTTCCACTATGGCTGAAGCCAATGACAATAAAATGATTAATTTTCTCATACAATCTCCATTAATTTTTTTAAAAAACTGCTTCACGACTACTAAATTATCAGGATCTCCATGATCCCGTATATTAATTAGTTGTGTTAAAATACACTTATGAACTAAGCGCGCTCGCGCGCAGTCCTATCCCGAGCATCCGGGCAGATTGTAGCTTTCCTTCCGGCATAATCTCGGCACATTTTATTCAATTCCTAGACCTCTGAATCTCAGACTCCATTTAAATATAGCTAATTTTT
>JBGSUI010000218.1:0-92904 GCA_041736175.1 Oligoflexales bacterium | reverse complement strand
AAACGCCAGGTTTCGGGGGGCACATGCCTGGGGTCAGTCTGCTTGGTTGGTTGGTCGTCGCAATAGATGACCTCTTCCACTTCGAGTTGGGTAAGGCCGCGGGCTTCTAGCTTTGTTTTCACCCAGGTACTTAATTGCACTGTAAAGCCGTCAAACATGCAGCCACACTCCTTGTATTATCGGTATATCATAAAATATACTTTAATTCAATTCGATAACGTTCTGAAAGCAGGTAAATTTTCCCCGAGTTTCCCAGTGACTGGGACAACCGCAATGTATTACTGAACATTTTTTATTCAGGTGGCCAAATTTAACCGGGAAGGTAAAGGCAGTGTATCGTCTGGACGTGATGCAGTTCTAAGTTATGCTTTTCGTTGCAACGAGTTCCATCGACTTCTGTCCAAGTAAATCGTCCTTTGTCCCGGGACGAATCAGTTGGAAAAAAGTGGGCCCAAAGAGAGCTTAATAGGAGACAAAACTCTCAACAAAGATCTCAACGACGGACTCCTCATCAAGGAGCGACTCGGGAAAGCGGATATTTCCATCGACGATTTCATAGGCCGATGTTTCGACACCGTTAAGAGTGACTCTTAGAGAGTTGTTTTGTTTATAGGATTTTGGGATAGGAAATTCTGTCTTGATTTTATCCCAATACTGATATTTTAACTTAAAATCGCCTACCTCCCAGCCGGCACAAGGAAATGAAATAGATCTTTGGGAGATTTGATGAAGGGCTATGCATCCTGTGGGTCTGCCGGCAAATTGGAGAGACTCAGGGATAGGGTCGTGGGGCAGAGATAAATTTAGGTCCCTGGAGATTTCGGAAGCGGTATAGCTCGCTATGATTTTACGTCCGTCTCTCACCTCATGGGGTGCAATATGGAGGTCGTTGTTTTCGATCTTTCCAACTACGTTTTGGTCTGTCTCTGGGTCTTTGATGTCGACGTCCTGGATCCTTTCGTTCTGATGGACGGCCAAAATGGGATAGACAGTTTGTCTAGACTCCGAAGTTTCAAAACTCACAGCTAAGACTGTCCCATCCCGGGGCGGCTCACCTAAATCTAAGATCTTTTGTTGGGAATCAAAGGAGACCTTGTCGAGGTGTTGACCGTTGATCTTGACCTTCAGTGTGTCCAAAAGGGCGTCCTCTGGGAGCTGCTCGCTGATATTAAAAATGTGGGGGAGTGGGATCTCGAGATTATGACCCGATATTTCTATAGAGGCCAGATCGGGAGGCTGGTTTTTGAAATGGAGTATTTGACTGGAGTTAGGCTTATCTTTGTTGGATTCGACGCGGTATCCATCGAGCCCTAACTTGGCGCCATTGACTTTTACTTCGAGCGTCGTGAGATCAAAGCTGTCAGGGATGTTAAGGGAGCGAAAGGTGGGGATCATGCGGGTCCGGTAGGAAACCATAAGAGACTCAGCGTCTTTTGGAAGCGGTGCCTTGAAGTTTAGGGTGTTATCGATGATTTCAAACGGAATCTCGGCGGGGATATCGTCGATAGCAACCTTTAATTCGCTTCGATCGGAGATGGGTTTGAGTTGGTAGGTAAGCTTGTTGACAGGATGGATGTTTTTAGAGATCTCGCGGAGAATTTGATCGTAGCTCTGAGCGCAAATATTGCCTTCGAGACCTCCCGTAGCAGCAATGACAGCGCGGTAATCTTCGGGTTTACGGATATAGCCTTCATCTTGACAGGACCCGCTGTAGAGGTCCTTATCGTGAAGAAGCGCAAAAAATTGGGTGCCTGACGGAGCTTGTTGCGCAAAAAACTCAGGGTGGCTATCAAGACTATCATCGCAGTTTTGGTCTGGATCGCTACCACAGTTTTCTTCGTCAGTGAGCAAAAGGACGGCTTTATGGGCATCAGATCTGACCCACGATTTGGTGGGATCTCCGCATTCTCCTGTTAACCCTGCGACGGCAGCAAGGAGCCCTCTTTCTATAGGATCTCCCGTTTCGCCCACAGCCACTTTCCATTCGAAGCGAGAGATTGCGTGTTGGGGATTTTGTTCAAACTCCTTTTTAGTGATAAGCGCCTTGTCCTCTGGATCAGATTTGTTGAGCCTTGGGCAGCCAAAGATCTTAAGGGTGCGACCGTCCGGTGCCGGTTTGCGAATGGGACTTGTGGTGATAACCATCATCCTCCAGTCCGTATTGCCTAGGTGACTTAGAAGCGGCATGAGCCCGGAAGCTAATCGAGTTTGGTAAGGAGACATAGAAGAGGAGTTGTCGATAACGAGCAGAAGATCCAATTTATCAGGAGTCTTTATGGCAAAGTTTTCTTGTATAAGATCACCTTTTGATCCCTGCATAAAGTTTTTTTTGATCTTGTCCCTTGAAAGCTGCTTAAAGGTAAATTCGGCGGGACTTTTCGCTTTTAGGGTTAGAGTCTCAGAGAATTTTTTATATTCATAGTCGTAATCCAGTTGGGCTTCTTTTAGGTCAGATGCAATAAAACTGTCCGATGTGACCACCCGTATTTCTCTGATATTGTGGTTTGAACCGTAAAATTCTACGGGTTGGCAGCCGTTTAAAATTACGAAAGTTAAGACCCCAAAAGTAGCTAAATAACTTTGAGACATTAGAACCTCCATGGTCTTGTAAGACATGGTGACGAGGGTAAGGTGATTGAATGATCACAAAAACTATATTGAATGAGTCGGCAAAATGTTTATAAAATTTAGTTAAAAAACTGAAGACAATACATAAAATATTATTTAATATTTTGATAAATATTGTTTAGTAAACTTTGTTTTTGGTGGGTTATCTTGACTCTAACAAAGAAAAGCAGCAGGGCATTTTTGCGCTCTTAGGTGAAGCCGGTGCATTTGTTATAATCAAAATCCAAAGATCGATGACCGGCTTATGGTGTATTCTTTAGAGGCGAATTTCTTTAATAGAGGGTTGAATCATGGAACTTACAATCCACGGAATCTTAAGAGTCCGTAAATCACTAATCAAAATGAGCATGTCTTTTAAAAAAGCTAACATAATAGGTTTGATTTTGGTGTTTGGGACCATGATCATAGGTGTTTCAAATCCTATTTTTGGACAATCCACTCTAGAGGAATGGGATGATCCCGGATCGTTTCTAGAGTGGTGCCAAAGTGAGTCGATTTCAGCGTCAGCTAGGGTGACGGTAGAAGCGCTCTTAACTATTGCTGAAACAACTGATTGTACCCAAGCCCATCAAAGGTTAATGACCATGGCGCGGCTCGACCTCTTTGAAAGACATTTGACTGATATAAGGCCCCTCAGTGGTTTTATAAACTTGAAAACACTGGATCTATCGACTAATCAGATCGAAGACTTGCGGCCTCTAGGCAGACTTACCCAACTCAAAGAACTCACCTTGTCTGGCAACCCCGTAAAGTCTCTTTATCCGATTCGCAACTTGGTGAATCTTGATGCACTGGTTTTATGGGGGACTATGGTGAGAGATCTGGAGGATTTATCAAGATTCAAACTCCTTACCTATCTTAATCTAGGTAACACCGAGCTCGCCGATTTGACAATGATCCCACAACTGAAAAATCTGAAGACGTTATTTCTCAATAACAACGACATCGAAGATTTATCACCTCTCTCGACATTGGTGGGACTCAAGTGGCTGGACTTTAGTGGTAACCGAGTCAGCGACCTAGAACCTATCGCTTCTTTGGTAAATCTTCACTACCTTTCATTCGATGGCAATTTGGTCTGGGATCTGACCCCTATCAAAAATTTTCAAATCTTAAAGAGACTCTCTTTTAGAGACAACCAGGTTAGACATTTGGTGGTGATCGAAGGATTTGCTCATTTAAATGTGCTAAACTTTGCCAACAACCAAGTAAGATACCTCCATACTATCACCCGCAATAAGGAACTCATCGCTCTCGACGGTACACAAAATATGATTCAAGATTTAACCCCCCTACTCTCAACAACTTTAATCAAAGATTTAAGGTTATCTGGAAATCGTATCATCGATGTATCGCCCCTGGCAAAATTGACTCTCCTCGAATACTTATATCTGGATGCAAACCCCATTTCTAATGGGAGCGTTCCAAAGACGTTAGAAAACTGCCCAAGGGAAGGTGTCTCAGAAGTACTTAGAGATTTTTGCAATGCTACCATGAACGTCGATATTGAAGAGTGAAAGGATCAAAATGCGAGGGATTCAAATGATTCTTGGATTTCAAAAATTGAGCCTATCCATCACCAGATGGATGAAAGCATGGAGAGGTCACGACATCGTAAGGATATTGTTTATTTCTCTATTGATCTTAAATTACCAAAATGCCCGAGGGGCGTTGACCCAATTCTATCATGTGGATTTTGAAATAAACGCTTCAAACCCATCAGGATGGCAGACAAAGCTTGTGACCACAGATGGCAATCAGTCCGTCGTTCAAATAAACACTCAAGATCTGCAAATCATCGAAACCAGTCCGGGGCGTCACCGAATCCAGGGTTTTATGGGCGTCTTGGCAGATGAAGCAGGGAAAATCATCGGCATCGATCTTAACGACAGCGGCCATTTAGATACGTTTGAGCCAAAGTTGGTACCGGTGTTGACTCCTACTATCGAAGTCCACAAAAGATTTGATGGGAGCACCTATGGCACTCGGGGAGCGGTTCCCATCTATGCTCAAGTGTCCTGTCCCTGCGGTGGACAACCAGATCTGTGCCAGGTTGGGGTCTCCTACGTGGTTTCTATCACGGATAAAGCCAGCGGCAAGCGGCTATGGGGTGACGAAATCCATCGAGTGATCATGAACAATACGTGTGATTTTTCGACCATCATTGGGCGCGAGATCCCCCTCACGGCTGAGGTGCTAGCCAAAGACCCCGATACCATGCAAATCAAGCTTGAGGCGGCATCCTTTACCCAATTCTCAGAGCTCTATATGCCTCTCGGCGGGCGAGCGGGTCCCCAAGGACCCCCAGGCCCCGAAGGTCCCCAGGGCGGAGTTGGTCCTAAAGGCCCCGAAGGCGCCCCCGGTCCCCAAGGCATCCGAGGGGAAAGAGGACTTGATGGTCCGTCTGGTCCGATGGGTCCTCGCGGTCATACTGGAGATCCAGGTCCTAAGGGGGATGCGGGGACTGTGGGTGACAAAGGTGAAAAAGGTGATCCAGGACCAGTGGGCCCCATCGGGGTACCAGGGCCCAAAGGTGATAAAGGGGACCGAGGACTCCAAGGGGTGATAGGACCCATCGGGCCTAAGGGTGATCAAGGGGATCAAGGATTCAAAGGGGACCCTGGACCATCGGGGCCAAAAGGCGATTCTGGGGCTCCAGGTCTTCCAGGTACAGTTGGCCCCCAAGGACCACGGGGAGCAGCAGGTGCTGACGGCGCTCCAGGAGCACCAGGGGCAGCGGGACCTACAGGTCCAGCGGGCCCAGCTGGTCCTGCGGGCGAAAAAGGCGCAGCAGGTCCAGCGGGCCCAGCAGGTCCAGCGGGCGCAAATGGTGAAGCAGGTTCAGCCGGCCCAGCAGGTCCAGCGGGCGAAAAAGGCGAAGCAGGTCCCCCAGGAGCTCAAGGTCCCCGGGGAGAAAATGGACTAAGAGGTCCCCAAGGTCTCCCTGGAGAAACCGGAGAGCAGGGCCCCGTAGGTCCAGCCGGGCCAAAGGGGGAAAAAGGCGATCTTGGGGAACGAGGACCACTCGGACCTCAGGGACCTGAAGGTCCACAGGGAGCGAGGGGCTTGCCTGGTCCCGTGGGACCAGAAGGACCGAAAGGAGATCCGGGACTTGCTGGGCCCAAAGGTGAAACGGGTTCTCAGGGTCCCCAAGGACCCCAAGGGTTAAGGGGCGAAACTGGTGCCGAGGGGCTCTCGGGGCTTCCAGGGTCTAAGGGTGAGGCAGGCCCCGCTGGACCAGTCGGTCCGGCTGGCCAGGCTGGCCCCCGCGGTCCTAAAGGCGAGACCGGTGAACAAGGGCCTCCAGGGATTATAGATTTAGAGACCCAAGGCGATAAAATTACGATTAATGGATCGGATATACCTGCTGAAGTGATGACGTTTCAGGCGACAAAATCTGGTTTAGATACAAAAGCGCACTTAAATCATTCCCATGATTTTGCGACGATCCAAGGTGGAGTTAAGCCTTGTATTGCCGGAGTTGATATGCCCCTTTGTTGGGAGAGTGGGCGCCTTAGAGTTGGTGGCTCATTGTTTAGTCCAGACGGTTTGCTTGCAAGTGAACCAAAAGAAGACTCTCGCCGTACAGAAAAGAGTGATTTTTCAACCTGGATCCTTAGCCAGCAAAAGCTGAGTACAATAACGCCAGGATCTTGGACCACCTTAGCGGTCGTCCCCCAGGATTGGGCAGAAGCAGGCGTTTTATCGCTTTCAGGGTCTGTGAAAGTCAATCAATTTATAGTGCCTCTGGATACTTTAAATGTTGGTGGCGTAGCGAAAATGCGGATCTATGCAGGTCAAATTCAAGTTTGGAGCCAAGACATAGAGTATCTTAGGGGTGAGTTTTCTATAAAGGTCGAATGGGTTAAAAATCAGGCCCGTTCATCATAGCTAATGTTTTAAATTGGATCGGTTTCAGAATGGGTATCATTTGGTGGATTTTAGGTGGGGTCTTTCACGGAGCGTTTGGGGGGACTCCACATGATGGATACAGCAAAGAAAAAGTGCTTGAATCTCTGGCAAAATTAGCTGGACACAAAGTAGCTAAAAACCTGACCCAGTGTGATCTTAATGGGTCGATCCTCCAAAAGGACGGTACCGAAATAGACCGGGCAGTCCATGTGCGAGACATGTTTGTCAAACATGTTTTATGGAGCTATAGGGAAAGTGAATTTAAGGTGCAGGGTTTCGATTGCGAAGTCGACGCGGATCAAAATAAAAGCAAGGTTCAAGACCTATCCTGCCGATGGTGGTTTGGCGAAAAAGAGGCCATGCCTAAATCCCCTGGTTGGTCCATAAGTTTAGTCTTTCCCTATAATCCACGGACCCATGAGATTAAAGCTGCTAAAATTCAGTGCATTAAAGTGCCGTAAATTAACCCTCGTACACCTTAAAATCGCCCAAACATCGACTCCTCTAAACTAGGGATCATTATGAAACTCACTGTTTCTCTTAACCCGCGCTTCGAGAGCTGCAAAATGATCCGGCTGGGGAGGCAGAAGATGGTCCTTGAGTAAATCCTCGATAATGGTCCTCAAGGTGAGGGAAAGAAATTGGGAAATCTCGCTGGACGAGGGAGTTTTGCCCAAAAATTCATGCAAGCTGGAGAGAAAGTCACTATGACTCCGATTGAGACGATAGGTAGGTTCTTTGCTAGGATGTTTTAAATAGCGCTCGATCAGATGGAGATTAGGATCAACGAGGATGGAAGCTTGGTAAAGAAGGTAGTGCTTGCTTCTAAATAACGAAGTGCCAGCAATTTTTTTTGATCCAATGCAAATATCACTGATGCCATTTTGGGAGAGTACCCCACATGCGGGGTCCCAAGCGGCCAGGCCCTTGATGATGGCTTGGTTTAAGAGCTGAAAGTAAAGTTGGTTTTGATAGGGGCTTTTGACCCAGAGTCCGACGCTCACAATCACGCATCCAGAATGTAAAACAACGGTGCCACCGCCACCATAGCGCTTGAGGACCGGCACGTTGTCTCGGAGACAAGCCTCCTCATCGATTTCGGTATCAGCGCGGTTGCTAGCCCCCAAAATCACATGGGGATCCTCTGGAACCCAGCACCATTGTGCGATCGGCTCGGCCATTCTCTTAAGGATTAAGTCATCGATCCACATAGGGTTCCAATCTAAATGGGTTAAAAGAGATCCCCCGCCCACAAGCGACTGACAAATTCTTGATACGGTAGGATCAATATTCCATCCTCGGTCACGCTTTCGGTAGATGCAAGGCAGACGATGCAGGTGGCTTTGACGTCGGGATAGTCGCTCCTGAGCTCTCGCAGTCCTTTTAAATGATCACTATGGATGACCGCGGTACCTTTGGCTTCGACAGCTAATAGCAGATCACCGACGATGAAATCAACCTCCCGACCGCCTGCCAATTGCCAGTAGGTCAGATCGTCCCAACGGCCACTGTAGCGGGTATAGGCGCGAAGTTCGTGATAAACCCAATTGTGAACTACCAGCACCCCTAAAGGAGTGCGGCTTCCAAGAGGTCTATCACCATAGCATTGGGGTATCTGGCTGCAAGCAACGTCGACTTGCCGGACTGACGAGGTCCCCAGAGGAAGAAACTTTCATGGGCAGTAGCATCCATTTTTATCAATCGATCCAGCATATTGGCTTATCCTAAAGTTGCATTTTAAAAAAAACATGCAAATTTAAACTAGCATTTTAATAAATCGTAAGCAAATGTAATGACTAAAAATTAACGCATATTTGTTGGGTGATACCCGGCAGGACCCTAAGTGAACTACTCCGCCCTTATGGGCCCTGATGCCAGACTAAGGAATGATCTCATTCATAACCAATAGAGTTTACTTACCTCCTATCAATCTGATCCTCTTGATAGGCTTAATTGACTAGGATACACTCCTTTGGTCGTTTAAGAGCCTCACAGAAAATACAGGATAGTTCCGTTAAAGAGACAAGAGCAAATCTGGATTTGTGCCTTTTTCAAAACTCGCTATGTCAAAATAGGTCTTATTCCTAATGTCTGTTCCTATTATTTCAGTATTTAACCATAAAGGTGGCGTAGGTAAAACTACCACTTGCATACATCTTGCCGCGGCCTTTAATGATTTGGGAAAAAGAGTCCTTCTCGTCGATGCTGACTCACAATGCAATCTTACAAGCTTTCTACTTCTCAATCATAGCACAGTCTTCGGCTCTGAACTATCCGAGGTCGAAAACCTGAATCTAGCCCAGGTCCAAGACGACAATAATCGTATCATTGGTGAGCTGCAGGAGAGTAGAACAACGTTAAAGTTCGGCGTCTCGCCTGTCTTTGATGGTCGTCCCGTTGGAATTAAAGGCATGGAACCTAAAATATGTAGTGGCATTAGTGAAGCCGTTGGATTGATTCCGGGAGATGTGGACATTGGTCGCCTCGAAACAACCTTGGCATTGGCACATAATTTTACTGATGCGCTTACTAATTTAGTCAATGTTCCAGGAGCTTTTTATAACTTTATTCAATTGACAGCGGACAAGTTCAATGCTGAAGTGATTTTAGTAGATCTACCTCCCAGTCTTTCTGCACTATCACAGAACCTTGTGCTGGCTTCGAGGGCTGTTGTGATTCCTGTTTTTCCGGATCTATTCAGTAAACTTGCAGTAGAAAGTCTTAGTAGTGTGCTACCAAAATGGTTTGGGTGGCTCGATCGCGCGAGGGAGAATGAGTATTTTAACGAGGCTGACTATAAGATGCCTGATACGAAACCCGTATTCGGTGGATTGGTCGTGTCGAAGTATAATGTTTACTTAGGAGCTCCAGCTAAGGGTTTTCAACATTGGATCAAAAAAATAGAAGATACTTGTAAACTTGAATTGCTCAATAACAACCCCGATTTCCTAGCTCCTGAATCTGTCATACTCGCCTCAGTACCGGACTTTAATACTTTAGGAAAACTAGCTCAGAGGTATAATACAGCTACTTTCAAACTTACAATAGACCAACTAAATAACGCAAACCAGACGGGTGTTGTACTTACACAGTCAGTAGCAGCTCAACAGACCATTTGTCACCAATATAAGCAAGCTGCCAAATCCCTTTTAAAACAATTGGGTAGTATTTAGTGGAATATCTGAACTCTATATTCGCGGAATTTGATAGGAATCTCTGCAGAGTCGAAAGTCTTATTTTGCACTCAAAAAACATGAGTAACACTTCGCTGAGCTCCGATATATTACGGGGAGGAATGATCATTCTAGCGAGTGCAATCGATACATTATTTCATAAGACAATTGTCCGAGTAGCTGTCCACAGGTTTGACGGCGGTGGACTTCGTTTTGTCACCAAAAAGCTGAAAGATGAATTCAAGAATGTAAAGTGGACGGAAATTATTCATGGCTTGACTCAGGATGGTGGCATAAGTGGGTGGTTAATGTCCAAATTAAAGCAACGAATCGAAAAGGAATCCCTTTATACAAAATCAAAGATTGATGAATGCTGGGAATATTGTAGTGAGACAAAAAAATTTTCAGAAACGCCAGAGTCATCTAACTTTGAGTTTGATATCAATCTCCTAAGTCGATTGGCTGAGCGAAGGGATCAAATCGCTCACTGGTCGGATCTAAACGAGGACGGAAAACCTCGCCTTTTACTGATCGAGGACCTAGAACTGCAGGTCAATAACGCAAAAAAAATCCCAGCCGTTATCAAAGCTCATTTAGAGGGGCTCAAATATTCTTGATTGTGATGTGTCATAACTAATTAAAATTGTTGATAAACCATGACAGAGCAGTTTCAATGGATAAAGGACCGAATCCAGGCTGAATAGGCAGATACCAACGAATAAAGCCCTCCATCCTTGCAGGCACTGGATCCCCGCGAGGTGATCCCAAGGACTTTAAGGGTGGCAGAAGCTGGGTCTTTTATAAAGACGGGGCCCCCCGAGTCCCCTTTGCAAGTGTCTGGCATACCAGGCCCCCCCAAAAAGAATTCATGGGCGGAGATTGCCGGCACCTTTGTGGGAACCTTTCGCTTGATGGGACGGCCCCCGTCCATATCGATGACCGAGGCGTTTTGGGTCGATGACTTAAAGAAAGGAATCGTGGCTTGTGCTAACTGGGCCGCGCAAAAATCCGAGTCCTCAAAGTTTCTTTTGCCAAAGCCCATCACCAAAACCGGCTGATGATCGACCAAGTACTGACTCACTTCGTCGGGGCCGACGAGGGCTGCGGGGAGGACTTGGGGAACCTCTTTTTCTAGTTCCCAAACTCCGAGATCTCCAGCATGGGAAGGTTTCAAGAGTCCGTCCTTACTTCGGAGCATGGCGCCGGGGCTAAATCCAGGATACTGATTTACTTTCATGATTTTATAAAGATTTTCAATGGGGTCGGCGTCGGGTTTTGCCGTTGAGATGGCGATGCGAAAATCTTTAAGGAGTACCTGCCGGTGATAACAGTGGGCTGCTGTTAACACCTTGTTGGGGGCGATCAAAACCCCCGAACAAAAGGTGTAAAATCTGTCAAATCCATCGTGTTTCATCAGGGCGACGGTGGGGCCAGAGTTAGACTCTAAGAGCTGCCCCCCTGTGATAGACAAGTCAGACCCCTGATCTGGATTTGGCCCGCATGCCCAGAGGTTTAAGACAGTCACAAAGCTCGCAGTGGACCTAAGAAAACTGAGACCTTCAAACATCCTGGATATCATCCTACATAGCCTCCAAATCACAAGTGGAGCGGCTCAGGACTATGTGTAAGATTAATAATTTTGGTGAGTTAGTCCTGTAGGCGACTCGTTAGCAGAGCTGGCTGCGGAGTCGCAGATCTGCTCTGTTCTTGGTTTACCTCATAGCACCTAAGGTGAAGAGCCGCAAGAACAGAGAGCTATGATGTTTTAGCTTTACAGTGCTTGGCTCCAGGTGGGATCGCTTGCCTTTTAAGCTCGAAATGTCTAATGTCACGACTTTAAATGGTGGAACTCTTAGGTTTAGAGGGATGATCATGAGGGTAGAGCAAGGCAGCATCGATTTACCGCGTATGGAACAGGATCTATTGGCCGAGTGGTCTAAGGATCAAGTTTTTGAAAAATCCCTCGAAAAGCGGGCCAAAGCTCCTCACTTTACCTTTTATGACGGTCCTCCTTTTGCAAACGGTCTCCCCCATTATGGTCATCTTTTGGCCAATACCATTAAAGACACTGTTCCTCGATACTGGACGATGAGAGGATTCTACGTTGAGCGTCGGTTTGGCTGGGATTGCCATGGTGTACCCGTGGAATACGAGATCGAGAAGCGGGAAAATATCAAAGGGCGCTCTGATATTTTAAAACTAGGTGTCGAAAAGTTTAATGCGCTATGCAAATCCTCGGTACAACACTATACCCAGGAATGGCAAAAAACCATCACCCGTTTAGGTCGGTGGGTGGACTGGAACCAACAATACCGGACTATGGACCCTGAGTTTATGGAGTCTGTGTGGTGGGTTGTTTCACAGCTTTGGAAAAAAGGGCTCCTTTACAAAGACTTTAAGGTGGTCCCCTACTCTCCAAGGATCTCCGCGGTTCTTTCTAATTTCGAAGCCAATCAAAATTACAAAGACTTGCAGGATCCAGCGGTCACAGTAAAGTTTAAGCTAAAAACCGAAGAAGCTTTTCTTTTAGCTTGGACCACGACTCCTTGGACTCTTATCTCAAATCTAGGACTGTGTTTAGGGCCAGATATTGATTACGTCAAGATACAAGATCTAAACTCTGGCGAGTTTTACTACTTAGCCGAAGCAAGGGTTGAGGCGCTCTACAAAAAGGGTGGCTCAAAATCAGAAAAAGTCGGGGAAGTCCCGTTTAAAATAGTCGCCAAACTTAAAGGGAAAGATCTTTTGGGTAAGGAATACCTTCCGATCTTTCCCTATTTCAAAGACCAACCAAACGCTTTCCGAGTGCTCAATGACTCTTATGTTTCGACCGAAGACGGGACCGGGATAGTTCATCAAGCTCCAGCCTATGGCGAGGATGACTTTCGCATCTGCAAGGCAGCCAATATCGGGTTGGTGGATCCTGTGGATGACGAAGGTTGCTTTAAGGCCGAAATACCAGAGTTTCAAGGCCAATTTGTTAAGGATGCCGATAAAAACATCATTCGGCTTTTAAAGGAAAACGGCCATCTGGTAAGGCATGACCAACTTGTCCATAGCTATCCCTTTTGTGAGAGGACCGATACTCCGCTTATCTACAAGGCTGTTTCCACATGGTATGTGAATGTGGAAAAGATTAAAGACAACCTTATCAGCAACAACCAAAAAATAAATTGGGTTCCCGAACACCTTAAAGAAGGTCGGATGGGAAAGTGGCTAGAAAACGCAAGAGATTGGGCGATCAGCCGCAATCGCTTCTGGGGAACTCCCCTGCCCATATGGCTGTGCTCGAAGAGTGACCAGCATATTGAAGTGATCGAAAGTATCGAGCACCTTTACAAGCTAAGCGGGACTCGTCTTAAGGACCTCCATATCGACCAAGTTGACCCCTTGGAGTGGTCCTGTAGCCAGTGCGGTGGGACCATGAGACGAGTGTCCGAAGTTCTGGACTGTTGGTTTGAATCTGGTTCGATGCCTTACGCCCAGAGTCACTACCCTTTTAACAACCCAGAGACCTTTAGACAGAAATTTCCCGCGGATTTTATCGCCGAAGGTCTCGACCAAACGAGGGGGTGGTTTTATACCCTGAGTGTCCTGTCGTCCGCGCTTTTTGGGACGCCAGCCTTTAAAAATGTGGTCGTCAACGGCTTAGTTTTGGCCGCAGATGGCAGAAAAATGTCCAAACGCCACAAAAACTATACCCCTCCCGAAGATCTTCTCGACAAGATGGGAGCCGACAGCGTGCGACTTTATATGCTCAACTCCCCTATCCTCAAGGCTGGCGATCTGTGTTTTACGGATCAGGGGGTTCGGGATACGACCCGAGCAGTGATTCTACCACTTTGGAATGCCTATAGTTTTTTGGCGACCTATGCCCAGGCGGATGGGTGGAAACCAGAGAGATCCTTGGCGTTGGGAGTCGCCCCTAAGGTTTCAAATGAATTAGATCGGTGGATTGTCTCGAGGTTGCAGACGCTTGTTGCGGGGGTTCACCATGAAATGGAGCACTACCGTCTCTACAATGTGGTGCCAAAGGTTTTGGATTTCATCGAAGATTTGACCAATTGGTACATTCGTCTTTCGCGGAAAAGATTTTGGGGTACGAGCCAAGTCGACGATCCTGGAGAGGGTGAAGGGTCAGACGATGTGGCTCTCGTCGTAGAGGATCATCAGGAGCGTCAAAATCAGGGCAAAGCGATCGAGAATCTGTCCCAGGATACCCAAGAAGCCTATCAATCCTTGTATTATGTACTTTGCACCTTTACCAAGGTCTTTGCGCCTTTTGCACCTTTTATGGCAGACCGGATTTACAAGAATTTAGTTGAAGGAATAGAGGATATTCATGGGGAAAACTCCGTGCATCTCTGCGATGCTCCGAAAGCAGACCAGAAATTGGTCGATCTCTCCCTAGAAAATGAGATGGACCTGTTGCGCCGAGTCGCCAATTTAGGGCGTAGCTTAAGAGCAAAACAAAAGATTAAGACCCGTCAGGCTTTGGCCTCTCTTCTTGTGATCACACGCCAAGAGTCTGATGCACAGATCATCAAGAAAGGGGCGGCGATTCTTTGCAGTGAATTAAATGTAAAAGAAATTATCTTTTCAACCCAGGAATCCAAATTTGTATCCCTAAAACTGAAACCAAATCTAAAGACCCTGGGGGCAAAGCTTGGCAAAGAACTAGCGGTTTTTAGATCTAATCTGGAGGGGATCAATCAAGATGGAGACCGCGCCGCGGCGGTCATCGCAGAGTTGGAGGAGAAGGGAGAGGTCTTTATAGGTTCCGTAAAAGTACAGGATCAAGACTTACTCATCGAGCGAGGGCCCAAGGATGGTAAGGTTGTGGCCACGGAGCAAAATTTGACGGTTCTCCTTGATACCACCCTTACCGATGAGCTCCGCCAAGAGGGTCTTGCGAGAGAGGTTATTAGCAAGATCCAGGCGACCCGAAAAGCGCTTAAACTCAATGTCTCTGACCGGATCAAAATAAGGATTGAGACCGAACAGGGTGTCGGAAAAGCTATCGAGATCTATAAAGATTACATATCGAGCGAAACTCTGGCTGTTGAGCTTGAAGTTATCCAGTTGGGCCGGGTAGAATATAAGGATAATAATCCTGGAGAACCGAGAGTTGATCCGACTTCAGAAGAGTGGCAAGTCGATGGGCAAAAGCTTGTAGCTACGGTTACTAAAGCATAATCTTACTAGAGTCCTGAATGATTACTGAGATTAATCTTAATAGAGAAAATGAAAACCTAACGTGGGTGGATGTGATCCAACCCACAGACCTAGAGCTAAATAGCCTTGCGGAGCGATTTAAACTCCACAAGGCGGCCTTACTCGACTGTCTTGAGCCTGAGCACTTGCCTAAACATGATACTTTTGGCGAGTCGTCTTTTGTCATCTTGCGGGCATTTGATTCCAAGTCGACTGGACGAGAAACGACGGCCCAGCAGCTTTCGCGGAAGATAGCTATTTTTGTCTTGCCAGATGTGATCGTCACCGTGCATCGTCTGGAGATAGATTTTTTGGCTGAACTTAGGACACGTTGGCAAGATCCGTTTGCAAAAAAGGACCTTGTAGCGCGGTTGTTTATCGATATCATCAAAGGCGTGATAGATTCCTATGAGCCCCTGATCCAAGATATGAATCATGTCCTCGCACTTATCGAAACGAGAACCTTTGACATCCAACACAGCCAATCCCTCTTTGACCAAGGGTACTATTTGCGCCGAAGGGCGCACCTTTGTAGCCATATTTTGCGACTGACCGCAGATATCTTTGAAAGCCTTGGCGAGAGTCTCCCCGAAGCGAGTCTGCCTTATTTTAATAGAATGAGCCAAAAATGCAGCCGCTTGAATTTTTACGCTGAGGATATCATAAGCAACGTCGACAATTTACTCAGCCTTCATTTGGCAATCCTTGCGAAGCAATCCAACCAATCCTCTTCAAAAATCAATGAGGTTATGCGATTTTTGACGGTTTTTTCGGCGTTCTTCCTGCCGCTCAATTTTATCGCGAGCATTTATGGAATGAATTTTGAAAACATGCCAGAGTTAAAGAGTCCCAATGGGTACTATTTCACGCTTGGGCTTATGGGAGCGATTGGTACCATGGTACTGTGGCTCTTCAAACGAAAAGGGTACCTGGATAATCACCATGTACCTTAAACTGGTCTTGGAGTTGTCAGCGAAGTTGTGGCCACTATTCTTGGTTACCTGTTGGGCTGTGCTGGTGTCAGGGTGCTATATAACCCGTCAGGCCTGGCATCATGCTGGTCTCTTGAGCCAGCGCCGAGATCTCAATGAGGTTATTCAAGATACGAACACATCATCGGTCACCAGGGACCGACTTAAGAGAGTGATCAATATCCTCGAGTATGCCCGCAAAGAAGGTCTTAATGTGGAGGACTCCTATGAATCCTTTATTGAGACAAAGTCTCCGGTTGTGTCTTATTTGGTCCAAGCGGCAGAGGCTGATCAGCTTAAATTTAAGACGTGGTGGTTTCCTGTGGTTGGAGATGTTCCCTATATTGGATTTTACGATAAGGGGGAACGGGACGAGTTAGCTGCGGAATTAGAACAAGAGGGCTATGATGTTAAACGGGGTGCAGCGGGGGCTTATAGTAGTCTAGGCTGGTTTCAGGATCCTCTCTTTAGTTCGATGATCCAGCGATCATACCCCTCTCTTGCGCATCTTTTGTTTCATGAACTAACCCATCGCACCCTTTGGATTCAGGGCTCTGCAGAATTTAATGAAAATTTAGCAGAATATATAGGGCATCTCCTAACGATTAAGTATTTAGAGGATATTTCTTTAGCAAGCGAAATCCCAGAATACCAAGCTCGTCTTCGGGACAGAGAGCGACTGAGGCAGTGGCTTGTAGAACTGAAGTCTGAGTTGGAGCGGGTTTATGCGACCACGAAATCTAAAACGGAGACGTTAAAGATAAAGGCGGCGACGATTTCAAAGTATGTGCAAGGGAGTAAGGTCCCTAAATTTGAAGTGGTCGACTTAGTGAGTAAAGAGACGTGGAATAATGCTTCAATATTGGCAGCGGTCCTGTATGCTCCGGATCGAGAAAGATTTGAAAAAGCCCATCGATGTTTCGATCGATCCGGACGGTCCATAGCCAAGTTTTTAAAAGCATTAGAGGAAAAGGTAGAAGCTCTAGGAGAGCCGGACAAGGCCCTTGATGGGTTTTGTCAAGACAGAAAAAGCTAGAGATTCAGAGTAAATTGAGGGATACACCATTGATTCAGTTAGTGAATATAGAGAAGTCGTTTGGTACCAAGACACTTTTTGCCAATGTTAAATATCAGTTTCCCAGTGGAGAGCGCCTGGCCTTGGTAGGTGCCAACGGTGCTGGAAAAACAACCCTGTTAAATATCATAACAGGTTTAGAACCTGCAGATGATGGCACTGTTTTAGTGCCGCAAAAAATAAAGATTGGGTATCTGCCCCAATCTCCCAATCCTAACCCAGAGCCTTCGGTGCTTGAAGAAGCTATGGCAGGCAATAAAAGGGTGATGGAACTGCAAAAGCTAATGGCGATTTTGTTGGTGGAAGCGGAACAGAATGAAGACGATCATGATAGGATTCTCCAGCAATACGAAGATGCAGAATCTGAGTTTAGACTCTTAGATGGATACAGCATCGAGTCGAAAGCAGTTGCTATCTTAAAGGGATTGGGGTTTAAGGAAAACGGTCAGGATGTTGCCCCCCAAACCCTTTCGGGAGGCTGGCGTATGCGACTTGAGTTGGCACGCCTTTTGATTGCCGAGCCAGATTTTCTCGTACTCGATGAGCCTACCAACCACCTTGACTTACCAAGTCTGGTTTGGATCGAAAACTGGTTGATGGGTTATCGAGGAACGCTCTTATTTGTTTCCCATGATCGCGAGCTGTTAAATAGGTTGCCGACGATGGTGCTTTTCTTAGAATCCGGAAAGTTGACGCCCTACCGCGGAAATTTTGACCAATTTTTGGAGCAGAGAGAGGCACAAATGGAGCAGGAGCGGGCCCGTTCTGAGCAGCTTAAGCAACGACGTGAAGCAATGGAGGACTTCGTTAAGCGGTTTGGTGCGAAAGCTAGTAAAGCACGACAGGCCCAATCAAGGGTCAAGATGATTGCACGAATCCGTGACCTTGAGGATTCGCTGGATACAAATCAAGCAAATTATAGTTTTTCTATCGATCTACCGAGTCCTGTCAAAACTCCAAGACTAGTCACAGAGGTAGAAGACCTAGCGATCGGTTATGGCAAGCCCTTAGCAGAGCATATCGAATGCACCGTAGAAAAGGGTTATAAAATAGCGGTGATTGGTGCCAATGGAATCGGGAAGTCCACCTTTTTAAAAACCCTTGCTGGAGTCATACCCGCGATTCAAGGAAAGGTGATTCCCTGTCCTTCGTTAAAGGTCGCCTATTTCTCCCAAGACCAGTCGGAGGTTTTGTTGGGGGACCGGACCATTCTAGAGCAGTTTATGAGCCAGACGGGGCTTGGCGAAAAGGAAAGCCGAAATCTATTGGGTGGATTTATGTTTCGGGGTGATGACGTCTTTAAAAAGGTCTCGGTCTTATCCGGTGGAGAGCTGTCGAGGGTGGGGCTTGCCTGTGCTGTTTCCAAGCGGAGTGGACTGCTGCTCCTCGACGAACCAACCAACCATCTGGATATGGCGACCGTAGAGGGTCTCATCAGTGCCCTCGATGAGTTTGAGGGTACGATGGTGTTTGTTTCCCATGACAGGACGTTTATAGAGGGAGTCTGTACCCATGTTTTTGCGATGTTGCCAGATGGCCGCTCCCGACTGTTTCCTGGTAAGCTAGCGGATTATGAAGCGCTCGCGGCCACAAGTGGATTTCCAAATGTTTTGAAAGTAGAAATTGATAACCAAAAAAGCCACAGTGGTTCAGGATCAAAAAAAGCTGAAAAGCGCGGGACAAACCTGAGCCACCAGGAGGCTAAAGAATTAAAGTCTAAGATACAGAGGGCTGAGAAAAAACAAGCTTCTTTAGATGAAGAAATCAACAAAATGAAGTCCAGGCTTAAAATCCTAGACGAGATCATGGTGGAGACATCTCCAGAAAATCATCAAAAAATTAGAGAGTGCCATAAAGAACAGCTAGAATTGCACCAACGCATTGCCAGCCATGAAAATCAATGGATCGAGTTGGGCGAAGAGATTGACCAAGTCTCTGGCCGTTTTAACAAGGAGAAGGAACATGAGTGAGATCGAAACCAATCTTGTGGAAACACAAAACTAAGTGGAGACGGATAAGAAAATTGGAAAATGATCTGAGTTCAAGTAAGAGTCCTCAATTTTGATGGATTTCACTTTCAAATCCCTCACAAAAACCTGATCTAGGGCTTGGGTCCTAGCTCTTGGATCGTTTTCGATGGGGACTAGATTTAATCCATAGACCCTTAGCTCTTGGCAAATAGCTTTCAGGTATTTAGAACTAAAGGTGTTAAAGTCACCAGCAAAAATCACGGGCCCATCATGTTGTGGCAAAAAGCTGATGATGTGCTGCATTTCTTCAATGGTCGCTTTCACGGAGCGAATAAGGGTCGCATGGATATTGATGACCAAGAGTTGGTGGTCTTGCCCCGCGAGCGGAAATTTTTGGACGAGGGCAACTTTAGGGGTTTTTAAAAAAGGCTCTGGATACTTACACCGAATTCTGCGCAGGTAAGAACTGTCACTACAACTCCTAGAGATCGTCATCACTCCATCTCGCAGCCCATCGGTTCGGGCATAAGATGCGGCATGGGTGAGGGCAAACCCTGGTGCTAAAAATGTCTTGATAGACCGGGGCGACAAAAGGGCTTCTTGGGTGAGAATAAGATCGTTACGACGACTTATAGATTTGAAGTCATGTTCAAACTGATAGCCTCCAGAACCCTTACAGAGGTTCCAGACGGCGATCTTTAGGTCCTGGCTTTGCAAACAGGGGAGACTGGCTGTTCCGGCTAAGAGAAAAGCATCGGAGTCGTCTACGGGCCTGATCTTCCAGACTTTTGAGAGGCTGTCGATAAGGGCTCCATAAGGACGTCTCGGTTTAGGCATGGTCACGCTTTCCTGGGTGTATAAATCTGAAATCTCCTATCAAACTGAGGCGATAAATGCTGATCGCCTAAAACCCAACTTTCTAAAAGGCTTGTCTTGCTTTGTTGGTATTCCCCAAAATGTTTGAGGATTCGATCGCCAATGGTGGCAGAAAGGGTTCGATAGGTTGTGAGTTTGCCCCCATAGACGGTCAAAAGGAGGCCTCGGCGGCAGGGGATCTCGCCGATGATATGGGATCTCGACGTCTGGGAAATATCGTAGCCGCGTTCTAAAGGCAACCAACGAAGTCCAGAAAAAGTATAGTTAATGTCTTTTTCGAGGAGAGGCTTTTTTAAGAGAGCATTCACATTATCTAGCAAATAGTGAACTTCTTCGTCAGATATCTGTACGTTTTCTAAGGAGTCTTCGTAAAGAAGTTCTGTTGTTCCAAGAAGGGTTTTGCCTAGCCAGGGGAGTAAAAAGAATATGCGATCATCGCCTTTCAAAGACTGCAGAAATAGTCCGTATTTAAGCCCGATATCATCAAAAATAAGATGTGATCCTTTGTTGTTTATAGCTTTGTGTGTAGGAGCAATTCCGCTTTCTTCTAAGATGGCATTTGCCCATGGTCCTAAGGCATTAACTAAGTAGAGAGCACTGATTTCTTTTGTCATTCCAGAGGGATCAGTGACAAACGCTTTCCAGCCATCATCGGTTGCTCGGATAGACTGGACCAGGGTGCGTTCGGAAATTCCAGCGCCGAGGTGCTTTGCAGAAGCGGCAACCCGATGGACTAAACTAAGGTCATCTGTCTGTGAGTCCCAAAAGGAGTATCCAGAAGATATAAGGGAACTATTTAAGATAGGAGCTTTGTCGAGTAATTGCTGGGTATCCAGAAACTGGTGTTTGCCGATATTTTGTCGACCCGAGAGGGCATCGTAAAGAAACAGGCCGCATTTGACTTGCCATTGGGGCATTCCCGCATGTTTGACGATGGGAAACAGAAACTCCATTGGTTTAACTAGGTCGGGAACAAGCTGCTGCAACAGCCGGCGCTCGTGCAGTGCTTCCATAACGAGTCCAAAATCAGTGACGCGTTTGAGGTATCTCAGACCTCCATGGATGAGTTTGGTGGACCGAGAGCTCGTACCAGAGGCAATGGAGTCCTTTTCTAAGAGATGAATATCCTTCCACCCTCGTGATGCAAGATCATGGAGAACTCCCATCCCATGAATACCACCGCCCAATACCAAAACGCGGACCCTAGAAGGCAATTCGTCGCAGTACATAAGTTCCAGGATACCTCGCTGTAAATGTTCGATATTTTGATTCCGTTTTCTTTGTTCCCGTAGAGAAATCCGCACCGCAATGGTGCGCAGCTATGATGACACCAACTCACGTAGAATGTAATCGGTAGATTGTTGTGAAAACCTAAAAGCCAAGATCAAACGATTCTGATATAATCGATTGGGTCAAACACGGAATATAGAACTATTAATTTACTCCAAGCAAAAAGGGTGGAAAGTTTGTCGGAACTCGCACAAAAAAGCCAGCCCAACCGTCCAAACCGCTTTTCTTCTCATACGTTGGTAGAGATTCGACGCTTTAAAAATCTGCCTTTTTTTGTCCAGAGCGCAGTCCTTTTAGACATCAGTCTTGGGGGATTTAAAGCAGAGTTTACGGGGGAGGCTAAGGCAAAAAAGGGGCAGATATTTTGGATTTCTATCCCGTTAGCACCCATTGGGATCTATGCACCGAGCCGCCTAATCGTCTTGGGACAATGTCGATGGTATGACCCAGATCGCTGCCGATTGGGTGGAGTTTTTGTCGAAGTTCCAAAAGCAGATAAAATCGTTCTAGAGCAGGTGATAGAGACTGTGCAAGCACGGAACCCGACGCCCGTGAGATAGCCGGAGGAGGTTTTTAGTTGTTGAGGGGTCTCAATTTGAGGACAAGACGGGCTCAAACCACTCGGTTTCATCACAAAACTGAGGGTTAGTGGCTGGATATCGGGTTCTGATTCGGACCTTTATAGCCTCAGGAGTGTCAAGTTTGCTAGTGATATCTAAGTCCCTTTGGTGTAAAGAAAATTCAAAAACCCTATGGGCGAGAATATATCCGCTATGAAAGGTCCTATGGTGGCTTCGCTGCAATGGAACATTCCCTTCTCCACCAGTCACGGTATCTAAATAAATCCTATGGGAACCCCCAGCAGCAGTGAGCATAAAGCGTTTTTTTGCGCTTGTGATATCCAGATCCACTTCCCAGACCGCGTCCTTGTCTCCGTCCCAGAATTCAGTCACATAGGCTCCGACTATCACGGAATCTGGTCTTGCCATAGCGGCGTACAATTCGATATCGGCCTTAACAGAACATGCGCCACTTCTTCCACGGTCTACATGGATGCGCCTAGGGATTAGCTTTTGCCAATCACCAAAATCGCCATCGGCCACTATGATATTGGGAGTATCGGAAAAATTGATAGGCGAATGATTGAGGAGCCATTCTCCAGCATCATCCCAGTGGTCCTGGTCACTATCCCTTTTTGATGGGTCGGTACCTAATTTATGTTCGAGGAACGAAGGCAAGCCGTCACCATCAGTATCGTTTAAAAGAGAAGGTTCTAAGAGTGGGCTAAAAGGACCAGGAATCATCCACCCGCTGAGAAGGGGGACCTTATTGTCAAATTTATCCAAATATGCGGCGAGTTTTTCGGAAAACTGAATCGCAATCTCAGAAAGGCCCTCTGCCAGGGTTACAGGATCAATCAGCTTCATAGCATTCCATGCCAAAAGAAATTCTCGAACCCCTATATAATCCCCCAGCAGGATGCTGGATCTTTTAAAACCCAAGGATGGTTCGATTTCCCTTGGCAATTTTCCATCAACGAAATTTTCGCTATCCTTGGTGCTAGCAATATACTCAAGCCAATAGCGGTTTCCTAAAAGATTGGCGGCCCATTTCGAAAACAAAAAGCTCTTACCAAGCTCCAAGATTTCTATCGGAGCAGATCCCCACCCTTCCCTCAAAAACTGTTCTGTAATGATTTTGGAAAATCCAGTAAGTAAGGTAGCCTCTGGAAAGGAGTCGGTCGGGCTTTCATAGTCCTTGGTGTTTGTAATCCATCCCAGGGTAGAGCTTGTGAGGCCAGCATTATCATCAATGCTTAAGGAGTCACCTTTCCAAAAGCCTTCGATTGGTTGAATGTCTTTGGAGGTTAAATGAAAAATCGGGTATGAAACGCTTCGAGAAGCTTCAATCTTATTGGATAGAAAGGCAAATGAAACAAATTTTCGATAATGAGTAAAAAATTTGTTTTCAAAAAACGATGTTGTAGCATCTTCCGCCACTGATCGAGAGTCCTTTAAAACGGACACACGTCCATCAAAGGGTGGTGGCAAATTAAGATGGCATTGGCTGATTGAAAACAGCCTAACATCCTGATTAAATTGTGAGTTTAACATGAGCCCTTGGGTGGTATCCATTTGCTCCCCTGTGCCATTTCCCTGCTTGAGTATGCCCCTAATCCACCAAACGGGATAAGTGGCAACATTTTCTATTTGGTTAAGGGAGAGTCTTAATGTTGTTTGGCCGGATTTTTGAGAAACTTGCGAGACTATAGGTTTGAGTTGCTCGCTTGTCCCATTGCTAAACATCGTAATGTCGTTGTCTTTGACAAGCAGATAAGTCTTAGCCAGCCTTAAAATCTTATCTTGCTTGGAAGAGTAATAACCAAATTCCCAGATTATCACCTTGGTTTTTGCAGCGGGGTCCTTCCACTTGATGATAAGGTCACCCTCAAGAAACCCGGCCCCAATTTGGGATAAATCATAATCTTCAGATGAATCACCTTCAATATCGGAGAGGTTCAAGGATTTTTTTGGCCAAGCATCTAACTCAGGGAGATCCGTCCATCCTAGTTCGGCGGGAAAATGGGGCCTAAGGTTAACAAGGCTATGACTACCATCAATGCTTTGACAAGGTGGATCATTGTCGATTGTTAAATTGTAAGGTAGGGTGTCAAAGTTGACCTTAGTTCCCTGTTCAACGGTCGTAGGTGGGCGGGGAGTGCCTTGGTCTCCGGTAGAGGGCGATGGCTCGCGCTGATGACCTCTGTCACCACAAGATACGCACATAAGTGTGATGATAGCAAAGACCCATTCTATTGATGTTTTGACCATGCTATATTGTCTCATTTTTACTAGTAAACGTCTAGCGTTTAGAGGTGCTGCTTATGGAAGCGAGTCGGTATCGAAGAGGGTTTCCTAAGGGAAATTCGAAGCCAGTATTAATCGATGGATTGAGAACACCATTTGTTAAATCATTTGGTGTTTTTGAAGAATGCGATGGATTGGAGTTGTATAGTAGAGTTCTTGATGGACTCATTCGAAAGCTTGATTTTGATACAGGGGAGCTTGATGAGGTTACCTGTGGGGTGGTCGTGCCTCAGACCAAGAATGGCAATATCGCCCGTGATGCAGTGATCAATCTCGGGATGCCGTACCATATTCATGGGATGACCGTAAACCGGGCCTGTACCAGTAGTTTGCAAACGATCGCCGATGCCGCCAAGAGCATAGCTTTTGGTAGTGCAACAATGATCGCCGCCGGCGGCGTAGAATGCCTTTCTGATGTGCCCATTGTTTATTCTAAAGAAGCGCGGCGTTTCCTCTTAAAACTTAACAAAGCAAAGTCTCCAGCAACCAAGCTGAATCTCCTTAGGGAATTTAGCGCCAAGGATTGGCTGCCTAAGCCACCGAGCATTTCGGAGCCCCTTACGGGACTTACGATGGGCGAGCATGCAGAAATCATGGCAAAATTAAACGAGATTAGTCGCCAGTCTCAGGATCAATTTGCCATGGACTCCCACTACAAAGCAGCCAAAGCTCAGGAATCAGGAAAGCTCGCAGAAGAGATCGTGCCGATTTGGCCATCTCCCC
Source organism: Oligoflexales bacterium (assembly GCA_041736175.1). Lineage (GTDB taxonomy): Bacteria > Bdellovibrionota_B > Oligoflexia > Oligoflexales > CAIYRB01 > JBGSUI01. Next base: position 68,205 of record JBGSUI010000218.1, on the reverse strand, counting down.
GTTTTGATGTCTGCGTCGAGGCAGATAATATTATCCGTAAAGACACAACACTAGAATCTCTAGGGTCGTTAAAACCTGCTTTTGACAAAAAATATGGCTCTCTTACAGCAGGCAATTCCTCACCCCTCACAGACGGAGCAGCAATCTGCATGATTGCAGATGAAGCCCGGGCTAAAGCTCTCGGATTTAAACCAAAAGTACTCATAAAAGATGTGGTTTTTGTGGGAGTTAATCCTTATGAACAGCTCCTTATAGGTCCCGCTATAGCGATCCCACTCTTGCTACAACGAAATCAGCTTAATGTGACCGATATCGATCGGTTTGAGATCCATGAAGCTTTTGCCGCACAAGTCCTATCATGTATTAAGTCTATGGAATCATCAGAATTCATGGAAAAACACTTAGGCGCCAAGGCAATCCCTAATTTCCCAATAGACCGTGTCAATGTCAATGGTGGAGCCCTTGCCATCGGCCACCCCTTCGGAGCGACCGGTGCAAGGTTGGTGACTTCCTTGGCAAACGAACTGATTCGCAGCGACAAAAATCTAGGTGTCATAGCAATCTGTGCGGCCGGGGCTATGGCTGGGGCGATGTTGATTGAGCGTATTTAAAATTTGGGAGAATTAATAAATGAGCGATTATTGGATTATAGAAAAATCAACGGATAATATATTAACAGCCTACTTTGATACTCCTGAGAAAGAAGTTAATACTCTCGGCGAAAAGGCGGTGAGAGAGCTGGATCGATTGATCGATAAAATTCAATCTGATCCAAAGATTGAGGGAGTTATCTTCACGAGTAAAAAGAAGGATTTTGTCGTTGGAGCCGACATTGACGAAATAAACAAGATAAAGACAGTTGAACAGGGTGTTGAGGCCTCTAAAGCTTTAAGCGAAATATTTCTGCGCATCGAAAATCTAAAGGTACCAACCGTAGCCGCCATACATGGCCAAGCCTTAGGTGGTGGACTGGAACTAGCGTTAGCCTGTACTTGGCGGGTGGCATCTAACGACAAAAGGACCGCAGTGGGTTTGCCGGAAATCCAACTAGGATTGATCCCTGGAGCTGGTGGCACCCAAAGACTACCGAGATTGATTGGGCTAGAAAAATCATTGGATATGATTCTGAGCGGAAGAAGGGTTTCCGCAAAATCAGCTGAAAAATACGGTGTCCTTGATGCTCTTGTTCCCCAGCAGCAGCTTTTAAAGCAGGCACAAATCTTAGCCAAGAAAAAGCGACCAAAGGAATGGTTTTACACCGACCTAAAACCGTCCAATCTTGCAAAGGAGCTTTTTACGGGTGCCAAAGAGAAGAATATCTTAGGCCGGAGGGTTGTCTATAGAACGGCTAAAAAAATGGTCGATGAAAAAACTAAAGGCCACTATCCAGCGAGCTATAAGGCTCTTGATGCAGTGTTTGAAGGTTATGATCTGTCCCTGGTGAAGGGATTAGAGTTAGAGTCGCAGTTATTTGGACAATTAGTGGTCACGCGGGAGTCTAAAAGTCTTATCCACTTATTTCATGCAACCACTTCATTAAAAAAACACAAATATAAAGCTGCAGGTAAAGAAAAATTTGGGAACCATAAAGTCGAGACCATTGGTATCATTGGTGCTGGTTTTATGGGAGCAGGAATAGCCAACGTATCACTAGAAAAAGACAAAGTCGTAAGACTCTCAGATCCCAACAAAGAATCGGTCAGTCGAGCCCTCAAACAGACAAGAGACTATTTCAAAAAGCAAGTGGATCGACGGAAAATTAAGTCTTTTGAGCTGCAGAAGCGCTTGGCACATCTATCTCCTTCACTCACCACAAGCGGCTTTTCAAAGTGCGAGCTGGTGATTGAGGCTGTCTTCGAGGACCTCAAGCTTAAGCAGCGAATTCTTGCCGATGTAGAGAAAAATTGCCATGAAGATTATATTTTTGCCACGAATACCAGTGCTATTCCCATATCTAAGATAGCAGCACACGCCAAAAATCCTGAAAGGGTGATTGGGTTGCATTTCTTTTCGCCAGTGGAAAAAATGCCTCTTTTGGAAGTGGTTGTCACGGATAAAACGGCAGACTGGGTGACGGCGAGGTCAGTGGAGTTTGGGCAAGAAATAGGCAAACAGGTCATTGTAGTCAAAGATGGCCCTGGATTTTATACGACAAGAGCTCTTTCGTTTTATCTCAACGAAGCGGCAAATCTGCTTGCTGATGGAGTGCCCATTGAGCTTATTGACCAAGCCTTAACGGATTTTGGATTTCCAGTGGGACCGATTACCCTTATCGACGAAGTCGGTATCGATGTTGGGATGCACGTTTTGACCACCATGCAGGAATCTTTTCCGGATAGAATTGGAACGCCCAGGGGTCTAGCTCCCATTGCTGATAGCGGGCGGATGGGACGCAAAAATAACAAGGGTTTTTACACCTATTCCAATGGCAAAAAGGGTTCTCCCGACGAAGCGATCTACGAGATTATCGGGATCAGTAAGAAGAATGACGCCGTTTCTGAGCAAGAAATTATCGACCGATGCCTATTGCAATTTGTAAATGAGTCGGTACGTTGCCTAGAGGAGTCAGTCCTTACGAATCCATATGATGGAGACGTAGGGGCTGTTTTTGGTCTCGGATTTCCGCCCTTTTGGGGCGGGCCATTTAAGTACGTAGATCTAGTCACTGCCAGAGATGTTGTAGAACGCATGAATAAACTCGTTCCAAAACTAGGCAAGAGATTTAAACCTTGCGATACCCTAATAAAGTATGCTGAGCAAAATAAGTCTTTTTATCCTGAGGAGCAGTGAACTTACCCCCACTTAAATATGTCAAAGCCTTTTTTCTCTTTGGGCTATCGCTTTTTATCTGTTTAAGGAGTACTGGGGGTTTTGCCTTGAAAAGAGTGGCAGAACCCCAGATCTCTTTAAACGTTGATATCGATAAGCAGAGTCTGCATCCATCCAAATTCAGTGGCACTATGAAGATCACAAATCTTGGGGCGGCTTTCCTCCAAGATGGGGGGAGAGAGGTCTGCTTTTATCTACCTTTTCAGGACCCTGAATACGGAATGAACCGAGGGGATATGCAAAGGTTTCAGCTGCTAACTGCAAACCATAGAAAGCCGCATTTTTCTGGTGGACATATGTCCATTCAAAAGTCGAGCGCTGGCCAAATCCTTTTGGATGCCAAACCCTTTATAGTCCGGATTCGTCTGCCAATGGGTTGGGATGAAACCAGCGTTTTGGAGATACCTTACAAAGGTGAGATTCCAAGGTTAGAGAGAAGCAGGGCTCAGGAATGGGTGTTTGACGGCTTTTTTCCACAACTCTTGAACCATTGTCCTGGTCCAGAAGAGCTGGTCGATATAGCTTCGGAACTCAACGCAGCCTACTATGATGTCAAGGTATCCATAGGGCCTGAATGGGACTACCTGGGACCGGGGTCGAAACGCGGGGGAGATGCGATCTTTTCTGGTAGAATGACTTATCCTGCTTTTATGTTGGTTAAGGGGTTCAAAAAAAAGATTCTCAGGGTAGGTTCGAAAGAAATTGTTTTGGCATTCCAATCAGAACAATTCTTGGACCTAGAATTGACATTGATCTCGGCGTTCAAGACTATCGAAGACATTTTTGGGTCCTATCCACTTCCCACCATCACCATAGTGGAAAATTCGGAACTTTTAAGGCAGACAATGCCAGGATTAATTTCGATCAATAGACCTCCCCAACTGGTTTTTGATAAGGTCCAAAGAAACCTGCTGAACTGGCAACACTGGATAGCAGTGATGCAGCTTTCAAGGCAGTGGATAGGCAGCATGGTCTTTGCGGACTCACCAAATGATGAGTGGTTACTATCAGGTACGAGTGAATTTGCAACACTTGCTGCTTTAAGGGAAATCCCAGGGCGGTTTGACTTGTTTAACGAATCTTTTTTAGGGGGCAGATGGTTTACTGTGACTTACCTCCAGGTAAACGAAATATTGACTTCGATGCTTAAGAAAAACAGCCCCTATGAGGTTTTGACAGGTGACGCTCTATCCACGGTCGAGCCCTTGGTGCGGCAAAATAAGCTGGTCTTTTTGAGGCATACGGCGGCTCTGCGTCAGCTAGAAGCAGAGGTCGGAACTGTCAGATTTAGAGGATTCTTACGGAAATTGGTGAGTGACTTTCAATTTAAAAGTCTTACCCCTAAAGATTTTGTCCGGCAGATTGAAGTGCTCCCTTCACCCTTTTCTCCAGGACAGCGATTGGCAGTCTCGAACACTATAAAAAAGTGGTGGACGTTACCAGGGTGGCCTGATTTTGAGCTAGAGGATGTTCAGGAAAAACCGCTCCCAGGGGGGAAATGGGTTATAGCCGCTGATATCATCCAAAAAGGCGGACTCGACCACGAACCCGTCGTCAAGGTGAGAGACATCCAGGGCAGGGTGAGGTCATTAAAGGCAAGTCCAACCCCACAATCGAGAGGATGGAAGGTCGAGGCGATCTTGGATGCTGCATTAGAGGAGATAGCAATCGATCCGGAACATGGATCATTTGACAGCGATCGTTTTAATAATAGTTCAGAGAATCCAAACTTTTATTTTTTTCCGGGAACAGCCAAAACCCTACCAGATGATGCCTACACTCTCGTTTGGGTTCCCTATCCCTTTCGTCGACCAGGCGAAGCGTTTTCACTGGGTATTCAGGCGGGATTGTTTAAGTATGTACAAAGCACTGCGACCGCTGCGGTAGAGTTTGCACCTTCAAATAAACAAAGCTCCTATCTTGTCAACTATGGGAATCAGTGGAATAACACCAGCCTTTCTAATGGCGCTAAGCTACAAAAGACATATAGCGGTGACCGAGAAATGGAGTTTAACTTTTTTGAAAATGATCTTCTAAAGTCATCGACCGGCTTAGGAATTGGAGTCGTTCTTAAAAGAAAAGACCGGATTGGCAATGAAGAAAGTATTCACGGAGCCTATGGTTTTCGTTTAGCATTCAAGCCCCCTGGTGATGAAAGGCAATGTCAATTTAACTTTGCTGGCTCCCATGATAGGGCTCCACGCATTTGGTCAAAGGGGTTTTTTTATATTCGAAACTCCGGTTTACTCTCTGGAGAATGTCGCGTGAGTCACCAGATAAGTCTTTCTCTTCGAGGCTTTAGTGGGCAAATGAGCGGGGAAGGAACTCTTCCTGAGTCGGCTTTTTTTAAACCAAATGATTTAGGAGAGGCAAGGTTAAGGATAGATCAGGGACTGGACCCTGTAGGTCATATCGATACCTTAACCAGCGATCTCTATTTTCCACTTTACTTTCCCATTCCCTTTGATTTTCTGATTCTGTCACGGCAGTTGAAATGGAGGCTTTTCTATGATTTGGGTCGAGCGAGAGAGGAGCGAACCAATTATAGTTCGGTAGGGGGAGGGTTTCAGATGCCTATTGGTGGAGATCTAGCCGGTGCAGGATCTCTGGCATTTACACGGCTTTCTTTGCTTATGATCTTGCAGAGCAAAGTGGGTAGCCAGACCATCAACAAGCCTTCAGTGCTCTTTGATTTTAGTGGTCAACTTTAAGGAGTGTTCTCTTGAACTTTGATCTTAAACAGGGTCTTTAAGATCAATCTGCCGACGACTAATCCCATGATAAATCCACTGACCACATCCGCAGGATAGTGAACCCCCAAATAGATTCTGGAAAAACAGACAAGGATCGCGGCAAGGGTACCGATGACCAAAATTTTCCGCTTTGCGATCAGACTAAGAAACGCAACCGCGGCACCACTATTAGCAGCGTGGTTAGAGGGAAACCCAAAGTCACCTCCACAGCTGCCTTGGACTAAATGGACCTGTTCTAAAGCATAACAAGGACGCATTCGACCGAATGTAGGTTTCAAGACTTGAAAAGCTATCAGATCAGTGACTCCAATAGTCACTCCAAATGCCAAAATAGCTTTCAACGGAAGCTTTTTTTTCCGAGTGGTCACAAAAATTGCCCCAACAAGGCAGATCCCAATCCAAAGCTCGTGGGAAGATAGCACCATCATGACAAGATCTAGGGAGGTATTGCCACTTAAAGAATTAATTAAGAAGAAAAGCTGTCGATCGAGAGTCAGGATTTGTTCCACAGATGTATCCAAAATGGGGGTGGTTTAAAACCAAAGATTGACAGTTTTTATTTGAGTTGGTAACTATGATCAACCAAAAAAACAGTGCAGTGTTTCCAAAAAACGGGAAAGGACTCCTTTGGCTTATACTAAGTTGGGCCTCTAGGGTTTATTCAGCGGTAACGGACTATTGCTTTGGAAAGCCGGTTGATCCCTAACAAAGGTACATTCTGGCCGTTCGGGAGTGAAGCTGACAGTTGGGATGGTCAGTTCTCCAGAAATCCTGACTTTGCCGATTTTCATGGTTTTATTACGACTTCTTTGGGTTTTTGGTTTGAGGGCCTGGGGCTCTTCTTTAGGGCGTGGGAGGGCCCCTTTTCGGGATAGAATGGGATCCCGTAAAATGATTCCGGTTTGGGTGGCCTTTAAAGGGGTGCCAATCTTTACTGGCTGTGTTGGTGATTCAGGTGATAACCAATAAGTTTGAGGCGCTTTCTTCAACTGTTGGGATCCAAAAGTTTCAGAAGCCGATAGATTCGCGGCAAAGAAGATCAATAAAATAGGAAAAAATAACTTTCTCATGATGGATTGATCGGAAAGATCATCACAAGCTTTACATCATTCGATAAGAATTTAAAGGAATGGACCAATATTCAATGAATATTGTCTCCACCCTGCATTTACTATACAGACTAAGAATCCTATTAACAGGAGGGTTTTTTCGGTTTTTCCCAAGGCCTGTGAGTTAATCGTGTTAAGTATTTTTCCGACGAGTTCTTCAACGACCAGGGGTTCAATTGAATAATTCGTTTATCATCATTGAGAGAGGGCATGATTCGGGAAAGCGAATCCAGCTCAGTTCGTTTCCTATAACGATTGGCAGGGATCCAACGAATTCCATCCTTATTGTCGATGAGGAAATCTCTCGCACCCATTTACGAATCAAAAAGCGTGGTCGCCTGTTTATAGTCGAAGACATGGACTCCAAAAATGGCACTTTCCTCAACGGAGATAGGGTCATAAACTCGATTATTCAAAACGGCGACAAAATCCTTCTCGGTTCTACAGAGCTACAGTTTGTCACGTCTGAGGGTGATGTTCAACTTCCGGACGAGATCTTGCACTTTGATATGCTGATCGCTGAAGATCTAGGTATCAAAGGTCCTATCGTCTTAGGAAAAAATCAAAATGATGTTCAGGTGACTCCTATAAGACTGAACCAGTTTTCAGTCGCGAATTATCATATGGATGATATCAGATCAATAAAGGAGATATTTGAATTCCATAGCAATATTTTGGTTGCGGAGGATTTAAATGCCGCAGCTAATGTGCTTTTAAAATCTATTGGCAAAATTATTCAAAACAGTAGTCGGGCAGCCATCTTTGTATGGGTTTCATCCCGTAGACTCATCTACCCAATCGCTATTCGGCATTTTAAAAAGAAGAGGCAGATGTTTTTGATCTCTCCCTCAGGATTAGAAGATGTCTTGAACCGAAAGCAGGGAGCGTTGTTACTAGGTGATTCTAAGCAGCCGGAGAGCGACAGTAGCCGCAGCAGGCTGATTTTGCCTATGATTCACAACTCAGAAGTTCATTGTCTTATCCATATTGAGATCGATGATCCAAAAGTCCAATTTAATAGTCGAGACATAGATCATCTTCAGGCATTGCTAAGCAGGAGCGCACCTACGTTTGAATCGATGCTGCTACGAAGAGAGACTGATGGTCTGATGTTTGGGATGATTGAAACCATTATCGCGACCATCGAGGCCAAAGATACCTATACCCACGGACATTCGGAGAGAGTTTCAAAGTATAGCATGGCGATTGCGGACGAGTTAAAGCTTAACCGCGAGGTCAAAAGAATGTTAATGATCTCAGCTTTATGTCATGATGTTGGCAAGATCGGTATTCCTGATGCGATTCTAAAAAAGGCATCTATTTTGTCGGCAGAAGAATACGAAGAGATGAAGCTCCATCCTAAGATTGGAGCTGATATTATTTCAAATATGCCCAACGCTCAAAAGTTTTTAAGTGGCATCAAATATCACCATGAAAAATGGGATGGAACCGGTTATCCTGATGGTCTTGTAGGAGAAGATATCCCCTTTTTTGGTAGAATTGTTGCCCTATCGGATGTATTTGATGCAATGGTCTCAGGAAGAGCCTATTCGGGGTTTATGGACCAAAATGAGGCGATCCAGCGCCTGGTTGAAGAATCCGAACTTTTTGATCCCGAGATTTTAAAGGCCTGTGTCCGTGCTCATGAAAGCGGAGCTTTAACTCTCAAAACCAATACTGCCGGCAACTTAGTCCCACAAAATCACGATGGATCAAAGATATCTCGCGTGATTGAAAACTCAAGGGGAACGGCTCCGGTTGAATCAAAGATTGGAGATTTGAGTAAAAAATCTTCCTGAAAAAGTAGGAATTGCCAATATCTAACCCGGCTAAGGGAAGATTTTGGCAGTTCCTTTTTAAGACCTCGAAGGAGCTATTTTTTCAATTCGTCGGTTAGAAGCTGGATTTCTTCTTTGGTAAGGCTACGGAAGCGAGCAGGTGGCATACGTCGAGGGTCAGTTGCCGGGAGTCCAAGTCTTACGATAGCCAAATCCTTCTCTTCTCGAGACATTTTGGTGAGGTCGACGTTAAACTTAGCGCGAGAGATGTTTTGCGGTAGATTGGAGTTGTGGCATTGGGCGCATGCATTGACCAGAATTTGGGGGCCGGTCAGGCCAGCTTTAACCATCATACCCATGTCTCTAAGGGCCACAGCGGGAATTGTTTCGCGAATGTCTGGAAGTTGATCCATTGGTAAGGTTCCATTGCGGAAATCCTGATAAGCTTTTGTCATGACCTGTAGCTTGGCAGGGTCGGTGACTTTAACGTCATGGTAAGGTGGAGCGATCACGGTACCAAGAACGAATTGATTGTAGAGAGTGTTCCAGGTGGCGCTGGTTCCCGGGGTTGCGTTATTAACTGGTTGGCCAGGGCTGGAATTTCTGACTTCTCCTTCAATGGCTCCGGTTCTAAACTCGTTGGGCTGAGCTGCAAATCCGTTATCTCTGACCAAATCTTCGAGGAGAGCGGGGTCAGAAGAAGAAACCATAGTTCCGGGGATACCCGCCATGGTTTCTGCGGTCCCATGGGCAGCTTGGTAATCAGCAATCAAGGCTTGACCACCATTAGTATTATCTCTCAAAAAGTGGGTCCATGGATTTCTCAGCTCTTGCATACGCAGCATCTTTGGTGTGCCCTCGCCGCCGGGTTGGTGGCATTGTTTGCAGTCCGCAATGGTGTTTTGAACGTCGACATCCTCATAGATGGTGAAATTCACCCAGTTGCTTTCCACAGCGGGCGTTAAAAGTTCTCCGTGGGTGCAACCTGCCTCTCGGGCATTGCATGCTTGTTCAAATCGGACTAGGAAAAAATTGAGTTGGTTGGTGGATGGATCACCAGCGATGATTTCGGCAAATTGTTCGCCACGAACGAAGCCGAGGGTGACCAAAGAAGGATTTCTGTTGCCGTTTGAGCGTTGAAACATGATCAAACGCGGATTGATTGAGGAGGTGAACTTGGCTACCAAAGAGCTTGAGCCAGCGGTAAAGACAAAGGCAGCGTTACCACCCGTACCGTTGTTATTACGTCCAACCCTCGTGGCATCATTGATCCCTAGACCTAGGGCTTTTTGTAGATCGACCAGCCCTGTTATTTTGGGTGGAGTTGCGCTGCAGAAAACTTGGCGGACCTTGTCTTGGCCAGGCCGGGCACAAAGGATTTTAAGCTGCTCATTTCCGGCTGGCAAAGCTTTAAAGACATCTTCTTCTGTGAATTCCTTAGGCGCATTTTTGGGAGCTTCAGGAGCGGTCTCTGGAGGCGCAGGCTTTTCTGTTTCCGGAACCGGGGGCATTTCGGAGGAACCAGGTCCACTTTCAGTTTGAGGTTCAGGATTAGAGACTTGAGGGTCGGGTGTTGTTTGGTTGGGAGGTGCAGAGTCCGGTTCGGATGGTTCTACTGGAGTAGAAGGTGGGTTGGTGATGAGGTCGTCTTTTGTTGACTCGGGTCCCTTTGATTCAGCACGCCTCGCTTTAGCATCAAGGCTTTGGTCAGGATTGTTTGGATTGAGTCGTGAATCATCCAAAACTGGCTTCTCAGGTTGCTTAGCGGTCATTTCGGTTTTGCCACATGACCCGATGGTGGTGATTGTCACCGCCAAATAGGCATAGTTTATCCACTTCATGATAGTGCTCCCCTATAACTAGATTGATCACAATTGGACTGCTTCGCAGAAGCAAGGCCAAATAACAAGGTGAGGACTCGGTTGGAGGTTTAAAAAAGTTAAATAAAAATTCAAAAAAATTTAATTTATGAAAATATTTCAATGATAACTTAGTAGTAAACCAGTCGCCTTCATGAGCTATTTTTCAGCATTGTAGCGAACCATAACTCAAAAGATTGGCAGCAGATTTGATTTTAAGTTAGTGACTTATAGGTAGTGATTGAATATTTGGATTTTTAATAGTTTTATATCACATAACTATTACAAAGGATTTAAAATCCAGGGATAATGCTTGCTAAATTTTTTGATTGGGAATAGGATTCAACATGACGTCATATCCTATTTCTCCTGAATGACCCTACTGTGTTCAGTAGCGTTTTAATAGCGAGCCGGCCTAGTCGGCAAATTATATGTGTTTACCTGTTTAAGTAGATTAAAAATTTGTTTAGGGAGGGTGGGAATGACAAAATGGTTGAGGCTCGCTCTTGTGTGTCTATTTTGCAGTATTAGTTGTGGATTTCCTGTGGGAACAACCGAGAGTGAGACTCAAGGCGTACCCGGATCCGAAAAAAATACTTTTAAGGTTCTCCAGGGGAAACTCATCGATATCACAAATCATGAGTTTGTGATTAGGGGTTTAAACATGCCCTTTGCTTACTATTTCGACCGCTCGTTTACGGCTCTAAATGTGGCGAAAGCCAACCAATTCAATGCTGTAAGAATTGTATGGTGTGCAGATAACCTTGTCCGAGCGGGCCGTTGTGAACCCAAAGACTTTCGTCCAATTCAAGATTTGGAGCGTGTTTTAGCAAAAATGAGAGAGCTAGAACTTGTGGCTGTTATGAATTTGCAAAATGCAACAGGTTCTAATGATCCAGGGGAACTTATCAAGATGTCGGAATGGTATATGCGGGAGGACGTGAAAGAAGTTTTGAATCATTATAAAGACATGCTTATCATAAATATCGCAAATGAATGGTATGGAGCTTGGGATGATCCATCCAATATTTATGTGGATACCTACCTAAAGGAGATAAGCCGCCTTCGCCATGCGGGGCTTGATCATACCCTTGTCATCGATGCTCGAGGATGGGGCCAACAGTTTTCGAGCATTATTGAAAAAGCCAAAACTCTAATGAGTCAAGATAGCAATCTCCTTTTTAGCACTCATATTTACGATGTTTTTTCAACTCCAAACCACGTTATAAACGCCTTTAGTATGGCGAGAAAGATGGAGATTCCCTTATTGATTGGAGAATTCGCCTGTGACCATTATCCCGGACAAAAAGTACCTTGTAGCACCGTGATGGAACAGGCCGAAATGGGAGTCCCCAAGGTTGGAACCATGGCCTGGTCATTTAGTGGCAACAGCAACGATCTCGAAAGCTTGAACCTATACGATCCCAACGACTGGCAGACTCTTACTCCCTATGGTCAGCAAATCGCTGTTACAGATCCTTACAGTGTAGCAAAAACGGCTCGAACCGCTTGCTTGTTTCCTGGACAGAGTTGTGATTCTGGGCTTCAATTGTAGTTATTTTCTAAATGGAGGCAATATGCTGAAAAGACTTATAGGCTGTTTAATATGGTGTGGTCTTAGCTCTAGCATAGGATATTCAGAGGTGCCAAATTATGCAGAAAGTCTGCAGAAATCCCTCTTTTTTTATGACTCTCAACGATCAGGTGTTTTGCCACAGGATTTTCGGGTTACCTGGCGAGGCGATTCGGGAGTGAGGGATGGTTTGGAGGAGGGAATCGATTTGACTGGGGGCTGGTATGATGCGGGTGATCATGTCAAATTCGGCTTTCCCGCGGCATCGACAGCAACACTCCTGGCATGGAGTATTATCGAAAACAAAGGCGCCTACAAAGCCCTTGGCCAGGAAACGTATGCCTTAGAAAGTTTAAAATGGATCAACGACTACTTTATTAAAGCTCATCCGACTCCCCATGTTTTGTGGGGACAGGTAGGAGAAGGGGGACCCGATCATGGGTATTGGGGGCCAGCCGAAGTGATGCCTATGGTGCGCAGGGCTTTTAAGATCGAGCCATCTTGTCCCGGCTCTGATTTGGCCGGGGAAACGGCAGCCTCTATGGCAGCAGCAGGTATGGTTTATAGAGATATCGATCACGAGTATTCACAAAAATTGATACGACACAGTGAAGAGCTCTATGAGTTTGCTGACCAATTTAGAGGTTTGTATTCTGACTGTATCAGAGATGCTGGGGCCTACTACAGGTCGACAGGATATCAAGATGAACTGGTTTGGGGGGCCCTATGGCTCTACCAAGCAACAGGAAAGTCAACTTACTTAGCAAAAGCAGAGAGCGGGTTTGATCAACTGAAGCAAAATGGGGAGTATCCCTATAAGTGGACCCATGCCTGGGATGACAAAACCTATGGGTCTTATATTCTGCTGGCTCAGATAACCGGCGCCGCCAAATACCAAGCTGCAGCAGAAAAATGGCTGGATTACTGGTCAGTGGGTGTCCCCGAAGGACGGGTGCGCTATACCCCTGGTGGTTTGGCTTGGCTCGATATGTGGGGTTCGCTCCGTTATAGCGCGAACACCTCGATGCTAGCTCTGATCTATTCAAAATATCTCAGGGATAAAGACCCCGAAAAATCCACTAGGTATTGGAGCTTTGGAAAATCACAGATCGACTATATGTTAGGGAACAATCCCGCAAAAACCTCTTATGTTATAGGCATCGGAGATCGGTATCCGCAAAATCCACACCACCGTGGGGCCCATGGAGCATGGAGCAATAATATAGGAATCCCAGTTAAAAATAGACATGTCTTATATGGAGCCTTAGTGGGTGGTCCTGATTTAGAGGACCGCTATCAGGACGATCGGAGTGATTATGTTAAAAACGAAGTCGCCCTGGATTACAACGGAGGTTTTCAAGGTGCACTCGCAGCTTTGGTTGATGTCTATGGTGGTCTTGCCGAAGTAGGGTTTCCAGCTCCAGAAATAAAAGACGAAGAGTTTTTTTCTACGGCGAGAATCAACGTTGAAGGAGATAACTTTATCGAAATCGCATTGAAAATGCACAACCATACGGCATGGCCAGCAAGAAGTTCGCCTAAGTTGCTTGCCAAGTACTTTTTTAGTCTAAGCGAAATTCCAGAAAACCAGAATATTTTTGGAAATATAAAAGTCACTACAAACTACAATCAAGGTGTGCAAATCTCTGAAGTAAAGGCATACGACAAAAGCCGCTCCATCTACTATGTCGAGGCTGATTTCAGTAAAGCAGCGGTCAAGCCTATAGGTGAAGGCGACTCACAGAAAGAGATTCAATTTCGTTTATCGTTGCCTAATGAACTAGGAAAATGGAAGACAGAAAATGACTGGTCCTTTCAGGAGCTCGTAGGTTTTGAATTTAGAAAATCCGAAAAAATACCGGTTTTTTCGGAGGGTGTACAAGTATGGGGTCAGCTACCCTAGAATTTAATGACCAAAAAGGCCTTGTCGTCATGGGGGTCACCGAAGATTTTAGAGATGTTTAGGGCAGATTTTCGGATTTCGTGGGAATTGACTCCCATGGATTGGTATTTGAGAAGATGGCTCGAGAGTTGCTTTATGGCTCTCGGCCCATTACAGAGCCCATCGGTAAAGGTGCAAATCACGGGCCACTCATGGGGTTTGTAAATAAATTCAGAAATATCCACATAGGGCTTCTGGCCTAATATCGAGCTACGACCTAAGACGTGTTTGGATTGGTCTAATTTTTGGAGAATCCAACCGATACCACCGGTATTATAAAGGACTAACCCTAGATCAGATCTGACGGTCGCACCAGAAGCGGTTGAGCCCATACTTCCATTGAGCAAACTATAAAGTGTCTTGTTAATCTGAATCAAAGCAGTCTTCGCATTGTTGTCCAGTCGAATACAGCGGTCGACGACAGTGCTGATGATGGACACTGCCAAAGCGGCTTGCGGCCCTTTTCCCGTGACATCACCCAGCAAAAAGTGATGACTGCCATCAGAGGTTTTCCAGTGCTTTATCCAATCACCGGACATTTTGCCTTCAAAGGGCTCATAGGCAAAACTATAGGATAGATCCTTAAAGGTCTCTTCAAGTTTTTTAGGGAGAAGTAAGTCCTGTACATTTCGGCCTAAGGTTATCATTTCTTGCAACTTTATTTTCGGAAATCGATCCTCATGGGTTTTGTTACCAGCATTGATCGATAGGGAAAGCAAAAATAGGACCGCTGTGATGAGCTGGATTCGTAGTAGATTATAATCAGAGGAGATAAGTGAGGTCATTTCTAAAATATAAAATCCAGTGGAGCCGATCAATGGAATAGAAGAGTAGAAAACTAGGTGGTCCTTGAGTTTAAAGCGGCCTAGGACCTGTGGCAAAATACCTATAACGACAACGATTGCAAAGACAATCGCTATGCTTGCGTAATGATTAATATGGTTTTGGAAAAGAATAATGTTTAGTGAAATGAAGTTGGCAATACCAGTACTTAATCGAACCCAAAATTTCAGACGTTTTGCTGTTTGGTCTGTTGTCACTTCGCTTAGAAAAAGGGCAAACCCAGTCACACCAATCGTACAATATAGGGGCCATAGGCGTGTCGAATAGTCGTAAATATAAAAGGAAAAAACTGAATTTGCACCAGAGATAATAGATTCGAACATTCCCACTGCAAAGCAGCAAATGGAAAAGTAGATCATCAGTGAGCTGGGGTTGACGGTGAGCAGAAAGATATTGTAGAGAAAAAGACTGATGACTGCGCCGAAAATCAACGAGATGT
Source organism: Oligoflexales bacterium (assembly GCA_041736175.1). Lineage (GTDB taxonomy): Bacteria > Bdellovibrionota_B > Oligoflexia > Oligoflexales > CAIYRB01 > JBGSUI01. The sequence continues at coordinate 53,080 of JBGSUI010000218.1, read as the reverse complement.
AGATAATGCTTTCTTTTTCATAAATCTTAAAATTTTTCTCTGTCCAAAGAAATAGCTGAGTAGCCCCGATGTTTTGCAGTCTCGAAGTCTCAATCTCATAAGTGCTCTGTCCGGGTGGGGCAAACAACGAAGTTGCTGTAAGGATTGACTGCGGTATTTGATTATCTCCATATAGCTTGCCTCCAAGGTGCGGAGGAGTTGTAGAATCAAGATTTTGTAATTTTAAAATCCCTAAGGGAATTTCAGAAAAGATCACTAGATCTAGGGGATAAGATTCCGTGTTTTCTATAGTCAGTTGATGAAAGTGGTGTTCGCCAACGGCATGAAAAATGTGGCGATTATTACGGAGGTATTCTCGGTTTTGCGGGTGGCCCTGGCTATCAGTTGATTTTAGGTAGTTTAATGCCCGACCAAGAGAGGTACCAGTAAAATGCCGATCAATCGTCAGCACGTTTTCGGCAAATGCTGATTCCATTGCCTGGTCTAGTAATAAGACAATCCATAAAAATCTTAGAATCGATTTAAGTCCCATGATATTCTGATCGGCTAAACAAATGGATGGCTTTAGAAGATCTCCAATAGGTTGGCCTATTAATTGCAAAATCGCCCCACAATGTTTAAAATAAATTATCGGAGGTTTAATTATGTGGGGTGAAATCGCTTTAAGTTTAAAAAATTCAAACTTTTATGTAATTATGATATTGATTATAGGGTTTTTCGGGACAATGGTTTTTTTTGAGCGGCTTATTATGTACCAGCTCGTATTTCATATTGATTTTTCAAAGTTTCTTTCCAATCTCAAAAAAATGGTTGCAGCAGAGGATCTCGAAAGAGCTATGGCCTTTTGCCGAAGTGTATCTAAAACCTCACTGCCTAAAATCTCACTTAAGGCTTTGGAGGTACTTGAGACGGACCCAAGCAAAGTTAGGGGTGTTATCGAAGAGGAGACGATCGATTTTTTGCCATATATCGATAAAAGGCTCTCCTTGTTACCAGGATGTACTCTCATTATCATGCTGCTTGGGCTTTTGGGTACTATCGACGCCCTTTGGGCCGCTTTTCATAGCGTTGATGTGCTAGATACCGCTAAAAAGCAGGCAACCTTGGCTCAGGGGATCGCATCGTCGCTTAATCCGACGGCGGTCGGACTGTTGTTCGGAATGCTGTTTTTGTCAGGTCACTACCTATTGAAAGGAGTGGCTAATATGCTAGGAGAGAAAATTCATTATGGTGTCACTGTCCTTATTAATCTGTTAGCTCCACCGGAGGCGATGGCCATGATGCCCGTAATGGGAGCCATGTCTTCTGGCGATTCCACAAGGGAAAGTGACGTGATACCTGGTGGGGATTCATCGGCAACTTCTAAAGACGCAGCTCATACAACAGACGAGACTTTTGATGATGTATCAGTCGAGGATATCAAGGACGAAGAAGAGATCATTTGAAGTCAATTGGGAGTGGTCGATTGTCCTATGCGGCTACTTCTCGCTTGTCGTGGTGTTGACGTTTGCACTTAGGACCGTTTTGATGCCCGGTAGTTATGGTGCCGTGTCGCTTGAGATACCGGTTTTAAGTCATGGGATTCTGGATGTTGGGATGCACCGCTTTCGCGAAGAGCCAAGGAATTATTTGGCAAAAACAACGCCTATGGTGGTGTTGACCTCTAAGGCTTTTTACTTTGGCAGTATGGGAGCTTTTTCAGAAGATTATGCAGATAAAGATAATAAATTTGTAATTCCCCATCAAGATGGGGCGCCGCTTCTAGGTCAACTTATAGATTCTATGGAACGGTGGATAAACAACCGCTCAAAAGTAGAAAATATTCCTATTGATAAAATCCTTGTTTTTGTACCTTCGGGCGATATACCTGTGTCAATTGTGACGCAGGTTGTTTTTGAGCTTAAAAAGTCACCTTTGATTGGTCGGGTAGTTATGGGTAGTGGATTAAAATGACTAAAAAATTTGATATTATCAATGGGTCTTTTAGGAGACTAAAGCTTAGAACAGATGAAAACATAATTTTTTTTCCATTTCTATTTTTTATTTCGTTCCAATTTGTCTTTATTCTCACAACCCACATCATTAACGGCTCAAATCCCAGAGCAGGCAATCCATCCAATCCGATTGAATATCAAACAAATAGTTTCCCCGATGTACCCTTGTGGTTTTCGGTGACTCCGATAGGGGACGAAATTGTAGTGACCACAGCCCAAAGAAAAGTCTTTAAATGGAAACAAGCGAATCAAGATCTAGAACCTCTGCGAACCTTTATGCTTGATCTTAAAGAAATGGCAGAGACAGAAATAAAATCAGTATCCCTCAGTAACAGATTTAAGACCGAAAAGACCACTGCTTTGATTGCAGCAGATCGTCATTTAACCTATGCGCATCTTAAACCGATCATCCTCGTCCTTGCTGAAATAGGCATTAGAAATTATGCTTTTGAAACTAAATTAACGCATGTTGGAGCAAAGTGATTGCCCAAAAATAAGAAACCAAAACGAACGCAAAAGAATCTTTTGGTCTCACTTGTAGTCATGCAAAATGGCGTCATTTTAAGTGAAAGACGGTATAAGGTTTCTGCCAATGTCCAGGTGGTCTTGAGCGCCCGGCAAGACACCAAATCCAATATAAGGTTGCCTAACTACCACTTTTATGATCAAAAAGAAAATCTTATCGAGATAAAAAGGGGTCGAGTCTATCTCCGAACATCAGCCGGGTGGGAGGGAGTTGGAACATCGCGGGGCGAAGTAATAAAGTGTTCTGCTGAAGTCTCTCGCGATCAAAATATCGAATTAGAGCGCGACGACTATTTTTCCCTCGGCTATCGGGATTTGCGCGTGCTCATAAAAGTCACACCAAAAAGCCAATACCAAAGGGAGAGTGATCCTCAGCCCCCAGGATCTATGGAGGGATTTTCAAAGTTTTTGGTATCCTCCCGGCAGGAAAAGCTAGCTCTCTTGGCTGCCGCATGTATCTCATTTGTATTAGTCGGTAGTTTAGGGGGGGGGCTCTATCTCAACAAATACACTCGTCCAAACTCCATTAAAGATATAGATGTAGAATATATTTTGCCGTTTGTGAGTCCACGATTGATCCAAATGGCTCCAGAACTCCTAAAAGACAACCTAGAGGTTGGCAATTTGATCAATAATATTGTGGCCTACAACAGCCAGTTTGTTGATACTCTGCTTGGTAAAACCAGCAGAAGTCATCAAAATTATATTGATAGCGAATCCCGTAATATATACAGAGATATGTTTGATAAGGCCCATGAGGATTTTGCCAATAGTATGGAGATCCAGAAGAGTATTGATAGTTATCAAAAGGGTAAAGTCAACTCTAAACAGGTCATGATCCCCGCGGTGGCTGTGGAGAGTTTAGATGGCACGATGAATCGTGCTCTCGACAAAATGAACCTGGTCTTAGAAGGAGCACAGAAATCTCTTAAGCTCAGGCGTGACATCGTCCCCAAGTTTCAGCATGATCCTAAGCATACTTTCGAGGCTTATCAAAATGTTAGCGAGAATGATTTGAGAGCTGAAGCCCTTAAGGACATTAAGCCCTGGATCAAAACCACTACAGAAGAGCAAATGTATGACATTGTGGAAAAGTGGGCTCTACGGGCAGAGTTGGCAAATAGGAGCCAAAGCCACGGCCAAAGAGGGTCAGAAGAAGCCAAAATGGAGCCAATAGGGATTGTTCCAGGGTCTAAATTTCTAAGCTTCAATGTCCATCTAAATGAGCTTGATGATCGTTACCTTGATGGTATTCAAGGAAAAGGATTTACGGTTTCAGAAAAAAAGCCAGTTAAACAGGAAGGTCTATCAGGTTTTATTGAACCTGAAAAAGTAGAAAAATTTATCAGTTTAAACAAATACCAATTGCAAATCTGTTATGAAATTGCCCTGAGAAGGGATGAATCATCAGAAGGACTTATGGAGTGGAGGTGGAAGGTCGACAGCCAGGGTCGTATTTATGATATTGAGTTGGTGGCTAACAATATAAATGATGACAAGATGATCAAATGTATTCGTGAGAAAATTTCCCAGTGGCGATTTCCTCCACCTAAAAATGGTGCTATTGAAATAAGCTTTCCTTTTGAGTTTGTGTCTACAAAAGGTTAAACCCAAGCTGTATGCTTGATAAATATAGGTCTTAAGGGGTTAAAATGGATGGGTTTTCGTGGGGTAGTTGCTTGCCAAAAGCGGGTGATGGACTCAATATTATTCCCTTAGGTGGCGTCGGTGAATTCGGAATGAATCTCACCATTTATCAGTATAGCGGTCGGTCAATCATAGTCGATGCAGGGGTGAGATTTAGTGATCCACGCAAGCTGGGGACTTCGGCGGTGATTCCCGATCTTACACAGTTTTTTGCGGAGTGTGGGTCTCCCTATTGTTATATTTTGACCCATGGCCACGAAGATCATATTGGGGCGATGCCTTTTTTGCTCCAACAAGCTCCAGCCCCCGTGTATGGCACCCGCTGGACTTTAGAGCTTATTTATTCGAAGCTTAACCGTTTAAAGATCGATGCTTCAAGGTTTCGATTTATTGTAGTTGAACCAGGCGATGTTATAAGTATCGAGGATTTCGCGGTTGAATTTATCCATGTGACTCATTCTATACCGATGGCTTGTGCTCTTTTGGTGACGACCAAGGAAGGGGCCGTCTACCATTCGGGTGATTATAAACTTGATGATGACCCGATTTTAGAGGCTCCCACAAACTGGAAGCGGTTTCAGGAAATAGGTCTTAAGGGAATCGACCTCTTCTTGGGGGATAGTACTAACGCGGAGGTACCAGGGGTTTGCTTGGGTGAAAAGTCAACGATCGAACCTCTTAAAAGATGGATGACTGGGGTCCCGGGACTTGTGGTTTGTTCGACCTTTTCCAGCAATCTTTGGCGGCTCAAAGCTATGATAGATGCATGCGCAAGCGTTGGTCGAAGATTCTATGTCGCGGGTGGAGGTATGGAATTAACCCTAAACTTGGCAGAAAAATGTGGCCTTTTCCAGGTTCCTGAGGGACTTAGAGTGGATGATGAGGGTTTGAGAAACCTCAACAAAGAAGAGCTTCTAATCATAGCCTCAGGAAGCCAGGGAGAGCATCGGTCGGCGATTTATCGTTTGGCGTTAGGAGAGTTTAGGTCTGTCAAACTAGAACCAGGGGATAGGGTGATTTTTTCTGCTAGGACCATTCCTGGGAATGAGCGGCAGACGATTTTTATCGCCAATGAAATTCGAAAAATTGGCGTCGAAGTCATTACTCCCCGCCAAGACCCACAGCTTCACGTCAGCGGTCATGCCCATGAGGAGGACATTAAAAAACTCATCCGATGCCTTAACCCAAAAGCCTATATTCCAAAACATGGGGGCTATAGTCAGCTCAGGAAAAACTCAAAAATTGCCGAAAATTTGGCGGTCAAGACTGGAGTTGGGACTTCTGACCTTATCTGTTCCGGAGATATCATCAATCTTAAGGGCCAAGGAGTTGCCCTAAAAGGTTCAGCCTTGACTCCCATCAAATATGTGGAAGCAGAGGGGCAAGGACTTCTTACACCGGAAGTTTTAAGAGACCGACTCAAGATTGGTGAATGGGGATTGGTGGTGGTAACGGGAGTTTTTGAAGCCTCTAAAATGGGGTGGTTGGTTGAACCTGAAATCGATATAGTTGGTCTTGCACCTCCTGAGGACCTTCTTAAGGACATTTGCAATCGATGTTTGCGGGGAGTGGATAAACTTATCGCCGATTTTGATTTTGTGGCAGCAAAACAGGCCATTCTGCTTGAGGCGATCCGGGTCCAGGTCCGTAGAATATGGGGGGAGGCCCTGCAAAAAAAGCCAGTCGTTTTAATAAAGCTGCGTTTTATTTAATTTCAAAGTCCTTAGAACTGTAGGCGGTAGCATTGAACCCAGTCATCATCGCGGCAGCAAAGTTTGAGGTGGATCCACTTGTCAGCGGACTCCAGCAGCGGGGGCATACACCAGACACCGTTCTGGCTGGAGTGGGAGCGATTGCTGCGGCTAAAAAATCAAGATCGATCGCCGACCAATGCCGTGGACGTAACGTGATCTTTGTAGGAACCTGTGGGTCCTTTGCCAATTTCTCAAAAGTCTATTTGGTGAGAGCCACCGATGTGAGCTGGAGTCCAACCTGCGAACGGCTTAAGGTATCCTACACCGTAAAAGACTCAGCTCCCCCTATCACTCTGCCCGATGTTCCGAGCTATTTTCAGGGCCTCCCAGCAAAACGGGTCCTTTGTTCTCCTGGCATTAGCCTTGTGAGCGCCTTACCAGAGGGATTTGTTTCGGAGTCGACTGTCGAAAATCTGGAGCTCTATTCGTGTATCTCTGAAATAATCCAACAATGCCAATCTCTCTCTGTGGTATTGGCAGTTACAAACTTTGTAGGACCTGAGTCCCACCTTCAATGGAAGCAGAACTACGGACTCGCGGCAGGAATGACCGCAGAATACATACTGCAAAAAATCGGGACGATGGCTTAGGATCCCGATTTGGAAGGAGCACCCCAGGATGAAGCTCGAAACAAAGAAATTAGTCTTTCACAGTCCTATTTTTGATGTGGAGGAACTTTCGGTCCGTTCCAAAAAGGGGCACCTCTTAAATCCTCGGTACCGGATCACTTGCGGAGACTGGGCCAATATCTTGCCGATCACCCGGGAAGGCTCAGCGGTGCTTATCGAACAGGTGCGATTTGGTTCGATGGCCAACGTGCTTGAGACCCCCGGAGGGATGATGGATCCCGACGAAAAGGACCCCATGCTTGCGGCGGTTCGGGAGTTAGAAGAGGAGACGGGTTATACTTCGATGCGAATCTTGTCCTTGGGAAGTTTTAATCCCAACCCGGCGATTATGGCCAATCGCATTCACTTTTTTTTGGCTTTAGACTGTGTTCTCCAAGAAAATAGAACCCATTTTCAAGACTTAGACGAGGAAATCACTCTTAAACTAGTAGATCCCAATGAATTGGTGACGTTGGTCCGTTTAGGACGGATGGACCACGCTTTGTCGGCGCTATGTGTCTCATTAGCTAGTCATTACCTAGGCGATTTACGAAAGTGACCTTGAGCCTCCTCCAAGCAAAATTTTACAAAATAGTCTTTAAGCTTCTTGTAGTTCCCCTATGGTTAGTCTCCAAGTGGCGGTATCGACAAACAAGAGATCCTACCTTGATTCTTCTGGATCAATTTACCGAGCCCCAACTCAGGTATCAAAAACAGTGGTCTCAAGGCTTGGAGGGTGACCCCCAGACTTCGAGTCATACCAGCGCTGGTGACAACGCCGAAAGACTGCTTGTCGTCATCCCTTTTAGAGATCAATGGGACCTAACCTTGCGTTGCTTAAACTCTGTCATAAAACAGAAGTTGGAAAAATTGCGGGTTACTGTTGTGCTTGCCAATAATCAGTCAGTGAGGACCGAAACCCACAAGGGGATTGCTGAGATGCGGACCCAGTCTCGCGATGATGGATTCAAGGTAGAGGTTTTTGATGCCAATTATCCGTTTAACTTTTCCAAAATCAACAATGATGTGGTCAAAGCATGGTTGCCTTGGGAACCTAGCTATCTACTTTTTTTAAACAATGACATCGAAATCCTAGGCGACTCCTTTATCCTCGAAATGATCGACCTCGCAAAAAAAGCGCCTAAATTGGGAGTTTTAGGCTGTTCTTTGAGCTATCCTGACAACCGCATTCAGCATCTCTTTTTGGCTCCAGGAGTCAAAATTGTGGGTGCCCATCCCCTGAAGGGAGTGCCCCTCAATCGCGCCCATCGGTGGTTTCAACAACCAAGGCCCGTCGCCGCAGTCACGGGCGCGGTGATGATTATGAAAGCATCAGTATTTCAAGAAATAAATGGCTTTGACGAGCTCCTACCTAGTCTCGGGCAGGATTTAGATTTATGCTTAAAGGCTCAGCGCTCAGGTCGTGTGAATTGGGTTGCAAGCCATTTGGTATGTATTCATGCCGAGGGTCTTAGTCGGGGTAAAAGGTTAGATAAAGCCCAGGTCAAATATATTTACGAAAAGTGGGGGGCAAGGTTGACCGCCAACGAGTATTTTTCGAGAAAGCTATCAAGATGGTCTGAATATCCGGTCTTGAGTTTTGGGGAGGCGGATTATCCATGGGAAAAAGTCTTATAACGGATCGTTACACAGGTCTCCTACTGTAAAAGAATGTTAGTTGTACCTTTATTTACTAAAAGGGGGTTCTTTTGAAGGTTGTAGTCACAGGAGGTGCGGGATTTATAGGGTCAGCACTTATTAGAAAAATCATTGCAGAGACAAATTGGCAGGTTTTAAACTTAGATAAGTTGACGTATGCAGGCAATTTAGAATCCCTCACAAAGATTTCCAGTAGCTCCCTTTACCAATTTTCCCACCTTGATATTGGGGACCGTCAAGGGGTGCGGACCATTTTGGAATCATTTAATCCCGACGGTGTGATCCATCTTGCCGCGGAGTCTCATGTGGATCGTTCGATCGATGGCCCGGGAGAATTTATCCAAACCAATGTCGTGGGTACTTTCAGTCTCCTGGAGGAATGCCGCCACTACTGGCAAAATCTCAAAGGTGAAAAGAAAAACAACTTTCGCTTTCATCACGTGTCTACAGACGAAGTTTACGGAACTCTAGGGGACGAAGGACTTTTTGAGGAGACAACTCCCTATTCTCCTAATTCGCCCTATTCGGCGTCTAAGGCCAGCTCTGACCATTTAGTGAGGGCTTGGCACCATACCTACGGCTTGCCAGTGGTGACCACAAACTGCTCTAACAATTATGGCCCCTATCAGTTTCCCGAAAAACTAATCCCCCTTGTGACCCTCAATGCGCTGGAAGGCAAACCTCTGCCCGTATACGGTGCTGGCAAAAATATCAGAGATTGGCTTTTTGTGGATGATCATGCCACAGCGCTGATGCAGGTCTTTACCCGAGGCAGGCTCGGTGAGACCTACAATATTGGAGGGAAAAACGAAAAAAGGAACATCGAGGTCGTCGAAGCTATCTGTGATATCGTCGATGAGATAGCCCCCATTAAGGACCTCAAAAGACGCAGTTTGATCACTTTTGTCAAAGACCGAGCGGGTCATGATTTGCGGTATGCAATAGACTGCCGAAAAATTGAGCGTGAGCTTGGGGTAAAGCCAAAGGAAACCTTTGAAACGGGGCTACGCAAGACAGTGTTATGGTATAAAGAAGAATCGAATCATTGGTGTAAAAGAGTTCAAGACGGACGGTACCAGAGGGAGCGGTTGGGTACAAAAATTTAAATAAATGAGGTGGTGCACGATGGAACGAAAAGGCATTATTTTAGCCGGCGGCTCAGGGACGAGGCTTCATCCGCTCACTTTAGTCATAAGTAAACAAATGTTGCCTGTTTATGACAAGCCCATGATCTATTATCCCCTTTCTGTTTTGATGCTGGCGGGGATCAGAAAAATACTTGTGATCAGTACTCCGCAAGATCTCCCACTTTTTCGAAGACTCTTGGGGGATGGTAGAGAATGGGGGCTAGAATTTCAATACGCCGAACAACCGAAACCCGAAGGTCTCGCCCAGGCGTTTATCATCGGGGCGCCTTTTATTGGTAAAGATCCATCCTGTTTGGTATTAGGCGACAATATTTATTTTGGTCATGGACTTAGCCAGTCTCTCGAAAAAGCCCATGAAAGGACTCAAGGAGCAACCGTATTCGGCTATTATGTAAGGGATCCGGAGCGGTATGGGGTCGTAGAATTTGACCAAAATGGAAAAGTAAAAAGTCTTGAGGAAAAGCCGAAACACCCTCGTTCTAATTTTGCTGTGACGGGGCTTTATTTCTACGACAATGAAGTGATCTCCATCGCCAAACACCTAAAGCCTTCGCCACGGGGTGAGTTGGAAATTACGGATGTTAACAAAGTCTATCATGAGCGCAATAGGCTCAATGTAGAGCTTTTAGGTCGTGGGACCGCCTGGCTTGATACAGGCACCCATGAATCACTGGTCCAAGCGACTAATTTTGTGGAAGCTGTCGAAAACCGCCAGGGACTCAAAATCGCCTGTCCTGAAGAAATCGCGTGGCGGATGGGCTATATAACCCTAGATCAGGTGGGGAGGCTGGCACAAAAATATGCAAAGAGTGGCTATGGTCAGTACCTCATTCAGCTGGTAGAGCGAGAAGGTAAAAACTAGATTTATTTAGGCCGAAAAGGAATTTTTATGAACGTCCTTGAAACCACTTTGCCTGACGTGTTAATTATAGAACCAAAGGTCTTTGGCGATGCTCGAGGATATTTTCTCGAAACATTTCAGCTTAAGAGGTATCTGGGAGTTGGTTTGCCAGGCGAATGGGTCCAAGACAATCTTTCCTGTTCGGCCCATGGCATCCTAAGGGGGCTGCACCTCCAAAATCCCTACCCCCAGGGAAAGCTAGTGACGGTGCTCAAAGGTCGCGTTTATGATGTGGCCGTCGATGTTCGTTTGGAGTCTCCTAGTTTTGGCCAGTGGGTAGGTGTGGTTTTAGATGACGAAAACAAACGACAACTCTATGTGCCTCCGGGATTTGCCCACGGATTTGTTGTCATGGCTGAGGGGACGATCTTTTCCTATAAATGTACCGAATACTACCATCCCGAGACCGAGATTTCGATCGCCTACAACGATCCGGACCTTGGGATTCAGTGGCCTGTTGACAAGCCAAGCCTATCAAAAAAGGACCAGGACGGTATCCGACTTAAGGATGTTCCAAGAGAAAAATTGGTCAAATATAATTTAGTTAAAAAATAATTTACTTAAATCATGTAAATGAAGGAAAGTGATTCTACTATGGGTCATGGGCCAAAGATATTAGTCACAGGTGCTGATGGACAGGTTGGTCATGCCTTGTTAAAAAGGTTGAAAGGTATAGGGGACCTCGTAGCGACAGACCTATTTCCATTAAAAATCGATGCCAACTTTTATCAAATGGATTTTTGTGATAAAACCTCGATCTTAGATGTTTTAGAACAAGTAAGACCTAATCTCATAGTGAATCCAGCAGCCTATACAGCGGTCGATAAAGCTGAAACCGACCAGGAAAAAGCCTTATTGATCAACGCTGAGGCGCCAAAAATATTGGCAGGATACTGTGAAAATCATAGGATTCCTCTGATCCATTTTTCAACGGACTATGTTTTTCCAGGGGACGGTCAACAGGCAAGATCTGAAGAGGATCCGACTGGTCCCCTCAATTTCTACGGCCTTTCGAAACTCAAAGGAGAGCAGGCAATCTTTGAATCGGGTTGTGATGGTCTTATTTTTAGAACCTCTTGGGTGTTTAGTGCCCATGGCCAGAATTTTGTAAAGACGATGTTGCGACTGGGGGAGCAAAGGGAAGAACTAAAAATTGTCGGCGACCAAATTGGAGCACCTACTAGTGCGGAATTTCTGTCAGAGATGATCAGCCGGGTGATTGCTTTGGGACTTAAGGATGGGTTTGCAAAATTTAAGGGTCTTTACCACCTTTGTAACGAAGGTGAGACCAATTGGTGTGAATTTGCAAATACGATATTTGAATATGGTAAAAAACAGGGAATTAACCTAAAGGTCAAAAATGTTTTGCCCATTAAGACAGAAGAGTATCCTACTCCGGCAAAGCGTCCCAAGAATTCTCGCCTCAACTGTCATAAATTTAAAATGACTTATAAAATAAGCGAACTGCAGAGCTGGAAGGAAGCCCTCAAAACAGTTGTTCAAGATCTCGGGATAAGCCGCCAGACATGATATACTAAAAGTGTTTTATATAAGACCATTTGAATTTAACGAGCGGCTCGAGCGGAGAAATCCTATTGGGGGATCTAGATAAAGTACCCGACCAACAGAAATGCCTAGTAACCTGGAGGGGCCAAACCGATGTCGGTCGGGTGCGTCAGACCAATCAAGATTCTTTTTTGGTGGACGAAGATCGTGATTTGTATATCGTAGCCGACGGTATGGGCGGTCATGCGGGTGGTGAGATCGCGTCTAAATTATGTGTCGAACAGATATCAAGTTATCTAAAGCTCCATAATGACGAAATTGTCACTCCTCGCGATCATCCAAACGGACTCGTGGCTCATATTTTTATAAATGCTGTTAATTTTGCATCTACCAAAATATATGAAAGAGCTCTTGAAGACCCGAGCCTTAAAGGTATGGGAACCACGGCAACAGTGGCCCGGGTGATTGGTCGTTATCTCTATCTCGCGCACGTTGGCGATAGCAGATGCTATTTGGTGAGGTGTCAGCTTATCTACCAAATAACCAGTGACCATTCTCTCGTCCATGAGCAAGTTAAGGCGGGCCTGATCACCCAAGAAGAGTCTGAGTTTCATCATCTTAGAAATGTGATTACCCGCAGTGTCGGCTATCAGGAAGAAGAAGACGTTGATACGCTGTCGATCCCTATTGAAGATGGCGATTTCATCGTTATGTGTAGTGATGGACTCCATGGAAAAGTCTCAGATAAAGAGATTTCCCTTGCGGTTTCAAAATCCGGGATAGAGGCAGCTACAGAGCTCATAAATCTAGCTAATGAGAGAGGTGGCGAAGATAATATTACACTGCTTATTTTTAATGTAAAGTTTCCAAATGAGAGTGGAAAGTAAAGAGTGCAGATTGCAATCTTTACCAGATCGCGGGCTCATTCCCAGGGGGACCGATGGTTTTTAAAAAAATGACCCTGATGATTATTCCCGAGGGGACCCGTGCCACCAAACAGATTAGAATTCCGGTTTTTTTATTTAAAGTGGTTTTCTTCGGGCTTTTGCTGGGATCTTTGTTTGCTGGTTATATCATTTACGACTATATCAACCTGCATCGGCTTAAAGACCTCTATCAAGGAATAACGATCGAAAATAATGCTCTTAAAGGAGAAGCCCGACTCTTGATGAGCCATCTCGAAGACGTGAAAAAATCCTTACAAAGGGTTCAAGACTATAGTGAAAAACTGGGAGAATTGACCAGGGTGAGAGTCGAAAAAGTGAGCCAAAAAACCGGGATCGAGCAGCATCAGGAAACTGCTGGGGATGACGGCCTCACAGGAATAACGAAAGACCTTCAAGACGCCAGCAGTCATTATATCCCGCCTGGACTTGATATCGATTCATTGACTTTTCGACCGGTCCTCAGCCAACTCGCGGTTATAGGCAGGAAGGCCCAACATAATGCGCTAGAATTACAGCAGCTTCTCTCAAGTTTAAGCCAGCAAAAATCCCTTTTACAATCGATTCCTTCGATCGCGCCCGTGGAGGGGTGGGTCACCAGTGGTTTTGGGAGTAGAACCTCACCTTTCACTGGAGAATCAACCCAGCATATGGGGATTGATATCGCCGCACCGCCCGGGACCCCGGTGAAAGCCCCAGCGGATGGGGTGGTCATCTATGCTGGAAAGAAGGAGGGATTTGGGAATTTTGTTATGATAGCCCATGGATACGGAATCATTTCTCGATTTGGACACAACGAACAAAACATCGTCCAACCAGGCCAAAAAGTAGCGAGGGGCGAGCAGATCGCAACCGTAGGAGCCACGGGGCGGACCACAGGTCCCCATGTCCACTATGAAATACAGGTGAATGGAAAGTATGATGATCCGCAAAAATTTATTTTAGATCACACGGATCTAAGGCTTTACTAGGGTTCCTTGCTAAAGCCGGCGAGTAAGCTACTTTCCAGATACCTTTTGCCGATATATAGTCCATGAATCGGGGCCACGATAGGTTACCCCACCTGTCCCCTAAAAACATCGCCACTCGAGTAGAACTGATGCAAATTTTAAAAAAACTATTTGGCAGCAAAAATGATAGGGAAATAAAGAGAATCAGCAGTGTTGTCAGTAAGATCAACGAGCTGGAAAGCACTATTAAGCCCCTCAGCGATGCGCAGTTAGCTGGGAAGACCGCCGAGTTTAAAGAAAGGCTTGCAAAGGGTGAGACCCTGGCCCAATTACTGCCCGAAGCTTTTGCCGTGGTCCGTGAGGCCAGTTTTCGAGTCGATGGAAAGCGGCATTTTGATGTTCAGCTTATCGGTGGAATCGTGCTCCATGAAGGCAAGATCGCCGAAATGCGAACCGGTGAAGGAAAAACCCTGACCGCAACAGCGCCTACTTATTTAAACGCCCTTTTAGGCCGCGGTTCCCATGTGGTGACGGTGAACGATTACTTGGCCCAAAGGGATGCCCAGTGGATGTCCAAAATATATGGTTTTTTAGGGCTAACGACTGGGGTCATCATTCATGGGCTTTCTGACACCCAGCGACGGGAAGCCTACCATTCAGATATCACCTATGGGACTAATAACGAGTTTGGTTTTGATTTTCTTCGGGACAATATGAAAACCGAAATGGAGCGTATGGTCCAACGTCCCTTCTATTTTGGGATCGTGGACGAAGTCGACTCGATCTTAATCGACGAAGCACGAACGCCCCTTATTATATCTGGGCCCTCTGAGTCTGACACATCAGCCTATGTGAGGGTCAATGCCGCCCTGCCTGGACTGCAAAAAGATAGCGACTATATTTTTGATGAAAAGTCGAGGACCGTCGCTCTTACCGAAGATGGAATCTCCAAGCTCGAAAAAAGACTGAGGGTCGAAAACCTTTATGACCCACACAATATCGATGTCCTCCATCATGTCAATCAGGGGCTCAAAGCCCATATCGTTTTTAAAAAGGATGTCGATTATGTGGTGCGAGAAGGCAAAGTAATTCTTGTTGACGAGCATACCGGTCGACTGATGCCAGGGCGGCGCTATAGCGATGGGTTACACGGTGCTCTCGAAGCAAAAGAACACGTGCCCGTGCAACAGGAAACCCAGACCTTAGCGACGATTACCTTCCAGAATTTCTTTAAACTTTACGAAAAATTATCAGGTATGACAGGTACCGCAGATACCGAGTCAGTAGAATTTAAAAAGATTTACAATCTTGATGTTGTTTGTATACCCACCAATCGAAACATGATTCGATTGGATTCTGACGATGTGATTTACCGGACCGCTCGGGAAAAATTCAATGTCATTGCCGATGAGATTGCCGAGGCTAAACTAAAGGGACAGCCTGTTCTGGTGGGGACCGTATCCGTAGAAAAATCAGAGCTTCTCGCCTCATTGTTGAAAAAAAGGAATATCCCCCACGAAATCCTCAATGCTAAAAATCACGCACGAGAAGCGGATATCATCAAGCAAGCTGGGCAAAAGGGACAAGTGACGATTTCGACCAACATGGCTGGTCGGGGTACCGATATTATTTTGGGCGAAGGTGTAAAGGAGGTCGGCGGGCTTTATGTAATTGGCACCGAGCGACATGAATCCCGACGGATTGACAACCAGCTAAGGGGGCGATCGGGGCGGCAGGGTGACCCAGGGATGTCCAAATTTTTCTTATCCTTAGAAGACGACCTGATGCGTATTTTCGCGTCCGATCGATTGTCCTCGATCATGGGACGACTAGGGATGAAAGAAGGTGAAGCGATCGTAGCTCCGATGGTGACGCGGGCTATTGCCAGAGCCCAGCGAAGAGTCGAAGAGCAGAATTTTTCAAGCCGCAAGCACCTTTTGGAATACGATGATGTGATGAACCAACAGCGCCAGGTGATCTACTCCCTGAGGCGGGAAGCGTTGGCGGGGGATAAGCGTCTTGATTTTGTCGAAGATGGAATCAAATCCCTGGCAAGCACTGTTGTGACAGAGCATTCCCCGCAGAGTACGGGAGGGACATCTTGGAATCTTGAAGCTCTTGAAGAGGCTTTAGCCAATCAGTTTCATACTCCGATCAAACTGGACAGGAGTCAGGCAGAACACGCGACGAATGGCGATTTGGTGGAAACGGTGAACACCCAGCTGCTTAATTTCTACAATGGTAAGCTCGAAAAAATCGGCAAGGATCATGTGGGGCGACTCGAAAGATGGATCTATCTCCAGATCATCGATCGCGCATGGAAAAACCATCTGCAAGCGATGGATGCCCTTAAAGATAGCGTTAGTTTGAGAGGCTATGGTCAAAGAGACCCTCTCCAGGAGTACAAAAAAGAAGGCTTTAAATACTTTGAAGAACTTATGGGTCGGATTCACGATGAAACCGTTGTTGCTCTCTTGACCGTGGAGATTCCTGACCAAGCGGCGATTCCGGCCCAGTCCGAAGAAGCCTATGATGAGGAAGATTTGGAATTTAAACATCCAGAGGCGGCTTCGCTGGCAAATGGCGATCGCCCGGACCAAAATGGAGGTTCCTCTCATGGGAGTGAAGGCAACGGACCTGCCAAGAATGACCTTATCTACCATGGATCACGGAGATCTATGGAGCCAGAACCTCGTGGGTCTATGTCACCTCTTAAACGGGAACTCGATAAAATAGGTAGAAATGATCCCTGTCCCTGTGGGTCGGGTAAAAAATTTAAAAAATGCCACGGGACCCCCGTGTCAGAACAAGCGGGAGTAAAAAATCCTTGAGTAGAATTCTTGATTTGACTCCTTCGTCCGAAGAGGTTGTCGTCTCTCGGGTCCTGCTGCTCGTCCATGGAGCCGTGGATGTCCATTTTCCTAAAGCAGAAAAACCTAACAGGCAATTTAGCAAAACGGTCTTCAGCGAGGATGGCATCGAGAGGACGGGGCAACTCCATGTCCCAGGAGAACGGCGAGACCAGTCGCCCCCTTCTGGCCACGACGGGGCGGCCTCCCAAGGAAGCGGTTATGCTCAATTTAAGGGGAATCGTGCTTCGGATGGAGTGGCTAAAGGAGAGGGAGTTGGAGGGGCGGATTGGGGCGATAAAGGTAACGGGGACGAGTCCCATGAAGGTGCGTCTCTTTCTCTTGAAAAAGACTACGAGATTCCTTTCCATAAGGAGGAAACAACCTCCC
The DNA here is from genome assembly GCA_041736175.1 of Oligoflexales bacterium. Taxonomy (GTDB): domain Bacteria; phylum Bdellovibrionota_B; class Oligoflexia; order Oligoflexales; family CAIYRB01; genus JBGSUI01. Next base: position 36,205 of record JBGSUI010000218.1, on the reverse strand, counting down.
CTTCCCAGCGGGGACTAGGCAAGCCCTCCAGTACCTCCAAGGTTAGAGCCAGCAGCAACCTAGAAGAGGGACCTGCTCCTGAACATGGCTCCCCAGCAGCGAGTCATTTTTCTGTAGAAGAAGTCACACGACTGGATGACACTTTTGGACTCATGAATCAGAAGCTTGAAACCAATTGGGTCTCTAAAATCACCATCGCCTTTTTAATTGCTGGTATTATTCTCTTTGTTTATGTCTTGCTTTGGTGAGGGCTACGGGGCTCGAGCCTGTAAGCCCCTGCCCTTGGTGGTCTAAAGATGGTTGTAAAATATCCTAATCTTGATAAAATAACCTTGTCTTTTATCTGATCGATAGATTTTTGAGGCTGCAAAAAAGGACAAGAATTGAGGAGAGTTCAGCAATTACGACTTGATAAGTGGATTTCTAAAGCTCGCCCTAAGCCCCTAGTGATCCGGGGGGCCCGGCAGGTTGGGAAATCCACTTTAGTGCGAAACTTTGCCGCTGAGCAGAAGCTCGATCTCTTCGAAATCAACTTAGAAAATTATCCTGAGATGGACGATATTTTTTCAAGAAAAGATTTTTCCGGCATCCTCAAAGCTGTCGAGGCGATCTGTGATAAGCCATTCCACGCCAAGAACAGTTTGATTTTTTTTGATGAGATTCAAGCGACCCCTGCGGGTCTTGCGGCCTTGCGCCTTTTTTTCGATCAGACGGGCGACTATATACCGGTCATCGCGGCGGGCTCTTTACTTGAGTTTGTGCTTGCCGAATACTCTCACAGTATGCCCGTCGGGCGCATAGAGTTTCTCCATATGGGACCCATGAAATTTCAAGAATTCCTTGATGCTCTGGGACACCAAGCTTTAAGGGGGCAGCTTGAAGATTTCCGCCTCGGGGATTCTGTAAATCCTATCACCCATAAAAAACTCCTAAGCTTAACCCGCGAGTTTTTGGCCGTTGGTGGTATGCCCGAAGCCGTGAGTGTTTATGTGCATACCAAGAGCCTAAAGGAAGTCCAGGCTGCCCAGCAGTATATTGTGGACACCTTTCGAGACGATTTTTTTAAATATGGTACCAAAATCGACGCAAAAACCTTAAGGATCCTGCGTAACAGCTTTGACTATATTCCTTTTCATGTGGGGCAAAAGATAAAATATTCCAAAATTTCGTCAGAAGACAAGGCCGAAAGTGTAAAGAAATCCCTAGATATTTTGTCCTTGGCACGGGTTATTCTAAGAATTGTCAGTAGCTCTTGTAATGGAATGCCGCTCGCTTCCCATGCCAATCACAAGATTTTTAAATGCCTTTTTCTAGACGTGGGACTTATGAATCGGCGCTGTGGTGTTGATTGGGCCTCCTTGTCAAAACTTGATGATACCCGCCTCATCGATGAAGGCAAAATTGCCGAGCAGTTTGTGGGCCAGGAGTTGCTCTTTGGTGACGAAGGCATTGCACCACCTGAGCTGTTTTTTTGGCATAGGGACGAAAAAAATAGCGCCGCCGAAGTGGACTATATGTTAACAGTCGGTGACTTGATTTTGCCTGTGGAGGTTAAGTCGGGAAAAACGGGTGCCATGAAGAGTCTGCATCGATTTCTTTTTGAAAAAAACCTTTCCGCAGCGCTCCGCTTCGATCTCAATCCCCCTTCACAGGGAGATTTCCAAGTCATCACAGACGGGCAGCCCATTAAATTTAGGTTGCATTCGCTGCCTATCTACATGGCTGGTATGGGACAACGACTGTTTGAGCTTTATCGAGCCGGATAACGCTTCGAGCCCACGGTCAGACTTAGGATTCCGCAATCTGACCGTCTGCGGCGAGATGTTGCAGGTCAAAGATCATACCGATGGCTTCTTCGGCAGCATCCATAATCCGCACCACATCAGCTTTGCTAAAGGAATGACGCTCTGCAGTCCCTTGAATCTCAAGGATCTTGCCATTTTGCATCATGACGACATTCATGTCGAGGTCTGCGGAAGAGTCTTCCTCATAGTCTAAATCCACGAGTATTTGGCCGGATTTGATGCCGATGGAAAGGGCCGCCACGGCCTCAGAGAGGGGATTGTGGTGGAGCTTTCCAGATCGGAGGAGTTTTTGGACTGCTAGTTTTAAAGCCACATAGGCACCAGTGATGGAGGCGGTGCGGGTCCCTCCATCTGCTTGGATCACGTCGCAGTCGATGGCAAACGTCAAATCTGGGCAACGATTGAGGTTGATGATACCGCGCAGCGACCGTCCGATAAGTCTCTGGATTTCTTGGGTACGACCAGATAGGTTGTTGCCCCGTTCGCGCCGGACGCGCTGCTGAGAAGACCCTGGGAGCATCGAGTACTCTGCGGTCAGCCACCCCTGGGGTGGCTGGGAATTTCTGAGAAAGGGTGGAACTCCATCTTCGACCGAGACTGTGCAAATGACTTTGGTCTCACCCTGTTCGATTAAGACACTGCCATGGGCGTTTTTGGTGTAATGGGGGGTGATTCGCAAGGGTCTCATTTGTCCCGAGGAACGTCCATGGGCACGTAACATCAAAACCTCCTAGATCGATCGGCTATGCAGAACCCTTAAAGGGGCCCTTTAAAAGGACCCCCAATCAACCAAAAATCTCGAAGATTTACAAGATAATTCGCCTTCAAGAACCTTCCATATAGCCTACGGTGATCACAGAGGTTTGAAGGGGCGGTGTGTTGAGTACGATGGTTCGACCATCTCGTTTAAAATCTGTGGTGGGTTTTCCATCAATCGCAACACTCCAAGTGCCGGTATCAGGTCGCATCACTTGGGGGAGGGAGAAACTGGTCTCAGCCTCAGTAAAATAACTCCATTGGACGTTGACCGTTTTTGCGCCTAATGCCGTACAGTCGAGGGTTACCTCATCTTTCGCCGCGGACAGCACATAGCTACAGGTGCCTTCGGTCGAGGCTACCACAATAGAATCAGGTAAAGGTATTTTAGGCAATTTAAGGCTTATAACTCCTGAAGCCTCGTTAAAGTACTTTATATTGATTTTGTCGCCCGCAACAAAACCGATTTCACTGACGATCAGGGTATTTTTTTCGAGTTTAGCACCGATCACTGGTCCGTTATTTTTAGCGTAGGTGATCGATAGGTCTTTGATGGTGGTGCCGTTGAGCGAGATGTCGTAGGAGGTTATGGGTCCTACCAAAGACTTATAGCTGACTTCGATGGCAGATCCGTCGGCTGGTGGAGTTGCAAAAGCTATTTCAGATGTTTTTTGGTCGTAGGTAAACTGGGTTTCAGGCTTGCCGTTGACTTGGACTGCGGGGTTAAAGCCATCAGCGACGGGTTTAGAAAGCTTAAAGAGAGTGGTCAGATTCATTGCTTTTTTGTAGACGACTTTTACGTCGGCGTCGGCTGCGGGAATTTTTAGAAACTTCACGGAGTTGCTAGCGGCATCAAACTTATAATCCACATCAAGTGTCGCGGTGGCGCCGTTCACGTAAACGACCAAGGGGGCGTTTGGATCATTGGTCGGGGTGTTAGAGAGTTTAAACTCGCTGAGGAGGGGGGTTGTGGCCCCTACTGTATAAGTGACTTTGATTTCAGCAGACGCAGAGGGAACAAATTTGACAAATCGGAGGAGTTTTTGGGTGGCTGCGTCCAACTCCCAGTTGGTTTCACCAGCACCGTTAAGCCTTGGGATCGTCACGGAATCAACTGTCACGACCAGGGAAGCTAGATCTGGTTTGTTTGCCAGCTGGAATGATGTGTCAAGAATAGTTGAGATATCTTGAGAAATCGACTGGAAAGTCGTCGTATAACCCGCGTCGCCATCACAGATGGATCCCTCGTAGCCGGTTCCGGGATTGGCGGGATCTCGCGTGGCGAGCACGGCCCTCTGATAGATGGCGGCTTCGTTTCTGGCTGTCAAGCAAGTCGCATCTCCAGGTTTTCTGTAGATCCCGTAGACCCGAGAGTGGGTGATGAGGGGGCGGCCTAAAGTGGAAGCTAAATAATTGGTCAAATAAGTGTGAGATTCTTCTGGAGCACCTGGGCATCTAAGTCTCTGATCAGGTTCATTTATACCGGAGCAGTTGTCTTCGTCAGAAACGATCAGGACCACGACCTTTGAGCCAGGCCGCACCCAACCGTTAGCTTGGGGACATCTTAGGCCTTCGACAGCCATCATGATCCCTTTTTCAGTTCCGGACCCAGCAGTCCCAGCACTGATGGCTTTGGTAAACCGGGTGAGTGCGTCGGCCTCACCTTTTTTGATAACCCCTTCTTGGGAGCACTGTCTTTGGCCGTTAAAAAAGTTAGGATCGGTGGTCGCGACATTGATTTGCCAGTTGCTATCGCCAATAAATTTAAGAAGATCTGGAAGCTTGGTTTTGACTTTGTCTTGCTCCTCTCCCATCGATCCCGAATTGTCGATGACCACTTGGATATCGACGATTCCTAACTGTTTTTGGTTAAAGGTCTCAGCCTTGGGTGTCCCTGGGTTTCCCTGCTTAAAGGTATCGGTGATCGAGGGGCGCTGGATCTGGGTAAAACTGTTTTTCTCGTCAGAGTATTGATTTTTGAGTTCGATCTGGGTTGAAAAAGACTTTTCTTCCGCATTAAAACTAAGGTTACCAGTCATTTTCTTAGATGCTGGGAAGTCACTCTTTAGGGACTGAAGATCTGGAAGTTTAGGTGGCGGAACCTCGATGCCATCTGCTATGGCAATGACGCTCCCGTTGAGGGGGGCCATAGGTGTGGCAACCTCGACGGGATCGCTAACGACTGATTGGTCTAACTTGTTTTCCAGTTCGGGAGTTGGATTAACTTTTTGTCCACCATCATCGATGACTGATTTCTGGGGGGGGGCGGATGGAATGGCGTCATTCCCCGTCTGGGTATCTGCCAGTTTTCCAGGATTAGATTGAAAATGGGTGTCGTTTGCACAGTTAGCAAACGTTAAACTCAGTACACAAGAAATCAAAAATGGACTTATTTTGTTGATGGACACTTTCATTGTAGACTCTCCCTATTTTGGGTTCATTCGACTTACACATTACGAACGAAATCCTCTAGTACAAGTCTTATCGTCAAGCTTAAAGGGAGATATAAACAAATTTAAATTATATAGTCATATTAGTCTATTGTGGGTGCCAAATAGGGATGGCTACCTAAACCAGAAAAGTTTTTAAGGGGGAACCCTCAATTTTCTTTGAGATAGTCTATTTTAGCAACAGTTTCGAGTGTTTGGCCGTCTGAGCTTTTGACCGTAAGGGTAATGCTGTTAAGCAGTGACTGACCGGGTCGGGTATTAAGGACAAAGGGCTCGGAAACAAACCGCCAAATACCTGGTTTGTCGGTAGGGACCAACGATTTGATTTTGATAGTTTTCGATGCAAATCCCGTAGATTCCAGGGTTGCCACAAGGGTTGAAGGTTCTAAAGTTAGATCGGTGGGGGCATCAAATTCAGCGATTTTTTCGGCGAGTTCTTCGGCGGAGGTCGCCAATCGAAATCTCTGGGGGTCGCCCGCAATTTTTTTAAGGTAGGTTTCGGGATCTTCTGCGTAAATATTTAACGAATTTTGACTTCCGGAGGCGGGCTCTTGTAAGAATAGGGTGTACAGGGAGAGTTGGTCGAGGGCTCTGAGCTGGTCTGCCGCGGTAAGGCCGGCGTTATAGATGGGACCAAGGATTCTTTGGGCATCAGCTTGGGTTCTGATGTTGGCCTGGGGGATATTGAGGTTGGATGCAGAGGTACCACTCATGGACGGTGCTCCGTCTGTGATAAAGTAGACTACTTTTTTGCCTTGGATCGACTGGAGCGTTTCCTTTGCTTTGGTCAAAGCTGATTGGTAATTGGTACCGCCGAAACCGAATCCGCAGAGCGTTCCAGGGTTAAGGAGTGAGTTGGCGCGATCGAGCGGCGAGGGTTCGAGTACGGATTGGGAAAGGTCGCCAAAATTATGGAGAGCAACTTGGATTTGGGAGCCGCTTGAGGACTTCAGGGTTTTCAAAATCTGCTCGGTCGCCTTTAAACGACCGCAGCTTCCACCCGATGTAGGGTCGCTGGTTCGCATGGAACCCGACCCGTCGATGATAAAGAGGACGGTCAGCGGCGCCCCGCTGGAGAGCTGTGCTGAACCACAGAATTCTCCCTCTAAGGCCACGACCGGGTCGTTGACTCCCGAAAGCTTTTTGACTAGTTGGCCTTTGCCATCCACGCAGGGAATGCTGAGCTGGGTATCTGGTTCAAGTATGGGTCGGGCAGGCAGGGCTTGTTTTACTTTTTTGCCGTTGTCTCCAGAAAATCCAGAATCATTACAGCTTGAGGCAACCATCAGGTAGACAAAAGGCCCCATCAGGGATCGCAGCAACAGGCGGAGAGTCAGGTATTTTTGATTGAGCATAGATTAGTTCCTTTCGGAGATACTTGGATAATCCCAAGGACCGGTCCTAACGAGGATTCTATGCAAAGGCATAGCCAGATTTAGTATTTTAATTATATCGGTGTGTTGGATTAATATCTCGAAGTTCTTGATCGCTACAGTTTCGACACCTTGATGAAAGTTTAGCAACAAAGCGTTATAGTGTAGAAAGTTGGCCAGCTGGCTAAAAACTCTTTACCTCTCTGGTACACTCAGGTATTCTAAAAGCACATATAAAATAATAAAATAAAGATAACCATCCAATAGGATTAGATAAGGGGGCAGGATGGCTGGGGGGGATTTTTTTGGACTCCGAGTCTACTTACTCTTTCAGCTCATATTTTTGGGGGCTAGCGCCTCCGCTTCGGAAATATTACTGTCGGACGAAGTACCATCTCCCCTCCCCCAAGTCAGCCTCGCTCCTAAGGGTATGGACCTACCCTGTGAAAACGAAATCCTCGATTTTAACTTTGTTCCTGACCAGCAAACAGCCAACTCCGATACAGCTTTTTGGATGATGTGGATGGCCATGCGGTCTTTTACATCAGACCAGTCGACGACTGATCAAGAAATCCGAAACACTGGATTTGTTAAATATCAGGCTTTCCATGACTCAGTGACGGGACTCCAAGGGTTTCTGGCGGGGAACTCCAAGGGAATGGTCTTAACCTTTAGGGGATCGACGGAGATTACTGATTGGGTGGTCGATGCCGCCTTACCCCTGATCGACGGAGATGTTTTAGGTCTCCCTGGTAGAGTTCACGCTGGTTTTGCTTACGCTCTCAGGTCCCAGTGGACTCAAATTGAAGCGGCGATCAATCGATTTGGCGGGTATAACAAACCTCTATTTATATCTGGACATAGTTTAGGTGGTGCCCTTGCCACTCTGGCTGCCTATAAGCTGGCCAATGAAGGCTACCAGGTCCAGGGCCTCTATACTTATGCCGCTCCCCGCTCTGGTGACCGAGAGTATGCCGACTGGGGTGCCGGTCTGTTAGAAGGCCGTCATTTTAGGTTTATCAACGACCGAGACCTTGTGCCTCGCTACCCTCCGAGGGCCGAGAGTATTCCCTGGTTTGAAAAAATGCTAAGCGTAGGTCTCGCCAGTCGTCTTTGGGAGTGGCTTGCTCTCCAGCTGCCCTATGCCCACCGTGGAGAGTTAGTAGTCTTTGACCATAACCTTGAAGCACAGCCTCTTGCTGACTCCGATATCCATGATGACCAACATATGTGGTCATCCATCGCCCAATTTGTCAGGTGGAAAGGTCTTGCCAACTATCTCGTAGAAATCGCTCTTAATCAAAAACACCTACACAACGAAAAATCCTATCTCTGTCTCCTTAAAAAATATCGAGATAGCTCACTTAATTTTTGATGTAGGTCATTGGACAGAGAAAAGGTCAGTCGCCTAAGTCTATATCTCTAAGGCCAGGGCTGACTGTTTATCTGAAGTCGAGCCAACAACAGGAGGCAAATATTCTGTCGTTTGGACGTCTCCATGACGTGCTTCATGTGATTTTTTAGTTAGTCCAATGAAACTGTAAATTCCATTGTAGAGGTCCGATCCATGAGCATCCCTGAAAATGGCAAGCAGACGATTCGACACGTCCACTTCGTGCATTTTCTCGAATGATTCAGATAATATGACAAGGCTCATACTGTCAGGATAGTCGTCGTATTCATTGATGATCAACAGAGACGGACTGGAGAGATTTAGCTTCAAAGCGTCATATGTCTTTTTTAAAAATTCGTTTTTTTGCATCGCATCTCACCTAGTTAAAGTCTTATGTATGCATCGCCCCAAGCCAGCACATGATTTGCCTCCTCTATGAGTGCATACGCAGTTTTTCGATCACAGCTACCATAGTATCGGTTATCCGGCTTCCACCACTCTTTTCGGGTGAGTTTCATCAGTGAATGAAGCAAATTTTGTGCTAGGAGATCACTTTTTGCCTGATATTTTATGGCAAGGATAAGGCGTTTGTTGTCTAAGTCTGCCAAATCACTAAGATTATGCGTCATGATCTCTTGCTGCCTGTTAAGGCAGAACGCGGGGTTTTGTCTTAGGAGCCAAGCTTTAAGTGTAAACTCAATGGCCATATGGGCATTTTCTTTGGCGATATTAAAAGCTTTCGCATCGAGATTTCTTTTAGCCGAGCCCATCTGTTGGTCTCGATTCCGAAGAATAGCCCTGATTTTATTATTGATTTCTATCATTGATACACTTATGTCGGTTACATAATTATGTAGTTACTTTAATCAATTTGACTCATTTTTAGTCGGGCGGGAATCATAGGAACGCCCCCCCAGGAGGCGTCGGATTAGCCAATCAATGATCTGTACCGAAAACGAAACGCACCAAAAAGGAATTAAAGCTCAGGTTTCATCAGCGGAAAAAAAACACTCTCCTTGATGTTGTCTTTTTCGCATAGGACCGTCACCAATCGGTCGATGCCAATCCCAACCCCTGCAATCGGGGGAAACCCATGCTCCATGGCCGTCAGAAAATCTTCGTCCATAGGCATCGCTTCCGTATCGCCTAGCTCTTTAGCTCGGGACTGCTCCTCGAGGGCCTGTCTCTGCACGATGGGGTCCACAAGCTCGGAGTAAGCCTTGATCAATTCGATGCCTCCCACTACGAGCTGAAACAAGTCCACATAATTAGGGTCATCCTGGCGGCGTCTTGCCAGTGGTGCCATCTCTGCGGGGTACTTAGTCACAAAGCAGGGTTGGATCAGATGGGGGCGGCTACAGGTCTTGTAGAGGGCATCGACAAGGTTAGCCCATGAAAGACTTTCGAAATCTTCAAGGTCAACTTTTTTAGACTTGATAGCTTGTTTAAGAGAGGCGCTGTCTTTATGGACAAGGATATCGATACCCGAGTCCTTAAGGATCAACTCGGCAATCGAGTAGACTGGCCACTCGCCTTCGAAATGGATATCATGACCCCTGACGTGCATCGACGTCTTACCAAAGACTTTGTGGATCACCTGCTGGGTGAGTTTGGTACAAAACTCCCGCTGGTCTTCCCAGTTCCAATAAGCTGCGTAGAATTCGAGCATCGTGAATTCTTGAAGGTGGGCAGCCGAAATCCCTTCGTTACGGAAGCATTTAGCAAATTCATAAACCCGGTCAAATCCCGCACCGATCAGCCTTTTGAGCCAGGTTTCAGGGGCGATCCGCATGGAGCAGGGCATATCCAGGGCGTTGTGATGGGTAAAAAAAGGTTTAGCAAGGGCCCCTGATGGGGTGGTTTGGAGGATGGGGGTTTCCACCTCCACAAACCCTTGGTCTTCTAAAAAAGACCGCATGGTTTTTATGATATCGATACGCCTTTGAAAAACCATACGGGTTTCTTCGTTCATGATCACATCAAGGTAGCGCTTGCGGTATCTAGTCTCGATGTTTTCGATGCCGTGGAATTTCTCAGGGAGGGTGCGGAGGCTTTTATTGAGGACCGTCAGTCTTTGGACGTTTATGGTTTTTTCGCCGGTCCTTGTGGTAAAGGTCTCTCCCTCGATCCCTACAAAATCTCCAATGGACACATCGCGGGTAAAGACTTCGAAGGGCGAGTTTGGCTCGTCGGATTTACGGATATAAAACTGAATCGTCCCCGTAAAATCAAAGATATTGGCAAACAGAGCCTTGCCCATAAGGCGCAGACTGGTGACGCGACCTGCCGTCTTGATGCCAGCGACGCCGTCGTCTATGTCCCGGATGGAGCCGATGCTGTGGGTTTTTTCAAAACGATCAGCAAAGGGGTTTTTAGAGGATACTTCGAGATATTGTTGTTTTTTGAGGTCAAAGATTTCAGAAGACATAAGGATCCTATCTACAGATCAAAGATTTTTCCGGGATTCATAATGTTTTTTGGATCAAACAGTTTTTTTATATGACGCATGATCTCGATTTCGGCTGGTGTCCGCGAAAAATGAAGATCTTTTTTCTTGGTTAAGCCGATCCCATGCTCGGCGCTGATCGAACCGTGAAAGGCAGGCAGCAAGGCAAAGACTTTTTCCTCGATTTTCCGGGCTTTATCCTGGAAATCTTTAAAAGGCTCGGACTTTGGGGTGACGTAGTTGATATGGAGGTTGCCATCGCCAATATGCCCAAAGAGGACCAGCTCGATCTTTTCAGCCTCTTTTTGGAGGGGACCGGTGCGAATCTCAGCAAGCAGGGTCGAAAGCTTTTCGATAAATGGATCGAGATCAGCTACAGCGAGGGAGATGTCGTTTTTGCGGGCATGCCCGTGGACTGCAATGCTTTCGGTGATGTTTTCCCGCAGGCTCCAAAGTTCTTTAGACTGGGCCGGAGTCGATGCAACGGTCGCATCGAGGATGAGTTCGTCGTTAAGCAGACTTTCTAGCACCGTCTCCATAATGCTTGAGTCGTCGGGGCTACGGCGTGGGGTGGGCCCTTCTTCCAGCTCAAGGAGCATATAAAAAGGGTAAAGCTGCTCAAAGGGGGATTTAGCACCTCGGCTATGGCGCAGCACGATTTCATGGGCCGTTTTTGTAAAAAACTCACATGCGGTCACGGAAGCGCCGGTCAGGTGGATCCGGGACAGGATCTTAGGGATCGTCTTAAATTCCTGGACGGCCATAAGGGCTACTTGGGCATTTTTGGGGGGAGGCGCCAGTTTAAGGGTCGCCTTGGTGATGATCCCCAAGGTGCCCTCGGCACTGATAAAGAGTTGTTTTAGGTCATAGCCTGTGTTGTTTTTGCGGATTCCGGAGTTCATGTCTAAGATCTCACCCGTCGGCAAGACCACTTCTAGCCCTAAGACCTGCTCCCTCATGCCTCCAAAGCGGATAAATTTGACTCCCCCAGCGTTGGTAGCTATATTTCCGCCGATCTGACTGGTGCCTTTAGCTGCCAGGTCCAAGGGGAAAAACAAGCCGGCATCTTGGGCGGCTTCTTGGACCTGCTGGGTGGTGACTCCCGCCTCGACAGAAATCGTCAACCCGATAGGATCGACCTTTTCGATGTGATTCATCCGGTCTAAGGACACCACGATTTCGCCATGTTGGGCGACAGCCCCGCCCGCAAGACCGGTCCGTCCCCCACTCGGCACCAGCGCAATCTGATGGTCCGCACAGTAGCGGACGATGGCGGCGACTTCGAGGGTGGTCTTAGGTTTTACGATAGCCGTGGGCTGGGGAGTGTGCAGACGGGTCCAGTCTTGGCCATAGGTTTCAAGATCTTTGGGGTCAGATAGGACATAGGCTTCGCCCACCATACTTTTCAAGTGCTGGATGATTTGTGGGACCTCTAGAGTTTTGGGCATTGGGGAACTCGATGTAGCTTGAGTAAATCTAGACGTAATTCTAATATCCTATGCTATAAGCATAGGATATTCACACTATCAAAGTTGGGGGTACAGTAGCAGCAAAATATTTAAGAGTCCATCCCGACGCCTTTTGCCTGGATTGACGTCAAAAAACTCGCCTGGCACGAAGTGATAGGGTAATCAATCACCTTTTTTGTGAAGGAGTGGCGTCGGGCATTGCTGCTAAGATGGCATTTTACTTGCACGAAAGACTCACGTCCGGTATATTACCGGAAATGGCACGTATGTGCTATAATAATAACAGCCTGTTACAGGTTTAGGTAAATTTTACCCTGAAAATTCCGATGACACTGTAAGGATCTTAAACATGCAACGGAGGGACAACAACCGATGGGTACGTTACAAAAAAGAAGAATTGAAGCAACATACCCAGAAAAAGATCTGCGGGTAATCGAGAAAGCAGCGCAGGTACTCGGATTGTCCGTTGCGTCCTTTATGCGATCGGAGATCCTTCGCGCTGCCAAGGAAATAATTGTAAAGGAACAACAATTTTTGCTATCCAATCAGGATTGGGATGATCTGATAGATCGTCTCAACAATCCACCGGAACCCAATGACAATCTTATAGCTCTCTATAAAAGGCATAAAAGTAAAAAAGCGAAAAAGTAAGTGGGTGTATTTTGAATATTTTGTTCAAGCCGATAGATGCTAAAGTGAAAACATCGACTTTTGATTGCGACAACAAGGAACTTAACGACTACTTTAAGAAATACGCAATTAAAAATCATAAAATCGGAATTTCAAAATGTTCAGTGGCTTATACGAAGGAAAACCCTTTGGTAGGCTTTTTTTGTTGGAATATGGCCTCTTTTAAAAAGTCCGACATCGATCCGAAAGAGGCCGCTGGTCTACCTAACTATCCTATACCCGCTATACGGCTTGCAAGGTTGGGTGTCGATAAACGCTTTCAGATGGGCGGAACGGGATCAGCTATTCTCGCTCACATCCTTTATGATTTGGCGCTTCCTCTTTATCAGTCAGATAGATCCCCTGGGTTTTCATTTATACTTGTCGATGCCAAAAATGAACGCGCCAAATCATTCTACAACAAGTTTGGATTTATTTCTTTTAAACAAAATCATTTGGCACTGTTTTTACCGATGAAAACTCTTGAACTGTCTACATATAATAAAGGGGAAAAGATATTTTAATGGACTTTAGAAGCAGGCGGTAAGCGTCACGGGAGTTTCAGCGCTGATCAGTTTGCCCTTGGGCCAGTGGCTAATTCAGCCCAAATAAAGCCATCAACCCATTTTTGCATCACAGGCCATGACTTCATTGATAACAAAAGCCAGTCATCTCGTCAAGTTTCAGCAGTAGAGAGAGCCATCTTGATTTTATAAAATTCTTGGCTAGAAAACTAGGAGGCTAGGTAACAATTGATTGACCGAGCAACTTTTTGGCGATTTTCGATAAAAATTGTCGTAAGACTTTACGATCAAAAATCAGTCAGGTGTTAACTCTCTGTAAACATGAAAAAAACTTTGACGGGTTTTTAGGCACAGTTTTCGCAGCATTTACTGTAGATTTTACGAGTTACAGTTTTTTATTATTAACACCAGTTTTTTGTTTTTAATTAAACAGAAAGATGTCTATGGAATTTCAAAAACATATGAAGAATCATAAGTCATCGGTGTCGACCTCGACGGTGGGTATTTATCTCGCTGGATTTATCAGCTTTTGCCTGCTCACAGCATGCGTGCAACGGCAAGGTAACATCGAAGGCAGGAATCAAGGTAGCTCCGAATCGGTGGTGATGGATTTAAATTCTCAAGCACTAGGGTCAAATCTTACTTATCAACTCTATTGTGGAAAAAGTGGAGATAACTTTAGACTCGCTGCCACGGGTATCCCCAAAAATGGTGGAGCGACCACCACAGGGAGCCAGATGAACTTTGAGTTTACACCTACGTCACTCAATGCCGACGATAGCTGCTATCTCCAAGGCACCGGTGATCCCAACAACAGCCAAGTCAGTTCCTTTAGCGGCGAAAAAGGAGTCTACCTTAGATCAGAGGCCAAGAGGCCCGTGAAAGGCCCCTCTGGAATTTTGACCCTAGACTTAGAGCTAATACCTCAATATGTAGAAATTGGGGCCACCACACCTCCCCCATCGACTACGACTACCGGGCAGTTTAAGCCAACAAACCAAACAGGAAGTGCCACAGGTAGTTCAACAAATAGTGCGACGAGCACAGTGATTGGGACAGATTCAAATCCACCTGTCAAAACTCCCGAAATAATCTACGAAATCCGACTTAACGCAAATGTTGTGGCATGTCCGATTAACATCTGTCAATAAATCGATAAACATCCTAAATCGAGGAATCATCATGTCGATCAAATTATTATCAGCGATCTTTCTGATTGGCGTTTTAAACGGTTTCATCGCTTGCAGTAATGATCTAAACATGGAATCAGAACTCAATGATGCCGGTCCCTTGAATGCCCTTCTGTCGATCACTTGTAACGGCAAGACCCTACAAGTCCCTATCGACCGCATAGACCCGGTGCAGTCAAAAGCCATCAGCGTCGAAAAGCCTGCCGACCTGATTTTTGACCAAAACTGCGTGATCTCGATGTTTCAATCCACTGTAGATTCATCAAAGACTTGGCTAGCCCAACCAGGAGAACTCTATAGATCCAGGCAAGGTGGAACATCCGTTCAATACAACCAAGGGACGCTGAGCATTTCTGGTGAGTTTTACATAACCCATCAGCTTGCGACGACTCCTCCTCCAGTGAGTACTCAACCTGTGACCCCGACCCCGGTCGTTGTTCAGGCTGATCCCTCTTCGGGGACAACACAGCCACCAGGGCCAGAAGTACCTTATCCCCAAGCTCCGACTCCCTCTCCCGATCCAGCGTATCATAGCTGCGATGTTGGAGCCACTTGCAACAGCGGCTGGGGATGGATCACGGAAAACGGCGGATCCTGTAAGGCAGGTGCCCCTGGTTGGGTTGATGGAAAAGGTGGCTGTAGCTGCAAGTGCTGAAGGAGCCTACCATCCAGTAGCCTGATCCGAAGCCTTTAAAGGAATTCTCCCGAAATTAAAGCTCGTGCAGCATTGCCGCGAGGATGCTGTCCTGGCGCTTTCTTGCGTCTACGATAGGAGGCTGTTGGGTCCCAGCCTTGCCGTTTTCGATCACACAAAAAGCCACCCAACCATGCTGGTCGTGGCGAAAATATCCTGCCAGCGCCGAGACCATCAGGGGCTCCGTGAGAGTCCCCGTCTTGGCCCGAAACATTCCTTTGAGGTCGACGATATCTTTGTCCTTAAACCGCTTTTTCATCGTTCCATCCCACCCCGTGGCAGGGAGGCTAGCGAGAAAATCGGGGAAAAGATCCATACGTCGTTCCATGAAGAGGAGGATATCTACGACCTGCCGAGGAGACAGGCGGTTGTCTGTGTCTAGGCCAGAGCCGTTTTCCAGTTGGAAGGCGCCTTTGATCCCGACCTGGTTGACTAAAAAATCCTTTAGAACGTGCAGTCCGTTAGCATAGCTCCCCTGACCGGCGGCAAGGGGGGCTCCCTTAGGAGGAAACTCCGCACCCATCCGTTTGACGAGGACATCGGCAATGTAGTTGTTAGAAAAAGTGTTTAGTCCAGAAACGAGACGTCGCATCTCGTAGCTTTCGAGCTCGTAGAGAAGCTCAGAGTCTTTCGGTCTGATACCGGATTTTACCGGACCCTTAACGATCACACCTTCTTTTTTAAGAAACGCTTTAATAGTTTCCCCTGAGGTCAAGGTCGGATTGCTCACCGAGCGGTAGATCTTGGCGATCCCCTCGTCCTGGGGGATCGAGCCTGTCGCTGTCAGGACTTCTAGGGTCCCCGTCCCATCTAAGCTCCGTTTGACTTGGATAGCCTTAGCAGTCTGGGATCCTCCTGTTTGGACCTGGCCCTGGATCTGGACATGGTGGAGCAGGTAGGGATCGAGACCTAATAGGGCATTTTGGTTTGGTGACTCCCCAGGGGAGACGGTGAGGGCAATGGAATTAAAGTTGACCCCAAGTGCTGTGATCGGGGCATCATAGGCATTGCGGGTGGCTTTGGCGGTTCCGAGACGGCCTTCGTCTCGGGTCTCTTGGTCAAAGAGACTCTGGTCGACGATAAGACTTCCGGTGATTTCTCGAATCCCCATGTTTTTAAAGTCCGCAGCCATCTGCCACAACTTCTCAGAGATAAGCAGTGGATCACCATCTCCTACGACGACGAGATGTCCCTGGAGGACCCCGTTTTTAAGGGGGCCGCTGCGATAAAAACGGGTCTTAAAGGTCCCTATAGGCGAAAACTTAGCCAACGCCGCTGCCGAGGTTGCTACTTTGGTCACAGAGGCGGGAGAAAGTAGGATGTCGGGGTTTTTCTCAAACAGGGTTTTGTGGTCCCGAATCCTTGTAACTAGAATCCCCTGGGAGATTTTTTGGAGCTGGGAAGAGTTTTGGGTGAGTTCTTGGAGAGAGTTTTTTTGGGATGCGGATGCTGCGCCCAAGGAATTTGCGATCAGGAGGCTCCCCACCATAACCACCGTGAGTCCCATTAAGGGCAAGAGATCTTTTCCAAAGGGGAACCGAAAGGAATTGGGTTGGTAGTAAGTCATGGGGTGCCTCGGTGAGTCTGGGATTGGAGCTGGTCTCCCCATTATACAGTAAAAAGTAAAACCCAAAGTGGACTTTGGGAAGATTTGGCGAAAAATCCCCAGATGAGCTAGATTCCCTGGTCTATGCCTGGCGGGTGGGTGTCTCTGGCGCGAAAAGGCGAGCTAGGCAACATACCCGAGCGATCTAAAAAGTAAAGGACTCTCCATGCGCGAATATGATGTGGTGGTGATTGGCTCAGGGCCCGCAGGGCTCACGGCAGCTATCTATGCGACCCGCGGCGGTTTTAAAACAGCAGTGTTTGCGGGTCTTCAGCACGGTGGTCAGTTGACGACCACGACCGAGGTGGAAAATTTTCCAGGGTTTAAAGAGCCCATTATGGGTCCAGTCCTGATGAGCGATATGTCGGCCCAGGCAGAGCGTCTTGGCGCGCAGATCCTTTACGAAGAAATCACCAAGGTCGACTTAACCCCTCGCCCACCCCACCCCTTTCGTTTGTGGAGCGACGAAGAGGTGATCCAAGCTAAAACCGTGATCATCGCAACCGGTGCCAGTGCTAAAACCCTCAAACTACCCAATGAATCTAGCCTTATGGGCCGCGGGATTTCGACCTGTGCCACCTGTGATGGATTTTTCTTTAAAGGCAAGAAAGCCGCCGTGGTGGGCGGGGGGGATTCTGCCATGGAAGAAGCCTCCTACCTGGCAAAACTCTGTTCGGAAGTGTTCTTGATCCATCGCCGCCCAGCCTTCCGCGCCTCCCATACGATGATTGAGCGGGTCAAAAATAACCCCAAGATCGTCCTGAAAACCCCCTATCAGGTGGTCGATACGGTCGCAAACCAGATGGGGCTGACGGGAGTCATCCTCCAGCATGAGACGACCGGGGCCCGGGAAAACCTAACGGTGGACGGGCTGTGGATGGCCATTGGCCATACGCCTAACAGCGGCATCTTTCGCGAGTATCTAAAAACCGATGAAAATGGTTATATTTTGGTTAGGGAGGGAATCAAAACTGAAATCCCCGGCGTCTTTGCCGCTGGTGATATTGCCGATCATACCTATCGCCAGGCGATTACAGCGGCGGGGATGGGATGCCAGGCAGGCATGCAAGCCATTCGCTATCTGGAGGCATTACACTGATGAACCTTATCGCGTCCCTTCGAAACAAAATCCGTGGCGAAGGCCAACCTCCGGTGACGGAAGCCCTGGTGCGGCAGGCCCTTTCCAAAGTCCAAGACCCGGACCTGCACCAAGATATAGTGACTCTGGGGTTTGTCACCAGCGTCGTGATCAGCGGGGGTCAGGTCTCAGTGGTGGTTAACCTCACAACCCCCGCTTGTCCCGTCAAAGAACAACTCAAAACCCAGTGCGAACAGGTGATCAAAGACCTTCCCGGCGTGACGGAAGTCGACGTTACGATGACCGCCAAGCAGCGGGTCGTGACCGGGACCAAGGCTGTCGAGGCGACGACCAACGCACAGGTGTCGGCCTTAGCCAATGTGCGCCATCTGATCGCCGTAGCCAGCGGCAAAGGAGGTGTCGCAAAGTCGACGACAGCGGTCAATCTCGCCTACTCTTTGGCAAAAAGTGGTGCAAAAGTGGGGCTTTTAGATGCGGACGTCTATGGCCCCTCCTTACCCCAGATGTTAAGGGGGACGGTTCTTACTGAGTCTGCCCACTCTGTCGAACAAAAGATGATTCCTCCGACCGCCGATGGAATCAAGGTGGTGTCCTTGGGGATGTTTGCGCCGGATGCGCGCGCTTCGATCCTGAGGGGCCCGATGGCGGGGGGGGTGGTGAAGCAGTTTTTGACCCAAGTAGAATGGGGCGAGCTAGATTATCTCATCATCGATTACCCTCCAGGGACTGGAGATATCCAGCTCACCATCTCCCAAACAGCGGTCTTAACGGGTGCGGTGGTGGTTACGACTCCCCAGGAGGTCTCGCTGATCGATGTTCGAAAAGCTCTGGATATGTTTAAAACCCTGAAAGTGCCGATCCTAGGTGTGATTGAAACCATGTCGTACTTTATCTGCGATGGCTGCGACAAAAAGCATGACATCTTTAGGTCGGGTGGTGGCGAAAAGTTAAGCCGCGAATATGGGGTAACTCTTTTGGGCCAAATTCCCATGGATCCCACGGTGGTCATCGGCGGCGACGAGGGGACGCCCCAGGTCCTACAACGCCAGGAGTCTCCCGCGGCTAAGGCCTACCAGGAGGCGACGGGGGTGTTGGTACGTAGGGTTGCCATTATGGAGGCGGAACGACTTGGGTCGTCCCGAGGGCTTGATGGATTTGAGCTGACTTGGCAAGTAGAGCCAGCGTCTGGAGCAGAGGCTGAAGGTGGGGAATCTATCCCCACCGACTTCAAGGGGCAGAGCCACCCTAGCAACAAACCCCTTGGGAGTGGTAAATCTGTAGATCTAAGGGTTCTTGAAATCAAACAGCGGGGGGCTCGTCAACTAGAGATCCAATGGACTGATCAAAGCATTTCGAGGCTAGATGTGGTGAAATTAAGGCACAGTTGCCCCTGTGCAAGTTGTATCGACGAGTGGAGTGGCGAAAAACGACTGCGACCCGAACAAGTCTCCGATACGGTGAGGCCCGTCAAGCTAAAATCAGTGGGTTCCTATGCTGTCCAGATTTGGTTTAATGATGGCCATAGCACAGGAATTTACACCTATCAACTCTTGCGCGATTTAGGGGGGCTGCCAGCATGAGGATTGGATTTTTAATCGATATGGACGGTGTTGTGAGTCGGGGGAGCGAAGTGATTTCGGGTGCTCCTCAGTTTATTGATTTGCTGCACAAACGAAAGATACCCTTTAATTTTCTGACCAATAATAGCCAGCGCACTCCGATTGATATCGGGACCAAACTCCAGAGGTTGGGGTTTAATGTGGGGCCTGAGCATATTTTTACCAGTGCTATGTCTACCGCTGCTTATTTGGCACTTCATAAGCCCGGTGGGACTGCTTTTGTGATTGGCGAAGGGGGGCTTCTCAGCGCCTTGGACCGGGTGGGTTATGCCATCGTCGATAGCCATCCAGACTTTGTGGTGGTCGGCGAAGGGCGTACTCTCAATCTCGAAGTTATCGAAAAAGCTGTGCATTTTGTGATCAACGGGGCCAAACTGATCGCCACTAACATGGACCCCAACTGTCCGACCCAGGACGGGGGCACCCGACCAGGGTGTGGGGCCTATATCAAGCTTATCGAGGCTGCTACCGGTTTTCAGGCATTTAGTCCTGGCAAGCCAAGTCCGGTGATCTTTAGGGCTGCCCGAAAACGTTTGGGTCTTGGAAGCTCCGAGACCATCATGATTGGCGATACCATGGAAACCGATATCATCGGTGGAAACCAGCTAGGATTTCGCACCATCTTAGTATTATCCGGCGGCACTAAAGAGGCGGATCTCCAAAAATTTGCTTATGCTCCCGATGTGGTCATCAAGTCGGTGGCAGATATTGACGAGGGATTTCTCGACCAGCAAATCGAGGCCATGGTACAGATTTTGGGCGAGGCTAAGACTTAGGAAAAGTTCCAAAGAGTTTTCGTAAAAATCGATTGACACACCCCGCCTCTCAGCTTATTTTCACCACCCACATTGCTAGAGGCCTGTAGCTCAGCTGGTTAGAGCGCTACCCTGATAAGGTAGAGGTCGGCGGTTCGAGTCCGCCCAGGCCTACCAATGTCTCCCCCCTTAATTGCGAATAAGAGAAAGCGCCAGTTCAGGCATAGAATTAGCTTGAGCGAGGACCGCGGCACCGGATTGTTGCAGGATTCTGTTTTGGGCAAACGATGCGGTTTCTTGTGCAAAGTCTACGTCTCTAATCCGGCTATTGGCAGACTGTAAATTTTCTATTTGGACTCCGATATTGTTTATCGTGGAATTGAGCCGGCTCTGTTGGGCTCCGAGGTAGGATCGACTACCGGCGACTTGCTGGAGTGCTTGGTCCAAAACGGTCAGCTTTTCAGCGGCGGTTTCCCGGAGAAATTCTTCTCCAGGACTGACCGGTCCAATTTCGGACTCTAGATTAAGGCCCAGTTTTTCTGGCGAAATAGCTAGGGTCTCAACTCCGATCTGGATGGTATCGGTATTCTCGATTTTTCCATCTCCGGCTCCTACGTGGATGGTAAACATGGTGGGGTCTGAAACGGCTTCTTGGCCGCTAAGGAGTGGGGTTCCGTTAAAGGACGTGGTTTTGGCAATCCGGTCGATTTCGCTGACGAGTTGAACGTATTCTCGGTTGGTAAAACTTCGCTCTGTGTTGCCGATGGTATCTGACGCTGACTGGGTGGCGAGTTCTCTAAGGCGTATCAAGATATTGGTGATTTCGTTCATGGAGCCCTCTGCTGTTTGGACGAGAGAGATACCGTCCATAGCATTACGTTGGGCTTGTTTAAAGCTTTGGACCTTGGCGCGCATGGTTTCGGAAACAGCGAGGCCTGCGGCATCATCAGCAGCTTTATTGATGCGATATCCACTGGAGAGTTTCGCCATATTCTCACTGGTCGCAGCTGTGGAGAGACCCAACTGTCTTTGAGCGTTGACTGAGGCGATATTAGTGCGGATGCGTAGACCCATGGTGATATGCTCCTTTAGAATCTCATTTGTAGGTGAACTTATAAATTTATTGTAGTTTTGTGTTCAAAAAAAATTCGGCTTTCTCCAAAAAAACTTAAACAAAAAATATATATTATTTTTGGAATTGTTTCGAAGTGTCGAAAATGTTTAGTTTATTTATAAAATGAAAAAGTCCTAATTTGGGTAATCTTTGATGGGAGTGATTTTAAAGGATGATCGTCAATTAAACTTAAATAATTTATATAATTTAGTATGTTGAAGAATTACTTTAAGCCTGTTCCTTAAAAGTCCGAATAGTTCGTAAGACAATCTTACAGGAGGGAACAACGTGCTAAATAAAAAAGTAATCTTCTCGGCTCAAAGGACGACCAAATTAATGGTTTTTATATCATCACTGGGGATGTTGGTTTCAGCCTGTGGGGAAAAAAAGAAATCTAAACCCCAATCGAGTGCTTCTGATTTATGCGCAGAGGAGAAAGTTTCGACAAGCAAAACAGCCAAAAAAGCCACAACATCTAAAAAAGATGAGGAAGTTGACGATGCAGAAGCGGAAGTGGAAGAGGAAGAGGAGGTCAAGCCCGCAAAATCCAAAAAGACAACAAAGCTGGCATTTAACCTTCAGAACACGGGGACTGCGACGTCCACATCCACCACAACAGGTGGGGTGACTTACGAAAAAGACATAAAATCCTTTTGGGTGCCGACCTGCGTTACAGGATGTCATACTTCCAAAGGGACTTTCCCTCCCCTAGAGACTTGGGCTGAAATCTCAGCTCATGCTGCAGCATCTGTTGCATCGACCAAAACAAGTAAGATGCCCATAGGGACAGCAAGCCTTACGGCAGCTCAAAAGCAACTCTTGCTCGATTGGGAAACGGGAGGCTTTCTCCAAGGCCCGCCTCCGTCGACTGGAGCGACTGGTACCCAAACAGCAACAAACACCAGTACTAGTACTAGTGCCGCTAAAGAGATCCTAACAAAGGAAGTTGAGGAGGAAGAGGAAGAGGAAGAAGAAACTCCAAAGACTGTAAAAAAGGCTACTGCGACCAAAGCTGACAACTGTGTGGACACCAAAAAAGCAGCGACTAGCACTAAAAAGGCGACAAGTAAGGCGACAACGACTAAGGCCAAGAAAACGACTTCTAAAGATGAAGAAGAGTAAGCATAGGCCTCACCTGCACCCGTAACAACAAGGTACCTTGCTAAGGTCTTACTTTTGCATAAGAGACCTTGCGGGTGTTCATTCCGCGGTCTCTGGTGTAAAGTCCCCCATGATTGTGAAAGTAACCGGGTCCATGCAGCGTCTATTTCCCAAACATATGTATAGTTTTTTTGCACTATTGTTGGTTAGTTGTTTATCGATGTCCAAAAAAAATACCTATACCGATGAGTCGGCTCCTTCAGAGAGACAGTTAAAAGTGATCTTTACTTGTGAAACTAGGGATTTGGCTACTTTGAGAGAATCGACTCGGTCTGCTAATGATTTGAATGTTGCCTGCCAAGGCGCCTTAGATGACTGCTTTCTTAAAGGGGGCTCGGGGAGTGACGGACCTGAATGCGTAGTCAAAAGGTGGTACGACGACCAAACCACCGCATACGGGCAGATGGTAAAGCGAGGCTGGGCCTGTCAGGTCTCCGAAAACCTGGGTCCCTCTCTCCGAGGGCGGACGTGGATACGTTCAGGTAAAAATCACAAGGACGCACAAACCAGAGCGATGAGATTTTGCTCCGTCCAAAAGGCGGGTAACCAATGCCAAATCGTTAAATGTTTTGACGCTGACAATGCCCAGCCTTAGCCGATCTATTTAATGGGTGGTAGGCTGTCACCCACAGACACTGGTTTAAGGACGATACGGCGGTTTCGCTCCTGGTATCCAGGAACCATCGCATCGTCGACAGGCTCTAACTCTCCGTAGCCGACGGCAATGAGTCGGCTGGGATCGAATCCAAATTCGTCGATAAGGATCTGTCGGACGGTGATGGCTCTTTGGTGTGATTCCCTTTGGTTTTCTTCTGCAGATCCATGGTGGTCAGTATAACCTTCGATCATCAAGAGCGAGAGCTTGGCAGCAGAGATTTCCCTGGCTGCCTCTCGAAGCCTCCCGAGGCCTGAGGCAGAGAGTTCGAAGGTCGCGGGTTTGCCCTTGGGGTCTTCGAAAAGTTCAAAGTAGCTAAGATTGATCGTCGGCACAATCGTAGGTGTGCGGCTGAGGCGAAGCTCGGGTATGGTGGCTAAGTCACCGACCATGATTCCAGGAAACTCTGGAAAAAAAGCCGATGCTAAATCAGATCCTTGGGCGACGACTTGGGCGACTGTATACTGCTGCTGCACCTCGATGGCCTTAAGTGCGCCCGTCTGGATCCAAAGGATTTTTTCGGCGCTTGTGGCGGGGAGCGCCTTGGGCGGTTGGTAGGGTAGAAATTTAAAGGAGGCTCCCTCCAACAGCGCCCCTGGCGCTGCACGTAGGGTGTGCAGCGTCATCCCCCTCATGATACCAGCATTGCTACCGCCGGCTATGATGACAAATTTTTTTTGATTAGGAGTTTCTAAAATTTGGGTGAGGGGAAAAAGGGTGGGGTTATCTCGGTCCCGCACGGCCTTCCATGTGGGACTGACTGCTAAAAGATTTTGGGAAAACACCAACAGAAAACCTGAAATCACGGCATTTTTAAACAAATATCGATGATCCTTGAGCATAGGGGATGCCTTCATAAAATGGAGGTGAAGAATGGGGCAGTGTGGGTGTTGTGGCGAGAAGACTCTTAAGCTGCTTCGGAAGTTAGATGTCTAGACTTTAGACAAGTGGCCACTTTTGGGTTATTGTTTGACTGAAAGAGCGCTTCTTTAGCGAGTCTTTACCTGGAGATACGTAAACAGATCCGTTGCTTCCCCCGCTTTAGGAGCACTGTCCCCATGGCCCCCGATATACATCCCATATTCGAATACAAGCCCTTTATGGAACACCTGACAAGCGGTGAAGGCTTGAAAGCCCAAGACTTTGAGTCGGCATTCCGCAGCCTCCTCAATGGCGATTGGAATGACTACCAAGCAGCGGGATTTCTGGTGGGACTTAGGTTTCTGCCGCTCACTGGGTCCCTTCTTAGTGCTGGAGCGAGGGTCTTAAGGGAATTGGCGGTGACTCCGACCCAGGCCTTAGGGGTTGGTTTAAGGCCTTTTGCTGACAATTGTGGCACCGGAGGAGATGGCTCACAGAGCTTTAATATCTCTACGGCTTCGGCGATTGTTGCCGCTGCGGCGGGGGTGAAGATTGCAAAGCATGGCAATCGGAGTGTCACCAGCCTTTGTGGCTCAGCGGACCTGCTCTTTGCTTTGGGTTTTCCAGAAGCCTTAGAGGTTGACCAGGCCGTCGCCCTACTCCAACAAACCGGCTTGACCTTCTTTTTTGCTCCGCTCTTTCACCCAGCCCTTAAACGCCTAGCCCCCGTCCGCCGCGGCTTAGGGATCCCGACCCTGTTTAATATCTTAGGTCCCTTGGCCAATCCCTTAAAACCAGATTTTCAGGTATTAGGAGTTAGCCAAGCCGCCAATTTGGGTCCAGTGGCTGAGGCCTTGGTCTCCCTTGGGGTGCAAGGGGGTCTAGTGGTTCACAGTCGTGATGGGCTTGACGAGATCAGCCCCGTAGCGATCACGGATGGGTGTCTGGTAAAGCACGGCCAGATTCAACCAATTGTGATTGACCCAAAAGATTACAGCATCACAGCAACCCTTGAAGATCTCAAAGGTGGGGATGCCCATATGAACGCTCACTTGATGGACCAGCTTTTGTCAGGGCGTCACCCAGCGTTAGCCCAAGTGGTCTCTCTCAATGCAGGGGCCCTTATTTGGCTGACAGGTCACCGACCAGATCTGGGTGAGGGTTATCAACGGGCTTTACAGGTCCTGAGAGACGGAAGCTCCAAGGCTTTTTTAAACCATTGGATAAAGTCGGCCCAAAATCTTGTTACAAAGAAAGCCAAAGAGAAATAACCTATGGACCTCCTAAGTCAGATTTTAAAAACCAAAGGCAGCGAAGTCTCCCTGGCCAAAACCGTGAAGACTCTTGACCTGATCAAACATCAGGCCCAAATCCAGAAACCTGCTCGAAATATGCTCGAATCCCTACGATCGAGCCCCCTGGCGATTATTGCTGAATGTAAACAAAAATCACCCTCTAAGGGGACCTTTTTAACCCACTATGACCCAGCTAACTTGGCACAGTCCTACCAACGGGGGGGAGCCAGAGCGATCTCTGTCTTGACAGATGAAACCTATTTTGGAGGGTCTCTCAACCATCTCTCAGCCGTGGCTCAGGTGGTCGATATTCCAGTGATGCGCAAGGATTTTATCATTGATTCCTATCAGATTTACGAAGCTCGCGCTGCAGGAGCAGATAGTTTTTTGTTGATAGCGGGGACTCTTGATCGGGCGACTTTGGAAGAATTTATTCTGATCGGTCGGTCTTTAGGCATGGAGCCTTTGGTGGAGTCACATACGCCTGAGGACTTAGAAGATGCACTTGGCACCTCCGGTCTAATCATTGGCGTCAACAATCGGAGTCTCCGGGATTTTTCGGTAGATTTGGCCATAGGCGAAAAGGCGGCTCCCAAAATCCTCCAGTCGCCCGCCCCTGGCGGTCTCCAGCGGTTCGCCGTCTGTGAGTCTGGAATCAAAAAAAGAGAGGATATCCAAAGAATGCGAAAAATTGGATACTCCGCTTTTTTGGTTGGGGAGTCCCTCGTGACCTCTGCTGACCCAGAGACCGCTCTCAGACTTCTATGCCACTAACTTTTGGGAGTTTGCCACAAGAAGCGGTAGGTCAATTACAAACCGGGTGTTGGGACAGCTGCGATCGTAGGTTAAAACACCTCCGTGATCTTTTATAATCCCCAGTGAGATGCTCAGACCCAAGCCGGTCCCCTGGCCGACGCCCTTGGTGGTAAAAAACGGTTGAAAGAGTTTGTCAGCGGTTTCCTTGCTGATCCCAGGGCCGCTATCGGTCACCAGGATTTTACAAATATTTGGCTGTCCCTCAGGAAGGACTACTTGGAGTTTCACCCATTTGTCGGAAAGGTTGCACACCGCATCAAACGCGTTGTTAAGGAGGTTGAGGATCACTTGTGAGATTTGAGTATGGCGGCCAGCGATGCTGAGGTCAGGGGGGATTTCGGGAACTTCGAGCTGAATTCCCCTGGTTTTAAATTTCTCACTGCAAAAAACCAATGTATCGTTGATGATATCTGTCAATTTGACCGGGACCATGGGATCTTGGGCGCCATCACGGGAGAATTGCCGTAAGCCTTGGATGATCCGCTTTAGGCGGTCTGTCATCTGCACGCCGCTTTCGCAAAATTTCAGGGCCATATCCCGATTGATTTCAGGATGATTGAGAACGGAGCGGAGTTGTTCAAATCGCCCGCGTAGGATGGCGAGGGGGTTATTAATCTCATGGGCAATCCCGCCAGCCATTTCGCCTAAAGAAGCCATTTTTGCTGACTGGGTGATTTGGGTTTGCTGAGAGAGAATCGTAGTATTTGCATTGATTTTATCCAAGCCTACCAAAAAAAGATCGAGGCAGGATTCAACGATCTTGAATTCGTGGTGACTAGGAGTGTCGGCGTTGAGGCGAAAAATGGTTAGATAACCCTCAGATTCATGATTTTGATTTCTGACCAACCTATGCCAGACACCAAGGTGCCCCCTAAGGGGTTGACCTGGAGAAATCTCGGTTTCTTCCTTGAGGACCTCGGTGATGAATTCCACACTGTGATGACCTTGCTTCTGCAGTTGAAAGACAACTGCATTTAAGTGTGATTCGCTGAGGGGTAGGTTTGTACTACTCTGTGAGGGGTATTGACCCATGATTTCATAACCAGTTCCTGTGAGTGAGGGTCGCCATAAAAAACAAGGCGATAAGTTGAGGTTTTTATGAATCACCATACAGGTGTTTTTTGCAAATTCGCCTAAGTTTGTAATTGATACTAAGGTTTCTAGAAGATGCTTTTGGGCTAAAATAATTGAGTTTGCTTCTTGTTCGGTGGTGACATCGATCACCACAATGATGCAGCCAGTCGAGACACCTCGGTCTAGTATGGGACTGAGGCGGTAGCGAGTCCAGATTGGCGTGCGATCAGCTTTAATATTGAGAGCGATAAACTCCTGGGGAGCATCTAATCCCGCTAGAAAATTCGTGATGTGGGATTGAATCTCGTTTTTTTGTAACGGGTGAATCAGGTCAAAAGCTGTCTTGGTGTTGGTCTTTAGATTTTGGTAGCCAAAGATCTGGTGTGCCTGGCTGTTGGCGCTGGTGATCCTGGCAGCGGAGTCGAGGGTGATGATTCCCGCAGCGGCGTTAGAAACGATAAGATCCAGCTCGCGGCGCATACTTAAGAGGCGATCAAGGAATTTGATGCGCATAGATAGGGGCGGCCAAAAAATCGTTCCCAGCGTAATCATGACTGCTATGAGTAGGAGTGAGGGTCCCGTCGACCCAGATATTGCCGTCATCGAGAGGACCATGACGATGTTCGCAAGGATGAAGGAACCAAGGAGTTTGGGGCTATTCATACTTGCAGCTATACAGGCAAAGGCCACAATATTGACGATTTGATAAAGGCTTGAAAAGTCGTTGAGGATCACGAGATAAAAGATATGTCCGCTGATAAGGACTGAATAGAAAAAATACAGTGAATAAATATGTTTAAGATTAACTTTTGGCGAAAAAGTATATAAATTGCCGAGGAGAACCACAAATCCAATCACGGCTCGCTGTTTCAAAGAGTCCCGAGCGTTAGTGTCGAGGGCCATGAGGATAAAATACCAGCCAGGGTAAGCGAAAGAAGCGAGGAAAAACAAATTGCGAAAATACCGCAAATTGGCTTCGTCAATATCGTGGTTGATTCGGTATTGAGAGTTTGTCAGTGAGTTCCTCCTGTCGTCTTTAGGGTCTTCGGTAATTTCTCGGATAGGTTGAATCCACGGGGCCCAAAGGTGACTGGGGGGGCCACTCAAAATATGTTATAATGACATTAAAGCTATAAGGGATCCTGTTTTTGACTAAAAAAGTAAAAACCAATATCTATTTTGTGTTATGGGGAACTTTTCTCCTACTGAGCCCCCGATCCTTTGGAAACGTTGTGGGGGTGGATGCTCAAAATTTTAATGCTACAACCAACGGCCTTGATTTTGTGACCGTCCAGTCATCAGAGACTCTTGACCCTTGTGTGCTTAATTTGGGGATTTTTGTAAATCACGGCAAAAACACCCTGCCGATTTTTAAAAATGCCGCAGGTCAAACAAAACACAAAGACGAGGTGACCGGAGCGGACCTTAATCTTGGATATGGACTCATGAAAAATTGGGATCTGGGAATCAGTCTCCCTCAAATCCTGGCACAAAAAGTCGAAAGCGAGAGCTACCGCGGTGAGTTTGGGGCAAAGGGAAATACGGAGATCAGACTAAACACAAAATATCGACTTTTTGGCAATCGCCGTGGTGGCGGGGCAGTCATCGGGACGGTGAGCGTCAACCGACTCCAAAACAATCCCTTTGCGGGGTCAGACCCTGGTCCCACGGCAACCCTTGAAATGGCTTTTGATACCACCATCAAGAAGATCGCTCTCGGGGCAAACTTAGGTTACCGATGGCGTAACCCTGGGGAGCCGATTCCGGATTTTCCTATCTTGCCCTTTAAAGATCAGTATATTTATTCGGCGGCTGCCAGCTACCATCTTTCGCAAATCAACACCAAAATAATCTCAGAATTATTTGGATCGGTTCCTCGAAAAAAGGTCAAGGCAGAACTGACAGACAGCCAGACTTCCCTCGAAGGTCTGTTAGGGATCAAGCATGATGTCACCCACAATGTGGCTTTACACCTAGGGGCAGGTACCCGCCTTAAGGATGGTGTGGCCTCTCCTGACCTTAGGGTTTATGGCGGCGTCAATGTCGCTATTGGACCGTTTTGCTCAGAGGCTTCTTCCATCCCGGTTAAAAAAGCCAAGGTCAAATCGACTCCTCCGCCTAAGGTTGAAACCATTGTGTTAGAAAATGTCATGTTTGCTTTTGACTCTGACCGAGAGGTCCTGCCCGGAACCCGGATTGAGCTTAAAAAGCTAGCGGAGTATCTGGTCTCACCGCCCGGATTTACGTCACTATCGATCGAGGGGCATACGGATTCTATGGGAAGTGACGAATACAACAAAACTCTCAGCGAAAACAGAGCGGCGACTATTCGACGGTACCTAGTGGAAGTCCACAAGCTGGATCCCAGTAGGATCACCTCCATCGGCTATGGGGAATCAGTGCCCGTAGCCGATAATGGCAACTACCAAGGGCGCCAGCTCAATCGTCGGGTAGAGTTTAAGATCACGCGCTAAACAGAGCGGATTTTATTTGACAAGGCATTGATTGGCGGTTACCAGGGTCCAAGTTTTGTCGAGACTGCTGCGGGTTTTTTGGTCGATACATCCCTTTGTATTGGTGATTTGGACTTCGATGACTTGGTCCTTTTTGAGCGGCAGGGTTATGTTGCTCGTTTGGCTGCTTTTAAAGGCTCCAGAGTAGTTGTTAGGGTTTTTCAACAAAATGGTCACATCATGTTCGCAAGTACTCATTTTTGCCATTTTGAAAGTGAGTGTTTGGTCGGATTGGGAAACAACCTCTTGTCCAAAGATCTTTAGATTTCCTGATGGAGAGCACAGAGCAACACCGTGAAACTGGCTTGTTGACTTGGACCAGCCACCACCGTCTTTGATATTGACGCCGACTTTACAGGCGGAGACCCCTTTAGGCCGGATTATGATTTCAACCTCGTCAGAGATACTTAGGGTGCCGTATTTACAGGTGAGTGTCATTTTGGAATCGGTGGAGACGGAAAGGTTTTTTGTGCCGTTTGCCTCCACGTCCATGGTTTGGTTGAGTTTGCATTCGGTTACATTTTTAGTGACCCAAACAATCTGTAGGACAGCGTTGGTTTCCACGTAGAGAGGGCCATCGCTGCCGTTGACCTTTAGATCGATGGCGGGGATGCTTTTGGCATCGTCCGTGGTGGTGATGGGGACTTCGACCATTTTCGAAGTGTTATTTGCGTCCACGCAGATGAGTTGGACTTTGACAGACTGGACGATAGGAGTTGATGCTATATCTTTACCGCTGAGTCCAGTGAAATTAAACGGCTGAATTTGACAACTCTTGGCGTTCGTCGAGGTCCACGAAACTTTGACCGTCGAGTTTTTAGGAACGGTAACCCCCGTGGGTGATCCGTTGATGGTGAGCGCAATCTCCATTTGTGGTGACTTAGGGATAACTACCACGGTGGCGCTGGCTAAACCAAAGGGGCCTTCGCACAGGGCGGTATAGGTTGTTTTTTGGGTGAGAGGCCCGACCATTTGAGTCCCGGAGGTCCCTTGGTAGGGGCCAGGTGTCACTGCGCATTGTGTGGCGTTGGTGGAATTCCAGTCCAGTTTTACGGGAGCATCAGGGGCGACTTCGACCATATCTGGCTGGCCTTGGGCCGTGATCGTGACCTGGGGCAAGAGGACCGAGGGAGCAGTGACGACGGTATCGGTCGCGGTACCCCCTGGTCCGTCGCACTTAAGGGTGTGTTGGGTGAGCTGATCGCCCGCGGTCCGTTCCAGGTCTCCTTGGAGGCCAGTGGTCGCCATCTGACCGTTTATGGTCAAGGTGCATTGGGTGGACTGAAGGCTTGTCCAAGTGATCTTTAAAGGGCTACCCAAAGGGGCGACGAGAGGTCCATCGCTGCCATTGATTTTAAGATCGATCACCGGTGGGCCTGGAGGCGTCACCATGACGTTCCTTGAAATCACCACGGTGTCTGCGTTGTTTTTGCAGGTCAGGGTAACGACGACGTTGGCCGTGAGACGCTCTAGGTTGTAAATCCCCGAAAGCCCGGATTTAGATCCTGGCTCGACCTGGCAATCGCTAGCTCCTTCGGAAGACCATGCCACCTGGACGGTTGATGAGTGGGGGATTTCGATATTAGAGGTTTCACCGTTTACTTTGAGTTCGGCTGTAATGGACCCATTGGGATCTTGACCTTCAGATGATTTACTCTTTTCGACGGTAGGGGTGGGTGAAGGATTAGTCATGGGGACGACCACCACGTTGATGTCGTCGGCAACTGGGCCGCTTGGGGTCTGGCATAGGCTCGAAAATCGTATCGTTGCAGGAGTCGAGGGAGCTTTGGATTTAAACGTACCTGAGGTTCCTGTGGCCACCGCCTGGTCGTCCTGGCTTAAGACACAGTCAGTCGCTCCTCGCGACATCCAATCTACTGAAATTTCGGAGTCTACTTGTGTCTGGAGATCAGATTCGCTACCGTTGGCTTTTACGGTGACTCCGGGCCCAGCCTGTGCTGATGCATCGTTAGAGCCCGGGTTTGCCACGATGGCCCCAGAGGTGGCTGCCGGATCAAGCTTTTGGCCTGCGACTTTAAAGCTCGCGGGAGCACAATTCACGATCGACAAACCTACAGTTAGGACCAGAATCTTTTGAAAATCTTTCATTTGGCTTCCCCTCCTTGAATGGATCAGACACAAGTCCTATCGGAATGTGGTGAAAAATTATTTCGAATTTCTGATAACCACTCGATTTAGTGTCATAAAAGATTTGCGATTGTTGTGTTTTAAAGGTTATGTAGTGGCCGAGTCTGCTTTGTGTCCCCACCAGACCAAGGAACATTTTAAGGAAGGGCCCACCTGATGTCACAGCACCTAGATCTGTACAAAAAGGCCGGCGTCGATGTATCGAAGGGCGATACATTAGTCGACTGGTTACAAGAATCGAGCGGACCGAGGGACCCGCGTGTGATATCGGGAGTCGGTGGTTTTGCGGCCTTGTTTCGGCCTGATCTCAGGGGATTGCAGGACCCGCTCCTGGTTGCAAGCACCGACGGTGTAGGCACTAAAGTAATGCTTGGCAGCCAGACGGGTAGGCTCTCAGGTCTAGGCCAGGATCTGGTGGCCATGTGCGTCAACGACCTTTATTGCACCGGGGCGACGCCCCTGTTTTTTTTGGATTACTATGCGACCTCCAAGCTTGAGGATGGTCAGTTTAAGCAGGTTTTGTCGGGAATCCAAGGGGCCTGCCGCCAGGCGTCGATGGCTCTGCTAGGAGGTGAGACCGCCGAAATGCCGGGACTCTACCCTGCTAAGGAGTTTGATCTCGCGGGTTTTGTGGTGGGCATGGTCGATGGGACTAAAACCTTAGGCAGCCACCGGGTCCAAGAAGGCGACCTCCTCTATGGGCTTCCCTCTTCGGGTTTTCATAGCAATGGCTACTCTCTGATCCGCAAGTGGATCGTTGATCACTCATTGCCCATAGACCAGCCTGAATGGCTTGATTTTTTGATGGCTCCGACCACCATCTACCACCAAATCCCCCCGTTGCTTAACCAGCTCGGTGTCGACCTAGTCCATGGGCTGGCCCATATCACTGGGGGCGGCATCAGCGGCAATCTGCCCAGAGTTTTGCCGGAGGGCTCGATTGCCAGGGTTGATTTCAACAAGATCCCCGTCCCCCCCATGATGGCTAAAGTCTTTCAAGCCTGCGGAGTCACCGCCCGTGAGATGGAGGCCGTCTTTAATGTGGGGTGCGGGATGATTGCTGTGATCCAAAAGGACAGTGGGGCCCGATTCGAAAAAGCTAGCCTCGACTTAGGGCTCACGGTCCGGGCTCTTGGAGATATTTGTTTTCCTAAATCCCGTGAAAACCTACCAGCGGAGGTGATCTATGAATCTTGAATCAAAAGCCCTCGATGATTTCTCAGATGAGACTTTTAAAATCTATAGGCCTCGGCATATTCTAAGCGCGAGCCAGTTTGACCGTCCCTTTTTGGATTATCTATATGTCCTGGTAAACACCATCCGGATGTTTGACAAGACTAAAGAAGGTTTGCTTTATCTCCAAAGTTTGTTGCCCCACCGTCGAGCCATGCTCTATTTTACCCAGCCCTCGACTCGTACCTTTATGTCTTTTCAGGCGGCTTGTCATATCCTGGGGATCAAACCTTCAGAGATTCGCGACAGCTCCACCAGCTCGGAGCGTAAGGGAGAATCTATTGAGGATTCCCTGCGGACTTTCGCCAGCTATGTGGATCTGATTGTGATGCGTTCGCCGGTGTCTGGGCTGTCAGACCGTATCGCCTCTCTTCTGGACCAAACCACCCGCACGGTCCCGATTATCAATGCGGGGAGCGGGCCCGACGAACATCCCACCCAGGCTCTCCTTGATATTTATACCTTGCAGCGCAGTTTTAAATCGGCAGCAGGACCCGAAGGCAAGACAATCTGCCTCGTGGGCGATCTGAAACGGGGGCGCACCGTCCGTTCGCTGGCAAGGCTACTCACCAATTATAAAGGCACCAATCTGGTCTTTGTCTCTCCAAAAGAATTCAAGATAGAAGATGATCTGCGGTCTCATCTCAAATCCAAACAAATTTCCTTTTATGAGACCGAGGGATTTGCCGAAGTGATGCCCGAGGCGGACGCGATCTATATGACAAGGGTCCAAGACGAGTATGACCAAAAGGGCGAATCAAAAAGCGTCGATACTTCGGGATTCAAACTTAAGTATGAGCATTTGACCCGACTTAAAAAAGACTGTGTCATCATGCACCCACTGCCCAGGAGAGACGAACTGGATCCAGCGATTGACCAAGACCCGCGGGCCAGGTATTGGCGCCAGGAGCGCAATGGGATGTGGACCCGCGTGGGTCTGATCACTATGTTGTTAGGGGTTGATCACAATATCGTCTTGCCGAGTCTCTAGGCTATTGGTCCGCTCAATCAAACCTCTCTAATCGTCTCTAAAGGGGCAGACTTTCAGTCAGAAGTCGCTAATATAACAAGTGGTATCATAAATCTGGAATCGTCTCTATAATCGTCTCTATAACGCCCCTTTTTTGGGGGCACGAAGCGGTAAAACCCAGCGTCGATCAATGGAGATCTCTTTCTCATGGCACGTCGATCCCTTGATAGGTCCCAGATTATCGAAGCTATGGTAGCGCGACTCGGTCGAGAGGGACCGCAATCTGCCAGAAATCTCCGGGAGTCCCTGGAGATCTCCCACGCTACGATGGCGCGCCTGATCATAGAGCTTCAGGACAGAGTCATCACCCTAGGACAAGGACGGGCGACGACCTATGTCGCTCCAAGGATGGGGGCAGACCTGCCGCGGGAGGTCCCCCTTTTTGAGGTCTTAGAGGATGGAGGTTCCAGGACTCTGGGACGTTTGCATTTGGTTCGCCCTGCAGGGTATTTTGTATCCACCGAATCCCCAGATATTGAGGGGGGGTATGTGGCAGATTTGCCCCACTATCTTTCTGATCTCTATCCAAGTGGGTTTTTGGGCCGGCTGATCCCCCGATTGCATCAGGATCTTGACCTTCCTGAAGACATACGAGTCTGGAGCGGCGACACCACGTTACGTTACCTTGTACGACGAGGCTGGAACCCCGTAGGTAGTATCATCGTGGGCGAACAAGCCCTTCAAGAACACCTGACGGAAGGTACAAAATCCCCACAAGACGCAGTAAACCGAATGGAACGGAGCACAGAATACCCCCGACGAGCCGGGGAAGTGCTGAAGTTGGGCGTTCCAGGATCTTCGGCTGCTGGGGAACAGCCTAAGTTTTTAGCCACAGTGATGCCCGAGCGCCAGGCGGTCCTCGTTAAATTTTCACCTCCTATAGTGGATGCCTTGACACAACGGATCGGAGACCTGCTTGTGGCCGAACACCTAGCTCTAGAAACTCTGCGGGAGTTTGGACAAGACGCTGCTCGGTCCGAAGTAATCATGGCTGGAAACCGCGTGTTTTTGGAGGTCGAGCGTTTTGATCGAACATTGTCGGGAGGGCGGCGTGGTTTGCTTTCGCTTCTTTGTCTAGATAACCAATACGTAGGTGGTCTCGGGAGCTGGAGTGCTTCTGTTATGGCGTTAGCAAATCTGGGGATCGTGCCCAAATCGGCGGTCCAACCGACACTGTGGTTAGAGACCTTTAGCCAGCTTATCGCTAACACGGACCGACATTTTGGTAATCTCTCCTTTTTTGCCCGCGGTGCCCGCATCCTATCCCTAGCTCCAGCTTATGATGTCTCACCGATGCTCTACGCTCCGGTGGCGAGCCAGCTTGTCGAGCGGCAATTCGATCCACCACCCCCCGAGCCGCGGCTTGGAAAGGCCTATGGGGATGTCTGTCAAGCTGCGAGGACCTTTTGGCGTCGGGTGGCAGGGGACCAGCGTATATCTGCTGGGTTTAGAGCAATTGCTGAGCAAAACGAAACTATGATTACGTAGGAGCGTCTTTGGTCCAGCCAGATCTATCCGAAAATATCGAAAATGGAGACATCATTTTCGGTCGCAAAGGTCGCCCCTCAGTTGGAAGCAAAATCTCCATCACCTTGCCAGATGAATTAATTGTGGAATTGAAAAACGCCGCCGCAAAAAAGGCTATCGGATACCAAACTCTTATCAGAATGATCGTCAAAGAGAACATTAAGAAATATGGATAACTGGAGTACGTTACCGGCTTCGACTCTAGGGTCGGTCATAAGTTCGCCGCGAGGTTTGGTCCCGGGACGAAGAACGCCGCACTTGGACAGAAGTCGAAGGAAGTCGGTGGACCTCGGAGCAGGAGAGATCTATGAGAGGTGCGCTTCGTCCCGGGACGAATCAGTTGGAAAAAGGTGGACCCAAAGGTGAGTCCAAATTTTTAGATCACGATCAGTTGGCCAACCGTGGGGTCAAGGCCTAGGGAGCCGAGGGACGGAAGACGCAGCGGAAGCCGATGCCGTTGCCAATCATCGAGGGAGGGGGGTCCAGATTCGCCGCGAAGACGCCAGCACCTGTACCGTAAATATAGTCTCCTCCACGAAGGAGGGCGCCACCGAAACTATTTGTCCCCCCGTAATATTGGCCAATCCCGTTGGTGGCTCCATTCCAGGTGTTGGTCCACCAGCTCTTCAGGGTATTGGTTGGCACGAGGTTAGTCTTGGGCATCGCAGTGGAGCCTATCACTGAATTGTATTCGTACCAGGTTGCCACCGTAGGGGTGGGTTTTTCCTCGTAGTTGAAGTAGTCCACCCACTCCGCGACGTTGCCTGCCAGGTCCCAGATCACGTTAGAGTTATAGATCTACGCACATGAAAAGATAGATTTTAATTTTTTCCGTGGTATAATGATCGTTTTGCCAAAAAACGAGGATTGACCACCATGCATTCGTCTAAAGGTAAACCGCTTTCACCTGAGGTAAAGTGGGTCACGGTC
>JBGSUI010000182.1:0-4265 GCA_041736175.1 Oligoflexales bacterium | reverse complement strand
CTCTGGGAAAAACCGAAACAGCCGTCCAACTTTGGCCCTTGTTAACAGCCCTCCCATAGTAAACATCGGGGGTCAAACCTATCTTCTGGATAAATTCATCTTTGAACATGCCCAGATTTGCGGCAGCGTTGTCCCGTTCCAACGCCTCTATCAAAAAAATAGAATTGATAACGTCATCTTGTTCGCGTTTATGGACAAGGGTGGCAGCTTGAAAAAGCTCGCGTCTTCTCACCCTGAGATCGTCACAGGGGCGGCTCATGATTTCGTCTATGATATACATGGATTTTCCTCCCTAAAAAGTCCCTTAAAACAGCTCCGGGCCGACCAAGAAGGTTGACCATGCAAAGGTATACAACAGGTCTTTTTAGAGGGTTTTTATGTCACTGGGCAGTCAAGAAAGAGATTCCCTCCAGAGTCCTCTCACCCTGCCAGGGAGTGCCCTTAACTGGTCGGTGGAGTGGAAAAAACAAAAACGAGCGGCAAAGCTAAAATCGCGGGGTTTTTGCGACCCTAAAACCTTGTCAATGAATATTTCGGTTTATTTTTCCATTTGATGCTGTAGCAGCGGCTTTTGGCCGACCGAGCGGTCTTGGCCGGCAGTGCCTATCGGGATTACTTTCAGGCCGGCAAAATCGTCGCCGGGATCTCGCGGGTGGATTCGGTGGCGGAGATCGTCGGTCTGCTCGACCTATCCCATTCTGGATTCCAATTCCCAGGAACCAGTGCGCTCACGGGAACGGAATCCAGAACAGAGGGGTCACGGAAAATTCCAAATTTTAAGCGTGGATTTTGGGTCAGGAGACTTATTCATCAATATCTGGTGTCTGGCGGGAAAAGCGCCAGACACTATTTAGGATGGCAGAAAACAAATCGTCCTAATGTTGCTAATATGAAACTGCAGCTAACCGACTGCTTTTATTTCAACTTCGTACCCTAGCAAATTGAGTCGTTTGCATAGCTTTTTGGCATTTTTCTCCTTATTATTCTTTGTAAAATAGTCTGATCCCAGTTCTCTATAATCCGACTTTTTATCAAGCATGTGGTAGACAGCTGTAAGCATAGAAGCAGCTACAGCTATAATTGCTTTTTTTGCACCTCGCCGAGCTCTGATTCGCTGAAACTGAGCATGATAGTAGGTACTCGGACTTCGCACGGCTGACCATGCGCTTTGAACCAGTACAGGCTTAAGCCAGATATTGCCTTTTCGAATCCGAGTCGATCGATGTTTGCCAGCGCTCTCATCCATCTTTGGGCATAATCCGGCCCATGAAAGAAGATGCCCTGAAGTGGCGAAGCGCGACATGTCTAATCCGATTTCGGAGATAATGGTCAAACCTGCGACTAAGCTGATTCCCGGTATTGTCTCTAATTTCTTAGCCGCCTCATATAAAGGGTTTAAGGTCTCCTTTATCTCTTTATCAATTTTGTCAATTGATTTCAGAATCATATCGATATGTTCCAAGTGTTGTTTGATGAGAAACCGATGATTACTTGTTATTTTTCCTTGTAAAGAAGCTTGAAGTTGATCGCAATTTGTTTTGAATCTATTGCCAAGTAACAAGACTAGTTTGCTTGCGTCGGATTCACCGAGGACAATTGCTTCTAAAACTTTTCGAGCGCTCGATCCTAAAATATCTGATACCACTGAAGCTAATTTTATATTGGCATCTTCAAGAATATTTTGAATTCGAAGCGTATGTTGCGTCTTCTCTCTAATAAATTGTCTGCGTGTCCGCATGAAGTTCCGGGCTTCTTGTATGGGTGGCGGCGGAATAAAGCTAGGGGTAATCAACTCATGCGCTAAAAGATCTGAAATCCACTGACAATCATTGACATCACTTTTGCGGCCAGGGACAGCCTTTATATGTTGGGCATTGGCTAAAATAAGGTTGAAACCCTCCTCTAGAATATGCCAAACAGGCTTCCAATAGACTCCAGTTGATTCCATTGCAACTCTATGAACACCTTCGGACGTAAGCCAATCTGATAATTCCAATAGATCCCTGGTCATGGTCCCAAACTTTTTGACTTCATGTTTTGTAGCTCCTTCAGCTTTGCGAATACACACAAAAACACTATCTTTGTGGACATCAATACCTGCACAAACTGGATATTTAAGCTCCATAAAGCACCTCCCTGCTTTGTATTAAGCTGGCGGGAGACCCGTGTAATAAGAAGTCTAATATTCGTGCTTCAGGATTGCTCCTTGGCAACAATAAATGGTGATCGACCAGGTCCGGGGTCCTACTACTGCACGAGCTAAAAGTGCATCAATCACATTCCGACCTCGATGCCAGCGCTAGGCAGCATACGCCAGTTTCATGTATTTGGGTGACATTTTGTCATGGTTACTACTGCGGGGAATCACGTTGCCTAAGCCCAGCTGGCCGTAGGAGTTACCCCCAAAAGCCCAGAGGGTGCCATCCGTGCGTCGGGCTACGGTGTGCCGGGCTCCCACTGCCAGCTCAGTCCAGGAGCTAAGACTCCCCACCTGGACTGGGCTACTGTGGTCAGTCCCGATGCCGATGCCTAGCTGGCCATTAGCGTTATACCC
This sequence comes from Oligoflexales bacterium, assembly GCA_041736175.1. Lineage (GTDB taxonomy): Bacteria > Bdellovibrionota_B > Oligoflexia > Oligoflexales > CAIYRB01 > JBGSUI01. Next base: position 1,711 of record JBGSUI010000182.1, on the reverse strand, counting down.
AAAAGCCCAGAGGGTGCCGTCCGTGCGTCTTGCCATGGTGAATGAGTATCCCCCCGTCACTTCTGTCCAGCTACTAAGACTTCCCACCTGATCTGGGCTACTGCGGTTAGTCGTCGACCCAAGGCCCAGCTGGCCTTTGGCGTTATCCCCAAAAGCCCACAAAGTCCCGTCTGTCCTGCGGGCCATGGTGTGAAAACTTCCCCCCCAGAGCTGAGACCAATTACTGAGAGTCCCCACCTGGACAGGGCTACTGCGGTCAGTCACGTCCCCAAGACCCAGCCGGCCGTCGTAGTTTCCACCAAAAGCCCATAGTCCATAAACTTCAGATGATGGTTGAGTCTGTTTCTTTTTCTTAAACAGCATCATGTTTCCAAACGCCAGTCCCTGATCCCCCTCCATCGCCAGCCAAGACCCCAATGCCACCTTGGGCAGGGTGCCGATCAGCTCCCGTCGCGAGAGGGTATCCGGCTCTTGAGGCTTATCAGAAGCTTCGGGAGGGGGGGTGGCGAGAGCCTCCTTTTCTGGAGCTTCAACAACGGTTTGCTTAGCGAGAGCATCTTTGCGTTCATCGGTCATAAAGAGTTTCCTTTTTTTTGAAAGTATACGAATTGTTCTTTGATTGTATCAATCACCGACAGGACCTGTCAAAAAAAGGACACGGAATTGGAGGAGAAGCCGTTGGATTTGCCAGGGCTGACGCCTCTTATTTTAGTTACACCTGAGTTTGCCCAAATATTCCTTTACGGCGCGGAGGACGTCAAGGTAGCGGAGAACCAAACTCTTTGATCGTCGACAACCCAAGGGATGTAAGTGGATCTCCTGTGATCATTTTTCTGGCCCTGAAAAGGTCATGGTTATGGGAGGGCGCTATGGCCATGGTTCATTGTGGGTCTGTTAACACCCCGGTTAAAGCTGTGGAGCAGCAGATTTCTGGTGGGAGGCGTGGGTTGGCCCCAGCGCTGTCCGGTCAATAGTGGGATTACGACTTTAGCCTATCGACCCATGAGCCGTGTGATTCCCTATTTTTTTAGGGCAAAGGCCGAAATCGCCGATAGAGTCGCAAGTAAAGGCGTACTTTTAACCCAGTGGCTCATCCATCAAAGTGTTATCGATGTTTACACGACCCATATGCAAGCATGTTCGAGTCCAGCTGCCCAGGGGGCGCGGATCAGGCAGATGAAGGAGCTTGTGAAATTTGTGAACCAGCATTCTCCCCCGTCACACCTGGTCATACTCAGCGGCGATTTTAATATGGGTCCCCGGAGAGATGGTAAGGTTTGGTCTGATTATAAACCAAATCACTATAGCTCTCAGAACGATATGCTCCAGCGCACGGCGGTATTTGAAGAGCTCACTAAAGAGTTAAACTTAACTGATGTGAGCGACCAATTGTTAGGCCCCCACTTAGACCATATTGAACGAGTGCTATACCGTTCAGGCACCCAGGGCCACCTCACGCCACATCGATGGCATGATCTGCCAGCGGAGTTTGTCGACTCCCAGGGACAACCTTTGAGTTGACCTTATGGGTGACCTTAAATCTGCCCTTGGCAAAATCAACAAAGATCTCTTTGAACAGATGTTCGCCGCAATCTCGCTCCTTCAGGGGCGAGAAAAGGCGAACCGCTAAGGATTTACGCTAGGAAATCCGCCGCCACAGTGGTACAGAAGTATGTATGGCGAGAGCCAGCTCTTTGACAATTAAGTTAGG
>JBGSUI010000181.1:0-10235 GCA_041736175.1 Oligoflexales bacterium | reverse complement strand
AACACCCGTTCCCATCCCGAACACGGAAGTTAAGCCTTTCTGCGGCAATGGTACTGCACTTTTAAGTGTGGGAGAGTAGCACGATGCAGCCTTATAATAGAAGACCCCCGGATTACGAAAGTAAACCGGGGGTTTTTATTTGCGCTAAAGGAGTTGATATATATTGCCGATATGTAATACCCTAACAAAGGGGAGGACTGTTATGCGAACTCTAGTCGAAATCCCAGATGAATACGTACAAGCTATTGATCTTATATGTATAAAAGAGAAGATTTCCCGCGCCGAAGCTATACGCCGGGCGGTGATTAGCTTTGCAAACCAGAAAGCTATTTTAGACTTTGACAGCGCGGTCGGCTCTTGGAAAGACCTAGCCATTGACGGCCTTGCATTCCAACGCAACATTCGCGAGGATCGCGAATGAGCGTCTTTGACACCTGTATTCTGATCGACTGTTTACAAGGGATTCCCCAAGCTACCATGGAAATAAGGGCTTACGCACATCCAGCAATAAGCATCATCACCCACATGGAAGTCCTAGCGGGCGCGCCAACTCCCCAACATGAAAAGACAGCCCGAGCACTGCTTTCGCGATTTGAAGTTATTGAAATTAAAAGAGAAATCGCTGATTTGGCGAATGAGATTAGGAAGAATGAGCGGCTAAAGTTGCTAGACTGCATCATTTGGGCTACGGCTCAGAGTCGCAATACCGTCCTTATTACTCGAAATACCAAGGATTTTAGAGAAAACGCCCCACACATCAAGGTGCCCTACAAGTTATAATCGCGAAAACTATGCGGGCGCAAGGCGTCCGCACCTCTAGCGGGAGTAGATCCTTTGCAACAAATACCTGGTCCACGGGGATTGCCAGGGCTTGGAGTTGGTCCGCAATTTCAGGCTCGTGGCTGTGAATATCTGACGGACCTCGCACGCCAGTACGGGAGAATTGTCAACTTTCCTTTGCCAGGGATTCGAGGCGTTTTAGTCACCGATAAAAACCTGGTCAAGCAGGTCCTTATACAGACAGAACGCCAGTTTTATAAGGGTCAGATTTATGACATTCTTAAGTCTGTGGTTGGTGAAGGACTCGTGACCAACCAAGGTGTCTCCTGGCGGCAGCAGAGAAAACTCCTAAACCCTGTCTTTCAAAAAAATACCTTAGTTGACCTCGACCGGGTCTTGGATAGGGCTGCGGAGCAGTTAAAAAAGCTCATTAAGACCTCAGTGGATCGTGGTGAACCACTGCGGACGACATCGGCCATGATGGAGCTAACATTTACGGTCTTAGTGGAAGCTTTTTTTTCGGGGCAGCTTGACCGTACCCAGTATCGTGAGCTATCCAAAGCGTTTCAGACGATCCAAGAATGGATCGGAAGACGATTTGTGTCTTTGGTGCGACCACCCCTTGGGGTGCCGACTCCTGCGAATCTGAGACTACGTCGGGCAAAACAGCTGCTCATCAAAGTCATCACAGAACTCCTTGAAAGCCGACGCCATCAAAAGACAACGGGTAGCCCTGACCTCCTTGATGTTTTGCTGAGCACTCAACAGCCGCATCAGCAGATCATCGACGAGTTGGTGACTTTTCTGATTGCTGGTCATGATACCACGGCTTTGACTTTGAGTTATACCTGCGCACTTCTCGCCGAAAACCCGACCGTGAGAGGCTGGTTAGCAAACGATATGTCGAGGCTCCAGCAATGTCTTTTGGAGTCCATGCGCATCTACCCTGCTGTCTGGGCGATCAATCGCAACAACAAGGAAGCCTTTAACTATGGAGGTTACGAATTTAAACCCGATACGAGTTTTTTTGTTTCCCAATATGCAGTCCATCGTGATCCCGAGTATTGGCCTGATCCACTGATTTTTAAGCCAGAGCGATTTGCTGAAGGGGAGCCCGATGACTTCAGTTTTTTTCCTTTTGCCGGCGGTCCTCGCACTTGTATTGGCAATCACTTAGCCATGGCTGAGGCTCTTGGGGTTTTGCAGAGGGTGTTGCCGGAGTATCATCCGGTCAGACTGGAGCGGGACTTTAAGGTGTTGCCCCAGCTGACGGCGATCCCAGACCCAGAGATTCTGATCAGGTGGGAAAAAGCTTGAGACTATAGGGATCGTGGTTTGCTTTTAAAGTCTTTAGAAGCTGCTACGGCCGGACCAGGTCGTGGAGAGGTCGGCTGAGGAGATAGCCGAGGATTGGTTCGGTTGACCACGTTTCGGAGAGCTATAAAACTTGCATAGTAGTTTTTCGCGGCAAAGCCAAAGATTTTAGTTTGGTGGTATTCCCTGATGGTGTCGAGATTGCGCCCAAATCGTCTGACAGCTCGGGCAAGACCATTTTCGCCATAATTGTAGGCTGTAATAGCGAGGGGCCAAGATCCAAATTTGCTATGGAGTCCCTTAAGATACTGCAATGCAGCTTGGGTTGAGGCTTGGGGATCGAGTCTTTGATCGCTATATCGGTCCACCCTTAAGCCTAGGGCTCGGGCAGTGCCGGGCATCAGTTGCCAGAGGCCCCTGGCACCGGCATGGGAAACGGCACGGACTTCGTATCCACTTTCTAAGATCGGGAGGTATGCAATTTCCAGAGGCATCCCACGGATTTTTAACTGATGTTGAATCATCGGGAGATATTTTTGGGCACGCGCTAGCGCTGGTTGAAAATCGACTCCCCTTTGGCATCGTAGGTTATTGGCAGCTGCACGATAGCTTTGGGGATTGCGTTTATGGGGAGGTGTGACGGTTATAATACGCTGCATCAATCGATTGGCTGGAGGTTCTGAGGCGCTGAGGGAAAGAAGTGCTTTTTCAATGGCTCTGATATACCTCTGGCTACTAAAATTTTGTTCCTGGGGGGTTGAACCCGAGAGTTTTTTTGCCACGTAAATCATAGATAGATCGTCGCGATCGTGGACGATACAGTATGAACCGTTAAAGCCGCTGAAGACCAACTCCCAAAACTGCACCGCTACCTTTAGATTGGCGTAGGAATCAGCCCCCGTGTTGGTGGTTTGACCAAAGGAAGGATGCGTCCCTAAAGCCCAGAGAATGATTGCTGCTTGGAGCAGCTTGCGCACCTGAGTGATGGAGTGGAGGCAGGCCATGTTTAAGGTCCTCACACTATGAATGTAAAGGGGAATGGTCGATCAAACTGCGAGCGAGGCTGATACGGGAGTGAAACCCAGGGTAGAGGGTCGAGGATGGTCCTTTAATATTAACAATATTTTATTTACAACTCAAGACCCGTCGAGTTGAGCCCGATACGGGCATGGTCATTAATGGAAAAGACCCGAATACCTAGTCTATTTTAGAACTCTTTCGAAGGCAAAAAACCATCACACCAGCGCTTGTGGTCAAAGAGACGGACCTTTCTCGGGCCACTAACGTGCGCAAATTGGGTAAGCTTGTGGCTGCGGGCTCACTCGTGAGAGTGGAACAAAGATCTAAGACTGCTTACAAATTTAAATAGATCTAGATTCTTTTAGAAAGTATGATTCCATTCCCGACTATTGTAAACAAAATAGTCAGATATCAAACTCCGACCACAACCATCCCTGAAATCGCATATAACATCCTATAGTAATTATAATTTTGTCTGATAGACTCTTGCACATTTATTGCAGACCCAGTTGCTGATTTGTTTTGTTCTTTTTTCAAATATCCATCACTTTTATGTAGGCCAAACTGATATGACTTATAAGCCTGGGTCTCTCATCACCATTCTTTTTGCCTGGTTTTCTGTCACCTGCAATACTCAAGTCTCTGCGACACTTAAAACATCTCATCCCATGTTACCGGCTGGAAAACCCCCAAGTGTTTCGGTATGCAGTCCACTCCGAACCACCTTAAAACCAACAATACACCACTCGATTAACCACCGTATCTCATGCCACACAGAGTCACCAGGTATTGTAAGTGTCGACAGTATTGCAAGCCTCGTTCGGGACATAAACCAATTTTTTGCTCATAACACTGATCAAATCCCTGAGACCGAATGCATCCAACAAGTGGTCAGAGAAGTTGCAACAGAAAACACAAACTATAGTAAGTTTTGTCGTCCCTATCTTCAACTTGTAGAACTCGAGGAATCAAATCTTGATGACTTAGATCTAGGGAAACAAAGTCACGCTATCCGCCTAAAATCTGCGCTCCAGGCCTGCGCGGACGCCCTAGCACACCTGACCACCCGTAGCCCACCTCAAAGCAGTCAACTTGATCTTGAGCAAGCCCTCAAGCTTAAGGAGCAGGGTAAATTGGCGTTTCATATAACGCCGATTGAATATGTAGATTTTATCCTCACCGCAGGCCTTGATCCTCGGTTGGGTGGGTACCAAGGATTAGCCGAGGTTTATCGCAATATTCCTGACATTGATCTGCGGGATCTAAAGCTCAGATATAAAGAATTTAGAATCCCTTCTGGGGGGTTTACCCATTTTACCACCAGTCCAGGAGACGCTGCCGAAAGAGCGGATATTTACAATTTTGCTGCTTCCACGGCTCATATCCTCGCCGTGAGACTAAACGACAATATAAACAATAGTTCCCAAGATTTAGGCATGAGCCCGACTGACTATAAGACCAATGCTTGGGTGGGGGCCGAAGACATAGCTCTGATTCCCAAAAAGCGCTGGAGTGAATTTGGGATTGTAGATCCTTATGAGGCGCGGCTGGCGCGAATATCTGCTGCGTCACAAAAAATCAAACCGGGACCAACCATCCAACTCATCGATCCAGCCGTCATAAAGTTTTCTCAAGACACCGTTAGTGGTGCACGGGCCATAACAGAAAGTATGAATCAAAGTAGCTGGCTGGATTCTGCGGGACCGATCGATATCGTCAAAATGGCGGATGGTTCCCTCATCACTGCTGATAATACCAGGCTTCTCGCGGCATCAAGAGCAGGCGTGAGAGCCAGGGTCATTGTTAGAGACCACGGTGAGCTTTTATCACAAAAAATGGTCAAGCGTTTTTCGACTCCTAAAAATCTCCCGCCGCAAACATGGGGAGAGGCCATAAAATTACGCATCAATGCCGGCAAAAAACTTTATAGAACCTCCTACCCTAACGGCACTTACATTGTCGGCTCAAAAGAATAATGAATCTTTTTGGCGGCTTCGTATAGAGTCAGAAATTCTAGATAGGTGGGCCATCTGTACCTGATGAAGGCAGCTCCTAGCATCTCAGTCAGCAAAAATGTTACTTGTGATCAGAAATACAAGGGTCCAAAATTGGCCTCTAACTGGTATTTTTTTGTTACCACTAGCTCGATTCTACCCTCAAAAGGGGACCAGGTAGAAATGCGATATAAAACATTTAACAGACCATTATTATTTTGGTATCTGCCAATTTAAAAGCATGGTGCGAAACTTGCATATTTGGTCCTGGGGGATTCACCCCGGAAAACTCAGACCATAAGGACTTTCTAGACCTCGGCGCCCCCTGGCGTACGGACCGGGCGGAGCAATGAACTATAAAAAAGAAAACACTTATCTATTTAATTATCCTTGACATTTACAATGATAATTGTTTACTATGGCGCTGGTTCGGTCTAAAGATGCCTAAATTGCATCATTGACTCTTAGTTTCCACAATACAGATTCAAAAACCATCGATTCATTTCGGAGCTTAATAAGTAGAGGGGTATCAGTATGCCAAACGAAATTCTGAACGTCGATCCGAGGTTTGAACTTGGCGCCCACCTTGCCGGTGAGTCTTTTTACGAATGCCCGTCAGCGATATTTATGGGGGAGGAGGTATCCTCAGCAGAGACCTTACGATCCTTTGCTAAATTATCGAAATATGAAGAAAGTAGATCGATATGAATATAGGACCATTTGTTTGCTTCAATCTTTTTGCATTTCTAATTGGAGCTCGAGACGTCGCCAGCCAAATACTCCTTTCCGAAAAAATCGACCCTGTGTTCATGTTATCAATTTATTGCTGGACGACCACCATCGCAGCACTCGCCACAAATATCTTGTGGCGAGGTGGCTCCGTGTTCAAAAGCCTCCCCAGGCAAATACGAGGTCAAAATTTTTCCGAGCTTTTATACCCTGTCGGTAGTCTAGGTGTTTCTACTCTTCTGGCATTTCTCGCTACCCTTTTCGGAATCATCTTGATTGGAGCACCGCTCTTTAACTTAGTCGAGCACGCGCTTATGCCCATCTCAACGGCCTTTTTGGCTGGTAAAATGTTTGGCGATCATGTGTCCGTCCGAATGAAAACTGGTCTTACTCTTTGTATCGTCGGAGTCTTTTTGTTCATGGGGCCCTCAGCCTTTGCTATCGGAAATAGCCATGACAGTTTTTTTGTATATTTAGTGATTGGCCTCAGTTTAGCTGTTGGAGCATCAGTTTTAACTTCATTGACTTCAGCAAATCAAAAAAAATTAGTTTCTAAAAATTTTTCACCTGACGAAGTTTTGTTTGTTAGATTTTCCGTGCCGTCTCTCCTACTTATCCTCTATTCTCCTTTAATGAATATTCCTGAGATATCCTGGACCTTAATGGGTAAATTGATTGGAGTATCTCTTTTCGGTTTTGCCTTGCCCTTGGTATTCTTGTGCCTAGGATTTTTGAAATCTTCGTTAGCAAGGTTTTCTGCATATTTGCTGCTTGTGCCTGCTTATACATTTTTCTTGGGCGTTGCCTTGATTCCAAACGAAGCTGAAAAGTTAAATGATCCCTTCATGCTTATCGGAATCGCAGTAATTTTGTGTGGCTATATAATTTTTGAATGGTCGACTTTTAAAGAAATTACAGTTTTTAAGAAACTCCAATCTATCTTCTCTACAGGGGGAAAGCATGCAGACTAAACAAAGTCATAAATTCGAAATTAGAAACCTAAATCCCGAACTAGGAGACCTCAATTTATCAGAAAATATAGCGATATTGATTAATCGAGTTTATCAGGATGCTGAGGATGGAATTTGGAAAGTTGGAGCCTCAAGGACTAATGTTCCTGAGATAGAAGATCTGATAAAGAGAGGCGAATTAGTTGCGGCGTTTGTCGATGAAAAGATTGTCGGGGTTGTTCGAGTTCAACTCATACATCCCTCCATTGGCGAATTTGGGATGTTAGCCGTTGATCCGCTCTGCCGAAACGGAAAAATAGGATCTAAATTGGTCAGCTATGCCGAAAACAAATGTTCCCATATGGGGGCAAGTACTATGCAGCTCGAATTACTTGTACCGAGTTCGTGGAAACATAGTTTTAAAGAATATCTTAAGGAATGGTATACTCGGATAGGATATAAAAAGATTAATATTGGCTCAATCATGGATTCTTATCCGCAATTGGGACCACTCCTAGGTACAGATTGTGATTTCGAAATCTACCAAAAGCAGCTGAATGACGAACATTGCTCCAACGAAGGTCACGTTATTAATGCCAGTAGGCTCGCACGACAGCATCTTGAGAAGCTATTTTCAGGAGAAATCCTTGCTGTTAGAATATTCAAATATTGCGATCAACAGTGCGCCACAGTTGCCGCATCTAATATTTTATCTCAACATGAACTAGAGCAGTATCACTATGAAGTGTCTGATAAAGGCGTAAGCCAGAAGATTCAATTCGGGGTTAGTCGATTTGGTGTGTCATTTAATACCGCTTTTCGAAAAAGTGAAGGTACCCCCGAATTCCTTAGGTATCATCGTTCAGCCCTTCAAAATATCCGCCGATTGAGATCTCTCTTTGCCCCAAACCTTTCCCCAATTGATCAATTTAGGTTAGAATTGGATGAAATGTGGCCCGGAGGTGCTTCCATCGGTGAGTTTTCCGGATCAAAAATGTTTACGGGTATTGTTAGAGTAACTCAGCAAAATGCTGAGGTCCTCGAAAACAGACCTCACGCAGACATTTTGCCACCTAATTTTACTTTAGAAAACCAATTCTCTGCTAATATCTACCTAAGTACTCCGGATGACGGATTAGGTGGTGAGTTATTGCTCTGGGCTGGCATGTCACTAAGTCACGCTGAAGTTGACGACCTTAACAAGAATCCAGGTCTTTGGAAAGAAAGACTCGGAGCACCAATCACCGTTGCTCCTCAACCCGGCGACCTAATTATTTTCAACACTAGGCTCCCACACGCGGTGAGGGCCTTTAAAAAGGGGAGCCGAGTCTCTGTCCAAACTTTTTTTGGATATGAAAAAGACGGGCGGTTAAAACTATGGAGCTAAAGCTAGCAAATATACCTCGATTGATCCTAGCATTTGGAATGGTGTGGAAATCTAACAGCTTGCTTGGACTAGCAAACGATAACCAACCGGTTTCTAGGACTATAACAATTGGTTTCTTAGATGAATTGACGCTAAAGGATGGAAAAACCCCAAGTTGGGGTGTATTTACCTTAAACGGATTTAAGCTCGGTCTGAGTGAAGGTTTGAATAAATCAAAAGTCAAATTCAATATCATCGAAAAAAATGTCTCACGTTCTCCAATAGCAGCAAAGATAGCGGCAGCTGAACTTCTTGATGGAAACGTAGATGTTATTGTCGGTTTGAGGGAAGATGGTCAAGCACTGATGGTGAAGTCGGTTACAGAAGGCAAGGTCCCGTTTATCACATCGATGGCCACTAGTGATCGCTTGCTTAGCAAAGACTCTTGGACTTTATCAATGGCTCTTCGCAATTCAAAACAAACTGAAGCTTTGATAGAGTATCTTATCCCAAGAATAGGTAAAGAAAGGGAAATCGCCACGATAGTGACCCGAAATTGTACTTATTGTGTGGATATGAATCGTCTGTTAGCAGAGAAACTTGCGCTCTACGGTGTGAAGGTGAAAATGATATCAAGCATCATGCATGGAACGCCAATCCCATCTGATATTTTTAAGGACTACAATTTAGAGCATGCATTTATAGGTCTCTATACAGATGAAATTGAGGGCCTTAGCCTCTTAAAAATCCTCAAATCTAAAGGATATCAGGGGACTGCTTTCGGAGGAGATTCATGGCCAGTGACTTACCTTGGCCAAGGTTTTAACATAAATGACTATGCGTCCATGTGTCTTGTAAATTCATTGAGTTTTGATTCATCAACCTCAAAAGCAAAAGAAGATTTTTATCAGAAATACATGAATACCTTTGGAGAACCTGCCAATGACATGGCAGGTCTGGCCTTCGACACTGGCCTAATCTTGGCTAAAGCACTCATTTCTTGCACAAATAAGCGTCTGAACTCAAAGGATTTCGCATCATGTATTCCATCAACAATTAAGGGCCAAACTCTCAGTGGAGCTACAGGGAATTTTAGAATAGCCGACGACGGTGGCAGACAAACATCAACAAATCTACTTAAGAAATTCGCAAAATGCCAAGAAAAATAGCAGATCAAAAATCACTCGACCAAATCCTTAAGACTGGTTTCAAAAGAGCCTTTGTCGTAGCAATTGTTACGGCATTAATTGGGTCGTCCATCTCGGCTACCTTCACTCTTATGAAGCAAAGGGAAAATCTTAAAAATGAAATCGTAGCGCTAAATGATCGGTTTGTCACAGACCTAACGACTTCCTATTCGTTCAAAGATTTTGACGGTCTCGGTTACCAAATCCAGCATATTTTTGGCAAGCTGCCAATTCAGTGTCTATATCTGAAGACAACTGAGGACCAAATATTTGAATCCCACCCCCCGGATCAGTGTAGAGTCGAAGGAAAATTTGATGGGTCTCTTCTGGTTCAATCAGGGGGAATAAATGTAGGGACAATTTTCTACAAATTTGAGACGATGAATGATTTGTGGCAAGTAATGCATGAAAAATTTCTGATTTTCGGTTTACTAATTATAGCGATTACAGTGGCCTGGATCCCAATACAAAATGCGATAACGCAAAACATCCGGCTACCCTTAGCGTCAATTACTAATTCTCTGCTAGAGAACCGGGTGCCCGACATAAATAATGAATGCTGCATAGAATTTGTTCTTTTAAGGGAAGCGATAAAAAGATCTGCAGAGACTTTAAAAACAAATGAAAAATTAGCGGCAATTGCCAGCACAACCCAAATGCTCGCCCACGATGTCCGCAAGCCTTTTTCCATGCTCAAAACGGGCCTTAACCTCCTCCAAGCCACATCCAGTGACCCAAACAAGTTCAAAAGCAATCTCGCCTTCCTCGTCTCAGAAGTTGACCGCGCGACTCGCTCAGTGGACGGCATGCTCACCGATGTCATGGAAATAGGCTCCAGTTCTACTGAACTGATCCAAGAACCTGCGTCTCCCGAGTCCCTGATCGAATCTACCTT
>JBGSUI010000051.1:0-29091 GCA_041736175.1 Oligoflexales bacterium | reverse complement strand
TCCATTTGCAGCCTTAAGTGCTCCAAAACTTTCCAATGTAAATTCAGAATTCTTGCGCGCATAGGCTATTCCCCGCAAATTTAGCGGAAAGTATACCTAAAATTTTTTTGGATGTCACTTTAATTATGCGCAGCTATATAGTATCATCTAAAGGTGATGACTGTCCTATCCAAGCGTAGCCCTTGTCGGCTATGGTCAAGGTCATGTGAGGTAAGCCATCGAGAAAGCCACCTCCTCCTGTCACAAGCCAAAAGGTTAAGAGACGTTAACGCCGCTCCGACTGGCTATCCAGCAGAGTCTCCTTTCCGGGATTCCGCACCCCAGTGAGCCGGGAGTTGGGAACACTCAAAATACAGGTTGTTTATGGTAGCTCACCATGTTTGAGTAAGGCTTCCAAGACTCCCTTATTTGTTATGCCAAGGCCCTTCAGGAGAAGCTCCTATGCAACTGGTTCACGACGACCCCTGGCTCGCCCCCTATCACCAAGCTCTAAGCGATCGTCACGGGCGGTTTTTAGGCGCGATCCACTCCATCATTCATAGGCACGGATCACTCCGAGACTGGGCTAACGCACACCTCTATTTCGGCTTTCACCGGGGGACCAAAGGTCACCAGCCAGGGTCCCAACCAGGATATTGGTACAGGGAATGGGCCCCTGGTGCGTCCCAACTCTCCCTGATCGGCGAGTTTAACAACTGGCAGGCTGGGCGCCATCCCCTTGAACGGAACGCCTCAGGAGTCTGGGAAGTCTTTATCGCCGATGGAGCTGATGGATGCCAAGGGCTACGCCATGGACAAAAACTCAAAGTCCAAGTCATCTCCAACCGCGGGATCGAAGACCGTATCCCCCTCTACATCAAGAGGGCCGTTCAAGATCCCGCGACCCTCGACTTTGCGGGAGTGCTCTGGGATCCCCCATCTCCCTTTGTCTGGAGCGACGGGGATTTCCAATCCCAGGAAGCTCGACACTCCCTTAAGGACCGCCCGCCCCTGATCTACGAAGCCCATGTGGGAATGGCCCTAGAAAAGCCCGGAATAGGCACCTACGCTGAGTTTCAGGCCCAGATACTGCCAAGAATCAAATCCCTCAACTACAACACCATCCAGCTTATGGCCATTATGGAGCACCCCTATTACGGGTCCTTTGGCTATCACGTGTCTAACTTTTTTGCCGTGTCCTCAAGGTTTGGGACCCCCGATGACCTCAAAGAGCTGATCAACGAAGCCCACCGCCAGGGAATCCGGGTCCTCCTGGATATCGTCCACTCCCACGCTGCAAGCAACACCCGCGAAGGTCTGGCGGGCTTCGACGGCACGCCCTTTCAGTTTTTCCACGACGGCCCCCGAGGCTATCACCAAGCCTGGGACTCCAAACTCTTTGACTATGGCAAACCGGAGGTCCAGCATTTTCTCCTCTCCAACCTCAAATACTGGCTTGAGGAGTACCATTTTGACGGGTTTCGGTTTGATGGGGTCACCTCCATGCTCTACAAACACCATGGTTATGGCGTGAGCTTTGACCACTATGATCGGTATTTTAGAGAAGAGGAAGTCGACTCTGATGCCATCTTGTATCTGCAACTCGCCAACGCACTCATACACGAACTAAACCCCCAGGGAATCAGTATCGCCGAAGATGTCAGCGGCATGCCGGGTCTTGCGGCTCCTCTCGGCCATGGCGGCCTTGGGTTTGACTACCGGCTGGCCATGGGGCTTCCGGATTTTTGGGTGCAGCTGGTCACCAAGGTCCGAGACGAAGACTGGTCCCTAGAGGGAATCTTTAACACCATGGTCCACCGCCGCAAAACTGAAAAACACATCGCCTACGTGGAGTCCCACGACCAAAGCCTGGTAGGCGACAAGACCCTTATTTTTAGGATGGCCGACGCCCTGATGTACGAAAAAATGCATCAGGATGTAAGTGACGACCTTATGGATCGGGCCATAAGCCTATCTAAAGTGATCCGTCTTATCACCGCAACCTGCGGAGGTGAAGGCTATCTTAACTTTATGGGGCATGAGTTTGGCCATCCGGAATGGGTGGATTTTCCCCGAGAGGGGAACCAGTGGAGCTACCAGTTTGCCCGCAGGCAGTGGTCTCTCGTAGATCACCCCAAACTCCGTTACCGGGAGATCTATGAATTCGACCAGTCCCTGATGATGCTTTTAGGAGAGTACCCAGTCCTTAGGCTTGAAGATGGACCTAAGATTTTGGCCATTCATGAAGATCTCAAAATCCTAGTCTACCACAGGGGCGGTCTGGTCTTTGCCGTCAATCTCCATGTCCATCACGATTGCACCGACTTTAGCTTTGAAACCCCCTCCCTTGCCGCAGCAAAGGACTCTCATGAATGCCGGGTGATCTTAACCACAGAGGTGAACAAATCGCCCAAATGCGACTTAAATCCGTTTAAATCTCGAAGGGTCGGGTCTCGCATGACCATCTCGCTGCCCCACCGGAACGCTATGGTCGTCATGCCCTAAAAGATCTCCGCTTGTGATCATGAGCTAGAACAAGGCCCTCATTTTTTCCATGCTTTTGTTTAAATATTTGATATTATGGAATTAATTAAAGCAATCAATCAACTGGCCACCTGGCCAGCTCCACCGTCTCCTTAGAAAACACTGAATTCCCCTCAACTAAATCCATTTTTGTGACAAAATATTGGTGTATCAACCAACATTAGATTACCTTTAGGTAAACATCGAAACAAAATTTAGGGGGGGCGGAATGAATCGACGTTCAAAAGCATTGATTGGACTGGTGCCTTTTACTTTTTTAGCCCAACATTCAAATGTCATGGCTGTCACACAACCTTTGCCGAATCTTAGCGAAAAGTCGAAATTAATGCTGAGTGGTTCCGTCATTAGACCAGAGTTTGTTGATGCTCCTATGGGTTTTATGAGCCAGGCCTTTGCTGGAGATCACCTCGTCCAAGTAGACCAACTCACAGGATCTCCACGGGTGATCAGCGGCAAGCTCTGGGATACTCCCCAGGAATCCCAAGCCGTAGACGAACGCTCGATTTTGAAAATCGCCTCAGATTTTCTCAAACAACATGCGGTGGACTTTGGGGTTTCTTTTGATAACCTCGTCTTAGACCAAAGCTCACTCCTGATCGACAACGATGTCCAGTTTGTAAAATATCGAGTGATGATCGAAGGCGTCCAACTCCTCGACGGTTCCATCGACCTCCAGTTTAAAAAAGGCCAATTGGTCCAGGTCATCAATCACAGCTATAGTGAAGCTGCAGCTTCACAGTGGACCAAGACACCTCCCCCTTCTATCGAAGTCGCTCGCTCGTTGATCGAACGGGATACGGCAGACCTGATGCTGGTGGACACCGTGGTCGAAAAGGCAAGCTATTGGAAAATCCGTCAGCATACGAGTGGCTACGAAAAAGTTAGAGTCCAGCGCTATCTGGTGGTCGATCAGGGAAGAAAACTATATTTTGTTGATGTTGATCTCGGACGTCTGGAAGTCATGACCGTGATACCCCAACAGGTCAACTATGCCGATCCGACTTCGCCCCTCGTTCGCGGACAAGCAGTCGGGGATATCTATCCTCGCTGGTATAAGGACGAGATCAAGCAAGTAGCTCTCCCTAAAGTCACGGTCAGTGCCGGCACCCAAAGCCTCACCACCGGCAAGGATGGGTCCTTTGCAACGACTGGGGAGGTGACGCCTAAAATCGCAGGGTTTAAGGGCACCCTAGTCAAAGTCAAACCAACCACGGGGGCACTGCTCAATGTCGATGGCGTCCTTAAGGATAATCTGTGGGAGATCGCTTACAAAAAAGGCACCGACCGGGATTATACCGATAAAAATATGGCCCAAGCCATGGCCTATGTCCACACCCAAAAGATCATCGACTATGCCGGTAAGTATGTGCAAACCAAGTGGCTCGAAAAACCACTTTCGGTCAACGTCAACCTAGGCCAGACCTGCAACGCCTACTGGGACGGGACTACAACCAACTTTTTTAGTGCCGGAGGTCGATGTGCCAACACCGCCCTGATCGCTGATGTGGTCTACCATGAATGGGGCCATGGGCTCGACGACAACACGGGAGGTATCGAGGACGGCGCCTTTTCAGAGGGGTTTGGCGATATCATGTCCGTCCTCATGACCGAATCCAATATCCTGGGTATTGGCTTTTTTACGGATGGGAAACCTGTCAGAGACCTTGAACCCAACAAGGTCTACCCTAAAGACCGCGGCGAAGTCCATTCGGAAGGACTTATTATCGGGAGCACCTTTTGGGATCTTTACAAGACCCTTAAAACTAAACACAATTCCGAAAAAGCAGTGGACCTCCTGTCCCAGTATGCTCTTAAAAGTGTGTTTACCGCATCTCGATACACCGATGTTTACAAGGCCATTTTGGTTATCGATGACAACGACCAAGACCCCACCAATGGGACTCCAAACTTTTGCGAAATCAACCAGGCTTTCACCGATCATGGGTTAGCCAAAAAAAGCCCCGACTGCAAGTCAGAGGCCACAGAAAGCTAGTTTTTTGGGCCATGATGACTCCTCGAAAGCTTCGGGGGGAGCCTGCGGGGCAGAGTTCATGGCATTTTGCGGTGGGTGGTGGGGAAACTCCCCCACCTCCCTTTTTTAAATGGCTGGAATCCCTAGTGGTGGCCCAAAGCTGACTTCAGAGGACGGTTAAACGCAAAGATCGCAAGCCCGGCTACAAAGGACAAAAGCGTGAGCATTAGGAAAAAGTCGGTTTTAGCCATGGTGTCGTAAAAAGTCCCCAGGTAGCCGCTGAGATAGTTGCCGATAAAACTGGACAGAAACCACATCCCCATCATCATGGAGACCATGCGCAAGGGCGAAACTTTTGTCACAAGGGAGAGACCTACCGGCGATAGATAAAGCTCGCCAATGGTCAGGATAAAGGTCGTCCCTAAGAGCCACAAGACGGAGCCTTTTTGGTCCGGGGGGACCATCTGGGCGGCAAGGATCATCACGACAAAGGCAAGACCAAGGAGAAAGCAGCCCATGGACATCTTTGTGACGGACGTGGGTTCTTTGCCTCGGAGAGACTGATTTTTCCAAAACATTCCCAGCAGGGGTGCAAACATAAAAATCATGATGGGATTAAACAGTTGAAACCAAGTGGAGGGGACTTCGAACCCTAGGAACATCCAGTCAGTGCGGTCATTGGCCCAAAGCTGCATGGTGTTTCCCTGCTGCTCGTAGACCGCCCAAAACACGATGTTAAGAGAACACAAGACCACCAGGGCGATGATCGCCTTCCACTCCGCTGGAGTGAGTTTTTGTCCCTGGGATTCCGTCGTTTTTGCAGGGAGTTTTTTGCCGCTCTGCTCCACATTGGCCTGAATCCAAGGCTGCCCGACGATATAAATCAAGAGGCCTAAAAGCATTCCGACCCCTGCGGCGCCAAATCCATAGTGCCATCCGACTTTTTGTCCCAGGGTCCCACAGACCAAAGGAGCCAAAAAAGCACCGAGATTGATTCCCATATAAAAGATCGTAAAGGCCCCATCGCGGCGAGAATCTCCCTCCGGATAGAGGTCGGCCACCTGGGTGGAGATATTCGGTTTAAAGGCTCCGTTTCCAAAGATCAGAAAGATCAAAGCCAAAAAAAAGTAGGATTCAAAAGCCATCAAAAAGTGACCGATTGCCATTAGGACGGCACCTAAAATCACCGACCGTCTCTGCCCTAGCCACCGATCAGCCATGATCCCGCCAAAAAACGGCGTAAAGTAGACCAGGCCCGTATAGAGACCATAGATCTGCGAGGCAAAAGGCTGGGTCTCTAGGGGGCCGTAGAGGGATTCGAGCAGGCCACGGATGGCCGAAAACCCTAAAACCTGGTCGGCGACCGCTGGATCGGTAAAAAGATACTGGACCATATATAGGACGAGAAGAGCCCGCATCCCATAGAAACTAAAGCGCTCCCACATCTCCGTCAAAAAAAGCACGGCTAGTCCCCGTGGATGGCCAAAAAAGCCCGTATCTACCGTTCCTTTTGCAGTGCCGCTACGCGACCCGTCAGCATGTTGTCCCAAGGTTTTCCTCCTCAATCTAAAACCGGTGGCGAAAATAGCACCCCTCGGAGGTTGCGCCAAGGTCAGATTACTGGGCAGCCAGCCAGCAGAATCTCGAAAAGATTGAATTCCAATCTTCCGCAACTATTACGGCATTCTAACTACTTATGATGATCAGCTATTTCGACTCGAGTGGATATTCGTCTCCCTCCTTCCGATAGTTCTTCTAACGGACCCAAGCAACCATGATCAACCGGGGAGTCTTTAATCCATGACAGAGCAAACACCACAAACCCAAATACCGTCCAATGGCCCATGGTCTTTAGTCCTCCTCTGTGCCGTCACCCTGTTTCCTAGCTGCTCGGCCCCCAGACAGCCACCGACCAACTCCTCCCCCAAAGCCAGTGAATTTAAGGGCCAATCAAGCAACGTGGTCGACACGGAACAAAATGCGCAAAAATCCGATTCCAAAAAAGCTCCCTTTAAGGATCCAAGAGATCTATTTAGCGGCGACACTCTTATCGATGCCCATTATGTGGTAAAAACAGCAACCCTTGGCACCCAGACTTGCACGGGAAGTGTCAATATCAAAGTGTTTACTGCTCTCAAAAAGGGTCAACCCATGCTGCAATTTCCAGAGGGAACTCTGGACTGCGGACCTCTGGGCAAGGCAGATATCAAACCACTCCTCAAGGTCTTTACCCTCGTTCCGAGCGACGATAATGTCGAGGTCCTCAACAATACGATCAGGATGAAAAAAATGGGGACTCTCTCCTATAGCCCCTCGAGACCCTATATGCCGTCCTTCCTAGCGGCCAAGGCAAGCGATCTAGAAAAGCTCAATATTTTAGTCCCCCTTGAGGCCTTTGACGATAAAACCCAGTCCAAGACCTCGGGGGTATGCCAAATCCGTATGATGAGTTTTGGCAAGGATTTACGGTCCACAGAGTTTAAGCGGACGTTCCATGACGTGATGCAATGGGAAAAAATCGAATCTGGCTTTGAGGGCATCGATCGAGTTAGCAATGGCCTCGCGGACCGGATTGAATGGACCATGTCTCTTAATCCCCTGGCGATCTTATCGATCAAAATTCAGGCTCCTGCCAAAGACCTTATGGACTCTTTTCAAAACACCGAAGGCATCCTATCACCCCAGATGGAGGCTTTGATTAAGGCAATGCCTAAGGCTGACGGCACCGGAATGATAGACCAGCTCATCGGCAAAGACTTTGAGGACTTTACCAAGGGTCTTAAGGTCGAATTGGAGGCCGTGCTGGTAGACCAAAAAAACCTCTCCCCCAACTTCCAAGATGACGAAACCACAGTGCAGGCTGAGGATGATAAGGTTAAAATTGGCAAATAAGGGGATGTTTTAAAGGATTTTAGACCAGAGAGGAACAAACATTATTTTGTCTACCTTTTGGGCATGGACACGCTGTTGGAAACAATACCCCAGGGGGATCTCAGGAAAAGTTTCCAGCAAAAGATGGAGGCTTCTCAGGCGGCCAGAGGGACCACTTTTAACCTCGATCGGCACCACATGCCCCGACCGCGCCATTAAGAAATCCACTTCGGCTGTGGACCCTCGCTCACTCCGTTGCCAAAAATAAAGCTTCTCATCATCAATGCCGCCACGACTCCCCAAAAGCTCCTGTCCGATGTATTGTTCGGCTATTTGTCCTTTGAAGGCTGTAAGCAAGTTAGGACTTTCGAGAGCTTGGGCAGGAGAGCGGCCACAAGCTCTCTGCATAAGACCAATATCCAAGTAAATGGGCTTAAGGTATTTGGTCGATGCGCTCGCACCCAGGGGGATCCCGCTTGCTGAAGCCGACCTCACAAGACTCACCACCATGGCCTGATCTAAAAGATGAACACTGAGCTTAGTTCGTTTTGGATCATCATCGAGCAACTTTGTGTAAGTGATCTGCTGCCCCACGGAGGCTGCTAAGGCAACATAGGTCTGGGCTAGATTTTGGCGCTGTAAATCACCTTTGGCATACTTAGGGATATCATCGCGAAAGGACCTGAGCAGACGATCGTGGACTTGGGATGTCTCGATAAACGATTTGCTTTGCACAAAGGTCGCGACGGCTTCTGGCATCCCGCCGACGATGGTGTATTCTAAGTGGGCTTTATCAAGGGCCTCGGCTTCGGTGGCTGACAAAGAAACCTGTGGCGACCCGTCACCGAGAGAGGGTCTCCGCTCGTCGAGAATCTGGCGACGGGTGGCCCCGAGAAACTCACCAAAGGTCAATGGACGAACAAAAAGATACTCGACGCGGCCCACGGGCATAGAGATTTCCCCAAGGATAAATTCGAGCAGACTGCCTGCCGCCACCACATGGAGGTCGGGCATTTGCTCACGAAAGTAACGGAGGGCAGACACGGCACGGGGGCATTCTTGGATCTCATCTAAAAAGAGAAGGGTCTGTCCCGGTTTGATCGACTGGGCGGTAAACGCCTCCAGATCCCGTTTGATCTGCTCGGCTTTAAGGGAACCCGCAAAAATCTTGCCTAACCCTGGATCCTCCTCAAAATCGATTTTGACCACATTGGCAAATCTTCCACTCGTCTCTCCAAGCCTCATCACCGCAGCCGTCTTGCCCACTTGGCGGGCCCCGCGCAGGATAAGAGGTAGGCGGTGAGATTTAACTGCCCAAGAAATCAGTAAAGAGTCAATATTTCTAGTTATATACAAATTATATCCCCCAAAAACCCCTGTTCCTATGGTTTGCCATTCCATAATATCAGGGTTATTTAGGATATGCTATACCATAAAAACAGGGTTGTTTCGGGTTTTGTCCTAAGGAAAAAGCTGCTTTTTAGTCCAGGTATCCCCGTCCCGTTCAAAAACAAACCGGTCATGGAGCCTGAATTTACGGTCTTCCCAAAACTCTATCGCATCGGGGACCAGCCGAAACCCCGACCAAAAGGGGGGACGCGGGATAGGGCCTACTCCGTAAACGACTCCAAAATGAGCGATCCGCGACTCCAGTTCGAACCTTCCCGAAAGCTCTTGGGACTGCTTAGAGGCCCACGCACCGATCTGGCTCGTCCGGTGGCGGCTTGCAAAGTAGGCGTCCGCTTCCTGGTCAGAAACCCTTTCGCATCGGCCCGTAACCCTAACTTGTTTACGCAGCGGATCCCAATGGAAGCAGAGGGCCGCCTGGGGGTTTTCCTGGAGTTCGCGGCCTTTGCGGCTGGTAAGGTTGGTATAGATCACAAAGCCTTTTTCGTCGGCACCCTTAAGCAAGACCATCCGCACCGAAGGGCGGCCCTCGGGCGTGGAGGTGGCCAGAGCCACGCTGGTGGGCTCAAGCAGCGGGGTTTTCTGGGCCTCCGCAAACCAGGCTTTAAACAAATGGACAGGGTGATTGGAATCCTGGGCAGGGGTTGTTTCTTTTGATTGTGTCTCCTTCATTCGACCTTGCTCCTTTGCTTCACGGTTTTTGAGTGTGTAAGCTTTTGCAACACTGCCGCTAGTCATACCAGACAAACAGACGATTTGGGACTAGGCTTTTTCGACAGGCTGCGGCATCTTGGGGGTCCTGGAGCGGATTCCAGGAGAATCAGGAGAAGATCTCGGGATGGAAAACCCTCTCGGTAAACAAGCGGCATGGGGACATAATAAGCTCGCTGACCTTGGACTTCATCCTGTGACGATCCAATGGTTTCAAAAGGCTTTCCCGAGCCCTACAGAAGTCCAGAGACAAGGGTGGACGGCCATCCGCAGCGGCCAGGATACCCTGATTGCTGCACCCACAGGATCGGGAAAAACCCTGACGGCTTTTTTGATCGCCCTCGACCAGTTAATCCAAGAAGACCTTAAGTACGGAGGGGTCCTCAGGGGGTTGCCCGCAGAAACCCGCGTCCTCTATATCTCCCCCCTCAAGGCTCTTAGCAATGATGTCCGCAAAAACCTCGAACACCCCCTCCTAGAAATCCAAGAAGAAGCCCGACTCATGGGCCTCGAACCACCCCAGATCCGCACCCTAGTGCGCACAGGAGACACCCCTCCCAGCCAACGCCAGTCCATGCTCCGCAAACCTCCCCATATCCTCGTCACCACTCCAGAGTCCCTGTACCTGCTGTTAACCACCGACAAAGGCCGCACCCTGCTCTCCACCGTAAAGACGGTGATTGTCGACGAGATCCACGCCTTGATTCGCGACAAAAGAGGCTCCCATCTGGCGCTGTCTCTCGCTAGATTGGACCATATCTGTGCCGAGAAACCCCAGAGGATTGGCCTCTCCGCGACCCAAAAGCCCTTAGAGCAGGTGGCCCAATTTCTTACGGGCTCCAGTGCTGAGCCTAAGGCCGTCCATGTGATCAACGTCGGCCATCTGCGAACCCTCGATCTAGGACTCGAGGCTCCAGCAAGCCCCCTGTCCGCGGTTTGTAGCCACGACCAATGGACCGAAGTCTATATGCGGCTTGTGGACCTGATCCGTGCCCACCAAAGCACACTGATTTTTGTCAACACCCGAAAACTCGCTGAAAGGGTCTGTTTTCATCTGTCGCAGATCCTAGGAGAAGACCAGGTCCAAAGTCATCATGGAAGCCTTGCCAAAGAGCACCGCCTTAAGGCCGAAGAGCAGCTTAAAGCCGGCCAGCTCAAAGCCATCGTGGCGACCGCATCTCTCGAACTAGGGATCGATGTGGGGGCCGTGGATCTGGTGTGCCAGATCGGGTCGCCCCGGGCCATTGCGACTTTTCTCCAGAGGGTCGGTCGGGCAGGACACTCCGTCCTGGGGACCCCTAAAGGGCGCCTTTTTGCCCTCACCCGCGACGAGCTGGTGGAGGCAACTGCCCTCCTCTGGGCCGTCCGCGAAGGAGCCCTCGACGCCCTGGTGATCCCCGAACAGCCCCTGGATATTTTGGCCCAACAGGTGATCGCCGAAGCCTGCTGTCATAACACCGACCAGCCTCTGACCGTGGACCACCTTTGGGGCCTGGTCAAAGAGGCTTATCCCTATCGCCATCTGGAGCGGGGCACCTTTGATCAGTTGATCAACTCCCTCGTGGAGGGTTTTGCCCCAGGCCGCCAGCGCCGGTCCTACCTGACCTTAGACCGGCTGACGGGAGTGCTGAGAGCTCGCAAAGGAGCGCGGCTAGCGGCGGTGACCAGCGGCGGCGCCATCCCGGAACTGGGGGATTTTCGCGTGGTCGTCGAGGATGACGGCTCGGTAGTAGGCAGCGTGAATGAAGAGTTTGCCTTAGAGAGCAGTCGGGGCGACGTGTTTCTCCTGGGCAATAGTTCCTGGCAGATCGTCCAGCTCCGGGGCATGGACCTCTTTGTGCGGGATGCCCAAGGGGCCCCTCCTACGATACCTTTTTGGTTTGGCGAATCTCCCGGCCGTACCCCCGAGCTGTCGGCCTACGTGTCCCAGCTTAGGGACCAGATGAGTGGGATGATCGACCTTGGATCCCTGGAGGCAAGTCCCCTGGGCGATCTGGAAAGCGTCGACCAACTCTTAGCTCTCGATCCTGAACCCTACCGCCCCGCACGGGGTTGGCTCGAAACAACCTTGGGTTTACATCCGTGGTTATCCATGCAGCTTGTTCACTATATGGCGGTCCAAAAAGCCGCCATGGGGATCTTGCCGACCCAAAAAAACGTGGTCTTTGAGCGGTTTTTTGATGACACCAGCGGGATGCAGCTGGTGATCCACTCTCCCTACGGGATGCGGATCAATAAGGGATTTGGACTGGCACTGCGCAAACGATTTTGCCGTAGCTTTGACTTCGAGCTCCAAGCATCGGCCGATAATGACGGCATCGTCCTGTCCCTTTCGGACCAGCAAAGCTTTGCCACGGACCAACTCTTTTCCATGCTCACTCCAGCCAATGTTAAGGCACTCCTAGAGCAGGCGATCCTCCAAGCTCCTCTCTTTAATCTCCGTTGGCGGTGGAATACCAACCGTGCCCTCGCAGTCCTGAGATCCATGGCGGGAAAACGAATCCCACCCGTTCTCCAGCGGTTTCGCGCCGACGACCTGATGACTGCGGTCTTTCCTGCCCAGACCCAATGCAAAGAAAACGTCGTGGGCGATATACCCATCCCCGATCACCCACTGATCCGCCAGACCATGGATGATTGTCTCTACGAGGCGATCGACCTGGTGGGCCTTATCGCCTTGCTCAACCAAGTCCAAAACCAAGAGGTCCGGTTTTTGGCCGTTGACACGCGAGAGCCTTCGCCCTTTTCCTACCAGCTCCTCAACGCCATGCCCTATGCTTTTTTAGATGATGCCCCCTTAGAGGAGCGGCGAACCCGTGCCCTGACCCTGCGCCGCACTCTACCCTTAGGCGACCTTAAGGACCTAGCTCGTCTCGACCCCGACGCGATCGCCATCGTCCAACAACAGGTCTGGCCCGAGATCCATGGTCACGAAGATCTCGCCGAAACCCTGACGCTGCTGGGCGCCATTTCCAAAGGCGATCTGTTTACAAAAAATCCCCGACCCGAAGATCAAGCATCGCTGGAAACATGGATGAGGGAACTTCAGCGACAAAAACGCGCCTTGGAAATCTCCTTGGAAATCTCCTTGGCACCCCATGGTCCGGTCCTCTGGGTCCCCCTAGACCAACTCGATCTGGTCCTTGCAGCCCTTAGTCATCAAAAATCCCCCATGACAAAATCCCCCGATCTCAATCTGCCCAAGGCTTTTGCGAGGGTTTTTTCTATAGAAGATGCCACAGAGTTTTTAGTCAAAAGTTATATGGACACCCATCCCATCCTCTGGGGATCAGAACTCCCTCAACATTTAGGACTCGATCCCTCCTTGGTCGCCGCTGTCCTTGCTAAACTAGAATCCGAAGGGGCCCTGGTGCGAGGGCATTTTACCACTCTTCCTGACGAGTCCACCGCCAATCTGGACCGTCCCCTGGCCAAGATATCACCCCTCCAGGTCCAGTGGTGCGAACGCCGCCTCCTGGCCCGCATCCACCGGCTGACCATCGATGGTCTTAGGTCCCAGATCAAACCGGTTTCTGTTGCGGAATTTTTTCACTTTCTCGTGGAGCACCAAGGGGCAAGTCCCACCTCCATTGGCAGCGGTCGTGACCAGCTGCCTAAGGTCTTAGACCAACTTCAGGGTTTTGAAGCCCCCGCGGGGATGTGGGAATCAGAGATCTTGGGCCTGAGAATTCATGACTACCAAACTCGGTGGTTAGACGATCTGACCCTTTCGGGGACCTGGAGCTGGGGAAGACTGACAGCAGTCCCAGGGGAATACGGAACCGGGTCTAGCACGGTGGAGCCCCCTGCCAACCCTTTACCTCCCAGTGGAGGGATGAACCGCATCGTCTCCATAAGCTTTTGTCCACGGATGGATCTGGAATGGATGATCGATCCGGAGCGGCTTAAAACCAGCCCGATCTCTCTACCGCCAGAGGATCCCAATGAGCCGGTTTACCGGATTTTAAAAGACTACGGGGCGCTGTTTTTTCCTGAGATCCTGGCTAAAGTCCGGGGGCTGGAATCAGAACTCCAGGACCAACTCAGCGAACTCTCCCGCCGCGGGCTGATCCATGGGGATGGTTTCGGGGCGATCAGAGATCTGGTACAAAAATCCAGATCTAACTCATCCTCTGCCCGCTCTCCTGCCGGTGGTCTCAAGGGCCGCCTGCGGGCGCGGTTTAGCCAACGCTCTGGAACTGGAGGTTCGAATTCTATGACGGGTGGCGGACGCTGGTCCGTTTTCCCTCCCCCCTTTCTCTCGCTGACCGAGTTTGACCCCGAGGCACGGGCCTACCGGTGGGCCGAGGTCCTCCTAAAACGCTACGGCGTGGTGTTTAAGGCCCTCCTTAGCCGTGAGCAGGCTGCGCCATCCTGGCCTGTGATCCTCCGTGCGCTGCGTCTCATGGAGGCCCGCGGGGAGGTGCGAGGAGGACAGTTTGTCGCAGGACCTTGGGGCGAGCAGTTTGCAAAGGAAGAAACCATCGCCCGACTACGGTCCTTTCGCGGCAAAACCGCACTGTGGACCGTCATCCATGCGGCCGACCCCCTCAATCTGGTGGGCACCCTACTGAATCGGGAGGGAGAGAAAGTCCCCGCAACCCACCGGGTAGTCTTAGGGATCGTCGATGGTGAGGTGGTGGCTAAGCGCCTGGGCACGGAGATTGTCTTTTTAAAAGTGGTATCTAAACCCCTTGAATTCGAACTCCGCCAAAGCCTGCTTTTGATGGGAAGCTTTCGAAGCCAACTTTGGCAAAGGTCCCGGAGATAGGTGGTCAAAATTGAAAGTCATCCAACACCGCCTACGGGATGCGAATCAATAAAGGGTTTGGACTGGCCCTGCGCAAACGATTTTGCCGTTGCTTTGACTTCGAGCTCCAAGCATCCGCCGATAACGACGACGTTGTCCAGACTCTAGGTGTCGTCGGGATCACCCGGTTTTCTTGCTTCCATCGATTCGCTTTGGTGGCAATGCTACCGTCTTAAGATTCTTCTCTTTGCCAAAACGCTGGATGTCTTCAATGATAGAGTCGACGTCGTAATTAAATTTTTTTGCATGCTCGTCACGAATGCGGCGGATTTCATCGATTGGATCGTCATCGGCTTTGTCGTTATTCATATTATATTCTTTTCTCCTAAGAGCTCCTCCGGTGTACAGATCACCGGGGGTTGGTAATTAAGTCCTCGTAAAATTTTATCAATTGTAGTTCGGATAGTTGCATTCGCTATATGCTTGCAGTTCCAAGTAAGCAGATAATCCAAGCCGTTGGTGGCGGCCAAGGCTATGTGCAGAGCATCCTCTGCAGCCTTTTGTGGCATGACCTTGCTGGCCATTAAAGCTTTGACGACCCCAGCGACATCGGCCGTTACGGCGACTAACGGAATCCCTTCGATTAACTGCAAGCGTTGGCTAGCTGCTTTGCCATCACCAGCACTAATTTCCTTGATGACTGATTCGGATACGAAAAGGTCAAAGGTGCTCCTATCGTTGTCCCACCATTCCAGCGTTAGCTGTTGGCGTGCACCCACAACGACGTCTCGACTAGGACGGCTGGCAAGGTAGCTAATAACACTTGTTTCTACATAAACCTTTGGTTTCATTTCGGTACTCGCAATTCATCAGACATGCCCTGGTTTATTTTGCCACTTTTGAAAGGTTCTGCCAATGAGATTTCGGCATTCGAACCCTGCGGGCCGATAAGCCTTTTGCAGATTTAAGATCAGCATTCTCTAATTTTATGCCCGTAAGATCTGCCCCATTAAATTCGGCATCGGTGAGCGTGGCGGAATTGAGGATGGCATTCCAGAGGCGGGCGTTTGTGAAGTCGGCCTCGGAGAGGTCACGGTTCGAAAAGTTATGGCCTATGAAATTTTTGCCCATATATGTGTTGAGGGAAGCCAAATTCTAGCCACAGCGGGGCCTTGTGCTTAGACTATTGTCTAAGTTTTAGTCGATTATTGGGTGCAATGCCGGGGCCATAACGTTGTAAGGTCAGCGAAATTGACCAGGCTTTCCTATGGATTGTGATCCACTGTCTCATATTTATACGCATTTTTAGCGTGTCATTAAAAAAATATATAACGATTTAAGACTGCTAGATATTGGCGCAGATTTTGCAGTAAAAATTGGCAACCTTTGTTAATAACCAATTATTTTATATGGGGAGTCCTCTATGACAAAATCGGTGATACCGAGCTATACGATCTATACTTTTATAATAGTTTTGTTTTGCTTCTCATGCATCAAAAATCCAAATGGATCCAACAGTAGTGAAACGTTGGGTAAACCACGCCCACCGTCCCTTGTCATTCCAGATAGGAATATCAACGAATCGCAGAGTTTTGAGGTCAAGTCCGGATTAAAGTTTACCATCAATCAGAAAATTTATAGATTGGGCACAAGCTTAGGATCTGGCAGTTTTGGAAGGGTTTTTATCCTTGAGGAAAAATGGGGAGATTTTTTTAAGCCAGTGGAGCCGCCTAAAATTATCAAATTATTTAGGGATCTTGATTGCAATTCCAATTATGACCCCGTCGTCGAGGAGCATGAACTCGATCTTTTCCTCCAAAAACATGAAAACTTAAACCCATATGCAGCTCATACCGAGCCTGCCAAAGCAAATTTTGGTGCTATAACTCGCAACGTTTTAATAAAGGATTTTATAAAAGAACCATTTAATGCTGATGATCAAAATATGCACCTTCAGGCAAAACGATTCATACTTTCTGTTTATAAGGAATTTAATCGAGGAATCTTGATCACGGATATAAAGCCAGAAAATTTGCGCTACGATCCTGCGAGACGCCAAGTGATACTGATCGACGGCATTTTCAAATTATTATCAAAGAAGGACCTGGATCTTTACACCTATCAAACGTATCCAGGCTGCTCGGTTTATTGCCAAAAGGTTCTTAGGGAAGGAATTAAACAGTAGATCACCTCTCCTAAACATAGCCCTTTTCGGCAAGCCGTAGGCCGCTTGCCGCAAAAGCCTCGGGTGTCATCGCCGGGGTTCCGTGGGCATCGTTCCAGCGGTTATAGAAGTTAAACAGCGCGGTCACTGTGATAGCGTCATAGAGAGCCTCGTCACTCCAGCCCCACTCCTTAAGATCATCGAGATCCTTTTGGGTGATGCAAGAGGGGGTTTGGGTAACCTTGCCCACAAACCGCAGCAGTGCTTTTTCTTGGTCGCTGATCCCAGCGGTCTCTAGATTTGTGCAGACCGCCTTTACCAGGGGGGCGTCTCCTAGGAGTTCACCGGCGACGGCCATATGGGAGCCGCTGCAAAAGGAGCACTGGTTAGTCGTGCTGACGTAGGCGGCGATGAGCTCACGCTGGCCGATGGTCAGAGGAGAAGGACCCCGCATAACGGCCTGGGTCAGGGTTGATAGGGCAGAGGTCATTTCTGGTTTAAAGGCGAGCAGATACCAGATCCCTGACGCCGGGAGCCCCTCGGCAAGGGCTTTTTGGATCATTTCGCCATAGCGCCCACCCCGAGCTGCAGCCACGTCTTTAAGAAACATAGGGAAGACTCCAGCACATAGGTCTTATTGGTTAGTGGTCGGTGCCTTTTGCTGGGTTGCTCGATCTAAATTTTTACTAAACACCCGTTCGCTTCCAGGAAAGGGAAAATCTTTAAACTTGCCGCCGCTGTTGATGTATTTTTGCAAGGATTGGAGATCCGCCTCCGAAGCAGGGCCTTCCAGGACTTTGAGTGTTGCCGGGTTATTGGAGTCCACTTTGAAAGTGCCCCACTTGACGATATAGTTTTTCTGAATCTTATCCACAGAAACCAGTGCATAATCTGCTGGCTTTAACTTCCGTTCAAAAGCCCCTGCCTTTGGATCAGTCACGACAATCTGGTCAGGCAAGGTCTGACCCGTGATCAAAGAAACGACCTTATACTCGACGCTATTGGGTCCACGGGATTGGACTTGGCCTAAAAATAAGGCGTGTTGTTGGTCACGCATCAAACGATTCCATGGATCAGCAGCAACAGCGTTATAGGCCCAAAAAACACAACTAACCATCAGCAAGCTGTTTCGTATATTCAAGAATTTATCTCCTTTTTTTTCTCGATTTTAGTAAGATAACGGCATGATCCACTAATCGATAGCAAAGCCCAGCCCCGCTGACAACTAGTTTGTCGCAGGACCTTGTGGAAAGCTAGGATCCCCGACTCGACAGTTTTTCTGCAGTTGTGAAAGTGTTGAGCGCTCCCATAGAGCAGCACGGTCCGCTCTTGGCCCATCTTGAACAGGCTAAGCAACTATGATCGTTGATCATATGCTAGCAGAGGCACGGGCCCTTGCGTTTGGCCGCAGCTTTGCACAGAGTAAACCACCAACTGTATAAATCGAGGGGTCTAGGCTCTGATTGGGACTGCTCGCTGCGTTTGAAAGGTCCTTCATAATGAAAATGTCTGCTAGCATCGGTTCGCTATTGATGGTCTCCGTGCTGTCTTGCCGGCAAAGCCCTGGGCCTAAGGAGTCTGATTCGGAGCTTACGGCCACTTCCATGTGCCGTCTAAGCCGACCTGTCGGCCCAAACCATCCGGTGCCGCGGACCGGCAGTGTCACGCCTCCAAGTGTAAAGCGTTTACCCGCGGTCCCAAATGGGCAGGCACCGACCGCTGCGAATTTTGGCATAAGCCCTGAGAATATCCCCCCCGTCTACTCCAAGGAGTCGACGGTCTTTGGCGTTGAAATCGAGATTCCCCGTACGGGCTACATTATGACGTCAAACACGGTCCAGGCGTCGTTTGGTCTTACGATTGCGGACAAACTACGTCACTGTAGCCTCGGTCTTTCGTCGTGGAAATGGAATGAGTTTAATAGGTTTGTGATAACCGATAACGCCAGAACGCCGCAATCTATAGAGATCAACATCGGCAAGGACCCGGCCGTCGTCGAGATCACCACGACGCCGCTCACCTATGCCCAGACTGAAAGTTGGCAGAATGTTCTAGATGAGTTGATCTTTGCAACGGCGCAGGAATTAGAATCAAAAGACCTTGTCGGCAGTCCCAACTATGAGCGCAACCGTTGGAGTGGTCACATCAACGTCTCCTGGCCAGGGCTGATGACTTCGATGGCCACAGATGATGCCAAAGCATTGAAAGAAATCAACTGGCGCATCAAGGAGAAATACCACTTGACGACGGCCGATATAGAGCGGGCAAACATGGACCTAGTGCTGAATTTCTTTACCAACATGCAGAATTTTCCAGTGCTTAGCATGGGGCTTTTAGGAGGGGACGTGCGCAACGCAGCCCCGCTGGCCTTAGGATCCAAGCAAGAACAGGACATCTTACGAAAAATTATAGAAGATTATAAATCTCATCATATTAACAGCTTAGTGGAACTGGCAAATCGTATTAACAAAGCTGACCCTGTGTCGTTCCGTGGGAAATATGGATCGTCGCACTACACGCTCGTCAATTTAGAGAGCATCATCTTTTCTGATTATAAATGGGGTTTAGCCCGCGGGACCCGCCTCGAGCTGCGTGGCTTTTTTTCGCCGTTAAGCGTCAACGAGATGCTCGCCAATTACCGCATCGTCATTGGCATGCTTGACTACGTACACCGGAATTATCGACTTAAGGACGGTAAAGTGATGGCCTACCAGCCACTAGCAATCGACGAAAATTTCAAGAAATATGCGACGACGACCAACTTCAAGGTCCAGGGCCTGACCGGTGGGCTGACCCCGGGACGCGCGGCAGAGGTCTATCTCACCATTCTGAAACAGGCCGGTTTAGACCCTACGAAGGAATACGTCTATCTTCGCGACACCATCATTCGGGAAGCCGTCAAAAAACGCCTGGAATGCCAGGGAGGAGCTTTATAATGAAAATGTCTGCTCGTATCGGTTCGCTATTGTTGGTCTCGGTGCTGTCTTGCCGGCAAAGCCCTGGTCTTAAGGAGTCTGGCTCGGAGCTTGCTGCCACTTCCATGTGCCGTCTAAGCCGCCCGTTCGGTCCAAACATGCTGGTGCCGAGGACCGGCAGTGTCACGCCACCAAGTGTGAAACGGTTGCCCGCAGGCCCCGATGGGCAGGCACCAACCGCTGCGGACTTTGGTATCAGCGTGGAGAATATTCCCCCCGTCTACTCCAGGGAGTCGACGATATTTGGCGTCGAGATCGAGATTCCCGTTACGGGATATATAAAGGCGCCAGGGACGGTCCAAACTTCGTTTGGTCTAGCCATTGCAAACAAACTTCATCACTGCAGCCTCGGCCTTTCGTCGTGGAAATGGAATGAGTCTGATAAGTTTGTGATGACCGATAACACTAGAACGCCGCAATCTATCGAAATAAACGTCAACACCGTAACGGCCGTCGTCGATAGGATCAAGATCACCACGACGCCTCTTACCTATGCCCAAACTGAAAGTTGGCAGAATGTGCTAGACGAGTTGATCTTTGCAACGGCGCAGGAATTGGAATCAAAGGAACATGTTGGCAGTCCCAACTATGAGCGCAACCGTTGGAGCGGCCATATCAACGTCTCGTGGCCTGGCCTGATGACCTCATTGGCTACAGATGAAGTAAAACCGTTGAAAGCCCTAAAGTGGAATATACAACATAAATATCATTTGACTACGTCCGATATAGAACACACAAATATGGACCTCATCCTTAATTTATTTATCCTTATGCAGAATCATCCAGAGCTTAGCATGGGGCTCTTAGGAGGAGACGTGCGCAATGCAGCCCCGCTGGCCTTAGGCTCCAAAGAGGAGCAAGACATTCTCCGAAAAGTCATAGAAGACTATAAAGGCGGACGTTTGACGAGTGTAGTGGACCTGTCAAAGCGCCTCTCCAAGGCGTACCCTGAGTCGTTCCGCGGAAGGAACGACAAGTCTAGTCACTATTCGCTCATCACTTTAGAGCATATCGAAAGGCTCGCCTACAAATGGAGATATGCCCACGGGGCCCGTATGGGGTTGCGCGGCTTTTTTTCGCCCATGAGCGTCAACGACATGCTCGCCAATTACCGTATCGTCAATGGGATGCTCGACTATGTGTACCGGAATTACCGTTTCAAGGACGGTAAAGTGATGGCCTACCAACCGCCAGAAATCGACGAAAATTACAAGATGTATGCGACCACTGCGAACTTCAAGGTCCAGGGCCTTACCGGTGGGTTGAGCCCGGGCCGGGTGGCAGAGGTCTACCTCACCATTTTGAAGCTGGCTGGGTTAGACCCAAGGAAGGAATACGTATTTCTTCGAGACACGATCATTCGGGAAGCCGTCAAAAAACGCCTGGGATGCCAGGGGGGAGCCTAGGACCTTGCATCCTTTCGCAGAAAAAGGACCACGAGGGATCAAAACCTGCCTCCGTCAAAGCCTTCTATTAATCGCAAGCTTTCATAGCCCACTTTGGAAAAGTGTCCTAGAGGTCAGGGGCCTCTAGGACACTTTTCCACCACCAAGTCATCACGTTTAACGAACTTAATCTTTGGTACTTCCAGTCGCAACTTTTCGAGCACGCATGGCATTGTTAACCGTGCGAGACTGATTACGAAGGTCATCACACATATTCACGGATTTTTCAGCAGGAAACGAATTGCAAGAAGCAAGCGCTGCGGAATAGGTGGTATTGTCTTCAGGCTTATCCACAAATGCGAGGACTGTAGTCGGAGTTGCACTACAGGGAGCCGAGTCAATAAGTTCCATGTCTGGGTCTGTAGGTATGGTCTGCTTCAGGATCACGTCTGCGCTGAAGTCAACAGCCGCAACACTTGTCAGATAGGTAGACGAAGTGACTGTTGTATACTGTGGTGCCAGAGTGTTGTTAAAGTCTAGTCCAGTCGTTTGATCATTCGATATTGTGAAAGCAGCTCCTTCGGGATTTGTGCCTTCGAACGAAGTGACACTTCGACCTGCACCCTGGTAGATCACAAGGTCGGTAGTCGATGACCCGGTATACTGAACATTTAATGCTGTTTTTAAGCTTCTCTTAATCGTATTGCCACCTTTGTCCGTTCCAGATTCTGAGGAAAAAAAGGTAGCGGCAAGTTCGTTAGACGAAATGGTCAATGCACCTTGATTCGACGAATTTAAAGTGCCCAGGGTGCCCGCCATCGCGTAGTTTACAGTTCTGGCCTTCGAAGTGTCTGGGGTCACTCCGCCTACACCGTCGGCCACAACATAACCGGACATAGTGAAAGTTGCGTTTGGTTTGACCCCTTTATCATCAATGGCGCCGTGCTTGTAGCTTTTAACCGTGACCACTCCCGTCGTGTTGTTGATATCAATGGTATTTTGACGAAATGCTTTTTTGGTTGCAGTGATACAGGTTGAATAGACTATTTTGTAACCGTTAGGATTATTCGTAGTCCCAGTAATCTGTACGATTTCATATTTTTTTTGCCCTTTATCGGTAAGACCAATCTGCAATACTTTATCTTCGGCGGTTGGTTTAAAAACAGTGGTCAGATCTGAAATTGCGGTGCCTGAGGCCACTTTAAAGACTTTATCCCCAACTGGACCTACCGCTTTTAAGAGGCACAATGGTGCGGAATCTTCTTTTAATCTCTGGACAATTCGAGCCGTATGCTCCATAGTTGCGCATTTCGCTTCAGCTTCCAAAAACTTACCCAATTCGGCCTTCATGGCCGTCCAGTTGGTATTTTGACGGTAGGTTTCAATAGTAGCGCCGAGCGTCGTGACGTCACCGGTCAGGTAGGTCGTCATGTTCCCGGCAATATCAGTAAATTTCGGAGGAGTGCCGGTGACTAATGCTAAGCCTGCCGTTGTACTCTTAGACTTTAAAAAGGAATCCAAGTCGGGGATCGCTGCTAAATTCGAAACACCAAGTCCCGAGGTACTTGCAGACACCGTCGTCGAACCGGCCGCTGCAGTTTCTACCGCTGCAACTTCGTCATCATCATCGTCAGAACTGCACCCATAATTCGCAATTGCCAATCCTAAACCAACTAAACTAGAAGTCACTTTTAATGTAGCCTTTCTCATAGTCCCTCGTCCTTTCAGAAATTATATTTGTGGTTTGAATCATATTCAAAACTTGTGCGTCACCGTGGAAGGCACGCATCATTAGCTTTCGGGATATAGAAGTCCAAGGATGAGTAAAAAGAAAATTCAGTCGATATTCTTTATAGTTAGGAATACCCTCAGTCGACCCACGTTTTACTGAAGGAGCGCAATCCTACGAAGGCTTGTGGCCTTACGGTCTGGGGGATTTGAGCGGCTGCACTCGACATTTGAGGGTCAAGATGCTAAGAAGTGTACCGAACTTCTCTCATTTCGTCCTAAGCACCATGGGGTCATTCCATGTCTCAGCACCAAAGCCAGGCTTTATCCCCTCTCCATCACCCTCCATCCGTCCGTCACAGCCTGACGACGCTGCTGCCCGAGGTTTGGGGGCATTTTATTGATGGAGCCTATCAAAAACCACAGCATAGGGGCCGTGGCGCCATCGAGGTCATGGATCCCGCGCGGGATCAGATCTTAGGGATCGTCCCCTGTGGCGACGGCGATACGGTCGACCAAGCGGTGCAGGCGGGCCAAAAAGCCATGTCGGGAGCCTGGGGGTCCTGCCCCATGGAGGCTCGGGCCCAGGTCGTCAGACGGATGGCAGAGCTTATTTTAGAAAACAAGGATGAGTTTGCTATTTTGGAGAGTCTTGATACTGGCAAACCCATTCAAGAAACCCAGTCCGGCGATGTGGTCCGGGCCAGCCGCAATCTGCGGGTTTTTTCGGAGCTGGCCGTCCACAGCAGCGGTCGGGTTTTTAGGAGCGATGATGGTGCAGAACATATCACCGTCCGTGAGCCTCTAGGGGTCGTCGGGTTGATCACCCCCTGGAACCTCCCCTTACACCTGGCCACCTGGAAGATCGCTCCTGCTCTGATGCAGGGCAACGCCGTCGTCTTGAAACCAGCGGAGTGGACCCCCCTCTCCGCGATGGCTCTCGGACGGATCGCCAACCTGGCGGGTTTGCCTTCTGGAGTCCTGAATATCATCCACGGTTACGGCCCCCAAAGCGCTGGGGAGGCCCTGGTGCGGCATCCTGACATCAAAGCCATCTCGTTTACAGGAGAATCCTCAACAGGCTCGGCGATCATGGCGGCAGGATCCAGCAGTCTTAAAAAACTTTCCTTTGAACTCGGCGGCAAAGGGGCCTCAGTGATTTTTAAGGACGCCGATCTGGACTGGGCTGCAACCACGGCCTGCCGAGCGGCTTTTCGGAACCAGGGGCAGGTTTGCCTAGCAGGCTCGCGCATCATCGTCGAAGAGTCGGTGGCGGCCGAGTTTTTGGAGCGGCTTCAAAAAGCCGCGGCTCGTATCGTGATCGGCGACCCCCTGGATCCCCACACCACCATGGGGTCTTTGATCCACCGCCAGCACCGGGACCGGGTGGCGGGATTTGTGGATGAAGCCCTTAAACAACCTGGAGTGTCTCTCCTCTGCGGTGGAAAAATCCCCCTGGATCACGGGGCCTATTATGCACCGACGATCATCACAGGGGTCAGGCAGCTGGACCGTATTGTCCAAGACGAGGTGTTTGGTCCTGTGGTCACTGTCCAGACGTTTAAAGAGTTTGATGAAGCCCTTGATATGCTCAACGGAACCCGGTTTGGTCTCTCCTGCTCGATCTTTACCCGTGACTTGGCAAAAGCCCAGCGGGCCGCGCGCCGCGCAAGAACAGGGTTGGTATGGATCAACGACTGGTTTCTCAGGGACCTTCACACTGCTTTTGGGGGCATGAAACACTCGGGGCTAGGTCGCGAAGGGGGTGACTACTCCCTGGATTTTTATTCTGAGATCAAAACCATCAGCTATGGAGGAGGAATCCATTGAATTTACACCTTGAGGGCCGGTCGGCCTTGGTTTGTGCCTCGACCCGAGGATTAGGCTTTGCCACAGCCCAAGCGCTCCTTAGGGAGGGGGTCCAGGTTTTTATCTGTGGTCGCAATCCCAAAGATCTCGAGGTGGCCTTAGGCAAGCTGCGCCAAGAAGCCCGAGACTTGGATAAGGGGATGGATCACAAAGGGAGAGACAAGGCTCCCGATCGAGTCCAGGGGATTTCTCTCGACCTCACTAAAAGGGGGGCGACTGAGTCTCTGGCTGAAGAGGTGGAGCGGGCTTTTGGCAAGGTGGATATTCTGGTCAACAACGTCGGAGGACCTTCCCCCTCAAGCGCCCTTGGGACCAGTGATGAACAGTGGCAGCTGGGATTTGAACAGCTTTTTATGACCACGGCCCGGTTGACCCAGAGTATGGTTCCCCCTATGCGCCAAAGGGGCTTTGGCCGGGTGATCACAATCACATCAATCAGCGTGGTCGAGCCCATCGAGCACCTGGTGGTCTCCACGGCGATGCGCCAGGCGGTGACTGGTTTTTCTAAGACTCTCGCCAGCGAAGTGGCGAGGGATGGGGTGACCGTCAATACGGTGCTTCCCGGGGTGATCCATACCCAGAGGATTGAGGATCTGCGCAAGGCGCGGGCTGATCGGCTGGGCAGCACCCTGAGCCAAGAAATGAGCCTCACCGCCGAGTCGATCCCTATGGGACGGCTCGGACGACCTGAGGAGTTTGGTGCCGTGGTCGCCTTTTTGGCTTCGCCCCTCGCCAGCTATATCACAGGATGTATGATCCCCATCGATGGAGGTTTGCGGCGAGGTTTGTAGCAAAGGAGCCCCAAGGAGAGCCCCAAGGAGAGCCCCAAGGAAAGTCCCAAGGAAAGTCGCGTTAGGGTGTTTAGTATATTCCACCTGTGGATGGCTGTCAGATTCCTGATTTCGCCGTCGGATGGCGTGACAAGATTGATAAGTAGATCTGTCCCATCAAATGTCTTTGGCTTAATAAATAAAGTGAAATAACAACTAGTTATGAGTTAGAATTACACCATCCCTGATTTTGTCGTTGGCTTTTCTGGCAAAATATCCGTAAATCAAAGAGCTCCACCGGTCTCCTTTTGGGGACCTATTGAGGAGCTTAGCTGTGACAGACCAGGATTCACGAAAAATGTACCTTAACCCTTTTAACGACTTCGGCTTTAAAAGGCTCTTTGCAAACCCTAAACACCCGGGGCCGCTACGAGACTTTATCACCCACGCCTTAGAGCCCTTTGGCGTCGGTGAAATCATTGATACCGAGCTGCTAGACCGTGATCTTTTGCCCGATGCCCTCGACCTTCGCGGCGGCAAGGTGGATGTGCTCTGCCGCATACCGTATCCTAAAGCGGAGTCCGCACCAGATTCGGGGCAGGCTTCTTCAACCCGTGGTCCCACCACGCTGCAGGGCGGCGAGCAAATCATCGTCGAAATGCAGCTCTGCGAACAAAAAGATTTCCTTAAACGAGTCACCTACTACACCAGTGGCATCTACCGGAACCAGCTTATGAAAGGCGAATGGTACGACAAGCTAAGACCCGTTTATATGATTGCGCTTCTGGATTTTTCCATCTTTCCAGGCAAAGAACCCTTCAGGTGGCACACCACCTGCTGCCTAAAGACCAAAGAGCCCACCGTGGGCAATATTTTTGTGACGACCATCGAACTGCCGAAATTCGCCAAAACTCTTTCTGAATTCACCTCACCTCACCAAGCAGCCCCCCTTGATGAGTGGATTTATATGCTCCGCCATATCCGTGAATGGGACCAATTCCCCGCCATTTTCAGTCGCCCCGCACTGACCGAGGTGGGTCAAATCCTCTGGGAGGGAGCTTTATCTCCCCAGGAGCAGAGAGCCTACGAAAAAATCGAACTTGATTGGCAGACGGAGCATTTAATCAAGAGGGATCACGCGGCCAAGTTGGCGGCTCTGCAAGAGGGAGTTGCTGAAGCCAAAAAACAGGGGATCATTGAGGGTGAGAAAAGGGGCGAGAAAAGGGGCGAGAAAAAGGGCGAACAAAAGGGTCGACGTGAACTTGCTGCCAAGGCAGCACGGAAGCTTCTTGCAAGCTACTGTTCCGGAGAAAGTTGACGATTTTCTTTTGCCAATCGCTTAATCTTCACTCAATCGATAATCGATCTGAGGGACGATTTTATGACGACCGAATCTTTGACAGAATTAGAATCTGCCTTTGCAACCTGGCGAAGGAATAAGAAACACACCAATGAGCCTGTGCCCAGTGATCTGATCGAGCGTGCTCAGCGACAAACGATCGAGCATGGCATAGGTCCAGTGGCCTATCGCCTAAAGGTCCAAGCTTGGCGCCTCGGAAAAATTTCGGCGCCGAAACCTAGAAACAAGTCAGTCGCACCGATTCCGACTTTTACTCGAGTCGAGGTCTCTGCCCCACCTGGCCATTCCGGTCCATTGGTTGAGTTAGAATCTCGAAGGGGTGTCAAGTTAAGAGTATTTCAAGTCTCGAAAGAAACTAGTGCCATTTTAGCTAATTTTTGCCACATTTTCGGAGATGATGCATGATTCAAATTCCCACCAATGCAACGATTATTATAATGCATGATCCTATCAGCTTTAGGAATGGGATCGATGGCACTGCGGCTGTGGCCCGTCTTATCTTAGAACAAGAGCCTATGAGTGGAGCCTTTTTTGTCTTCCGCAATATGATGGGACACAGCTTGAGGGTTCTCCATTATGACGGAGGTGGTTTTTGGCTTTCGACTAGACGACTTTCAAAGGGGACCTACAATAAGGTGTGGCCAAAGACCGGTGAAGGCAAGGCAGGTTCCTCACTACTCGCTAGCGAACTTCAAGTCCTCATATGGGGTGGTGATCCAGCAGGTAGCCGCTTTCCAGATCTCTGGAAGCGAGTAGCCTAAGCTGCGGACTCTCAAAGAGGACCAGAAAAAATTGTTATAACCACCAAAAAAAGGACTGGTCACAGATGCACAAATGGGGCATAGTGACCGCGATGTTTAACTTTGGTGGTAAGGCATAATGTACAACTATTGTGGCAAAACTTGGTCAGATGACGATATTGAGCGTATCCGAAGTTTGATTTCTGCTGCTCCTCAGGCACGACGGGCAGAGCTAGCTCGTCAGGTCTGCTCTACCTTTAATTGGAAGCGGGTAAACGGCCAACCAAATCTTATGAGTTGCCGGGTTGCTATGATCAGAATGTGTAAGGACGGATTGATTGAGTTGCCACCCACCCGTCGACCATACCGGGTACTGCGAAGTTCATTTTCTAGCGAGGCAAGCGACCCTAAACAACCACTCCACATCAATATCATCGATCTGAAAGATCTTGCGGTGGAGCTGGTTACTCCCGGTAAGCCATCAGCATTGTGGAACGAGTTGATCAGCAGATATCATTACCTTGGATACAAGATCACCCCTGGTGCGCAGCTACGTTATTTTATCACTGGCGGCGGTAATCTCCTTGGAGTTATGGGATTTGGTGGCGCCGCCTGGAAGATTGCACCCCGTGACCGTTTTATCGGTTGGTCAGCAGAACAGCGCCAGATTAATCTGCACCTGATCGTCAACCAAACAAGGTTTCTAATTCTTCCTTGGGTACGATGCCAGAATTTAGCAACAAAATCGTTGGCATTGGTGAAGAGGCGTATTTCAAATGATTGGCAAACTCGCTATGGATACCGACCAGTACTCCTTGAAACTTTTGTCGATCAGGAGCGTTTTTCTGGCACCTGCTATAAGGCAGGAAACTGGATTAATGTCGGTTTGACTCAGGGTCGCAGTCGCATGGATCGGTACCGGAAAAAGGATCAACCGGTTAAAAGCATCTGGATAATGCCACTAGTCCCGAATTTTAAAGCAACTCTGCTTAACCAAAGCAACGACAAGGTGCAAACCTAATGACCTTGCGTATCGAAATCACGCTAGATGGTTTACGCCAAGTCCGTGAGCGAATTAACCAGAAAAGCCTTGAAGCCAGTGATTTCGCTATTTTTGGAGCCTTTGTATCAAACAAAATAGCCCTCGAGGAAGCCAAACAAGATCGACTTTTAGCGAGAATCGCTGCAGATCGAGCTGCGGCGATCGCCGCAGCTGCTGCTAAAGCTGGTTCAGAGAAATCTGAAAATAACTTTGAAGGTGGCAGCGGAGAAATCGTCGACGCTGATTTTACTGTGATCGACGACAAAGAGCAGAAGGATGAGTTCCAAAAGAATGGAACTGACGGAACCGATGAAACCGATGCGGCAGCGACCGATAAAGGTAATTCCAAGAAAAAACCCAAAGGCCACGGTCGCAATGGCACCGCTGCCTACAGTAATACCAAGGACTACTTCTATACACTTGCTCTTGGGATCGTCGGTTCAATCTGTGCTGCATGCAAAACCGGAAGGTTGGTACGTCATCGCAAGCTGATTACAATCCGAGTCGTTGGTCAGCCGATGTTTGGCGCCGAGCGCCATGAAGCCGAACGGGCTCGATGCAAGGTATGCGGTCGCGTTGTATGCGCAGCAATTCCTGCTAATATTACTGATGGTATAGGAAAAACTACGATTTACCACTGGAGCGCCTGTGCGATGCTCCTCGTGCTGCACTACCTTTACGGCCTTCCTTTTAAACGGATTGAATCTCTACACAAGGCATGGGGCATCCCTTTTGCCGATGCAAACCAATGGCAAATCTGCAATGAATCTATGGATTTATTTGACAAATTTTATGAAAAACTGGTCGAGTATGCTATTAAAAAT
>JBGSUI010000136.1:0-63047 GCA_041736175.1 Oligoflexales bacterium | reverse complement strand
GCAAAAATTGGCTATATTGAAATGTACTCTGAATTGCAAAAGACTGTGGAATGAATAAAATGTGCCGAGATGATGCCGTAAGGAAAGCTACAATCTACCCGGAAGCTCGGGATAGGACTGCGCGCGAGCGCGCTTAGTTCAATGTCAAGGAAGTCATTGCCCATAAAGGCATGTACCGGGACTGCACCAAATTTGATGGGTCCGAGCCCTACTGGGCAGACGTCAAGGATGTGGCGCTGGAGGGGTTTCAAGACTCACAGCACTTTGCTGCCAAGGCTGTCATCCTAGACCACGGCAGCACCTATGAGCCCTGTGATACCCAACCCATCGTGCAATATTGGGTGACCTTTGAGGACGGCTCTCAAAAAATAGAAGACCCTGTCAAAATCGAGTTGCGGAATTGGTTTTTTATCGGCAATGGAGCGGAAAGTCTTCTCGCCGAGGAGTCTATATCCCAGTTTGCATGCCTTGATCCCAAAGAGATAAAAACGACGGCCTGTACCGATATCTCATCCTATGGCGACATCGCCCTGGATTTGGTGAAATCCTATGCTCCCCAATTACCGCTAGCCAATCCCTAACCTTTCGTTTAAAAAATATTACGCAGGAGTCCGCCTTCAACACGAAGTGCGGCACCATTTGTGGCGGATGAAAGTGGACTTGACACATAGGTCACAAGTGAGGCCACTTCATCTGCCGTGGCAAAACGTTTCAAGAGGGACGTGGGCCGCAGCTTCGCCAGAAAATCCCGTTCAAGGGCGGCGCGGTCTTGACCATGATCTAAAGGCAATTCCTCCAGGAATTTGCTTATGCCTTCGGAATACGTCGGCCCAGGAAGCACCGAATTGACTGTTATGCCGGTGCCGGCGGTTGTTTCCGCCAGTCCGCGAGCCAGTGCAATTTGTGCGGCCTTACTCACACCATAGGGAATCATGTCAGCGGGAATGTTAACCGCGGACTCGCTGGCTATGAAAATGATGCGTCCCCAGTTCCTTTCCCGCATACCTTGGATAAAGTGCTGGGAAACCAGCGCACCGCTCACGACGTTGGTGTTAAACATCCGCGCCCAATCATCTTCTGCGACATCAATCAAGGGTTTAGACTCAAAAATACCAAGGTTATTGATGAGAATATCTACATGAATGACAGAATCTTTAAGGGTTTTGATACCAACGGGTGTGGAAAGGTCTGCAACTATTCCATGGATCTCGCCCTTTCGGCTTGGATCAACGGCGGCAAGCAAGCTGATAGCTTGTTCAACACGCTCCTTAGTTCGTCCGTTAATAATGACTTTTGCGCCTTCGCGAAAAAGCGATGTCGCGATGGAGACTCCAATGCCCGCTGTTGAGCCTGTAACAAGAGCTGTTTTTCCTGATAATTCGAGATTCATAATTTCCTCACTAGATTATGGAGTGACTGGCATTGCGTCATAGAGAGGCGAGGCAATAGTTTGAACAGCTATTTTACCGTGCTCGATGACGAAGGAATCACTTCCGAAAAACTCATCTTGGCCGTTTAGAGTAAAGTGCCAGGTGATGTAGACGATGCGGCCAGAGATGACTGTCGGATCGATTTTATTGTTCCCTTGATCAAAGATACGGAAGAGCTGCGAAAAGGCTTTCTTGATGGATCCGATTCCCTGGAAGGTCTTTCCGTTGAGAATGAGCACTGAGTCATTAGTATAATCAGCGGTGATGCCGTCCAAATCGCGGTCCTCAAAGGCTTTGATGTGATGTTGCCACACATCCTGGGTTGATTGGGAAAACGCTTGCGAGGTAACAAGCAATGAGAGGGCTAAACCTGAAATTTTGATCAACTTTGTAAACATGGGGTTCTCCTTGGGTGAGGTAATGAGGCGAAACAGTTCTGCCTCCAGGTGGCAAGGTATAGCCGGTAAGCCCCGGTAAGGGAAAGGTTGACTCTATCAAAGATTTGTCCTAGATTCTCATCCTATGAGAAAGCGAATGAGTAACATTTCTGTCGCTGGTTTTGAGAGCTTACCAGACGGTCAGCTCTTAAGCCAGTTTGTGGATTTCGATCACGGCATTGGCATAGGTTATGAGCGGTGCATAGGTTACACCAAGGATTATCACTCGCATGATCGCTTGAATCTTACCTTCCCGCGCCAGGCTTCAGTTATTACGTTTCTCACGAAAGGACCAGCAAAGAAGTTTGTCGTTGATGACACCAAGTTCCTTTGGATGCCGGAAGATGTCGTGCATCGCCAGGAAACCAACTCCGTTGTTTATGACAACCTGGCCATTTTTCCTGACAAGCCGTCGGCGGCAAGAGCCGTTATGCATTTTGAGGCCCGTTATGGAAAAACGATAACGCTTCCAGCTGAGACTGTTAAGGCCAAAAGAACACCGCTTCTCGATTCGCTACTTAATTTATTCTTCCTGGAACGCATCATCGAGAAACGAAATCCAAATGCACTAGACGGATTGGTATTGCAGATTTTTGACGAACTGATGCGCGTCATGTTCTGCCCAAAGTACAAGGAAAAGCAGGAAGAAGGCGCGAGATTTGATGGCAGCGAGGTGGCGCGTGCTGTCAAATTCATAGAGGCCAATCTATTTTCAGAAATTGATTCCAAAGCTATCGCGGCTTTCTCCCACTTGAGTATTCCAACTCTGTTTCGAAAGTTCAAGGGAGAGCTTGGGATGACACCGCGCGAATATATTGTTAAACGCCGCATGGATGAGGCCATGACCCTGCTTAAGCGTGGTGATCATAGAGTCGGTGATGTCGCGCTACTGGTGGGCTATCAAGATATTGCAGCTTTCTCAAAAAGATTTACCCAACACTTTAAGAAAAATCCTTCGAGCTTGATAAAGCGTGGCGATTAGCTGTCGTAGTCTAGAAAGTACCGACCAAAGTACCGGTTTTTTAATCCCGACAACTTCC
Source organism: Oligoflexales bacterium (assembly GCA_041736175.1). Taxonomy (GTDB): domain Bacteria; phylum Bdellovibrionota_B; class Oligoflexia; order Oligoflexales; family CAIYRB01; genus JBGSUI01. Next base: position 60,140 of record JBGSUI010000136.1, on the reverse strand, counting down.
ACAAAGATTGACGCTAGCCGTCGCATCGATTCGTTAATTATTTTAAAGTCTGCAAAATATCCGGTATGTGACCCCAACACCCAGCTTAGACCCTGACGCTGTTGATTCAATTTTTTCCGTCGAATACGTCCGCAATATATACCTGGAGAGCTAAAACTAGTTCGCGAGCAGCCTTGCGCAAATCTCGATCGTCCTCAAACCGAATATTGGCTTCGAAGTCCGCAACCGCCTCTTGAAAGTCGTTGCGACCGACTACCTTTGCGTCGATCAAGGCTTCGATATCTTGTAAGTCTTTTCCATCTTCAGGGCGATCGAGAATCGGGTAGATCTTGGACAAAAGCAAAATCTTGATCGACGGTGTATAGAGCTTTAAGGCTTTGCCATCGAAGACGAGCCTGGCAAATACTTCCTCTCCCTTGCGGACGAATTCGTTGAAGTTTCGTGAAGCGTGGTCGTTAAACCATTTTGGGGTGAGTCCATGAGCCCTGGCAAAGGCGGCTATTTCGGCGCGTATTTCCTGGGGAATTTGGTGCAGAGAGTCAATATCGCCCGTAGGGCGTTGGCCATTTGCAATAAGCATGATAGCAGCACCACCGACAATTGAGGCGTTATAGGTCATGCCTTTGTCGGTCAAGTGGGTATCGAATAACTCAATGATCCCATTGTCGATAGGTTTCACCCATCACTCCCGGTAGCAGATAGAGTAAAGCCCATGGACCTGTAACGACTTACTTCCGCCACCAGCCGGTGAGCTGGTTCATAGCTAAGCATCAGCGTGTCGGACAGTTCGCTGGCAGTCATCTCTGGATGATCTCGTAACAGCAAGACGGCATCACTGCGCCAGCTCGCCCCATGGAGTAGTCGCAAGCGAAGCTGTTCGTTTCTCTTGAGTAGGGCTTTCTCTGAGAGGAGGTCGCTAGCACGCGGCCGGAACGCGGACTTCGGCACGCGAAATCCAGCATTTTCAGGAAGGTCGAGGTAGAAACCCTCTTTTTTCAGCTTCTGATCGACGAGAGCAGCAAAGCGAGGTTCTGGGTAGAATGGCTTCGAAAGGGGATTCGGTTTGAATTTTTGGAACTTCTTCGGATCTTCCTTTCGCAGGACATGAAGGGCCAGGCGAAGCGTCGGCATTTCTCCAAGAGTAGCCTCGGCTGCTTGGGCCATCTTCAGAAGCTTGGCGGTATGCAGCAAGTGATGCCGCGTCTGGAGCCAGTTCATGAGCACAGCAAGAAAACGGGCCAACCGCAATTCGGGTTGATTGACGAGGTAGGCGACCAGGACCACTGCAGCTTCGGCATCCAAAGGTGTCTTGGGCGCAGTCGAAAAGGAGGAGAAGCCAAGAGTCCAAGCCGCCCGATCGAATAGTTCCGCAAGCTCTTCAGAGGTCTTTGTATCTAATGTTTTTAATAACTTACGTAGTCGCATCGGTAAAGCCTCAACTATTGGTGTCACCAATACACCTATCGGCAGGTTAGCACAAAACTTGAGCTATGGGAAGGCTCTGTAATTTCAACCTAATCTCAGATTCGCATTTTCGCGCAACTCAGACCGGGCAGAATCTATTTGGGGATATGTATTTATCATCAATAAATTCATGTCCTTAAATTTACTTTCATATTAGCGCTTACGGACGTCTGCAAGTGGCTAGCCAATCCTTAAAAGCGCCAAGCCCCGCCTAGTGCCAGCATCATAAGCCTTAGACTGTAGGTGCCCTCTTGGGAAAAGCCCTGGGGCACCGTGCGTCGGCCCTGGACAGCGTAAAAGGTGATCGCCCCAAAGGCGGGAGTCCAGGCCGCGCCCTTTGCAAAAATGTGCTGATATCCCAGAGACCACAGGTTTAGGGGGATCCCAGAAGTGTTTCCAAAACTCATGCCTTCGAGAGTCGCGGCTTTGGTGGCGGCCTCCTGAACCAGAGGAAGCTCAGCGGTAGCGTTGCCAGGCCCCTTGCGCTTGTCCCCATTGCCCAGGTTACCTGGCTGGTAACCATAGGCTGCCGCGATCCTCGTTCCTGCTTTCCACCGATACTCTCCGCCTACATAAGCATTCAAGGCATCCTTAAGCTCGGCTCCTTTGGAAGCAATCGGGAGACCACGGGAAAAGTCCGACCCTCCCTTGGTCCATGCCTCGTGGGTTAAGTCCAAAAAACCTCCCCAGGGAGCCCCTCGCCACTGCACCCCAAGACCTAAGGTTTGAGGTACTAAATCAATTTGGTTTAAAGGGAAATATTTATAGACGCCATTTTTTTGATCATCGCCGATCAGGTCAAAAAGAAATCTCCCCTTATAGCGTTTCACCACGGCGGGTCGGTAGCTAAACCCTACACCAAGCCCGGTGACACCAAAATCGGTGCGTAGACCTAAGGCGGGAAGGTAGAAAACACCCTGGTTTTCCATGGTGAGAAAGGGGTAAACATCTGCCGCTTTAAAGATAGAGACTGCGGTTTTTTCCTGTAGCCTTTGCACACTAAGCCCAATGAGCAGCCGAGGCGACACCCGGTACGCGACCCCAACACCAAGCTTAGACCCTGAGGCTGTGGATTCAACATCAGCAAGCTGGTAGATACCTTCACCGAGGTCCAGGGGAATATCTATTATTATTTGTTTAGTACCGACTCCCGTAGGCAGAAAGGTAAATCCGACCGTTAGAGTCTCCAAAGGCTTGAAGGCAAAAGACAGCCCCAGGGGCGGAGCTGTGTCGGCAACGGAGACAGGTCGGTATTTTGTTTGGTCCGTGTGTTGGTAGCGGTATTCATAACGGGCCACGCCAAGATCAAAATCCAGCTGCTTAGTCCCGGAGATCGCGAGATTGGCAGGATTAAAAAAGAGCGAGGAGGGTCCTGTTACGGTGGTCTGCCCCCCACCTGCGGAGAGCTTAGATTCAATCCCTGGAGGCACAATCTCCGCGGCATCGAGGCGTGACGCCCCTCCCCACAAAGCTAGGCATAAGATAACTCCCAGAGTGACCGCTCCGCAGCGAGCGAGTTGGTACAGAAAACCAATCCCCGAGATCCTCTCGCCATAGGTAGCCTTGTGTGTTGGGGCGTCGCGGGCGTCCTGGTCGGGGATCAGGGCAAGAAGGGCCTGCCCCTCCATGGTTTGCTGGGTGGTGATGGTTTGGAGTAAGGGCAACAGATTTTGATTGAGTTCCCACAGGTGTCCGCCGACGGCGACAGGAAAGGAGTGGTTTTTGGGGGCTATGTAGCTTATGGGAAAGCGGTGGCTGCGGGTGAGGGTAGATCGTTTTAATTTTTGCCTCCAGCTCTCGAGACTTTTAGGGGTCAGCTTTGCAGCAAAGACCGGGGTTTCCTCGGTCTTGGTCAGGTGGCGTAGCATAAAGGCATTTAGAAAATCCGGCTCAAGGACCTGGGCCCTGACAACGGCGCTTAAGGCCTCTATCGCTTTGGAGTCAACCAGCCCAGGGTGTTTGCAAGGTAACAAGTCAGGATCGGTATAAAGGATTTCAAGGCCCTTTTCATGGGTGAGTGTGGGTGAAAACCAGGACTGTGGAGTGTTAAACAGATCGCTTAAAATCCCGAGATTCGACGGCGCCCTAAAGCCTACCGAATAGGTCATACAGTCTTCTAAGGCTCGGCCATAATGGGCCACCCCTGGCGGCAGGTAAAGCATGTCTCCCGGTTCAAGGACCCACTCTGCGGTGGGGGTAAAGTGTTTAAGGACTCGTAGGTCCACTCCCTCGATGATGGCGGGGTCTGGTTTGGGGTTGATCTGCCAGCTGCGGCGACCCATCCCTTGGATCAGAAACACATCGTAGCTATCCACATGGGGACCAACGGTCCCGTGGGGAGGAGCGAAACTCACCATCAAGTCATCGGTCCGCCACCGAGGGATAAAGTTAAAACACTCTAACATCCCAGCGGCGCTATCCAGATATTCGTTGACCCGGGAGACCAGGAGACTCCAATGGGTTTTAGGCAGACTGGTGAGAGTCTTTTCTTCAAAGGGACCATGGAGCACACGCCAAGGTTTTCGACCCTTTTCAAAAACAAGGCGAGCTTTACAGTCCGGCTCCATGGCAAGACCGGCAAGTTGGTCAGGGCTGAGAAGGTCTTTAAAGTCTGGAAAAGCTTTGCGGACGAGGAGTGGTTTTTTTTGCCAGTAGGTCTTTAGGAAATCCTTTGGTGTAAGGCCACCTAAAAGTCTGTTATAGTCCCCAGGTTTCTTCAAGAGGTGTGTCCTTTATCATCTAGAGATTGCCATGGATGACCATGGAGTTTTGGAGGTAGATACATAGGTTTTTTCCGAGCGGCAGGCAACACACCTGAGAATAACATGTGACAATAAAGTCTAGGAAAGAATATCATGCAACCTAAATTCACCCTTTATCACTATTGGCGGTCCTCTTGTTCCTGGCGGGTGCGATGGGCTCTCAAAATAAAAGGTCTTGACTATGAGTCGAAATACATCAACCTGCTCAAAAAGGAGCAGCAGCTCCCAGATTTTCAAAAAATCAATCCTGCCCTGTATATTCCGGCGCTGGTCATCGAGGAAGGGGGTCAGCAAAGGGTCGCGGGGGAATCTCTGGCGATTTTAGAGTGGCTAGAGGAGCGCTGGCCGTCGCCGGCGTTATTACCTAAAACCCCCTTAGAAAGACTGTGGGTCAGACAGCTCTGTCTCACGATTGCAAGCGGGACCCAACCCTTGCAAAATCCCGCTGTCCTGGAATGGTTTGTCCCCGATGCAAGCCAACGAGCAGTCTCCCTTCACCACTGGATCAGCCGTGGGCTTTCCGTTTATGAAAGTTACCTCCAGGAGGCCGGGTGGAAGGGTCCCTTTAGCTTAGGGGCGGACTTAACCCTTGCTGACCTATGCTTGATCCCCCAAGTTTACAGCGCCTACCGCTTTGGGGTTCCCCTTGAGTCCATGCCGCGAGTGGCTGCTATTTACGAAACTTGCATGATGTTACCAGATTGCTTTGGCGCAGCCCCTGAGCAGCAGGCTGATGCCCCTGTTGGAGTGTAGAAAAATCACTTAAAAGAAAATTGTTAAAATCTGGCTCGCCCCGATTCCAATTCAGAAACCTCATGGTAATATTTCTGTATCAATTATGATCAGGGAGGTTTCATGAATCGATCGAGGCGGATTCAACACGTGGGCTTTTGGAGTGTGATGTTTGTAGGGCTGCAACTGGGGCCCGTCGCTTGCAACAGCGAATCCCAGAGTTCCAGTGAGCCCATGATCTATGGGGGGATTAAAACGGCCCGCAATGAATGGATCAATACCGTCGCTCTTACCGACAAGAGCGGGATTTTTTGCAGCGGCACGGCCCTCACTCCACACCTGGTTTTGACTGCTGCCCACTGTCTCGATGGAGTTAAGCTTAAAAAACTAAAAGTCTATGTGGGTGAAGGAGCGTCAGACGGGGGAGTCCAAGGCCAGTATCCCGCGGAACGCATCGGCCAAGCTCCAGGGTACGATGTGGAAGACGAAGGCACCGATCATGACCTTGGCTATGTGGTGGTCAAAGATCCACTGGATCTGCCAGAATCAGCTTATGTTCCGGTTGCGGCCGCTAAGGACGAGATTTCAAGCCTGGTGGCGGTCAACCAACCGACCGAAATCGTCGGCTTTGGACTGCGGGAAAATAAAGAGTTTGGGCACAAATACCACGCTAAGACTCGGATCACGTCGGTAGACGACACCGTGGTGACGATTGGCGGCAAAGGAATCGACGCCTGCAATGGTGACAGCGGTGGTCCAGCCTTTGGAAGGCTGAAAGACGGTGGAATCAGGCTTTTTGGGGTCGCCTCCAATGGGGAAGACTGCGGTATGGGGGGCGCCTGGAGTTTGGTCCACCCGGATATCTGTTGGCTTATGGAAGATTCCGGGGTGGACCTAGAGGGTATTAGGTGCGGTGGAAGAGGTCAGTAGACCTCGACCTTGGATCTGGGTAGACAGATCCCTGGCTGCGCAGCTCCGCCTTTTGCGAGGGGAGGTAGGCTACAGACCGCTTGGCCTCCCCGTAGACCTGCACAGCCGCTGTCATTGATGCATTGCAAGGTGCAGGATCCAGCGGGTGATTTTTTAAGGGAATCCTTAGGGGAATTAGCATTAAAGATTTGATCCTGTAAGGAGTGACAGATGTTGCCATCGCCGGTTCCACAGTAAGTCGCGTTGACACAGGCTTTACCAAAGGCGTCCCGATCAGCGAGTGGATTGCTGCGGGGATTGCCTTCGACACCATGCATGCCATAGACAGGAAAGAGGGGGTCATCGTCATCATCGTCGTCGTCCGAATCGTTAGCGGCCACATTTTTAACGCCTATTTTCATGTATTTTTGAAAAGGGACTCCGTCTGGATTGTAGCGGGTAAGGAGGTCAGACACACGGGGCGCGACCCAATGGCCTTGTTCCTGGCGGCTTAAAAGTTTAAGGAGCTGGGTTACGGTTCGGGTGGAGTCGGCGTCGGTAAAGCCGAGGGAAGTGATCAGGTTTAGGTTACGAAGGCGACTGGAGTTGGTAGGGTCGCGTTTGGTGGGGTTTTGCAAAAAGTTTTCGGCCAAGTAATAGGTCTGGCAGCCATCGGCGACGACCAACTGGTAGCTATCCATCAGCGGTGCTTTAGCAAGTGCGGAAGCAAAGACTGTTCCTTTGTCGTCGACTTCAGGGACAAACCAGTCGCCAAAGTTAAAGCCCATGCCAAGACCTGAGTGGCCTAAATACATGATCACTTTTTTGTGTTTAAGGCTGTGTAACATCTGTTCTCGTGCTACCTTTGCACCCGCTGCGGTCTCAGGGTCGGGACCAGGGAGTGGTTGAAAAGGTGTCACTTGGGTGGTTACTAGACTAAAGGCTGGTTTCGAATCATCTTCAGGTTCCATGGCTTTGGTTTGGCCGGCAGTGTAAACGGACACCTCAACAGTCAAAGGTTTACCACGGAATTGGATCACCTTTTTAAAGGGAGGAGTCTTAGGATCAAAGGGTTGGTAGGTCTCAAACTGTGCTGTCGGTGGCTTAAAGCCCAGCTTTTGCAACTTTTTGAACAGCCGCCGCGCTAGCTCGATATCATACCGGACACCCCCTTTAGGGATGTCAGCCCCTTGGCTTTCACCATCCCAGCCAAAATGCACCGCCATGGGAATACTCATGGAACCATCGGCTCCGGTCACCACCAGTTGGTCCACAGGGATATAGGCATCGGGCTCTTTAGGTTTGGGGATAATATTGACGGTAAGATTGTAGACGACCGCTTTTGCGGGGTTGTTGGTTGGAGACCAAAAACCCCAATCGTCACTGCGGAACCATTCTTTGCCTGGACGGGTCTGGGCCATGGTCTCATTGTCGAGGACAGCTGAGGCATAGACAAACTGATTAGGCCCGAGGCTTTGTTTGTCTTTTTGGTAGGCGTCGTTTTTAATCATCCCAACGAGCCCCTCATAGCCGCCGACTACAAAGCTATAGTCAAACCAATATTTTGTTTGTGTAGGGTCCTTTTTGTCTAATTCAAGGTTAGGGTTGATATCCTTGCTAAAGCGAATCTCAGCGTTGAAACCGCCGTAGCCAAAATTTCCGTCTCCATCCTCTTTATCATTGAGGTAATTGTTTAGAAAAATCCCATCTGCCATCCGCCGCAAGGATGCGAGGCGTTCTGCCTCTTGGCGTCTTTTCTGTGGATCAGGATTGGCTTTGGCCCATTCGGGGTCGAGTTTGATATAGTCTCGCCCGGTGATGGTGTATTCAAGAGCACCTGGAGCGACCATCGAGTTGACAGCGCTTTCTTGCGAACCAGAGGTCCATTTACAGGCGGTCACTGCCGTCGAGGTCCCGAGACTTATGCTTAGGAATAACGATAACGTCTTAGCAAAGTCGCTCAGTTTAAAAGGGGACAAAAACTTCATAGGGCATTTCTCCGTCAATTGTTATATGGCAAAATCGTCTACGGAGAGCCACAGAGCAATTGTCGTACCAAATAAAAACGCCCTATCATTTCGTGCCGAAGCAGGAATAGAGGGGGTTTAAACTGTATAGAATTTTGACACCTAAATATTTTTTTGGCTATTTATAGTGTAAACAAAAAAGCCAGGCTTAACGAATAAGCCTCCGTGGTGAGGCGATCACCAGAAAGCAGCGCCGTTTTCGTGGCCCCAAGCCGAACGGTTTGGGTGTCATATCCCATAAAATCCATATTTAAAAAACCGGAATGATCGAGCGTCTCTGAGTTATCAACCGACTGGTTTTCGTAACGACGTTTCCCAGAGGACTGTCGGTTAAGTCCGGCGGTGAGTTTTAAAGCGTCAGAGAGCTGGTAGGCCCCCGTGATGGTCCATCTTTGGATCGGGCCTGCCTCGTTTTTGGAGCCGTCGCTTTCGGTACGGGGTTGGGGCAAGATCCCCAAAAATGCGAGGCCACCTTTGACATCAAACATTCCATGCCATAAATCAATGCCGATTTTACCTTCGTCAAACCCTGTGCTGGTGATGTCGACCAGGTCTTTGTCGCGGGAGGTGTGGATCGATCGTCCTGTGGAAAGTTTGTAACCCAGGAGCCCCTGGATCTGGGGAATCCATGGCTCATCAAAGGATTGGGACACCGCAGTGTAACGCACCAGAAGGGAAGGGTCCAAGGCCCCTTGGCCACTTCGGTCTTTTTTTACATTGAATTGGTATCCAGAAGTCAGCGTTACAAAACTCCGAGTATGGAGTCTAGCTCCCAGGGACAGGACTAGGGGATATTTGGTGTCCGGTCCAAAAACCTCGCCCCGTTTGCTCTCGGTGGAGACTTCGCGGGTGATTTTTTGCATTCCAAAACTGCTAAAAATCTTGAGGTCTTCGTTAGGGTAGAGGATCAGTGGATCTCCGCCTCCACTGCCACAGGAGGCACAGGCGAGAGCTGGAATTTCCTGGAGTAAAAGGGTTAAAGAAAAGGCAGCTCCCATAAGGGGGCGTAGGATTTTGGGGATTTTTTGGGGTTGTGGGCAATCTAAAGTCTTATGAAATCGTTTCAAGGACGTCTCCTTCTCTCCGTTCTAGGTCCAAGAGTTCGTGGGGTGGTCGGAGTTCAAAACCAAACCTTTGGAGTTTTGCCGAATAGATACCGTTGCGCTCCCTTAATTGTCTCAAGGTGTGACGATAGGCAGCCGTAATCACCTGGGTACGGATCTTATATCGCATCGGTGAGCCGGCCATAAGGTGGGCGCATTCTTCATCAGGCTGAAACACTAAAAAATCCACATCGGGATAGCGTTCCGTAAGGTGGGCAAGGGTCTGTTGAAAGCGGGTATGCACTAAAGCCTTGATGGTTTGGATGATGGCGTACACCCCGCCGCGGCGATCGACGGACCCAGGGATATGGGTGCCTAGAGGTTTCAGAGGATCGATGATAAAGATCAGGCGACACCCTCGGTCGACGAGGAGTTCGAGGTTGACGGTTTTAGTGACTTGGCCATCGATAAAACACCGACCGTTGATCTGAATCGGCGTAAAAAACGGCGGCAAAGCACAGGAAGCTCTTAAAGCCGCACTCATAGGGATATTGTTCCAGGGGGGTTTGCCAAAAGTGACGTGTTCGAAGGTGTCCTGGTCGGTAGCTCCGATAAAGACTTCAGAGGAGGGGGCGTCAAAGCTGTCGTCGTTTCCATAGGCCGTGATGCATTGGTGAAAGTAATCCCTTAGAGCTTCGCCCTTAAACAGTCCTGTCGGTATCGACTGCATCAACTTTTTAGCCCATTTTGCCGGGTCAAGCCCCGCCCAGCCAAAGGTTTCTCGCAAAACCCTTTTGGAAATGGAAGCAGCAGCCACATCAAACATCAAACTCCCTTCCATGGGCGCAAGAGTCTTTGACTGCCCATGGATGGCACGGATCACCTCGGAGGTCGGGACATTATTGGCGAGCAAAGCCGCACAAATCGATCCACTGGAAATCCCCGAAAAGGTATCGATGGTTCGCAAGGACCGGCCTTGGATCCCCTTATGGAGGGCATGCAAGACACCTAATTGGTAGAGAAAGCCTTCCATTCCGCCACCGGACAGACCCATGCCGACTTTGGCGTGGCGGATCACGCCGTGGTTGAGGACCCTGCCTAGCCAGCGAAACACATGGGCAGCGCTTTTAGGGGCCACAAGCACATCCCGAACCTGCACGCGGCCTAATTCAAAGGCCCGCATAGCTCCTTCGTTTTTTTCGTCTTCGAGGATGGCGACCACCCGGGACATGGGAAACATAAAGTCTGGTCCCCATAGGGTTGCAAAGGCGAGGACATCATCATGAATCTTGCGGATTGCGGCCCGGGCTTCGATCCCCCCATCCCGCTCGTCATAGATCAACAGGTCGACGGGAAAACGCCTTAGGTGGGGTGTCACCGCATCCAAATCTGAGATGAGATGGATGTTGATAGTTAGATTTTCTAGCAGGTGGCTTTTAAGGTGAAACCCCTCGGCGTAAGAACTGCTCAGGGACTGGGCCGAAGCTTGGGAAGAGACCAGAGATTCGCCGTGGAGCCTGATCACCGCATCTTTGATCCGCGCGATCTGCGGTGTAGAAGCCACAAATAAAAGATGGTGTAGCATGGCCTAGGTCTCCTAACGCAGTTGGTCGCGATATTCAGCAAGATGTTGGATAAGTTCTCCCGCACTCACAAAACCTCCCAAATTTTTGTACCGGGTATGGTCTTTGGTGGGCGACGAAAGCACCAAAGTCGGTAGGCTTTGGACGTTGTAGTGGCTTTGGATTTTTTCGCTTTTTTCGTCCAGCTCCGTGAGGTCAAGTTTCAGGGGGATCCAGTAACGCTCTACTTCTTCAAGGATAAGGGAGTCTTTAAAAGTAGTGGCATCCATCTTTTTACAGGCTTCGCACCATTCGGCCCACATGTCAATCAAAACAGGTTTACCTGTGGTTTGTGCCAGTCTAAAAGCCTCCCCTTCGTCTTTAAGCCAAGCCACCGAGGCGGTGGCCGTCGTCAACCATTGGGAGGTCGCAAAGATCCCAATCCCTAAAATCGTTGTCGGTAAGATGGTCGCCAACTTGTTTGTAGAGAGGACCGGGGAGGAGAGCCACACTCCAAGTACGAGGACGCCAATGCCCAGGAAGCTGATAGCAATTGGCTGCCAAGATCCCCGCATGGATTCGATAAACCCATATAAAGGGATCCGGAGGTAGTACAGTGCCAGGCCAAACATAACGCTCGCAAAGAGGATCTTCACGCCTATTTGGATCATAGGGTTTAGTTTAATCCGTGACACCTTGGAAGCTGCACCCCCGAGGGCCATATAGGGTAGCCCAAAGCCGATGCTGTAGACCAACAGCAACACAGAACTGGCAGCGACACTGGACTCCCGGCGCGCCGTATAGGCTAAAAGGGCGGCTAAGATGGGCCCGGTGCAGGGTGCAGCGACAAATCCGGCACCGATTCCCATGGCAAAGGTGTTGTGGAGGGAAGGCTTTCCTGACCCCAGTTTCTGGCCGAGCATTTGGATCTTGCTGAGATCGCCGAAACCAATCATCGTAAGTCCAAGACCTAACATCAGTGCTGCAAAGACAAGATTTAGGGATTTGCTAGCCAAGAGACTCCCAAAAAGACCCCCCGACAGGGATGCTATCAAACCCAGAGCTGTGTAGGTGATCACGATACCACCGGCATAGGCCGCTGCGTTGAGATGGGGGTTCCCCCCTTGGCGGGCGAGGACCCGCAGAGTGATGGGGATCATCGGGTAAACACAGGGTGTGAGGTTAGATAGGAGGCCACCCACAAAAACGATCAACAGAAGGAGTCCAAAAGAAGATGGCGACGCCAGCCTTTGGGCCAGACTGGACTCCAGGCTTCCTAGGTCATTGGCGGCGGCTTTTGGTGCTTGGGGAGCTTTATCGCCCTGGGGGCTAGCCTCTGGACTGACTTTTGGATCGCCCTGGGACGGGGCTGTGGGTGCCGGAGCCACCATCGGGGTAAATGGTAATTCGAGGTTTTGAGAGTATGGGAAGAGGCAGATCACATCGGTGCATCCCACATAGGTGATGGTGACCGGAAAGGCTTTTTGATTCCAGCGGGGAGCGCCGCTGTAAATGATTTCAAACTCTCCACCTTCATAAACGTCGACCTCTTGGCCAGACATGGGATCTAAAAACCGACGGGCAGGAGGAGGGGTCACCTTGGAGACAGAAAAGCCAGGAGGACCGCCAAACTTAAGGTTGGATGCGTAGATCTTCCAGCTGTTATTAAGGGTGAGGCGAAATAGTGCGGTGACATGGTCGGCGGTGGTTTCGACGGCATCGAAACCTTGCCAGGTCACCACATCCTGGGGGCGAATATTGGCTTGGGGCTTTGGGGAATCAAAACCCCCCGCTGCTGGGGTGTCGGGGTTGAACTTGGACTGGGCCAGAGCGACCCCTTTTCCCATCGCCATCACGATTACGATCGTAACCATGACCATGTGCTTCCAAAACCCTCTTTCCGAAGGATGGCTTATTTGGCGCATAAAATCTCCTCACAGGGGTCCTTAAAATTCAGCGGGCAAGATTGGTTTTACCATGCTCCCTTATTAGATGCAACGCAAAGATTTTATTAAAAATTTTATAAATCAAGATCCATTCGTAAGCCCATGTCTTAAGGAGGCGTTTAGACGTGTGCATCCGCGGACGCTCGACCTAAATCAGCTTGACTGCCCTGGATGCATCTATTAAATAAGTCCATTCGTTTGCTCAAGCGTAAGGTTCGAGCTTTGTGACGATCCAGCAGCGATGTAGGCTACGATGTACGTTACGATGTAGACTACGATGTGGGTTAAAAAAAGAGGCGTAGGGAGAAGTATCAATGGGACTCAAACAATTTGATCCAAAACACGAGTGTAAGACAAAGCTTCGCAAGGGCGACGAAGTCGTTGTTCTCACGGGAAAGTCCCGTGGAGTGGTCGCTAAAATTGACCGCATCGACCGGAAAAAAAGCCGGGTCTTCCTAGAGGGCAAAAACTTTAACTTAAAACACACTAAAGCCACGGAAAAATCCGACGGCGGTATCCTCGAAAAGCCGGCCTCCTTGCATATCAGCAACGTGGCCGTCGTCGATCCAAGTACCAAAAAAGCCACAAAAATTGGCCTTAGGATGGACGGTGAAGATAAGGTTCGCTTTGCACGTAAGTCAGGCGTTCTGATTCCAAGACCCTAGATCTCAATACCCAACCACCCAAGAAAATCTTCGCGGATTTTTTGGGTGATTAAAAATTTTGGTTAAGAGAAAAAAGAGAACTCCTACGATCCCTATCAGAGGATCGTAGGAGTTCTCTTTTTTTTGATTTCGTTGTCCTTAGTCTTTTTCCTTAGTATTTTTTAGTCACATGGGGTGACTTATTACGGCGACGTTGGATTCGCAGTTTTTTGTTGGCGCGGTAGCGGGCGGATTTGCGTCGGTTGCGTGCGGGGCGTGTTCCTCGTTTCATGCTAGGATCCTTTTTGACCAATCAAGATAAGTTATAACTATCACACTGCTTTTTTGAGATTCAAATCTTTAATCCGAGAGAGACAATGACTTTGTTAAGGGAGCCTTCCGATGTTGCAAAGAGCTCTGTTTTCTTGGTTTCTCGCTCATTCGTTACGGTGGCACCTGCTGCGGCTGAGGTCTCCGTGATTTCTGTTTCCGTGGCAAACAAGGCGCTTTCAAATAAGGGTGCTTCGAAATCACAAAAGAATTTGGTCCCTAAGTAGAGCCGAATTCCAAAACCAGCTCCGTAATATAGGCCGTTTCGTTCGATAGAGCTAGCAGAATTTGCCGTAAAACTTCCGATTTTCTCACTTTTATAAGCACCACCCCCGCGGGCATAGGTGGCAAAGTTTTCGCCGATCTTTCCAAAGTAGTGTCGAACCCCGCCCCCAAGATTAAGGCTGGTCGCATTTGAGGGAGCCACTCCGGCAGCATTTTCGCCATAGGAGTCGAGGGTTAAATCTGCTTGAGCATACCAATGAAGCTGGACCGAGAGGGCGTCTGAATACCGACCACCCACTTGGATCGACGACTTGTCGCCACCACTCTGGCCATTGTTATCCGAAGATTCTTTTTTGTAGAGTCCGCTCAGGACGCTGACCTCAGCACCTAAGGAAGGTAGACTTGCTGCTACTAGACCAAACGCAAGAGTCGAACCTAAAAGTCTAGACATGATGGATTCCTTTCTGAATTTTGCTGAACTCCAGATTTGCAGTGCTTACTCTGCCACAAGATAGCTGTCAATCGACTGGCAAAAAATTTTTAGCTTTTGAAAACTCTTGGCAAAAGTCCACTATAACCGAGGAGAATACGGACTCATGTTTTATAAGGCTAACCTCCATCATGGCGTGATTGGTAAAAAACGCAAGTCAAATATGTTACCTAGAACAGGGTCTTCCGGGTTACAATAGAGGAGAAATCAGGGGAGGCACTGGATGTTGTTGCTAGGAATGATCTGCAAGGTAAGTATTGCGTTTATGACTTCTGGACCTTTGCTTATGGCCCAAGATGATGGGGCTGTCGTCGAAGAGGATGGAGGTGCCGATGTCTTCGATGAGGTTCCCGTAGACAGTGCAGCTGCTCCTGTTCAAGGAGGCGGAACCAAAATGGAGGCACCTGGCGGAGCAAGCAGTCCTCCACCTCTTGCGCCCAATGAACCACAAAAAGACCAACCAGCGAGCGCGGCTACTTCCCCTGACGCGGCAACGGCAGCACCTCCCACAGGAGCATCAAGTGCCGTGGCGCCCTCCCCGACTGATGGCAATCCTCCAGCTTCGGGATTGCCCGCGGACCCGTCTCCATCTGCTCCTGTACCCCAAACCGCAGCGACTCCTGCGACACCAACGGTTCCTGCAGAAGCGGCTGCTCATGGTGAAGGAGGTGTCAGTCCTGTCGTCTATGCTCTCGGTGGAGTCGGCGGCGTTATCGGCCTCTTTGCCCTTTATACGTTTTATCGCCGCAAAAAGACCTGGGATGAAATCAGCGATGCCATGAAGATTGATGGGGGTGATCTACCGGCGACAAGTCAGCCACCAAGCCAATTTACAACTCAAGATATCGCTGGGATTTCCAATACCCAGGTCTCACAGCCTATCAGTGAGTTCAAGGATTAGGCTGTGGTTAAAGAGCAGTGAAGCCTTTCGTGATTGCGTAGGGATCAAACCTACGTCATGATGTTGGTATCAGCGGCCCAATCCACATCCAGGTGGATTGCGAACAAACAGAGGCCATTGCGACGAGCACAACGGAGCAAAAGGGACTTCGCAATGACACTTGATCAGTTTGTTATCGAAGAGATCACAGGGGATACAGAGGCTGCGGTAAAGGAACTCATCCGACGAAACCTCGAAGGGTATGACGAAGCGGGAGCGGTGATCGCTTCGACGTTTCGCCGGCTTAATAATCTCCTCTACGTCTATCAAAGTGAGGGATCCCGTTACTTTGTCCTTAAAGACGCCTCGCCAGAGGCTGCTTCCTCTCATCTGTGTATCGGTGGGGCAGGGATTGGGTCTCTCCACGGCCTCCCTCCCTCCGAAGGGCTTGGAGAAGTGCGCGATTTGGTCTTAGATTTAGCCTATCGTGGTCGAGGGCTTGGGGTGAGGCTGCTCAAGCGGTGTGTGGAAGAAGCAAAAGCTCTCGGCTATCGAAGCCTCTACTTGGAAACAACCCCTAAGATGGAAAATGCGCAAAAGCTCTTTATGCGATTTGGTTTCCGCCCGGTGACCCAAGCCTCCAACCTTGCGGCCCTAAGCGAGGGGGTTAAAGAGACTCCCAAATCGGTTCCCTCCTATTTTATACTCGAAAAACTCAACGAGCCCGCGGCCCCTATGTCTTAGGGCCTTCGTTGTAAGACCTCACAGGTGACCCCTAGCCCCGAAACATCTTCGTCTTGGACCAGGGTGAGGAGGGCTTCATATTTTTTGGTGCTCGGCAGATACTGACCCGTTAGGGCCCCGCCGGCAAAACCCATAAAGAGGTTTCCCTCAGGAGCGATAGCACCTCGTCCCGGTTCCATCGAGGCTATCATCCGCGAAGTTGCGTTCTGGGCGGGGGAGCCAGGGGAGCCAGGGGAGCCAGGGGGGGAGCTTGGAGGGCTGCTTGGGGTCCGTTCTGATTTAGAAATACTGATCTTGATGGGTTGATTTTCATCGGTTTCGCTCAACGCGCCACTGAGTTCAATCGTGTAGATCCGTGGGTCCTTAGGGTCTTCTAAAGGTTGGCACTGAAGCTTCCACTCACCGACGGGACCCTCGGACTTGGAGGAGCCGGCTGTCGTGAGTTGCGCTGAGGTGGTGTCAGATTGAGGCGGTTCGTCCAGGAGTCCCCCGTCAGTGGAGTTTTTTTTCTTGCAGCCTCCTAGCCCTAACGTGCCGGTTAAAATGAGAAACATCCCAAGCTTAAGGGGCACCCTAAGGGGCACCTGTTGAAATCGAGCCATAGATTCTCCTAAGTGGACGACTGTCTCTCTCCCTCTATTGTAGCGGAAAAACCGATGAGAAAGGATGGTCTAAAGGCGCAACCTAACTCCCAGATCGATGGTAGGATTGTTGACGAGGACGCTTCGTCCGTATTGGTAGGAAGCTTGGCCGGCTTTAAGGGTCCCTACATCAAACTGGGCATGGGTCAGGCTGATGCCCCCTGTCAGGTCGACAGCGCTGGAGACCGGTACGATCATGGACCATCCCAGAAAAAGAGCGTTTCCCGTGGTTGCATCGGATTTGACCGTCTCCCCATTGGCCTGGGTGCTTAGGGTACCCACCATAGCTCCAGCGCCAACCTTGGCGATTCCGTAAAGTCGGGTCCCGAGGGAGTAGCCGTAACCGATTTTTGCCAAAAAGCCATATTGGATATCAAAGTTGTATTTACCACTAAAATTTCCCGAGGAGTTTCGAAAACTTGTACTCCCAGTGAGGAGCTCCCCACTGAGTTCGATCCGATGCCAGCTGCTGAGTCCAATCTGGTAGCCTGGTTCGAAGCGGGTAAAAAGAGCTGTTCCAGGACTAGAGCTAGACTCTGTGGTGCGCCCTTGCCCAAATCCTACGTTGGCGCCTAGATAAAACCCATTTTGGTTGTTAGGAGCAGCATTGGGTGTGGTGAGTGGCACTTCTTCCGGTTGCAGCATATCTGTTTTAGTTCCTTTGTCAGCAGCAGCCAGAACTGGCTGTGAGAGTGCGGCTAAAAGGGTGCCGACGGTCAGAGGCTTGATAAGGATGTTTGTAGGCATTGGATTCCTCAATAAAAATTTGAGTTAAAGGACTCATATAAATACGTTTGAAAGGGCTCGTAGCGGCAGGCAGCGTCGAACCACATTCCTCTATTATTAGTAGACTCTTTGCTATCTCAAACCTAGCTGATTTTGGAGAAGAGTTGCGATAGGAGGGTGCAAATCACAAAAACAGTTGCTAAAACATCTCTTAAACACTAATAATGTCTCCCTTATCGTGGGACCATCCCTTGATTGTGATCCTCCTTGATCCCAAACAGGGTGTTTTGTTCCGTAAAAATCGTAAAAGACAGACCGGAGATTCGAACCATGACTTCACCTACAGATAAGCATAACAAGCGCGCTGCTGCAAAAGCGATCAAAGCAGGTAAAGCTCGCAAAAATAAAGTTCGTCGACTGGGAACGACGGCCTTATCATTGCCTTTGAATAAACCTAATGCTAATGAAGTGGCCCAAAAAGCCCGCTTAAAAAACTCCTAGGATTCCTTTTTACAACTGATTTTCAGTGATTCCAAAAAAGCCGAAGGCGCCTCAAAACGACGGGGCTTTTTTTGTTTTGGATTTCCCCGGCTCCCCCGCTTCCCCGCTCCCCCGTACCTAGGATTCGATTCGAGGTTGTAGTCAGTCCTCACCCTTGATAACGTCCAATGATCTAGATGGGAAAACGGTTCGAAGGTCTTTTCAAAGGTCTTTTTACAACGAGGGAGCAGGCTTGATGGGTAACAAAGATCATGATGGGAGCGGTTTGACCCCAGCTCAAAAGAGTCTTCCCATGGCTGATCGACTCCACGACTCCGACCTACAAGTATCCCGCCTGTCCGATGCCCTGAGTGGGATCCGACTGGACTTTATCGTCTCGGGTTCGATCGCTGCGGTTGAAAGTATCAAGCTTATCCGCATGCTACGTCGCCTCGGAGCGGATGTGACCCCGTGGCTTACCCAAGGAGGCAGCCAGTTTGTGACCCCCTTAGCCCTCGAATGGGCCGCAGCACGCCCCGTGCGGACCGCCTTTGAAGGGGGAGCCTCCCATA
This sequence comes from Oligoflexales bacterium, assembly GCA_041736175.1. Taxonomy (GTDB): domain Bacteria; phylum Bdellovibrionota_B; class Oligoflexia; order Oligoflexales; family CAIYRB01; genus JBGSUI01. The sequence goes on along the minus strand of JBGSUI010000136.1, from coordinate 41,963 downwards.
TTGCCCAGGGAGATGGCTGTATCGTTGCACCGGCATCTGCCAATTTTCTCGGTGGACTGGCCCAAGGGATGCTCCATAGTCCTGCCTTAGCCCTGGCAGCCTCTTATCTTGGACAAAACAAACCTGTCATGCTACTGCCGACGATGCATGGTTCTTTAAAAACATCGCCTGCAGTCGTCCAAAATATCGAAAAACTAAGAATGTTTGGTGTTCAATGGTTGGCTCCGCGCCATGAGGAGGGGAAGGACAAGTTTCCAGACCCAGAGTCCACTGCCGATGTGATAGGACATCTCTTTAACCGCCAGAAACGGGAGGGGGCCTCCGTCTTTATAACGATGGGAACCACGAGGGGCTTTATCGACGAGGTGCGATATCTATCTAATTATTCTAGCGGCAAGCTTGGCTCCTTGGTCGCCGAAGAACTCTTCCGCCAAGGCTTTCAGACCGAAGTGATCTCGGGACCCTGTCCCCATCAACCTAAATCGGCGACTCAACTCACCCAAGTTTTGACCAACGGCGAGATGGAAGCAGCCGTGCGCCAAGCGGTTCGTGGGGGCGCCCAGGTGGGCGTCTTTGCGGCTTCGGTTTTAGACTTTATTCCGGAAAAGGCGGTCACCGGTAAACTGTCGAGCCAGGACCACCCGACGCTAAATGTTCACCTGCGCCGGGCCGAAAAGATTATCGGCGCCGTGCAGGTGCCCCTCAAAGTGGGGTTTAAACTCGAGGTTGGATTGCAGCCAGAACGCATTCGAGAGATTGCCCAAACCTATATCAAGCGCTACGGCCTCAGCATGATGGTTGTCAACGACCTCAAGGATGTGGACGACCAGCGACACCGAGCCATGATTTTTGAGGTCGAGGCGGGACACGATGAACATCCAGACATCTCGCGAGGGGTCGAGGTCCTTGGCAAAATGGACCTTGCCCTTAAAATCGTGGGACATATCCGCCAGAATCTGGAGCATTCACCGGTGCCAAGAGGTTCTGCGTAAATTAATTTCATTAAAATTATTTCAATTCATCAAAAGTCTTGGAGGTAAGGGCAGAGGCGATGTACATCAAATTTTTGAGGGCTATTTATTTTTGGATCACATCTTTCACGGTTACTTTTATCCTTTGGCTGGTGGTCCTCTGTTGCCAACTATTGGTGGTTCTCGGGTTTCTTCCTAAGGATGGGAGTCCAATCCATAAGATCGCGATTCTCTGGGGCCAAACCATCATGAAGCTTATGCCGGGGTGGAGCATCGCCATTGAGGGGCGGGAAAACCTACCGGGTCCAGGCGTGCCAGTGGTGATGGTGGCCAATCATGAGAGTATGACCGACATCTGGGCTATGTACTATTTAGGGTGTCAGTTTCGCTGGCTCAGCAAAGATACGGTGTTTAGGCTGCCCATGATCGGGGTTGCCATGAAATGGTGTGGTTATGTTCCTGTGAACCGCAAGAGCCGGGAAAGTGGCGCCGAAGCCATGCGCCAAAGTGCCGTCAAATTGGCGATGGGGCTTCCTATGTTTTTCTTTCCAGAGGGGACTCGGTCGATGGATGGAAAAATCAAGCCCTTTAAGCTCGGGGCCTTTAAGTTGGCCCAAAGTGCTGGGGTCTCTGTGGTCCCTATCGTCATCCATGGTGCCGGGGAGCTTTTTGCAAAGGGATCCCTGATACCCGGGACTTCGGCAAAGGTTCGCCTTAGGGTCTTGCCAGCGATCCCCCCGCCTCCCCTAGAGGCGCCCATAGAGGTTTACAGTGAGATGGTGCGCCAAAAAATCATCCAAGGGCACGCCGACGTTTTAAGAAACCCAGTCATTGAAACCCAGTTTCGTGGCGGTATAACGAAGAATCCTGGCACTGTGCAGGGACAGCATTCTGTTTAGAGGTCGCCAGGCAGCGCGCCAGTGGCCGCTGCATCTATCGTACCATCCCCGTCCGGCCTGTGCTTGACCAAGACACCTTTAAGCATGTATTTTGCACGGGCCTCTCTCAGGAGAGATCGGTAAGATCTCTTGAGACCCATCCTTTCGAAAGGCTATCCTATGAAATTCATGACTTATTCACTGTTTTTGGCCCTTTCGGCCTGTGGACGAACGTCGTCAAACCCCAGCAATATCTTGATGACAAATGATAGGACAGAGGTCAAAAAGTATACACTTTCTAACCCCCAAGATGTAGATACCCTGTGGGATGCGCTTCGTTTACCAGAGAAAACAATCGACCGCACCTATCTTTCAAAAGAGTTCCAAACAACTGGCTCTGAGTTTAGTATTTTTTGCAAACACACCGTAATACCTCCCTTTGTGGAACCCAATCGTGGAAGCTGTGAAGTGAGCGTCAAGAAGGACATCAATGGTTTGTACTTTCCTGTTGAAAGTGACTCAAAAACCTTCTATGAGCTTTTGCAATTCAAAGATGACAACTCTCGAAGCGCTGAGCTCAAGTATTTTCAATCTAGTGATAAAAAATTCCAAATTTACTGTATGAAGAATACGATACCGATTAATCCTTATAAGTTTGCTTGCTGGGTTAAAGTTGAGGACGTTCAATAAGAATCCGCCAATCTAGTCTAAAAATGCTCCTAGAGGGGGGCGCCACATATTTAGGGAGCCCAAAGGTCCAGGGGCGTAAACTTTCTGTCGTCGAGAATGATCTATGCGTGAGAACATACGATGTGCGAGACTGACTGATGCGCCTGCGCTTCTAGAAATTTATGGTCCTTACGTGAAGGATACCCCCATCACTTTTGAATTGGAAAGCCCCTCAATTGCGGACATGCAGGCTCGTATGACCCAAATCATAGAGCAATATCCGTGGCTGGTTTTTGAGGACGAAGGGCAGATCCTCGGCTACGTTTATGCCTGCGAGCACCGGTCACGGAAAGCCTATCGCTGGTCTGTGGACGTCGCCGTTTATGTGCGGCAGGGTCATGGGCGGCTAGGTATCGGGCGCAAGCTCTATAGGCAACTCTTCCAGATTCTGCCCCGGCTTGGCTATGCCAATGCCTTTGCGGGCATCACTCTACCGAATGAGCCCAGTGTGGGTTTGCATGAGGCCATGGGTTTTAAGTGCATCGGTATTTACCAGAAAGTCGGCTACAAACTTAACTCCTGGTATGACGTGGGATGGTGGCAGTTGCCCTTTCAGCATCCGGCTCACCCTCCCGAACCTCGGGTCTTCAATCCAACAGTCGATCTATGGGAAGTCCAATGATTCTGAAATGACCCAAGATCCTGGTGGAGGCCTTGTTTATGCTAGCGGAGTCATCCGTCAAAGTCATCTTTTGGCAGGAGAGTTGCTTGTGGAGGAGGCAAAAGGCATAATAGAAACCATATGCTTGTTCCCGTCACAAATCTATGGAACCATAGCTTCGAGGCCGTCAAAAAAGCGGTTAAAGCAGTTATAAGACAACGCTATTTTCCCGAGATTTGGTATCTAAGCGAATCCTGGTTCCAGACATTGCGGGGGCGCCGGATCCTTATTATCGGTTATGGTCTAGGTTTATTGCCCGAAGCATTTGCTAAACAGGGGTGGGCTGTCACCACGACGGACACGTCAGTGGCCGCCTTAGCTGATATCAGACAGCGGTTTAATCTCGGGGGAATGGATGGGACTTTTCAACAGGGAGATCCTACCAAACTGCCTTTTGAGGCCCTCAGCTTTGATGCGGTTTTATGTGTTAATGTCCTAGAGTTTTGCGAACATCCAAGGGCAGTCATCTTAGAAATGGATAGGCTCCTTGTAGAGGGTGGTCATGGGCTGATAGCCACCTTTAACCGTTTTTCTCCTTGGGGCATTTCCAGTGTTGCGAGGCTTGCCCGTTTTGATGACCAAAGACTAAGAGGGCATTTTCTTGACCGGGAATTGTTTGGAAAACTGTTTTTGAAATCTTCCCTTGTGGTGGAAAATTTGGTCACCAGGGCCAACTATCTGCCCGTGGGAACTCCACGCTGGAAGATGAAACTGCCCGTTGCTGGTGCCTTTGTCGCCCTTGTTAAAAAGAAGCACTAGCGAATCCGGTCAGCCCAAAGGGATCCTCGCTTAATCATAGGTAATTCGATAGCTCTATGGAGTAGGATTCCCATGAGGAGGCTTAAGAGGCTGGCCACCACAAAAATGCTAAAGACGGATCCGATATCAAGAGCGACTATATTTTTGATGTTTGTGGTCCTAAAGACGATGAGGCCAGCCAGGGCGATCATTGGAAAATGAAAAAGGTAGATAGGAAAAACAACCTGCGAAAACGGTCTTAGCCACTTGACTGCGAGACATTTAAAGATAAAGCGCGCAGGAATGCCTGGGGATTTGCAAAAGGATAGGGGTAAAAGCGTCATCAGCATTCCTAAACAAAATAGGTTTCTATGGGTGCTGTGGAGAAAAAGATTGAGATAAGGCGAAAAGTGGACATAGTAGAGTGAATTTGGTTGGTAGACCGGAAAATGAAACATTCCGTACATCAGCAAGACGCCAAAGAGGATTAAAACCCATTGGGATTTTTTATTGGCATCGAGATAGGTTTGAAGAGATGACGAAATATCGTCGTTTACTTTGCAAATAGCCCATAAAAGTCCTAGGACAATCGGGCCAAACCTTGTGTGGGTAGGATAATAGAGACGATCCATCATCGTGGTAGGATCGGTAAAATCAGGGTGAAAATTATAAAAATGAGTCAAATAGATTTCAGGATAGATGAGACAAACGAGGACGCTATTTACAGAGGATAGAATAAACACGCCAGTCAGAATTGAGATCTTCCTGAAGTGTGACAGTGGAAAAAGCAGGCGTCCAATCCAAGGCAGTATAAGGTAAAACTGCATCTCGATCGAGAGAGACCAGCCAACGGGGATGATGCAGGAAAAATTAAAATTATCTATAAACAGCAAATTAAGAGGCAGATTTCTTATGGATTGTTTGAGATTGATGGGAGCATACAGGATAATACCTAGCAGGAAGAGTGGGTAGATGCGAGCTAGTCTTTTGATATAAAACCGCAAGATATCGGTCCTTGAAAACTCACCTGTCGCTGCGATCTTTTTAAAGACACTGGAGCCTAATAGGTAAGCGCTCACCACAAAAAAAACATCCACCGCCTTGTCAGCTCCCGTTACAAAAGCAAAAACAGATGGGATTTCGTTGAGAAAATCTAGAATGGATGGAAATTTTTTAAGTAAAAACAAAACCCCGTAAAAGCTATGGAAGAGGATAATCAACAGGATGCTGATCCCCCGGAGTCCGTCGATGATGGGGTCATCGCTGGGGGGGCGGCGAAAGATAGGATGAGCATCTAGGGACAGAAAGACTCCTTAAAATGGAGCCTTATCATAGGATAGATTTCAGTCAGCGTCTAACCTATTATCGTTTGAGGTTGATCACTTCTTCATACATGGAATCTGTGGTGGTGATAGACCTAGAGTTGGCTTGAAAACCCCGCTGGGTCATGATCATGTTGACAAACTCTTGGGCCAAGTCAACGTTTGATTCTTCGAGGGAAGATGCATAAATAGACCCCCTAGTGCCTGACTGGGCCATCCCAATTTTGGGTGGTCCTGATTCAATGGAGGAGTAGAATTGGTTGCGACCTGCCTTAAATAGTCCATCCTGATTTTCAAAAGTTGCCAATGCAAGGGCACCGAGTGGCTTGATCACTCCGTTGGTGTAAACGCCTTTGATCACCCCGTCGACGTCGATTCGTAAGGTTTTTATATTTCCTGATTCATAACCATTTTGGCTGTGAAAATTGGTAACGCTTTTAGCAGCGATGGAAGTGGAGGCACCGACCCCGTTACCCCCTTCGGTACTTTTGTTTTTACCAAAATCGATGGATATCTGCTGGCCTAGTTCCGAACCACCTGCAAAGTTTACTTCGAAGGCTTCTTGGGTTTCTTCGAGAAGATTCCCTAGACCATCAAATCTTACGGTGCCGTTTCCGATCTGCTTAAACTTTGCTCCGTCTTCTGCGTCCGTGACTTCGACGCTATCGACCGTGGCATACCAGTTCCAGGTAATCCCTTCGCTATCTTCCTGTCTTTTAAAATACACGGTCATTTGATGGCTTCCGCCATAGCTGTCATAAATAGTCGTAGTATTGTTAAAATTGGAGGTGAGTTCAGGTTTTGTAATATCAAATTCTTCAGGAATAATCTTTTGCCGTGCATCGAGATTCAAATCAAGGAGGAGACTCGTGGTTTTTTGGGGGGGGATCGAGTTAGTCTCGATTTTAACATCCGTCAGCCTAGTCGAGATCATATTGAACTCGTTAGCCATATAGCCTTGGACATGTCCACCCTGGGAATCAGAAAGGTAACCATCTTTGTCAAAGATAAATGAGCCGACCCTCGTGTAAAATCTTCCCGCAGATTCCTGCACTTCAGTATTGGGATTGCTCACGACAAAAAATCCGACCCCTTGGATTGCCAAATCAGTCAGGTTATCAGTGACGGCTAGACCACCCTGGGTGTGCAGTGTTCTGACATCCTTAAGCCTCGCTCCACGTCCGATCTGGGCACCTCCAGCTCCGGTGGAAAGGTCCATGGACAGCATATCCTCGAACTCCGCTCGGTCTTTCTTAAAACCCTTAGCATTGGCATTTGCGATGTTGTTGGCAATAACGGCCATGCTGTCGGAGTTGACTGAGAGTCCAGTTACACCAGTGTAAAGTGCCTGACTGATAGCCATAGACCAAATTCTCCTTTATAGGACTGGTCGGTTGCGCGTGAAGGACATTTGAGTTTAGCTGGAGTGAGATTCGCTCTTTAAAAATCTTAGCATGGGATATACCGAAGAAATCAAATGTTGCACAAACTTAATATTTTGAGTCTATGGGGTCGTTTATTCTAGGTGAATTTTGACAGGAAGGGTTTATTTTGACACCCCATGGACACAAAAAAATCAGCAAGCATATCTTGCTGATTCTCCTAAAACACACTGGGGGGGTTAACTTATGCAGTCATCTTGAAGGATTTATTTGGTACTGAATTCTGCTTTAAAATTTTGTCCTGTTGAGCACTTTTTTGCTCGCCATGGGAGGTAACATATTCTTTAAACAGGTCTGGTTGCAGCTTTTGGGAAGGGACCCCATCTGCCCGAGGATTTTCGATAACATCCTTCCAGGCATCATAGAGAGTCATAAGGAGCTGTTCGACGACCTGGAGGCTTTCAGGATCGTTTTTAATGTTTCCCTCAATAAGCTTGTCGATCATAAAAACGTAGAGGTTTTCTAAATCGATTGCTATTTGACCACCCGACTTAAAATCCAGGGTTGCCATAAGCTCAGAAACGATCGCGGTGGCTTTACTAATATATTTGCCCTTTTCGGCGATTTTTTTCTGTTTCAACGCTGACTGGGCTTGTTTTGTAAAGCGAATGGCTCCTTCATAGAGCATCAGTAAGACGCGCTCGCGACTGGCAGTGGTCACCTGAGTTTTCTGGTACTGGCTGTAAGGGTTATTCATGTTTCCCATCCTTTGGTTGTTAGCCCCCTCCCTGGGGCCCTCCGTCTTGTTGACCAAACTTAGACTTGAGGTACTGGCTTTGGGCCTGCATACTATTGACCTGCCCTTCGAGCACCGAAAACCTTCGTTTGATTTGCTCCTCTTTACTGACTAACTGGCGTTCGCGTCGTTCGATATCTTGATCTTGGTTTTTGATGACCTTGTCCAGTCCTCTGATGCGGCTTCTGACCACCCCAACCTCAGGATCACGGTATCCTTTGATTTTATTGGCAAGACGATCTCCCACACCTTCTCCAAACTTTGATCGAATAAAGATCTTGGCGACACCTTCATAGTTTTCGGTCAGTGCGGCTCTAACTTTAGATTCATCCATCATCAGCTCCCCTGATTTGGGGTTGGTTGTAATCCCAATTTCCGCCAGGGTTGTATGTTTTCCAGTGAGTTGTCCGTTTGGAAAAAGTGATTGCTGGAGTCCTCGCATCACTTGCTTTACTGACGAATCTCCCGACAGGGCCCCCGGTTTTCCTTCGGAGGGATTTTTCGATTGTTCTGCGGCAAAAGTGACGACTTGGTTGTATTTTTCGACAAAAGTCTTGATAGCGGCAAGGGTTTTATCAATATCGTAACCAACGCTGACTTGGATGCGGGTTCCAGGCTCCGAACGCTTCAAGTAAAAAATAACATTCTCCAGGAGTTCATCAAGGGTATTGTCCTCATCGGTGACAGGGACGTCCTCAAAGAGCACGTCCAGATTGCGTCCGGTGACTTGTTCTTTGAATTCCATAAAAGTCGTATCTTCGTCTATATTAACCCTCGCTTCAGCGCCGCTTGTCTCGCTGATTACTAACAGGCGGTAACTCTCAGGATAGTATTTTGTATTGATCACGAGGGCGCGGACGCCGATATCCAGTTCGTTAATCTGCTGGACAACATCTTGGAGAGTGGCCCCTGGCTCAATAATCACTTCGGATGGTTCATCTTGATCTTCTCTTTCGATGGTCATATACCCAAAACCGACCTCAGTTTTGTCTTTATCAGGAAACCCGTAGGCGAGTTCCTTTTCGTTTTTAGCCAGACCTCGAACCTCAAACTCATAGGACCCCGGTTGGGCAAAACCGTTGACGACCCCTTCGATAATATCGGGATGGGAAGACTCGACCTTCATCTTGTAAAAATCGCCCTTGGTTTTAAGGCTACTCATGGCACTGTCAAGTTCAACTAAGTATTTTTGAAGTTTTTCAACTTCTTTTTTCTCTTCGAGGACCTTGTCTTTACGCCGCTTAGCCACTTCGACAGGCTGTTTTTCAAGCTGGATCAATTGATCGACAAGTGCCCCATACTGTGTCACTCCTGGCATTCTTATGCCCATAGGAACCCCTTGCTTGCTTTGAACTCACTTATAACTATATCATTGCTGTAAAAACAATAATAATGAGCGTGTATCATGGTTGAATATAAGATCAGATGTCCGCAAAACCCGCAGGAGTTTCTGGAACGGGATCAGCTCTTGATGAGACTCTTAAGACCATTTCCCCAATCTCTGCCCATAGCCAAAGAATATCCGCTGGTTTTAGATCCCCGAGCACCCTTTAGTAGCCATTGTACCTACGATGGTCATGGAAAGCTGCTCGCTCATCTTAACTACCAGCCCAAGACAGTGATTAAAAGAGATGGACAAAAAATCGGGACCATAGCACTTGTGGGCAATGTCGCCACGGATGATAAGGTCCAAGGCCGGGGTATCATGGGTCGAATGCTAAAAACAATGCAAACAAGAGTAAAGTTAGAAGGTGCTTTGGGGATGCTGCTGTGGTCTGATTTAGAGAGATATTACCAAAATCTTGGATTTAAAGAAGTAGGCAAGGAATTGCGCATAACGATTCAGGTGAGCCAAGTGAAGGCCGCTCTATTAAGCAAGCTGACTCTAGAAGACTACTCGTTCTATGAGGATTTGACGGTCTTTGCAACATCACACCAACCCCTAAACGCTACGATCTTAGAAAAAATGTTACATCATCGCTATGCCGTGCCCCAAACTCTGCATAGGACCCTTGACGAGTACAAAGTCCTCTCAGTGATCCCTAACACCATGGTTGCTTTTAGCCAAAAAGGCGAAAAGATCGAGTATGGATTTATGAATCGCGGTAGCGATCTGATTAAAACCCTCCATGAATGGGGTGCTACTTCCCCAACAAGGTTGGTACTGATCGGGCTAAAACTAGCAGAATCATGCAGATTCGATGATTTTTTGATCTTAGCACCGGGAAGTCTCACTGGGGAGTTTCGGGACTGTTTTTCGAAATTCGCTGAAAGTGTGACCGCCCATCACCTAGGGCTGCTGTGGCCTAATCCCCTCATGGAAGTCCAAAAAAATCCAATTGATTGGGAGGAGTTCTTTGTTTGGGGATTCGATTCTATTTAATCAATAATTAATTGTTTTGGAGTAGGGATAGGGCGAGTTTTGGAACACTGTTAGCTTGTACGAGTACGGAGGTTCCCGCCTGCATCAGGATCTGTGACTTGGTGAGTTCTGCTGTTTCATCGGCAATATCGACATCTTTAATCCGGGACCGGGCAGCGGATAGGTTCTCGATAGAGATCGCGAGGTTGCGAATCGTAGAGGTCAGACGGTTTTCGATAGCTCCGAGTTCGGCTCGGGTGGATGAAACGTCGTCGATGGCTTGGTCGAGGATGGCCAGAGATCTTTGGGCATTTTCTTTGGTGGTGACCATAATCTCTTCGAGCCCGAGCTTGTCTGCGTTGGCATCGAGTTTAAAGAAATCAAATGATATCCTGTCTACACCTAAGAGGTTTTCACCGCCGGTATTAACTTGAAAATCCAGGCTTCCGCCGGTTCCATCAAGCAAGAACGTACCGTTAAACTCTGTAGAATTTGCGATCCGGTCGATCTCGTCTTTGAGGGATTGGTATTCTAGATCAAGATACTTTCTTTCTTTGGGACCAATCGTATCACTAGCTGCTTGGACTCCAAGCTCTCTGAGCCTGACTAAGATGTTTTGAACTTCGTTGAGTCCACCTTCCGCCACCTGGATCAGGGATATACCATCAGACGAGTTGCGCTGGGCCTGGAGGAGGCCGCGCACCTTGGCGCGGAGTTTTTCCGAAATGGCTAGACCTGCAGCATCATCGCCCGCTCTATTGATACGGTAACCTGATGATAGTCGTTCGAGAGAACGGTCTAACAGTTCCCGCGTTTGGCGGAGATGCCTTTGAGAGGTAAGCGACGCTACGTTCGTCGCGATCCTAAGGCCCATGAGTTAGATCCTCCAAGGAACCACACTTGATTATAGGGGGGTAAACAAAGAGATAGATTAGAGATTTGATAGCTGGTGTATGCGGTAGGTGAGAAAACTAGGTGTCTCTCTTATCCTAGCACAAGTTGGCTCCTGTTAACAAATAGATATCCATTTAGTTCAAGAAGTTTTGGTGTTCGGGTATGATCAAAGGATACCTACTATCCATTTATAAAGATTTCTATAAAATTGATAAAAATTAAAAAAAATATAAACAAACTTATTGTTTTTGGTTGCTGGATTATCTCGCTCATATTCCTCAGTAGTACGAGTATGGAGGTCTTAAATGAGCAGCGGCTTTGGGCCTATCCCTATGGAGTGATTGTTCAAGTCAAAATCGACAAGTTCGCGATTCAGAATCACGTTCAAAAAGACGATCATACCGAGGAACTCGCTCAATTAAAGCGTCTCCTGGCAGCACCCCTGAGGGCCATCGAATCCGGCCTCGAGAAGTGTGCGGGCCGAAAGCGACTGGAAAACAGTGATTTAAAGCAGTCGAAGCTGATCTGGATATTTACTTTAAACACCCAATTTGATGTGACTGGAAGGACCCAAGAGATCGATTATTCTGAAATTACGACGACCAAAATTTTTGCCGACTGTGTCGCCCAGGCGATCCTCGAACTGCAGGGGGTTGAATTTCCCGCCCGTATGATGGGGACAACGATCCCCCTTTCTCTACGCATTGAGGTGCGCTTTTTAACGGATGAAGAAGCCATGGGACGAGGGTATCTGTACCAGATGGCCGAGGCTCAGTGGAAAAAGACCTACAATGCCCAAGAGGGGCACTGGAAACTATGTAAGGCCGATAGCGATTGTGTGGTGGTAAAGGCTCCTTGTGAGGTCGATGCTATCAATCGACAGTCAGTCTCCAGCTATGGGGAGGCCGCATCCATAAGGCGATTGCCCCCCTGCGAGGAGGAGTCGGCTGCCAGCAAGCTTATCGCCAAATGTCGAAAGGGCCGATGCCAGCTTAAAAAATAATTTATGAGGCGCAAGAAGCAACAGCCTACTGAGATATTTGTTCCCTATGTGGGCAGAAGATAGCGGCTTTTTTTAAATTAGAGGTTAGAACAGTTTTTCTCGATGTTAAAAAATATTTGACCTTTTCTAGGGATTGCCTCTAGTATACCGGAAACGTAAGAAATTCTTGTGCCATAAAAAGCCCTACTGAAGTTGTCTTAAAAGACTTCATTCCTACAGGCATTGTGGGCTTTGAGATTTAATGAAAGGATTTGCCTATGAACCGCCGAACACTTTTGCAGACTGCGACTTTAGGAATCGGAGGGATCTCTTCTTTAGCCTTTGGTGATGCTGCTAGTCCTAGCAAACTCAGCAAAATAATGGATACTGCAGCTAAATGCCATAGCACTGGACTCAGATGCTTGGCTCACTGCGAACAGGAGCTGGCGAAGGGTAACAAAACCATGGCTGACTGCCTGGGGTCAGTCCAAGATATGCTGACAGCTTGTGATTCTCTTCAGAAGCTAGCCGCACGAAACTCACCTCATTTACCCAGTTTTACAAAGGTTTGCTCGGAGATCCTAAATTCATGTGCGAAAATTTGCGAGCCCCATATTAAACATATGGAAGTTTGCAAAAACTGTCGCGATGCCTGTTTGGAGTGTGACCAAGCCTGTAAGTCGGTGTAAACGAGCAAAAGGAGCATTTTTGAGCAGCCGCCCGACTCTTCGATTCCTTTTGTGTCTATTTTTTTTCCTGATGTCGTCTTCATGTGTGACTATGGACGCCGGCGAAATGAAAAAAGTCAAGAGGGTCGCCATCATCGGTTTTAGGGGACGGATTCCTGAACAGGGGGAAAGTCTGACAAAGATCATCAAGGCGATCTCTGACCAGAGTTTCGGACCAAAGCTTTATAGGGTGGCGCAGGCACAACTTTCCAAGTCGATGGGCTGGAACGTGTTGGCGCTAAAAAAGGTCGCTGCATCACCTAGTCTAAAGTCCTTTCGTAAAGAAAAAATAAGCAAGGTGATCACTGCGTTCAGTTATAAAGATCATTATATACTTATCCCAGGACTCCTGGAGCCTAGCACAGCGGCAGCTGCCCTGAGTGATCCCAAAAGGAGAGCGGCTTTAGGTAAGGAACTGGGAGTCGACGCTCTTATGACCATGGAGTTTAAGATCGAGCCGGGCGTGGTAGGGGGCTTCGCCAGTGATAGGATTGCCCGCCTGACCAACCAGGACAAGGTCAAAGTCACTCTACTGGAATGCGACCTGATGCTTGAGCTTGAGCAGGTTCCAAGTGGTAAGACCATTTGGCACCAGCCGGGTATTCAAGCCAAGGGGGCTGATAGTCCGAGCGTCAGTATCTTTAACATTCCCTTTCCTGACGCTAAACAGCGGGCTGTGGTCAGTTCTTTCTCCAACGCTTTGGCAGCCCATATCCGGGATTCCAAAGATCCTTGAGCACCCGGTCGCTGGTTTGCGTTTATATAGAAAATGACGCAGCATGGATTTTCCTCCATAAAAAGTTCTCTAAAACAGCTCCGGGCTGACCAAGAATCGTGACCATGCAAAGGTATATCATGGGTCTTTTTAGAGGGTTTTTATGTCACTGGGCAGTCAAGAAAGAAACTCCCTTTAAAGACCGAGTCGACATCTTTTTCTATGGGCTCTACCCGCGTGGAGATGATCTCCCCATGGATCTTTAAAAACTTGCAAGTTACAAAGTACTGGGGCTTACCGGTGATGAGTTTTTTAAGAATGTTAGCTACGTTAGGCTCGCTTCTTGTAGGTCTGCCGAGCTTCCCATAGATCATACTTAAGCTGGAGGTTAAGCCAAGTCTCAGCATTGACCTTTAGAACTCGCTCTAGATGTAAGGCGAATGCCGGTGTAATACCGCGTTTGCCGTTAATTACTAAGTTAACCTGAGAATGACGACAGCCGATCTTCTCGGCAAGTTGGGTCTGGGTCATATCCATCTCATCGAGATAAAGCCGCTGAAGAAGCTCACCGGGATGACTAGGTGAAAACATACGCGAGACTCACAGTAGCTGAGAAAACATGCCGTAAAACGGTCATTTTTTAGATTTAAAGACCGAGTCTATATCTTTTTCGATGGGCTCGACTCGCGGCGCGATCATCTCCCCATGGATCTTTAAAAACTTGCTTGTCACAAAGTACTGGGGCTTATCGGTGATGAGTTTTTTAAAGGAGATGACATCCACAACCTTACCGTCTTTTTCGAGGCTCATCGTCAGGAAGGGCTGAAGGTCTTTGAGTTTGGCTTCTTGTTCGGGGGTGGCGTATTGGGAAAGCCTTAGTTTTTGGATGCGGTCCATAAAACTATCATAGGAAGGACGGGCTTGGGCATCGGGTTCATCCTCGGTCCAAAGGAGTTGGCCCTCTTTGTTTTTTTGGGTATGGGAGATCTTTGCTGAAAGTCCAGAAGGTGTCTTGATCTCCGCTTTTGAGATGTTTTCAAATTCTTCCTCTACAAAACGTCGATCATAGAGGCGCTTAGGTGCCCGTTCGAGATTTTCAAAAGGTCCATTGTCCACCAGGAGCACCCGCTGGGATTTTTGATCGCTATTTTCTTCTAACACAAATCGATGGGGGCTTCCGTAGCTCTTGCGGCCCAACAAAAACCCATAGGTCTTACCATCGAGTGTCTTGATGGTGAATTTTTGGGTGGCTCCCTTAAGTCCGAACTCCTCAAGCTGCTTGGCATCCACGTTGGTAAACACCCGCGTGGCCACCAGAGGGCTTAAGGTGGCCAGTAATTCTCCCATCTTTTCGTTGCCAAGAAATCTTTCCCGGGTGACCACAGGTTGTGGAGGAGGAGCTTTAGGGTCAGGGGATGACTGAGGCTTATTTTTGTCTGCCTCCGGATTTTTGGGAGGAGCTGAAGGATCTACCTCATCGTCCATCCCGAGATCATTTCCCAGAGGGTCGGCAGGACTTCCGTCAGGGTTTTTGCCAGCAGTCTTATCTGATTTTGGTTTGGGTGTCTCTGTCCTGACGACATTAAAGTCAAAACGCTCGTCGTCACTTCGCTTTTTAGCCGATACCTCTAGCTGGAGACCCTGATCGGCTTGGTTGGAACTAAAGCTGATCTCAGCGATATTTTTGGGTTCTATCGTGAGGATTTTAACCTTGGATTCATCACCGGTTTCAGAAGGCTTCGAAGCCCAATAGGCGGTTCCGATACTCACACCTAGCAAGCCCGTGTAAAATAATAAATCAGCCCGCATGGACGATCTCCTTGACCTTGACTGTCCGTCGCCTGGTTGCGATAAGACCCGCACCTAAAACTAAGAGAGGAACGACAACCACGGTCCCGTAAAACCAGGTGGTTTCTTCTTTGTTGGTATGCCTAATTTTGACGTCTTCTTCTTCAGCGACCTGGCCTGAGATCTGGACATCGCCCACAAGCCATTTGAGACTGTCGGCAAAAAAGATAGCATTGCCTTGGCTGTTGGTGGCCACGAGATCGGAGATAAACGAGGCATCAGAGAAAACGACAATTCTTCCATATTCTTTGTTTTTGCCTCCATCGCCCTTAACGGGGGTTTTAGTCTCAGCAATCGCGCCGATGATATAGGAGTCTCGCTTTTCTTCGCCGTCGATCTTAAAGTTACGGTTTTCGTCATTAAAGGTATCAGTGACGCTCCTAACAGTTTCGTAGGTTTTCCACTTGCCCTTTTCTGGGGCGACGGTGAGGTAACCGGAGGCATACATAAGGATGGCCAAACGCTCATCGTTGCGTGCTAAGTTAATCACCGATTCGTGGGATGTGAAGATGTTAGAAAAGATAAACCAGTGGTCTGCGTCACTACGGGACATGGGCACAAAATTTTTGTCATTAGCCAGTGGTGTTTGGACGTAGGACAGGCCCGCCTGGCTCAGCCATTCATACAAGGGGTTGGGCTTTTTATCCGCGATATTTACAAGCTCCCCCGTGGGTCCCTGGATATCTAAAAAGGCCATCACTTTGCCGCCTTTTTCTACAAAACTATTCAGGGATTCAGTCTCTTCTTTGAGAAAAGGCTCTGTGGGCCCCGCAATAACCACTACGGCAGCGTCATCGGGAATACCGGTCGCGAGGCCTTCTGTGACTCCCAAAAACCGGGTGCTGTAGTTTTGGGTTCGTAGATATCCCTCTATGGCTTTGAGCGATCTAAAGGGATTATCAGTGCCTTCGCTCAGCCAAGTCATCTCCCCATGACCGCGGGTGAAATAGATGGTCTTGCGGGATGTGGTGATTTCCAAGAAGGACTTCTGAAACTCTTTATCGATCGACTTTAGGTTTTTGCGAGCTTTGGCTAGGGTTAGACCGGTTTCAATGGTTGATTTGCGCTCTTTAAACTCTAAAAAAATCTGTCCATTGCGCTGGATCCTGTGGGCCTCGGCTTTGAGCGGGTTCATATCTTTGTCATAGAATTCGAGTTTAATAAGAGGCTGCTTGGCTTTGAGAGCCGTAAAATACTCCTGCACCAAGGAGAGCACTTCGTTGGTTTGGGGGTAGTAGAGAGCTATGGTGAGCGGTTCGGTCAGAGCAGCCACCATTTTAAGGGATGACTCGCTGGGCGTGCGGATTTTTAGGTAGCTCCAGTCCCGGCTGATATTACGTTGGGCTGCTGTGTAGTTAAAACCTACGAGGGCTCCCAAAAAGAGACCGATTCCCAACATCGAAGCCCCTGCTTTGGCGACACGCCTGGGCTCGGCGGTTTCATCAAGGCCGGAGTTTTTAATGGCCCATTCGATGCCGAGGCCACTGAGCGAGCTTAGGAAAATCAGCAGCAACCACACAATAAGCAGTGATTTTTGGGGCAGTGTTTCCGGTTCGGGGGCTCCTTTGAGGGCCGTTCCATAGGCGATATAGACACCGAGGCCTATGACAAAAGCGATTTGCCAGAGGAGCGCCCAACGAAAGGAAGTTTGCTCTCCTTTGGCTTGGCCTTTGATTCCTAAAGAGAGAAGCCCTGTTCCTAAAAGGCTTAGGGCCATCACTCCCAGGAGGCCGTATCTCAGACTTGAGAACAACGCCTCTGATCCAAAGTATCGCTCGTTGATAAAAAATATCGCGGCAGCGATAAGAAAAAGGGGCAGCCTTAGCCAGATCAAAAGTGTACGCATGATTAGCCTCGCCAACGCCTAGCTTCGAGAGCCCTTACGGAGCACTCTAGGAAAAAGAATATCACCGATAGGTAATAGATAATGTCTTTAGTATGGACGATACCTTGGGAAAAGGGCGTGAAATGCTGATTATGGATGGCTAAATAGGAGAGGATCTCTTTAAATGGTGGTGAGGCGATATCTGCCAGCATCCATAGGACTAACATCGTCACGGTAAAGAGCGCACCTGTCACACCAGCCACCAGTTGGTTTGGTGAGATGGTTGAGGCAAACAGCGAGATCGAAATAGTCGACGAGCCCAGTAGGACCAGCATTAGGTAGCCAGAGGCGATATGACCAAGGGAGACTTTTCCATTGACAAAGATCAATGCCGGTAAATAGAGGGAAAGAACATGTAGGATCAGCGAAAAGACGAGGGCTGAGATAAACTTACCATAGATTAGTTGGCGTTCCGAAATGGGTGATGTGTAAAAAAGCACGATGGTTCCATTTTGCTTTTCTTCGGCAAGCAGTCGCATGGCCAAGAAGACTCCAGCAACCATGGCGATCCCGGAAGCAAAGTAAAAGAAATTGGCCAAAACCTCTGACGAAAAGCGATGCTCTTTGCCGATCGCAAAAGCATTAAAAAGAATCCCATCGATAAACAGTGCCGCCGCACAGATGACATATCCCATCCATGTGGAAAAAAAAGCACCGAGTTCTCTTCGAGCGACCAGGAACGTCTTGCCCATGACTTACCGCTCCTCAACGGGTTTGATCAGTTTCAAAAAGACACCCTCTAAACCGGCCTCAAGTCTGACCATTCCAAGGAGTCCGGCCTTTTCGTTGACGATAAGCTCCGAAATTTTGGAGCGTAAATCTCCTTGGGATTCGAGGTAGATTTTTTGAAAACGACTATTTTCGCTGGAGCCCTGAACCTTAAGGTTTGTGATCCCTGGCAAACCAGCGAGTTTTTTCTGTAAGCTCTCCGAAAAAGTCTCAACTTCGATGGAGAGTTTCTGTTGTTGGGCCAACTGGGAGGAGAGTTCTGCTTCAGAGCCCTCGGCGATAAGCTGGCCCTGATCGACGATGAGTATCCGGT
Organism: Oligoflexales bacterium; assembly: GCA_041736175.1. Taxonomy (GTDB): domain Bacteria; phylum Bdellovibrionota_B; class Oligoflexia; order Oligoflexales; family CAIYRB01; genus JBGSUI01. The sequence continues at coordinate 24,030 of JBGSUI010000136.1, read as the reverse complement.
CGCAGGTCTTAGTAATCTCCGACAAAATATGACTTGATAGGATGACCGTATGTTTGCCGCGCAGTGATGTGATCAGATCGCGCATCTCCACGATTTGGACTGGATCGAGGCCGTTGATCGGCTCGTCGAGGATGATGACCTTTGGCTGGTGGACGATGGCTTGGGCGATTCCCACCCGCTGCCTGAAACCGTGGGACAGTTCGCCGAGAGCAACCTCTTTAACTTTGGTTAAGTTTGTGACACCCATAGCGTGGTCCACTTTGCTTGCGACCTCGGAGCTTGGCACGCTCTTAAGGCGAGCCACATAGGTCAGATAGCTGTGAACGTTCATTTCGTCATAGAGAGGTGGATGATCCGGGAGATAGCCTATAAGGCGCCGAATGGCTTGGGGATTTTCATCAACGGAAAACCCACCGACTTGGGCCTTGCCGGCGCTGGGCATCAAAAAACAACCAAGTATCTTTAGGATCGTGCTTTTACCTGCGCCATTCAGACCAAGGAGGCCAACGATCTCTCCTCCCCTGATGGTGAAGGTGACATTGTCGATAGCTTTGCGACCAGGATAAGTTTTGGTAAGGTTCTCTGCAATGATCATGGATTTAAACCCGCGCCCTTCCCCGTTAATCTTTCGCTTCCTAATACTTTGCTTGTTGGCGAAACTTTAGTCAAGGTTTCTGTTGATTCCGAAAAGTTGGAGGGGATTGTGTGCAAACCAGAAACATTTTATATTTAAGAACTCGATAAGAATCTGGCATTTGGTCCACCGTCTTCTCTGACGTTGGCGAAAGGTTCTGCCGTCCATAGGGAGTCATGCATGCAGCCTCGGTTTAAAATCCTTATGGTGGACGATATAGAGAGATATCATTCCTTATATGAAACGGCGATCACCGATGCTATATCCGCCCACGTGCAATTTGCCAACGATGGGGTCAAGGGATTAGAAATACTACAAAAAAATGGGCCTTTCGACCTCTTGGTCCTGGATCTTCTGATGCCACGCATGGGGGGTGAGGAGGTCCTAAAACAGGTTCGGGCATCGCCTGACTATGAAAACATGCCGATTGTTATTTTGACTGGGCAAACCGATGGAGCTAAACAAAGCCAGCTTCTGGACTTGGGTGCAGATGACTTTATTGAAAAAGGGGCACCTCCGGAGTTGTTTGTCGCAAGGATCAAGTCCCAACTTCGCTACCGGATGACTCTTGAAAAGCTGTCTCGACTCGCTGTCGATATGGATATCTTTGCAGCGGGTGTCTTGCATGATATCCGTAATCTAGAGACTAATATCATGTCTGTTTGCATGCTGATGGAAGATTATCTCCAGGCAGATGTGGAAGCCAATCGGCCCCATATGCTCTATGATTTGGGTTTATTGATCGAAAAGATCGAAAAACTGGGGCGCTATGCGATGGAGGTTATGGAAGTCGTCAAGCAGACGACCACGGGACTGAAATTAGAATCACAGAATATTAAAGACATCCTGATGTGGGCTATGGACATGTCCCATTCTGCGGACCGGGTTGGGTGGGAGATCGTTGAACCACTAGGACCAGTTATGGCTGACAAGCATTTTTTAAGGCTGACGATGCTTAATATAATCAACAATACGATTAAATACCGTCACCCTGATCATCCTATTCGCATAGAAATATCACAAAAAGTGGCTGAATCTAGGTCCCAAAACCCAAAGGGCCAACAGGACTCGCTAGGCGCACGGATTGTAACGAGAGTTCGCGACTACGGAATCGGTATTCCACCCCAAGACTTAGATAAAGTCTTCCAGCCCTTTGTCCGGGGAGCTCATGCAAAAAAGGATGGTGGCTTTGGATTAGGGCTCTCTCTCGTGTCTAAGGTCGTTCATACCATGGGCGGTCGGATTTGGGCCGAAGCACCCCCTTCGGGGCCTGGAGTGGTGATGTGCATTGAGTTGCCCCATGCAGCCTCTGATTTAAGTATGGTCGGAGACACTGAGGTCAGGAGAGCCATTTGACTACTTTAAGGGAACCTAAAATGGATTCACAGGCCCACATTCAGTCGACGATTCTGTATATTTTTCATAAAGAGCAGGCGTTTGAACCTAAATTCAAGATCCTTGCTGATCAACTCTTGTGCAGCATTGAGTATTTAAATTATAGCCATCCGACCCTTGAGTCCCCTGACCGCATGATCAGGATTCCGACAGTGATGATGCTCGACGCCCAATCCCCCATGTCCAGCTCCTTAGCGGAAGAGTTTCTTAAAAGAATGCGGCAGGACCCTCGATTGATTGCGATCCCTATGATCATTGTGACGTCACCTAATGACCATATCAATCAGATACAGCTTTCCCATTTAGGGTGCGATGATTTTATCGAGGGGGATGCTCCCTTTGAAGTGATACTAGCAAGGGTTCGAGCCCAATTACGGCACAGCCTTGCTGCACAGAGATTGGAGAGGGTTGCCATCGAAAGCGACTTGTTTGCGGCAGGAGTTCTCTACGATATCGCATTTACTAAAACCAATATCGTTGATGTCTCTCGGGAGATTCAGGGGTTGATTCATAAGGACCTCTTGGGCTCGATTCCGGAAATTAAAGAGAAGCTGATCAAATTGAGAGATTTAGGAAGCGGTCTGGGAATCTATGCCTCTGATGTGATCCAATCTCTAAAAGATGGCACGCGGGAACCTCGATTCGCACCGATAAAGCTTTCTTATATTTTGGAATGGTATCGCCAAACCCAATTAGGGGACTCCCAGAAACCGGGGCCGCGGATCACTTTCCAAATGGAAAACACCGTCGATGAGCCAGAGTTTCTTGGGGACCAAAGTTTTTTAAAAGTCGTTTTACTCAATATCGTCAAGATATTTAGTGATCTTCATACGGAGACCAACCGTGAAGTTGAATTTAAGATAAAGCAAAGTATTGTAAAAATTCAGGGAGACTCTGTGGAGGGTAGCCTATTCTGCCGCAACCTTTTTAGGGGTGATCGCTCTCTCCTCACAGATCATAACTTAGATCTTTTGATGAATCTGCAGCAAGGCTTCTATTCGGATTATCATGGGACCATTGCATCATGGTCCCTAGCCAGAAAAGTCGTCCAAAAAATGAAAGGACGTTTGTGGTTGGATAAAGCCCAGGCATCGGGTCAAAGCTCGGAAGGTATTACGATAGGTCTTGATTTTCCTATAATTTAGGACATCTTAGACTCCAAGTCTCTAAATAGACATCGAGACTGCAACACACATTTATAAACAAATATAATTGATTTAAAAATGATTTTAACATATAAGTCTGCCTAGGGCAATGAACATACATTGCCCCGATCAAACAGGGAGTCTTATGAGTTATACCCTTCTTGTCGTGGATGATGACGAATTAAGTTTGTCTAGCAGTTGCCTTATATTAGAAAATCAGGGGTATACAGTAGTACCGGCTCGTAATGGACAGATGGCCATTGACCTTATTAAGAACAAAAAGCAAGAATTCTCGCTTGTTATTATGGACTTTAATATGGCTGGCATGGACGGTGCTGACGCCACAAGGTCAATCCTCGATATCAATCCCTACCAATATATTCTGGGGTATTCAGGCGACCGTTCTCGAGACGCGATCAAGCAGACTTGGAAAGCCGGAGCTGTGGGTTTTATTGAGAAAGATGGCCTTGCCGAGTCTTTGCTCAGCTCCGTAAATAGTTGGTGTGCCAAATACGAACAGACTCGAAGAACACTAAAGACCTCTCCCGAGATCTGTGGCTCTGATAAGGCCATTTCGCAGATTAAAATGGTTGGAAACTCTGAAAATTTGGTGCGTATTGCTAGGAAAATTCTGATTTATCGGACTTCACCCCATCCGGTTCTCATTCTTGGGGAAACTGGTACTGGCAAAGAACTCGCAGCCCAAGCTATCCATTGTGATCCCAGAACCCCTTTTATGTCAGTTAATTGCTCGACTTATCGTGGTAGTACAGAACTCATGGAATCAGAGCTTTTTGGCTATGAAAAAGGTTCTTTTACTGGTGCCACAAAAGACAAATCCGGAATTTTAGAAGGTGCTGGAGCGGGTACTGTATTTTTTGACGAAATTCATCAGCTAAGTTTGACAGCACAGGCTAAACTTCTTCGTGTCTTCCAAGAGAAAAAAATTCGTCGGGTGGGTGGATCTAGAGAAATACCTGTAAAATTTAGGTTAGTTGCAGCAGCAAAGCCTGCCCTCGAAAAAATGGTTAGTGATGGGGATTTTCTACCAGATTTATTTCATAGATTAAATGTATTGAATCTAACATTACCGCCTTTGAGGGAGCGCATAAGTGATCTTGAACCACTTATCCAGCACTTTATTAATACCTTTCACGCACAAACTAAATCCTCTCTAAAAGGCAGTTTTCTTCTCAGCACTATAAGACAAATGCGCACCTATACCTGGCCGGGTAATATCAGGGAGTTACAAAACGTAGTTTACCGGCTTATGACGGATTACCCGGGCGAAAACATCACTCCTGAACATTTAGATGGCATGTTTTTTGCAGCATTTCGCGATACGAAGGGACTCGAAACCCTAAGTGAGCTGAACGCTAGATTCGAAACGGAGACTCGAGACCATATTGCCAGAATCATAAACACCACACCAACCCCCGAAAAAGCTGCAGAATTGCTTGGTTTAGAGCTTAGTTCCCTTGGCAAAATCTTGCAGAAATATGGAATAGAAAAATGGACATAGGAATACAGACTCCCAAAGTTCTCATTGATAGGACGCCAAAAAAAGTGCATCGCTTTGTTCACGACGCAAACGCAGCATTAACGACTATTGACGCCACCTTCTCTCTTCTTGGTGGAGCTTCAAACCCTAGAGCGAGTGAGTTATACAAAAAGGCCCACAAGCGAATGAGTTTATTGATTTCAGAACTCCTAACTGGTGATGATTTGCTGCCAGACTTTGAAGTCGATGCCTACCAAGGTGTCGAGGAAAAAACGTTCCATTTTAGTCATGAAAGTGTTGTTCACCAAACTGAATATTTTACCAACATAATGGCGAATCGAAAGATTTTTGAGACTTACGAGTCCGATTTACCCGCGGCATCGGTCACCAAAGCTAAAGTCGTCGGGATCTTCTGGCATCAGTTCAGTGAATTTATGCCATGGTTTCTCTGTCGAGCAGCATCAAAGGTTGCGACGAACGAAGTCCGGCATTACGTCATTCAGACCGCTTTTGAAGAGCTGGGGATGCGGCAATCAGATAAAATCCATGCAGATATGTTTTGGAAATCTGCGTTAATCGCTGGAATCACAGAGAACGACCGAGCTACCTATTGCGACCATTCCAGTATAAAAGTCGCTTTAAATTTTCTCAAATCTGAAATTGAAAAATATACCACAGATGCTCAAATATTGGGAATCCTATTGGGCTTAGAGATTCCTGCAAAAGAAAATATTGAATGCATATATAAATCTCTATGTTATGACGAAAATGTGAAATTTATGTTAGATAAAAGTGAATTTTTTCGAATTCATAGAGAAATTGAAATTGAACACGTACGCCTAACCGTCTCCAACTTTCTTCGTTTTTGCATTCATGATCAGCAGAAAAATGATTTTAACCAGGGGTTTCATGCCGGTCTCGATTTTTGGGATTTTTTCTGGAAGAGCGTTTCGCGACAGATTTCTCACATTCAAATTAATAGGTGAATCTCCCGTGCCTCATTCGAAAGATTTTTTTAAAATTATCTTAGGTATATTCGTTTCACAAGTGGGTAGCCATTTTTTGACGTTAACCGTGGCTTCTTTCGTCTTTGTCGAAAGTAAATCAGCAGTCCTCTCTTCATTGGTATTTGTAGCGACTTTTTTGCCTTCAATTTTCTTTAGTGCCAAACTAGGTTCCTTCGCTGATAATACAGTCTCAAAAAAAATGCTTATTAGAATTGAACTTTTCTCAATTCTTGCTACATGTTTGACCGGGGCAGCACTTATACTTTCAGCTCCTATGTGGTTCCTCTGCATCACTCTTAGCCTTAGGGCTCTAATTGGTATGTTTGGTAGATCATTGGTCAATAAGTGGATAAAAATAATTTCGCCACCCGAAATTCAGGCTAAAAGATTCAAGTTATATTCATTCAGCTATTTTTTATCAACAGCTATTTCCGGGATTCTAGCTGGACTTATTCTCGGAAATTCTGGTATTGGCTTGGTCGTCATAATCGATATCATTAGCTTTCTACTCAGTGCAGGAATCTATTTTACCCTTATCGATATTCAGTTTCATCCTAAGAATGAAGTTAAAGACTCCATTTCTGTTACAAATCTAAGCACTATAAAAGAAATATTTGCGATTCCAAAAATAAGAAACGCTTTTTTCTTTGTTGTACTATCACAAGCTCTGTTTCAAGGAGCCTATTCAGCTTTAGTCTCTTTTCTGCCCATCAATAGTTTTGGCACTGGAGTTGAGGGAGTTGGCTACTTTCAAGTGGCTGCCTCGGTCGGAATTATAGTTGGTTTTTTGATTTTGTGGTTCATACCAACTTTTTTAACAGATAACAATTGGCGATTTCCATTAAGGACCTATACCTTTTTTCTTCTCGGTGTCCTGGCATTAGTGGCATCAGTTAGTTCATCATCATTTTCAGCGAGTATTATTTTTTTTGGAAGTATGAATTTAGCATATGAAGCAATCTGGCTTCATCATAATGCTGATTTTTTTCGTTCCAGCCCCCGTGCCAGTTCCGCAAGATTCAACTTTACATTGACGGCTGCTGCGTCATTGATGATGTCGATGACTACGCTGATCTATGCTATTTCAATTGAATCATTAGGATTAACATCAGGGGTACTCTGCGTCATAAGCCTCGCTTTGGTTGTAGGCTCTTTTAAAATACTTAAACCATTATTAAATTTGGAGAATCACCCACGTGTTTAAGGAAAATGCAGTTGTTTTTTTAGAACCTAAGGGTGCTTCGCTAGAAGTGATACGGGCAGCGAAAGAAAGAGGATACATAACAATAGCCCTGATATCCGATGCCCAATTTTTGCAGAAAACTGCCACTGCTTATGTGGGACTTTTAAAAAATATTGACTTTAAATTTGAAGTGCATTCTTGGAGCGATAAAAATTCATGGCGAGCAATTTGGCAAATTCTACGTAAAAAATATAATGTTTCTGGTGTTTTTACAGGCATGGAAGCTTGCGTTGAAGCCAGTGCCGAGATGCTCGAAAGTTTGAGTCATCCAGTGACTTCCCCAGCTGTTTGGAGAAATGTCATCAATAAGTATCAATGTCGAAAGTTACTACGTGAAGCTGGACTCTCCAACATTAAGTCTTTTTTATCGGATGAAATCCTTACTAAGAGTAAATGGCCATTTAGTGGCGAGGCCTATTTCAAGCCTATTAAGGGTGTTTTAAGCCTATATGTAAAGCGCTGTAGTTCACTTAAGGAGGTGGTTGATGCGGCAAAACTTTTAACGGATGGATATCCAAATGATGGGATCTATCTCCGGGATTTTATCTCAAGTGGCAATGATTTTCATGTCGAAGAAGCAGTAGAGGGCGAGCTTCTATCTGTCGAATCTATCATAGAGAACGGTTCCTTTCGTTCCCTAGGATTGTTGTCTAGAATCATGTTTTCAGAAGATAGTACTGTAGAAATGGGATCTTGCTTTCCTTATCCGCGACCTGACGAGGAACGAATTGTAAATCTAGTCAGAAATGCGCATAAGGCACTAGGGATTACTCATGGAGCCACGCATACAGAGGTTATCGTCGGAGTAGATGGCAAGATAGAAATCATTGACTTGAATCCGCGTTTTGTAGGCGCAGACGTGATGCGATCAATCAGTTTAGCATATGGCGTTGAGATTTCAGAGACACTACTCGACCTCGCTATAGGCAAGCCAGTGACCGTTCCCAGCCAAGCTAAACAATTTTCTTGCCTTCAATATGTCATCCCACCGAGTGGTATTAAGTTCCAAAGTATGACTTTTCCGGTTTCAAGTGACATAGCCTTTGTAAATTCTTTTATACCTCCAGGTACTATCTTAAGTCAAATACATCGTCAATCAGACTATGCTGGGTGTTACCTCGTTACTGGAAGCAATTATAATCAAGCTATCAAAACATCTTTTGAACTTCGAGATCAAGTATTGATTAACGAAAACCTTAAAGGACGGTTCTAATATGAGTACTTTTATTATTACTGGGGGCAGTCGCGGTCTTGGTAAAGGAATTGCTAGGTCCGCATTAGGAATGGGATTTGATGTGGCACTTATTGCTAGAAATGCCACCGCTTTGGAAGCAGCAAGAGTCACATTGATCAATGAATTTCCAATGAGGAACATTTCCCTTCACAAAGCCGACCTTAGTGAAGAGGATCAATGTCAAATCGCTTTTGATGATATTTTCACTCAACATCTGAGTATTCGGTGTCTCGTCAACAACGCTGCTACATGGACAGGTGGCAAGTCAGTTGTTAATCTAACCACTCTGGACATGAGGCAGTCTCTAGATCTTAATTTTATGTCGGCTTTTTTAGCCACAAAACATGTTCTTCATAATCGAAAATCTCAGGAAGACCTGTCTATTGTAAATATCGGAGCCACAGCAGCGCTTCGAGGTTCAGCCAATAATGCCGCTTTCTGTGTGGCGAAATCCTCTTTAAGGATTTTTTCCCAAAGTTTAGCTAGGGAAGTCGGTAATTTAGGTATCCACATTGCTCATCTGATTATTGACGGACTGATATCAAACGAAAGGACCATCAAACTGAATCCAGGACGGTCAGAAAGTCGCTATATTTCTGTAGATTCAATTGCAAAGGAAGTGCTTCATGTCGCGCTTCAAAATCGGGACAGTTGGACTTTTGAGTGGGAGGTGCGAACGAACAATGCAGATTGGTAAGCACTTTTACATACAATTATTATTAATCATCATTTGTTTTACTCAAACCTCACGCGCGAATCAGTCGCCTAAAAGTATTGCCCTCAAATCGGAAACTATCAGCATGCGCGTCGCTTTGATGCTTCGATTCGATGACAAATACAACAAAACTACTATAGACCTTGTTAGAGGTATCGAAACGGCAGCATTCCTTTACCAAAAAAAGTATCATCATGCAAATATTACGCTAACTCGATTCCCCCACTCGAAAAAAATAGATGAAATTATTTCTGCCGCTAAAAAAATTGCAAAACAGGATATCTCGGCTGTAATTGGAGGAGAGATGAGTGGGGAAGCCATGGCTATGGCAGAAGTTTTTAATAATATGGAAACTGTTTTTATGACACCAACAGCGACCTCTCCAGAGGTAACTTATGGTCGCCCATTTTCGTTTAGAGGATGCATTGCCGATAATCAGGTTGCTAATAAATTGGCCCAATTCAGTTCAACTCATTTAAAGCCCACTTCTATTGGAGTGCTCCATAATATTTCTTACCCCTATACTGATTACCTTTCTTTAAATTTTGCAAATGAATTGCGGAGCTATTTACCCGAAACTAGCACTATCCATGTAGAGAAGGTTGTTAAGGGAAGTAATGATTTTACTGAGCAAATTTCTCGATTTCAAGCTAAAGGTGTTACGCACATCGCGATGCTTACTTATGACGGCGATTTGCGGCGTTTTTTTTCTCAAGCCGCGAGTCGTGGTTATTTCCCGCAATATATAGGAAGTGATGGATGGGGTAGCCCACAAAGTGTATATGAAACAATTGTGGCTAAAGAAAAACATGGAGAAAAATTAGTCGGTTATATCAATAGCTACTGGAAGATTGATCAATCTTCTGAATTTGCGAGTGAATTTTCTGACAACTATTTGCGAATGCACAAAATGGCACCCACCCCATGGAGCGCTGTTGCATTTGATACAGCCTGGGTGCTGTTCGAGGCGATAAGGCGTTCATCCGGTGCTAGAGGATCACTCTTAAGAGATAGCCTAAAGACTACAGAGATGTCCAATCTGGTGACCAGTAAGAAATTCAAGTTTGGTCCAGACAACACACCACTTAAGGACTTGTTTATATATAAAATAAGCTCATCTGGTCCGGAATTTTTAACGACCAAATAATAGCTCGGCGGCATAATACGATGAAAGAGTCTCACGATCGATTAAAAATCTATATTTATGGTTCTTTCACAGTACTTTTGTTGTGTATGATTTTAGCGGCAACGATGTTTTCTTTTCAATATATCGTTCACGAAAGAGAGCGAGCAGGCATTTTCACGCGCCAAGTTAACCATTTTTTTGAGTTCGAATATCACGCTATGTCAGAGGAGTGTTGGACAAAAAACTATGAGTCTGTTATTACGAGAGTGATTCAGATTGCCCATCACCTCGGTAGTAGATACTCACAAGTTTATCTTTTAGGCAAGGATAATGAGTGTTTAGCTTATGCTGGTAACAACAGCTATCGCGGGTCATGCCCAGTGACAGACTCCACTTCATTCAGACAAAACGAGTTATTTCAAATCCAAGATCGGATTAAGGTTAAGCCTCCGAGTTCCAAAAGCGAATATGAAGTAGTGGTGAACTTAAAGATAGGTGACGCTAAAATTGGATCTATTTACGCTGAGCTTAGCGACCCGTTCGGCTTTGAGTCTCGGGGAATTTTTAGATTTTTCGTTGATAACTATCTCGCCTACATACTCATTGTTTTGGGGATTTGGGTCAGTTGGCAGATCATTTCAAGGAAATATTTTTTACAACCATACTTAGCAGATTTAATAGCCCTAGAAAAAAAGGAAGCTCTGGGCAAGTTAGCCCAACGTTTAGTTCACGATATACGGTCACCCCTTGAGACCTTACTTTTTCTGGTACGCAACGCTTCTGGACTACCGGAAGCGCAACGCCGACAGTTGAAAGCTGCAGCATCAAGAATTCAATCTCTAGGAGATGATATCCTGGTGCGTCATACTCATACCAATCAGGCGAGCGACCATGTACAAACATTTACCTATGAAGTTATCAACTCTATCATCGCAGAAAAGACCGTACAACTAGAGAACCGCCGACTTATAGAAGTAAAATCGGAGATTGTTGAGTCAACACTTCTCGCGACAGTCGCTATAACAGCAAGCGATCTGGCACGAGTGCTATCAAATCTTGTAAATAACGCCATCGAAGCAACAGAAGGAGCCGGTTCAATTCTGATTTTGCAAAAGGAAGCCTCTAATTCAATGGAAGGTGTCGAAATAATCGTCCGAGATTATGGTAAAGGTATGGCTATTGATGTGTTAAATGCAGTGCTAACAAAAGGTGGAAGTTTCGGAAAAGTCGGCGGAGCTGGGATCGGACTCCAACATGCTAGAGAAGTCATTGCAACGGTCGGAGGAAAGTTTGAAATCAACTCAATTCCAGGCCGTGGTACTGATGTCATTCTAACATTACCTAGCTCACCTACGCCCCAGTGGTTACCTAACGTACTGTCGTTCAAAGAACAAATGACCATTGTAGTTATAGATGATGATGAAAGCACTCATCTACTCTGGTCAGAAAAACTCAAAGATTTTCGTCTTATTCACCTTTATGATCCTCAAGATTTTACGCCTAAAACACACGTCTCTTCAAATTATTTTTATGTAGTAGATTTTGAGTTTACTGGAAGCCTCGTTACGGGGATGGATATTATTGAAAGGAATCAATTAGGAGATCGGGCTATTCTCGTGACCAGCTATTTTAATGATTTAAATGTTCAAAAATCGGTTATCGCTGCTCAATGCAAACTGTTGCCGAAGTTTATGATACCTCTTATCGCCGTAAATATGGTTACGTCAATGGCCGCAATAGGAGGCAATGACCAGCCTATTTGTTTTTTTGACTTAGTGCTTATCGATGATGATGACTTGGTGCACGAGTTATGGGAACTTGAAGCAGATGTTCGCGGGATCAAAATTTTGCATCTCCGAGACTTTGATAAAATATATGAACTTAATATAGAAATGAACATACCAATATTTGTTGATAAAAATTTGTCGCACGAGTTTACTGGTCTCAGTGTAGCTAGGACACTCGCTTCTTTAGGTTACTCAATGATTTATTTGGCCACAGGAGAGCCAAATTTTGCGTGTTCCGAAACATATATTAAGGGGGTCGTCGGAAAATGTTTCCCAACTTGGGTCGAAAGGAGGTACAGTAGGCCTTGATTTTCCTATAATCTAGGTTTGGTGTGGTGCACCCGTTGGTAGACGAGGTCAATGGCCGGGCCACCGTAATCGTTGGGGAGTGGACAAAGGGCATCTACGATTTTCGTGCATCATAACGCTATCATAACGCGCTTCGCGGTTGCTAAAGTGGCAAAAGACGTGATAACGAGAGCCTATTGGGAGATTGGACGTCGAATCGTTGAGCTGGAACATCGGGGTAAGAGCCTGACAGAGCGCTACGGGGAGCGGATTTTGATCCGCTTGAGCCCTGTGTTGCCCCCAAAAAGGGAATCGGCAACTCCAAAATTGCAACATGATTGTAGTTGATTGGAAAAAGTAAATAATCAAACTAAAGCTAATTGTAGGTAGGCTTATGGCTATTGATAAACATGAACTGCAAGGTTACAGTGAATTTCTAAAAGACCTTAAGGAACGAATTAAGTTTGCTCAAATAAAAGCCTTCACGGCAGTTAACCAGGAACTCCTGGTTCTTTATTGGCAAATCGGACGTACTATTACCGAACGTCAGTCAAAGCTTGGTTGGGGAGCAAGGGTCATAAATCGCCTGTCAGAAGACCTCAAGGCCGCGTTTCCAGGACAGGAGGGGTTTTCTCCGCGAAATCTTAGAAATATTAAGAAATTCGCCGATGTATGGCCCGACGACTCAATTTGGCAGACGCCGTCTGCCAAATTACCTTGGTCGCACAACCTTATTCTAATCGAAAAGCTCCCGGATATGGATCAAAGGTTATGGTATGCACAAAAAGCAATTGAACACGGCTGGAGTGTAGTTGTTCTCGAACATCAAATAGCTACAAGCCTAATTGCTCGTCAGGGGAAGGCTCCCACTAATTTTGAAAAGACTCTTGTGCCACCACAATCCGATTTAGCTCGTCAGCTATTAAAAGATCCATACAGTTTCGACTTTCTAATGCTCACAGACGATGCGAAGGAACGCGAACTAGAGCTGGCCCTTGTCTCTAATCTGCGCGATTTTCTCCTGGAATTGGGTGCTGGTTTTGCATTCATCGGGCGTCAGCATCACTTAGAAGTGGCCGGTTATGATTTCTATACCGATCTTCTTTTTTATCATGTCAAGCTCCATTGTTATGTTGTTATTGATCTCAAGACAACTGCATTCCGACCTGAATATGCTGGAAAAATGCAATTTTATGTGGCAGTCATCGATGATAAGTTGCGGAATAAGGACAAAGATGAGCCGACCATTGGTTTGATCCTTTGTCGCTCAAAAAAGAATGAAATTGTTGAATACGCGTTAAGCAAAACCACAGCACCAATAGGTGTTTCTGCATATATATTGCCCGATTCAATTAAAGAGGTGCTTGCTATTGAGGAAATAAAGCATCATTTGATTGAAATCGAGATTCCTGGTGATGACAGCGGCAATGACGATGGCTCCGCGGTTTAGATAACATCGCTATTTGACAATGTAAGCTATTTATAACGGTAAGTTAGGTTTGATGCTAGCCTCTTTAAAATACTCAGCAAAAATCCTATCAGCAAGGATTTTTGCTCCCTCGTAGGATATATGGATCCCGTCGGACTCGCGGATGGCGTGATTTTTATCCTGGTATTTGAGCGTCTTTAGGTACTCTCCTGCGGCAGTCCCGAGGATTTTATCGGTTGCAATATATTTAATACAGGAGCGTTGCTTGAGGGTTTCTTCGGTAAACTGGTTTAGTCTACTAATCTTTTCGTTGAATTTCTTGGGTCGCATAGGCGGTAAACCTAACCAATAGACTTGACTCGCACGTTGGCAAAGGGTTTGGCCAAAGTTGAGAAGCCGCTCTTTATAAATATTTTTCCATTCTTGACTCCAGAATTCGGCGGAACCCGTGGGAGTGGGGATGTCTTGGCAGTCATTGGTACCGATCATGACAAATACGCTCACTTGGTTTTTGTTGGCGGCAGAGCTGAACTCCGAGGCGAGGGCTTGTTGCCAGTCAAAAAGTTCGGGGCGAGAAAAACCAGTAGAGGACTTACCAAAAATCCTAATGGACCCAGGAGATGTCTGGGCTAGTTTTTTTTTAAGTGCTGTGCCAAGCCCCGTCTTTACCATGGAATCCCCCAAGACATAATACTGATAGGGTGTAGCCTGGGCCCAGTTTAAATCAAGGCTCAAAAAAAGGCCCATAGTCCATAGAAGCCTAGAGAAACTGTGTCGTGTGGGGATGCACAAAAAATTTCCCATAGTATCTTATGCCCTTCGGGGGAGGAGGGGGGATCGCGTTTAGGTGCCTTTAGTGTAGCAATTTTAAGCCGCGCCAGAAAGCGACAGCGTGGGAGCACTTTTAAAGTGGGTCGCCCGTCTCTGTCTTGATCAGGAAATCATGGTGCTGGGAGAGTTGGGCAAACAGAGAGTCGAGTTCTTGGTCAAGAAGAGGGTTTCCTTTATTTAGAATCAATTTTTTAGGTGCTTGGTTTGGCGTCAGTGAATTCCATACCCCCACCCACTCCTGGTGGGGTCTTGGCTGCGCTTCTCCTAAGTATACGGTGATACTTTTTTGTTTCAGTTTTGAGAGGTTCCCTTTTAGGGATCGTAACCGAATGGTTGCAGTCTCAGCTTCTTGGCGTCCTAACTCAGGATGTTTGAGGCCGATTTTCACAGCAAGGGTGATATTAGCAGATTCCGTTAGGAGAGCGCTGGGAGGTAAATTTAAGATCTGCGTTGCTAAGTTTTCCTGACCCAGGATGCTACCCGAGGCAAAGGCAGTCCGAAAGGGCGGCAGGTGGTCAAAGGCTTGCCAGAGCACTTCAGGTCGCCATAATGTGTTTTGTGGGATGTTCTGTTCTACCACCATCCCAAATCCCGGGAGGGGTTTTGAGAAACTGCCTTTGACCCAGAAAAAACGAGTTCGATAGGCATTTTTAATCCGGATTTTTCCAGGATCATGGGAGGTAAGCTTGGTAGCTGACCATTTGTTTAAAAAATTAGATTCTAGGGTGATGGTCGAAGCTTCATTGGGAGATACTTCCGGTTCTCGGGAATCATTGGGAGCCATAGGCTCTAAGTCTTCTTCTTGCCTCTGGCGACTAAGGATAAACAGGCCACTGAGACAGCCACCAAGCGCCAAAACCCAAATCGCACCTTTTATAGCAGGGTGAAAACGTGGGGCTTTCCGGTTTGTGCGCATAGGGGGACCGTCCTGAGAGGTTATGGATAGGAATCGGTCTTTTTAGGCAAAAGATAAAGCTCTCTGCTGGTATGGTTCTAAGAGGTTTCAATATTTCCCATAAATTCCTCGTTTACCCAGTTGGTACACTTCCTGCTTATTAGACCCTAAGTGGTATCGATATGATACCAGCCGCCTTGTCTCTCAAAGGCGTTAAGGAAGGTAAAATGGGACTGATTTATTGTATGTAACATCTAGAAAAGACTGAATAAATTAAGATTTCTAGTCGTTCTTAAGGCAGGTATAGGCACAAACTCATCTTAGGGATCTTTGCACCGGACCCGTAACCAAGGTGGTATCAAAATGGACCCAAACGAAAAAAATGAGTCGGTTTCCCCCACTCCCTCGCTCTTAGGACCGGCCCTGCCGGGCGAAACCTGGAAGTCTCTTAAGGCCACGGAATGGCGTGCCTTTATCTATGAACATGGGAGTTTTATGCTCCATGTCCCCACCTCGACGGTGCTGGAGACGGATTTAGAGACAGCGCAGTATATTAGGAGCCTTGACCAGGGCGTCCCCATGGGGGAGGTGGACCAGGAACGGAACCAAGCCTATGCTGCTGGTTTAGCTGAGTTAGCAGCAACTTTTCCTAAAATCGCTCCGCGAAATACCCTGGTTAATATTTCTGCGATCTCTCTGAATATGGCTCAAGGTTGCAATCTGCGTTGTACTTACTGTTTTGCGGGAGAAGGGGACTACGGGGTTAAGGGGATGATGACCTTTGAGACCGCACAAAAAGCCATTTCTATGCTCTGTGAAGGAAAAAAATCGTTTCATCTGATTTTCTTTGGGGGCGAACCGCTGCTTAATTTCTCGGTCGTCAAACAGATTGTAGATTGGACCAAAACTCTTCCCCTTAAGTTTACCTATGCCATTACGACGAATGGAACTTTGCTTTCTGAAGAGAAAATAAAATGGATGGACGACCATGATTTTGCCGTGACGGTCTCTTACGACGGTAAAGGAATCCATGCAAAAAACCGTCTCAACAAAGATAAAGTCTCTAATTCAGAATCTTTTGTGGAGAAAAAGCTTAAAAATTTCGAAACCCAATTGGCGGCTCTCAAGTCGTTTCGGTTGCGGGCGACCATCACCCGTGATGTGTTAGACCATACGGAAGAGGCGATTGTCCAGACGCTCCATTCTTTTAACTACCGCCTGAGTGTCGCCCGCCATGCAGAAAAGTCGGAAAGGCTCGCCTTCACTCTTAGCGATATCGATCGTTTGACAGGCATCATGGCGCGGGTGATCGATCGGTTGCTTGAGGCTCAAGACTACGACAAACTCAGAAAATTTGAGGCCATTATGGGATTTGTACGGTCCTTGCACCAGGGCAAGACTAGACAGACCAGCTGTGGAGCCGGGGTTAACTACCTCACAGTGTCAGTCGACGGAGCCTTTCATCTATGCCATAGGTTTAATGAAGACGAAAGCGAGCGGTATGGAGATATCCAAACCGGGGTCAACTATGCAGGGTTGCGCGAAATCGCGGAGGTTCGCAATGCACAAAACGAACCTTGCAAGAGTTGTTTTGTCCGGGAGTTTTGCGCTGGAGGCTGTTTCCATGAGCATAAGTTGGCCCACGGTAGCAAATTTATACTCGACGAAACCTTTTGTCGCCTCCTAGGCAGCGAGATCACGCTTGCCATGCGCGTCTACACCTATCTTATTAAGAATGCTCCTGAGGTTTTGGAAACCCCTAAACAGGCTCTGAGAAAATGAATGTTTGACTTTAACGATCAGGAATGATAAGAGTTTTTCTCGCGTAAAGCTCCGTCAGATGTTTCACAATGGATATCTTATATTTGAGATCCAATGGATCAAAATAAAAAAAGTTTAGAAAAATACACTTGGCGCTATGATAGATTTAACCTATTAAGTCTGGTCTTTTTGACTCTGACACTTGGAATCTGTCTCCTAAAGATTTTCTACGCCACCCCCTTGAGAACCCGCATCGAAAACAAACTCTATGATCTCCGCTTTCGACTTGCGCCAAATTTAACGACCATCACCGATATTTTGGTCCTCGCCATCGATGAAAAAACCCTGAACTCTCCCCACAATGTTACACCGGGACCCCAGCCAACCTTGTCCTATACAGCCCTGGCCGATGTGCTTTTGAAACTCGAGGGTACCAAAGTCAAAGCGGTAGGAGTCCTGCTACCGCCCCAGCTGTTTAGCTACTCCGATCTAGGGCTTGATCCCATTATCCAACTGGTCGCTAGGGATCGTCGATTTAGCCTGGGTGTTTTTGATATAAACCTACAGGATGGAGGAGTTGAGGCGTTGCCGCCAAAATTCCGCCCTATTGCGGCAAGAGTCTATAAAGCCAATATGACTCGGCCGTTTCGGCGCGAGATTGTGCGCGAGGTTGTCATCAAAGAAAAGGGTGAGATGCCCTATCTGGCACCCTACCTTGGATCGCTACTCAACTCGCAGCAGACACCGCTCGAAAAAAAGCAGGACCACCTGGTTCGTTCTCTTAAGTCACAAATCATCTCGGTCCGACCTAACTTTGTGCTGCCGAGCAGAATTCCGACCCTATCGGTAGCCGACTGGATGGCTCTTGGGCCAGAGGGGACAACCATCGATAGGGTCGACGATAAAGTGGTCCTGGTGGGCTATACCGCTTATCGTCCAGCGACTCTTAAGGCTTTTGAGGCTACCTTTGTCAATTCTCCCTGGCAGGAGGAGGGGTATGATGTGGTGGATGGGATCCCACTTGTGACAGCTCTTGCAATGACCATACAGAGTCTTAAACAGGGGGATTGGCTCGTCCCTGGCAAGCTTTGGGTCAATCTCTTTCAGACGACGATCGTATCTCTCTTGTCCTTAGGGGCCTGGTATTTTAGTGCAGGTTTTGCTTCCATTTTGTTTATTGGTGGCTGGATTGTTTTGCTGATTATTCACGGGTTTTTGTTTGCATCTTATTCCTACTATATTCCGTTAGCAGATACCGCACTGGTGTCGACTTTTATGACGATCGTCGGCGCACTCGTGAGGTTAAGGCTAGAAGGTCGGCTGCATGCCCAGCAACAGGCTAAGGTTGCTACAGACCGGGACGTCGCTTCTGTACAGGATAGGTTTCTAAATATCTTTGCCGAAGAATTATCGACGATTAATAAAAAAGTCAGAGCCTGTCTTAGGATTGAATCTCTCGATAAACTTTCTTCTCCTAAAACCAAAACCATTTTTGGAAAAGTCGTAGAAAGCTGCGAGGAGCTTGATGATTACCTCAATGGAATGAGTCATTTTTCGCGATTAGAAGCTTGTTCGGGCCAACACCAGATTAAATCCAAGGAACTTAAAAAAGGTTTTCAGAATATTGACCTTGCAGAGATGGTGCCTAGGATCCTGATTCAGTTTGAAGCCCGCATCCGAGAAAAGCATTTGGTCTTAGAGGTTCATGTGCCTAAAGGTTCTCTGAGCTTTGGCGATGGGCCGATCACCGCGCAAATCCTCTATAACCTTATTTCGAATGCCATAAAATACTCCCCTAACCACGGAATCATCACCATAAACTCCTGGATGGCAAAAGACAGCACAAAAATCCAGGTCAGAGACCATGGTCCAGGAATTGAGGCTGAATTTCATCAAAAGGTCTTTGAGAAATTTTACCGGGTTAAGAATGATTTTGTTTACAAGGTGAAAGGCCATGGACTAGGACTCTACTTAAGCAGTTATTTCGCAGACCTTATTCAAGCAAAAATCGAGCTTGAATCTGAGCCAGGCATGGGATCCTCCTTTACCCTGGTCATGTTACCCCCGCGATCAGTACAAAAATCCAAAACTGAGGGGGGCCTCCATGGTGACAAAAGGAACTAAAGCGGCCGTCTCGCTCCTGACTAGAGCAAGGTTTCACATAGAATTTGTACTGCGGAAATTGTGGTGGTTTGATGTTGTCTACCCCATCGCCTTAGGAATGATGCTCTTTGGATCCATTTATTACATAGTCTACGGCGGGCGCGAATCCTCCCGCCTTTCTCTTTTAGCTGAAAGGTTTCTTTTAGAAACGACTTTTAGTTTGACGCCCCTCCGCGAGTTAACCTATCCTGGCCGGGTCCTGACGGTAAGTGGCAATGTTTTTGAAATCAATAAGGTGGCCCATTCTCATAATGGTACAACACCTGATTTACCAATCGATTATTACCAAAAAATCATCGAGTCATTGGTTGATATTGGGGTTAAAAATATCATCGTGATTTGGAGATCTGAAAACCATCCACAATCAGGAAGTTATTATCGAGATTTGAGACATTATTTGGCTAAAGTTCGCGGCCAGGTCGAAATCGCCTTTGTGACCAATATCGATGAGCCACAGGGTATCAAGCTTTACGTGGGAGATGTGGCGACCATTTTTGATAATCTTCCCTGTGCTAATACAGAACAGGAAGAAGTCCAGACTTTTTGCCCTATTTTGCCCCAAAGTGGCGATTGGATCGCCCAATGGATGTTGAGCCATTTGTATGGGCGAGGGACTCATGAAGTGGATTCCTTGGGAGCTGGGCTGGGGCGTCCTAGTCCGTGGCGTTGGCCCTCGGTAGTTCCATCCTGGAAGACTCGGTATATCCCTAGCACCGTGGAGGGCTATATGACCTTTTTGGTCCATCCCCATCAGATTCCTGATCTTTCCTTTTCAGATGCTCTGCTGCTCACCCCTGGCAAGATTTCTGTTCCAGAATTTGCATTTGTGGGTCTGGACTTGACCGGATCCGTGGCTCCCTCATCGCGCCCTGGGATGCCTATTGCCATCAAAACCCCTTACCAAGATCGCTCCCTACGGAATACTTCCTTTAAGCTGGGAGGAGTTCCTCTCCATCAATACTGGGCCAACATGGGCCAAACAATGCTGGAAGGAAGGCTCCCTCGTGTGGCTTCACCCTTGATGGTGTGGAGTCTCAATGGGGTTTTTGCAGGGGTGATCGTCTTTCTTATGTTTAGATACGGTGGGGTGTCGGCCTCGGTCTGTTTTATGTTATGGTGTCTTGCGGCTCCCATCATAAACATCGGATTTTTAAATTTCTTGATGTTCTACTTGCCTATTTTTAGTTCTTATTATGTCGGGTTATCGATCCTTATTATGAGTGGGTTTGCCCGACTATCTCTGACGACTCTGGCGCGCTGGAGGGCCGAAGAGATTTCTGCAAGTCACTTGCAGGCAGCCGATCTTAAGGGCAATTTTATCTCTCTCCTCAGCCACAACCTCAATACCCCCATTGCAAAAATGCAGGGACTGATTGAGCTTTTAGTCCTGGAAAAAGCACTGGACCCTAAACACCTGAGTTGTGCCGAGTTTTATATCAGCCAAATCCAGTTGGTGATTAGGTCTGTCTTAATTGCAACGACCCTTGAGGAGGGCGCAGCAAAGGAGACCCCTAGAAACCTGGGGTTGATTATGGATGAATTTAAAGCCACCTATGGAGTCCTGATGCGCCAGATAGGGATTCGAGTCCACGACCATCCAGCGACCGCCACCTACGACGATCTGTTGTTGCTGCCCTTGGCCTTTGATATCCGGGCGCTGATCACAGCCTTAGCGGCAGCTCTTGCCCTAGGGGGCATGGGAAGGCGCGAGATGGAAAAACACCAAGATGCAGAAGTAACTGACTCTCTCAAGATCCAAACCATCGATCTGTTTCCATCGATTTTAGAGCATGAAGGCCAAATCGAGGTGGTCTTCGAAATTGCCTTTATTGATGGGAACCCCAATCCCCTTATGTCCTGGTTGGAGTCGGCAAAAATAAGGTTTAAGGGATTTAGAAGTTTAGACTCCTCGGATTTTGTGGGCGGGGTCCTAGGTGGTTTGGTGGTGCTTACCACGGATTATTATGGAGGGAGCATCCAGCCCCGCGATGCCGGAGTTGGGGTACGGTTGGGGTTTGTCCCTAAGTCCTGAGGGTGCGAGTGAGGTGGGGGCCGAAAATACGGGTGTCTTCATTAACCTAATCAATCTATGATGAGCACTGTTTAAACTTTTCCATCGCAACTTTTTAATATGAAGAGAACTGAGTGACTAAACTTTACCAAACAGCGACCCACTACAGGTATCACTTGCTAGGGAGGCGCTCGTTTTGTTTTGGTGTAGCGGCTGTGGGATCTTATGTAATTCAAGCTGGGTTTTTAATACCAAGGTTGATAGGGACTGCGGCGGCCAAAGAGTCTGAAAAGGTGCCAGATAAGTCTGTGCAAGATCTCGAATCGTTTATGGAGGTCTCCCGCTACTTTACTGAAAATAAGACCCTTAGTCCGGAAGTAGGCACTAAGATTTTAAAGAATCTTCAGTCGTCACTCGTGCATCGAAAAAATCTCACAAAGATCTATATCCTGCTAAAAGAGATGTCGCCGACCAAGGTGCAGTCACCTACCGCGTTTTCTGTAAGTCACAGTACGTTACAAGGAACTATCCAAGAACTGCTCACGGCATGGTATATAGGTTATTTAAATACTGGAAAACATCCCGTTCTCTTTACCTACTACGAAGCATTGATGTATCAGGCTGTGGCTGGTGTGCAGAATATCCCGGCCATCTGTGGTGGAGAACTTAACTTCTGGTCAAAACCACCAGTTGTTTAATAATTATTTCTATTGAGGTTAAGAGATGGCGCAGATTCGAGAAGCCGATATTGTTGTGGTTGGCTCAGGTGTTGCTGGTTCACTGACGGCCTATCGGCTCGCAAAAAAAGGCCTTAAGGTCATCATCCTCGAAGCCGGTAAACGCATCGAGCGTGCTGAGGCTTTAAAGACGTTTCTTGAGGCACCGATCAAACACCATCAATCCCCCTATCCAGCACAAAAGCATGCTCTTCATCCAGGATTGGACGGGGATTCAGATCCCTATATCATCGAGACAGGCCCCCATAAATACAATACACTTTATCTTAGAATGGTTGGTGGTACCACCTGGCACTGGGCTGGTGAAGCGTGGCGATTTTTGCCGAGTGATTTTAAACTCAAAAGTCTCTATGGTGTTGGCCGAGATTGGCCACTTAGCTATCAAGATTTGGAGCCCTACTATGGCCAAGCCGAACAGGAACTGGGGGTATCCGGAAGCAAAGATCTTGGATCGCCCCGAAGCCAGCCCTACCCGATGGCAGGGATTGCGCCGACCTATATGGACCAAACCTTTAAAAAACTCCTGGAACCTCTGGGATATGATGTGGTGGTCCAACCCGTCGCTCGTAACAGTGCCCTCTATGACGGTCGCCCACCTTGCTGCGGCAACCACAACTGTATGCCCTTGTGCCCCATCGGGGCCCAGTATTCCGGAGATGTTCACGCCAGAAAAGCTGAGTCAGCCGGAGCTTTGCTGATCACCAATGCCGTGGCCTATCAGCTAGATGTAAATGAAAATAGATCTATTAAAGCCATTCACTACAAAGATCCAAGCGGCACAAGCCATATGGTTAAAGCTAAGACCTTTGTGATTGCGGCCCATGGGATTGAAACTCCTAAGCTGCTGTTGATTTCACGGTCCGAGCGAACTCCCCATGGGGTCGCTAATTCTTCCGATCAAGTAGGCCGCAATCTTATGGATCATCCTCGGTTTGGAATGGACTTTAGCATACCCGAACCCATCTATTCGGGTCGGGGGCCCCAGGTGGTGAGCAGTATCCTCGACTTGCGGGATGGCTCTTTTCGCAAGGAATCCGGATCGATTAAGATCGGGCTGTGGAATGGAAGTTTCACCGAAGGTGCGACGCGTAAATTCATAGGCAGCGGTCTAGCTGGCAAGGATCTGGACCAAGCGATCAGAGCCTATTCGATCAGGCGCTGTGCTTTCAGCTCGTTTCACGAGCAGCTACCGGACCCAAACAACCGTGTCACCGCGAGTACGCTCAAAGATTCGATAGGCATTCCTAGGCCGCAGATCCACTACTCAATTGATTCCTATTCAACCAAAAGCGTCGATCATGTGCGCAGGGTGTTTGCCCAGATCATTGAAAAAGTTAAAGCGACTGACGTAGTCTTCCTTGATTCTCTTGGTGGTAACAACCATATCATGGGTACAACCATTATGGGCGATGACCCAAAAACATCCGTCGTCGACAAAAAATGCCGCACCCATGATCACCAAAACCTCTATATCGCCAGCAGCAGCGTTTTTGCTTCCAGCGCGGCGGTAAACCCCACTCTCACGATTGCTGCCCTGAGTTTGGCTATTGCTGACCAAATCATTAAGGACCAAGCGCCCACCTAATCTGCGGGGAGCGCCTTAGTAGGCAGCTCCTGAAACCCGGCTGCGCATTTTAAAGAGATGGCCTGTCGTGGTGATCACCAGGGTTTTCTGGTCCAGATCCCCAAAGGCCAGGTTTGTGATCTTGTGCCCTACTTTAACCCGCTCGATCTCGGCACCCTTAGGGGTATAGACCACAAACTCCTGTGCTTCGTGGATGGTGGCATAGATGTTGCCAAGACAGTCGACGGTCATGCCGTCGATGTTTTTGCCTGGCTTAGCAAAAATCTGTGGATCACCTGGGGTTCCATCGGACGCAACGGCATAGCTAAAAATGATGCCTTCGGCAGATCCCACATAGAGAGTTTTTTCATCGGGAGAAAGTACAATCCCATTGGGTTCACGCCGCATCCCATCCACTAAAAATGTGGGGTGTCCAAATAGGGGGGGTACGAGCCTAAATCCTATCCTAGGATTTGGACCTAAAATCAGTCTCCCCATCTTTCGGATAGTAGGGGATATTCCCGCGGAGTCCAGAAAGCATTTTAAACTGTTTTGACCCCCAGA
>JBGSUI010000133.1:0-3299 GCA_041736175.1 Oligoflexales bacterium | reverse complement strand
TCTGGGGGTCAAAACAGTTTAAAATGCTTTCTGGACTCCGCGGGAATATCCCCTACTATCCGAAAGATGGGGAGACTGATTTTAGGTCCAAATCCTAGGATAGGATTTAGGCTCGTACCCCCCCTATTTGGACACCCCAGCTGGCGATTAACGCAGTACGTTTATTACCATCATAAAAGGCGTGCGCCTGGGTCAAATAGAAGCAGAGGGCGCCAGCAACACGAGCGACACCACCATGTTGAAAAGGATAACCGCCGGGATAAAACGCCGAATGTAATGCGCTCTCGACTTTGCCAATGCTATAGCACTGGTGGCGGTTGCCGCCTTCGGCGCAGATGAGCTTGTTGATGCCGACGACCGTATCGGCAGTGATAGTGTGGATAACCGTCATTTGAGATCGTCGACCGCCTTCTTATGGCGCCCCATCATTTTCTGCGCCGACGCCATTGCCGTATCGAGATCTACGGGCTTTAGCTCGATAGCATGCTTCCTAAAAATATAATCGCGAAGCGCTAGGTCGACTAAGACGGCGAACTCAAGCTTGTTGATCTCGAGCCACTGTTCAACTGCCGGCTCGAGGTCCTGTTCCAACCGCACGGAGTTGGGTTTGCCTTTCATACTCAGCCTCCCGGCCCACTATGGGGCATGTAAACACTGTACTACATCGGAACACGAAAGGGAAACCTTTAGTTTTTTTACTTAGCCGTAAGTACGGCTAAACCAGTGGCTAACAAATTGACGCATGCAAATTGGGGTGGCGAAAAAGACGCTTCAGACTATAAATAAGCACAAGGTGAAAACAGCAGATTAAACAGTATTTTGTGGGTGGTTTTTTTGGAATGGAGCCGGAATCAATCTTTGAGCCAGTTTGAACCAGTGCAAGGAGGTTTCAAGGCTCCAAAGTCACCGCCAAGAGAGGAATTTTGGGCGCAAAAGCAGCAAAAGTCGGAACTAACGCTCTAAGCGAGCGTGTCGTCCTGGGACGAATCCCTGTGGAAAAGGGGATGGAACGACTAGATAAATCCATTAGATATCGTGAAACGTATGCCATCAAATATCGTGAGTGCTCTCGCATTGTTCCCGCAGGAACAAATGTCAGACCCAAGCAAATCGTGACCCGTCAAGACAAACCAAGCTAAGTTTTGGCCTAGTGTAGGCGGCTGGCGAAAAGTCACCCTTTGCTAAAGGGCCCTGGGCTTTTCGTGTAACCAGATAAAAACTAAAATATTTTGAAAACATTAGGTTATGCTAGACTTATCTGAGACTTTTGGGACAGGGCCTTGTTTAATAACTAAAGACTTTTAAGCAACTATCCGATAATATAGACGGTAGGTGGATGACTGTCATCTACTTGGATAGAGTAAAAACAGGAGATTACATTGAAGTCCACCAGGCCACAAAACCTATGGCGACCAAAACTTTGGCCTACGGCCTCGAAGGTTCTTGGGCTCAAAGTTTCTGCCCTAGATCATGGTCCATCGCTTCGTGGAAGCGGGGATGACTTGGAAGAGACCTTAGTCGAAGTCTGTGACTTGGCTCTTTCGGAGCCTGCCCTCCCCAATCTTTTGGCAACGTGGGTCGTTGTTCACGGGCAAAGAGTTCGAACGGAAAAGCTTAATGCTCTGGCTAAAGCCTATCGCAAAAAGCATGGAAGAAAACTTTTCTGGCTTTGTGTTCTAGCTCATTTCGCGGTTAGTAAAGGGCATAAAAAATGGGCTCTGGTTGCAAAGAGCCTAAATTCTGAAGCCTCTATGGAGCAACCAGCGGCGGCCAAAGCTTTTGCAGAGGTGGTCGGAACAGCCTCATTCCTTCAAGGAACAGGTCTTTACGTAACTGAGAAAAGTCTGCGGGTCCGCGACGAGGACGTTGATTCGGTCGAAGCTCTAGCTCAAAAGAGCCTACAATATCGTCTTCGAATTCTGTATGGCAGCGAAGTTCGAGCGGACGTTAGGTATGCAATGATGGAAGGAGCCTCTTCAGCAAAGGAGGTATCAAAACGTGTGTTTTGCGGTCGCTCCACAGCCGAGATTCTTTTTAAAGATTTTTCTCTATTTCTTTCCATTGCGGCCAGTAAAAGAGACGTGGCCTGAGTTAAGTTTGCTTATTGGTCAAAGCGTTCAAGAACTTTTGGCGTAATATAGTCCGGGGGTGGGACGACCTTAAAAGGCCGACTTTGACCTGGGTCGGGGTTCAAGGAATAGCGATCCGCCAGCCAATGCTTCCCAAAAAAGTCCATTGATTTACCTATCACTTCAATCCAATGCCGAGCCACATAGAGTTCCTTTGCAGAAACTCATACTTCGTGGATTTTGGCTTATGAACACCGCCCACGCTTGTCCTCTAACGGATTATTTAGATTGATGGACTCCGTATCGGAGTAGCGGGGGGTTCCCATAAGGACGGGGTTTTTAATTTCATATAAAATAATGATTAATTTATATGCATTCAAGATAGTTGAACGGGCTACTGCACACGAACAGGTAAAATAGGGGTATTAGGGACATTATTTAGGGAATATTCCAAATATTTTCCTATTTAAGTGGGTGTGGATTCATTAGGGGAGTTGACGACGGCGAGGCAGTAAATTCCGTCACGTAGGCCGACCGCCTCATTCAGGGGGCAGCGCCCGACACTTTGCGTCAAGCTTCAGTTGAACCTTTTGGTCGGTTAAGCTTGGTTCTTCCAGTGTCCTGCTTATGATCTGGACCGTTTGATTCGGGCTTTTTGCCGACAAAGCCATCATCTCTAAAACTTTGTCTAAACCAAATTGGTCAAGCCAATACTCCATAAGAAATCGTGCACCTTCGTAGGCTGGTTTACCGGCAATGGACGCCGTGGAAAATTCATTCGAGTCTAACAAGCGCACATAGCCTTGGGCCAACAGGGCCTGGGTTTCATGGCATCTCGCCGCTGATGTGATGCGCTCATATCCATCACCTAAAGCTGAAGCTAGCCCTTCTTCCAGAAAAGTGTTCGTGTACCCCGCCTCAAATCTGAATACATGAATCAGCTCATGAATATGGCTTGAGTCATCAAGTGTCTTGATCAGACCTGGTCTTGCTTGCCCTCCACCAGGATTGAAGATGATCCCAAGCTATAGCGCTCACCTAAATTGACCCACCAGCGCTCAGCTAAATTGACCCATTGACTTTTTGCTATATATTCTGTCATGATTAAGCAATGATCCCCCCTTATAAATCAATTCGAGACGACCATCTTTTTGGGTAGCCCGACTCAGTAAGCAATTCAATAGAAATAAAAATTGGTACCGAGTCGGGCGAACACGACGAATTTCTCTC
>JBGSUI010000132.1:0-3979 GCA_041736175.1 Oligoflexales bacterium | reverse complement strand
TGTCCATCGTTTACAACCATTAACTCTTACGATCCTTTCTTGGTTGTGGTCTGGTGAAGTGCTCCCGGTTTCCCGGAAGCCGCCGAGTCTTTAGCTCGGACGGAGGCTTCACCTTGTGAGTCCATCCATAAATAATCGGCTGTTTTCCATCAAGTCGCAGAACTCCCCTGGCTGTGGGGAGACTATAGCCTGCTGGTAGTCTTGGAGAGCAGCCTCTATCGCTTGCAACAGCTGGGGGGTATGTTTGTTTGCAGATTGAATCAAGTAGTAGAGAGACTGGTTTTCCTGGATGACGGGATAGGTGACGCTGATCTGGGCGTTAAAAGTGGTCGACGCCACCTGCTTGAGCTTTTGATAACTCAAGGGGCCCTTAGCCAGGACCCGGGCAAAGACAAGATTGATCAGATGGGACAGACCCAAGACGTAGCTCATCATCTCATCATGCTCGCCGAGATCAAGCCTTACGATCTGGGCCGTGCTGCGCTTAAAGAGGTCGATCGTCTCCAAAGTCGCCGCCTCGCTGTCCACATGACAGACCAAGATATTGCGCCCCGCTAAGGTATCCACATGGGGGCCAAACATAGGATGCACCGAGGCCACCCTCAGCCCATAGCGCGCCGCTCTGTGGAGGCTCTCGATGAGAGGAGATTTAAGAGAGCAGATATCAAAGATAAGGCCACCGGGGGACCACTCGATGAGTTGTTCTAAAACGGGGGCGCTGCTATCGATGGGGGTAGCCAGGACGATCACGTCGGCTGCGAGGGCAGCGGTTTTAAGATCGGTCTCAAAGGGGAAAACATGATGGGCACCAGGAGTCTCCACATCGTAAAGGGTGATGGAATGACCGAAAGCCGCAAAAAACTCAGCTTGCCACTGTCCCATCCGCCCTAGACCCCCGACGATCAGGATTTTTTTCTGGTTACCGGGCGCCTGGGTAGCCCTGCGGCGATGGTATTCGTCCTGGGAAAGGACCGAGTACTTGATCAAGCTTGAGATCAACTCTGCACCCAAGTCTTCATACAGACCTAAATCGTGGGCTATTTTGCGACTCGATTCAATCACCGCTTTTTCTACGGCAAAATCCTTGATGGGCAAACCGGATTCTAGTTTGATTTTGCCAATATCCTGGGCCCACTTCTGCCGCTCTGCCGCCAAGGTCAGAATCTGCCGATCGATATCACGGATTTTCTGCCGAAGGGCCTGAAGCTGCTTTTGCGGATCTTCCATGGAAAGGTGTTTCCTAAAAAGTAGAAAGAGTCGCCTATCAGCGAGTCCTTAACATAAATCCTGTGTCCCTTATTCATTATGCTTCACGGGACGGACAAAGGTCTACCAGACAGCACTGATCACAGAGTGGTCTGCGGGCTTTACAGGTATACCTGCCATGGAGGATCAGCCAGTGGTGGGCTTTAGGTAAAAACTTGGGACCAATCACTTTCATTAGCCTTTCGGCGGCTTTGTCGGCGGTCTTTTCTTTGTGAAAGCCCAGCCGAGCCCCCACTCGAAACACATGGGTGTCCACGGCAAGGACCGGATGATTCCATAATTCGGCAAGGATCACGCTCGCGGTTTTTTTACCCACTCCTGGCAGAGCCTCTAACTCCTCCCGAGACGAGGGGACGCCCCCCTTATGGCGAGTGAGGAGGATCTGGGATAGCTTAAAAATATTTTTGGATTTAGTGGGGGCAAAGCCAATGGACCGAATCAGAGGAAAGATCCCCTCGGGTCCTAGTCGCACGGCGTCTTCGGGGCCAAAACCCTTATCGTAGACGGGGGTCATACAGCGGTTGACCATCTTATCGGTGGTCTGGGCTGAGAGGACGACAGAGACAAGGAGTTGGTAGGGGGTCTTAAAGTAGAGCTCGCACTTAGGATCAGGGTTGATTTCGCTCAGTCTCGCAAACACCTTTGCTACGAGAGAATCCGACTTTTTCGCCACGCCAACCCCATCTGCTTATTCAGAAACTTCGACCTTAACATCACCCTTGACGACACACTGGCAGGCAAGCCGTTCGTTGGCTTCGGCAGCCATGGTCTCTAAAAAGTCCTTTTCGTCGTCTTTCATGGGACTTAGATTTTCGGAACCTTCGAGGACTTTGATCATACAGGCTCCACAGGCCCCGTCCCTGCAGCCGAATAAGATCGATGTATCGTGGTCTTCACACATATCGATCATGGCGTAACCCACGGGGACATCAATGGTTTTTTTGTCGGTGGTGATCGTAACTTTTGGCATAGAGATCGGCACTCCTCAGCCCAGGGGGTCGGGCGTTTAGTTATTCCTATTACATGCTTACATCAATATGTCAAGATCTCCGTCGGGATTTGCGTAAAAACCCTACCGGGGCTTGGGAAGCTCTTTAGAGAAGAGTTTCCTAACTCCGTCACCCAAAGGTGCTGGGTGCCTTCGATCAGGAATGCTATGGCAAAGGTGCCTGAGCGCCTTAGGAAGCCGTTTAAGGCTCAAACAGATCGGAAGCCTGATGCCCCAATGAAGACGCAGCCAGGCGGGAATTTGCGACTCTGAAGGCCATTATGGGTAAAGATGCCTCTCGGGCCGTCTCATGTTGTTAACAGCCATCTAAAATTAGCGAAATCTTGATTCCCATATGCTGGTTCAGCCTGGTCAATAGTGGGCTTGCGACTTTAGCCTATCGACCCATGAGCCGTGTGATCCCCTATTTTTTTAAGGCACAGGCCGACATCGCCGATCGGGTCGCAAGTAAAGGCATACTTTTAACCCAATGGCTCATCCATCAAAGAGTTATCGATGTTTACACGACCCATATGCAAGCAGGTTCGAGTCCAGCTGCCCAGGGGGCGCGGATCAGGCAGATGCAGGAGCTTGTGGAATTTGTGAACCACCATTCTCCCCCGTCGCACCAGGTCATACTCAGCGGTGTTTTATATGGGTCCCCAGAGAGATGGTAAGGATTGGTCTGATTATAAACAAAATTACTATAGTTATCATATCGATATGCTCCAGCGCACGGCGATATTTTATGAGCTCACTAAAGAGTTAAACTTAACTGATGTGAGCGACCAATTGTTTGGCCCCCACTTGGACCATGGAAGATGGATCGAGATGAAAGTTAAAATCAAGGGCAGTATGGGTCTTGTCATCAAAAGAGGCTAATCCATGACGCTCTAGCTGGAGGATGACGTCGATCAGCCGCTCCCTTGATAGACCGAGAGCACTTCGGGCAGCATTATCTTGGACGGGGAGCTTTGGGATGCACCTTTCTAGAAAGCACCTTGATCACCATCTATCTTTTTTTGGCCTTGCCATAAATAGCAACTTTACGGGAATGGTCTAAAATTTTCATTCTAGACTGCTCGAATGGTTTAAATTTTTCATTCTGGACCACTCGAATGGTCTAAAATTTTCACTAGATCTTGCAATATATTATAATTACTGTATATAATTTAGGTGCGCCCAGCGCAGTCCTTAAAGGTGGCTTGGTCATCAGTATTAGCCCGAAAAACGAGGGAGGCGGGTTTTTGTCTATTCGACGGAAAATCACTGAATATCTGCAAAATTGGTATATCCAAGAAAACGGAGCGAGAGGGGTGTTGTTGGTCAGGGGGGTCCGCCAATGCGGCAAGACCTATATTGTAAATAGGTTTCTGCAGAATGCCTTTGGGGTCGACTACTATGGTTTCGACTTTGAAAAGGACGACTCGTTAAAAAAAGCCATCTACCAAGCCTCGTCGTTAGTAGAGATATTCTTAGATCTTGCAATGCAGAAGATCTATTTATATGAAACGTGTGTTTTCTTCGGAATATCAGCTTAATTTCCCGCTTTTATCATAGCCGAGGACCACTAGCCAGATTTTAGATGGGGTGTCCAAATAGGGGGGGTACGAGCCTAAATCCTATCCTAGGATTTGGACCTAAAATCAGTCTCCCCATCTTTCGGATAGTAGGGGATATTCCCGCGGAGTCCAGAAAGCATTTTAAACTGTTTTGACCCCCAGA
>JBGSUI010000131.1:0-50175 GCA_041736175.1 Oligoflexales bacterium | reverse complement strand
TTAAGTTAGGATTGGTGCGACTAGTGGCGTAAAACTCGTGGTGATATTGGTTTTTATCCTCAAAGAATTCAATTTCATTGAGAAAAATCACTACAATGGTAGGCATCAGCTTTCTGTATTTGTCGCCTACCTGGAGCCCAGAGGCAAAGATCTTGGCCCAGTAATAGAGGGCGCGACTTCTCAGGGATCCTTTAGCGCGCATCTGCATCTCGACATCCACCTTGGTCCCATCCTGAAGGCGTACCAACATGTCGACGACGCTGCCCTTGTGTTCGAGGCGGTCTTTGGTGAGCTTTGTGTTTAGAAGTTCTAGGTCCGCAATAGGAGTCTGAGGTTTGATCACAGCCGTGAGCAGGGCTATGAGAGAAGGCTTCATACGCGGATCCGCAAAAAGAGCCTGAAAGACCACATCGATTTTTGGATCGAGAGGCACGAGAGACGAAGCTTGGTGGGAAAAACTTTGTGGATCGTTAAAGGAATCATTGTTTGAGGTCATGGGGGAGTTTCTCATAAAAGTTATAGGTTCATTGAGTTCACTCTTGTGAGCGAGACTCAACCTATAACTCCTCAAGAAAAGAAATATCCATGGACATTTCTGGGGTAAACAAGGGACTTGCCTGTAACAATTTTATGATACGAGCTAGGTTTCCTTTAAGAAAGCAGAGGTTTTTTTTGGATTCTTCTCGACCGAGTTTTTTTTGCCATGTGAAATTAAGGCCCCTGCAGTGGGCGGCAGACTTTCTTTAGAAAATCGAGATCTTGATCTTTTAACTGGCTTGAAAGTTCGGCGACAACCCTTTCATGGTAACGGTCCACCTGGGAGATTTCCTCTCTATGGAGCATCTCTAGATCGATAAGGTCTCGGTCATAGGGGCATAGGGTCAGATCATCAAAGCCTAGAAAGGGGGTAGGTCCAGAGGACGCCCTGCTGGTCACGGAGACGAGGTTTTCGATACGAACCCCAAAATCTCCTTCAAAGTAACATGCGGGCTCGTTTGAGAGGACGTTACCTATCTGGATAGGATGAAAGTTTCTTCGGGTCGACAGACTAAACGGACCTTCGTGGACGCAGAGAGCAGCTCCTACACCGTGGCCGGTCCCGTGGCCATAGGTGAGCCCGTGTTGCCAGAGAGGCTGGCGGGCGATCGCATCGAGCTGGAGTCCTAGGGTGCCTGGGGGAAATTGGGTTCGAGCCAGCTGGAGGTGGCATTTAAGGACTAGGGTGTAGATTTTTTTGGGCTGGGCTAGGGAATCCTGCTGGGCGCGAACGTCGCCAGCACCCCCACGGGATAGGACGATGGTGCGGGTGATATCCGTCGTCCCTTGGACGTACTGGCCTCCCGAATCCAGGAGGAGGATTCCAGGAGACTTTAGCTTGAGATTGGATTCGCGGGTGGCCCGATAATGGGGAAGCGCCCCGTTAGGCCCGAACCCGGCGATGGTCGCAAAACTCGGCCCTATATAATCAGTATTTAGTTTGCGAAACTTTTCCAGCTGGACTTCTACGCTAATCTCGTCCAGCTGATCCACGTTTGGATGTTCTTTAATCCACCGTAGAAACTTGACCAGGGCCACCCCATCTTGGCGGTGGGCTTGGGCCATTCCGTTGAGTTCTGCCGCATTTTTGACGGATTTCCATCCGGGAATAGGGGAGGGCTGCTCGTAAGTCTTAAGACTATAGTCCCCTAAGGTCTTGCCGATGGCCGCATTGATCGTTGTGGGGTCGACCCAGAGAGGTTGGCTTTTAGGCAGAGTGGCCAAAAAACCCATAAAATCCCCATAGGGTGCCCACTGGAACTGTGATCCTAGGTGGGCGCGGATATCAGCGCTGATTTTGCTGGTATCGGTAAAGACCTTGACCAGGGTTTCTCCGACCCATAGGTAGGCATAAAAAACGGGATTAAACTCAACATCATTTCCCCTAAGGTTGAGGAGCCAGGCGATTTCGTCGAGAGCTGTGACTAAGAGGCCTTGGACCTTTTCCTCCTTAAATCTTTGGCGCAACCGGCCTAGTTTTTCGTCGACACTCTCGCCTGCAAAAGTCTGTGGGTGAATCCGCACGGGGGTTGATGGGAGTTCGGGACGATCGTGCCCCCACACCCCATCGATCGGATCTTGGTCGACCGTAATAAGCTGGAGTCCGGCTTGGGTCAGGGTTTTCTCTAGAGCCGTGTATTGGTCTATTGAAAACAAACTTCCATTAAGTCCGACCCGAGACCCTTTGGCAAGGTTTTTGACCAGCCAATCCTGCCAATCCGGCACATGGGGGGCACCGCTGCGGAAAAGGGCCACCGAGGTTCCTTGGAGTTGCTGTTGGCCCTGGGTCCAGTAGCGGGCATCGGTCCAAAGGCCGGCTTGGTCTAAGGTGCAGGCAAAGGTTCCCGCCGATCCGCTAAAACCCGAGATAAATTCTCGCCGCCTCCAGGGAGCCCCTACGTATTCGCTTTGATGGGCATCGGAGCTAGGGACGACGTAGCCGTCTAGGCGTTGGGTTTTGAGAGTCGATCGGAGGCTTGCAAGCCGCTTGTCTATGGAAGACTTTGGGGAAGACTTTGGGGAGGACATCGGGGAACACCTCGTGGCAAAGGGAGCAGACACCTTAGGGTTCCCTTATACAGAGGCCCAAATCCCACGGTCAATTGCCAAGTCTCATTGGGCTGAAACCAAACAGAAGACGAGCCGCCAAAATGTCCTCCGTTTGCCCATAATTTGTCCATATGCAGGGGAAAAAGCATTCGCTATTGATCCAAGTCGGGGAAGCGGCAGGAAATCAAGTTTTGCGAAAGCGCATCATTATTAGATGAGGAATGTTTTGGAACTCGTCAACGGACAAGGAATTTATAGTGCCATCAACGATGGGCTCGCAACCCAACTCCTCCGCGTCGAATGTGGTGCCAGCCGGGGGTATGCGGGGGTTCAACTTTTAGGCAACGCCGCAGAAACCTGCCGTGACGGCAAAGAGCGGGCTAAGACAGCCCTCGAAAACCTTGGGATCTACCTGCCGGCCCAGAGGTTGGTGATGAGCTTTACCCCTGGTGATCTTAAAAAGGAGGGTAACCACTTAGATCTTGCCATGGCTGTGAGTCTTGCGACGCTGGTAGCCGTCGCCAAAAGCTGGCGGCAAAACCCCGAGAGCTGGCTTTTTGCTGCGGAGCTTGGCCTTAACGGCGAACTTAGACCGGTCAAAGGCGTGATTTCGTTTGCACTGGCTGCTATGGAACAGGGGCTCCGTGGGATCGTCGTCGCTGTAGAGAATCTGCGGGAACTAGAACTCTTGGCCCACCTCAAGTTTGCGGGCGAAATCTCGTCTCCGAGTCCATTCGCAGTCCCCCCTGTTGCCGGGGTGGTGCCCCGGTTTATGCCTCTTGGATTTAGTCATCTTAAAGAGGTTTTTAACTGGCTCAGCTCTGTCGATCAAAGCCAGGGGACCAGATTTTCTCAAGGGGAGAGTCCCCCGATTGCTTTAGATCTAGAGACCCCTGAACATTCCTTTGCCGGCACGAGTTCCAACGGTGGGCTGGATTTTGACGATATGATTTTAAGCCCTGAGCTGCGGCTGGCGGCAGTGACGGCCTGTGCGGGGATGCACAGCATGCTGCTGCGAGGGTGCCCGGGAACCGGTAAATCCATGTTGGCCCAACGCCTCACCAGCCTCCTGCCACCGATGCCTCCGGAGATCCATATCGAGGCTTTAAAAGTCTATAGCCGGATCTCTGAAAAGCTGTCGAAAAACCTCTTGATGGGTCGTGCTCCCTTTCGAGCACCCCACCACCAGGCGAGTACACCGGCGATCTTAGGGACACCAGATACTCCAGGTGAGCTGGCGTTGGCCCATGGGGGGTTGCTGTTTCTGGACGAGTTTCCAGAGTTTCGTCGGGATGTCTTAGAAGCCCTCAGGGAGCCCCTTGAAACCGGAGAGATCCGGGTATCCCGCTCTAAGAAAAAGTTTGAATGGCTGTGTCGGGTGCTGCTTGTCGCCGCCTGTAACAACTGTCCCTGTGGCTGGGTTGGCAGCCCCTATACCAAATGCCACTGCGCGGTCGCAAAGATCCAGGCTTATCAAAACCGCCTGTCAGGACCTATCTTAGACCGTATCGATATCCATCTGGATTTTCCCGAGACTAAGTCTGAGGTCGCCACCATTCTGACCCAGGAAGAGGCTGGAATCCAGTCGGGTCAAACCGCCCGCATGCGCGCCCAGGTGCTGGCAGCCCGGGAATTCGGGTGGACTCGTAACCAAAAGCTTGGGGTGATGACCAATTCTCAGCTACGGGCCAAGGACCTCGGTCAGTCCCTTGACCTGGACTCCCAGCAGCTCAAAGCCTTGATCGCTCACCACTTGCCAAAGTCCCTTAGCAACCGGTCCTTGATCCGTTGCCTTCGGGTGGCCCGAACCCTTGCCGATATCGACCAACGTCCGCGGGTGATCCCCTCTGATCTCACCACAGCTTTGAGCTGGCAGGCTGAGGCAAAGTCCTATGACCGGAGCGAACCTGGGCCATTTTGAGTTGATGTGAGTTGATTGATCGGTTATGATGTCTTTTCGAATCAGATCAACTCATCGAGGGGTTTATGAGTCAATACCCAGAGACAGAGAGTAATAATCTAGAATTTAAAGAAAAATTTCCGGATATACCTCGTCTACTGCGTGAGGTGATCGCTTTTTGTAACACCTACGGCGGAAGGATTTTGATTGGTGTTACTGATCAAAGAAAAGTCATTGGGTTGCCTGAAGCGGACATAGAGTTAGCCTTAGAAACCTTGCCTCACACAATTCACCAAGCCATATTTCCCCACGTGATCCCCAAAGTCTACACCCAACGGTTTGAAAACTCTTTGCTCCTCGTCATTCAGGTTAGCGAAGGTATGAGCAAACCGTATTTTCTAAAATCTAAGGGTTTGGACGCAGGGACCTTTGTGCGAGTAGGCAGGAGTTCAGTCAAAGCTGACAGCTCGGTTATTCGCGAATTGGAATGGCGCAATAAGGGCAGATTTCCAGATGAACATCCCGTTTATGGCTCAACCATCAAGGACCTTGATTTAAGCGGACTCAATCACATTTTTGAACGTAAAGGCATTCCTCATCCAAAATCAGAGCTTTCCACGGTCGCTCGTTCCTACCGGGTGCTTTGCGAGGACCAGGGAGAGACTCTGCCTACTCTTGCTGGAATCATGCTCCTAGGAAACCACCCGGAGGAATATTTTCCGGAATCATACGTGGTTTGTACCCATTTTAAAGGTTCAGAAGGTAGAGACGTGATTAGAACTATTGATGCTAGAGGGACTCTTTTTGCCCAATTTGCATCAGTTTATCAGTTTTTATTAGAAGTTCTCTCTAAAAGTTTCATCATCCGTAGCGTAAAACGTGAAGAAAAACTCGAAATTCCCGAAGTAGCTTTAAGGGAAGTCCTGGTGAATGCCTTAGTTCACCGCGACTATGCTATCCAAGCGCCTATAAAAATCGCTATCTATCAAAATCGCGTCGAATTTTTTAGCCCAGGATCGTTTCCTGGTCCACTCCAAGTCTCTCATCTCGAAGACGGGATCACCTATGTAAGGAATGCCTATATCTGCAAAATGTTTCGTGAGTTTGGATACATTGAAAAAATGGGAACCGGTTTTCGAGAGCTTTTTAGACACTACCGCCTGAGCAACCTACAAAAACCTCAAGTGATCGAGGGTGAAAATTTTGTAAAGGTGATCTTACCTCGAAAAGCAAACAATCTATCTGAAGAAGCGGTCAGCGAAACCCGATGGATTTTAGACTGTCTGGCGACCCATGAACGAGCTGGCATGTCACTTCTTATGCAACATTCGCCCTACTCTAAAGCCACTCTTGGCCGCATGTTGCGGCAACTCTTGACACAAAAATACATCGTTAAATACGGTAAAGGACCGAATACTGAATATGGTTTATCCTAATTCTAAATTTAAAGCGAGAATCAGGATGATTCCGGACACATGCTCTTATAGAAAAGCGGCGGTCTTGGACCACACGGTGGTGGGGCTCGAAGCGGCGAGTAGTACCCCCTTTTTAGTCATTTACTTTTCCCTCGCACCAAAGAAGGCATAAGGTATGATGGCCAGAGTTTTACTTGTGAAGGGGGACTCCCATGGAATACCTACGGGTTGCAGGTGCGACCATCAACCAAACACCGCTGGATTTTAAGGGGAATGCTGGGCGCCTTCGAGAAGTCCTACGGGCCGCGCGAAGTAGCGGCGTCCAACTGTTAGTACTCCCTGAGCTCTCCATTCCGGGCTACGGATGTGAAGACGCCTTTTTTAGCGGCGAAGTCTCCAAACGCTCCGAAATCGAGCTGCTGGGCCTTTTACCTGAAACCCAGGGGATGACAGTCGTCTTTGGGCTGCCCGTCATTTATGAAGGGGGGCTTTACAACTGTGCCGTGGTGGTCCAAGACACCAAGATCTTAGGCATCAACCCAAAGCGGGTCTTAGCTAGGGAAGGAGTTCATTACGAACCCCGTTGGTTTAGCCCCTGGGCCTTTGGCCGCCTTGGAGAAAAACTCATAGGCTCCCACAAAGTCCCCTTTGGAGATACGATCTACCAGCTAGGGCCCATGGGGATGGCGATCGAGCTTTGCGAGGAGGCATGGGGTAGTATTCCCGCAGCTGCGATGGTGGCTGATTTGGTGCACCTCGTCGTCAATCCAAGTGCCTCCCACTTCGCCCTAGGAAAATATCAAAAGCGCGAACAACTGGTCGCCAATAGCAGCCGGGCGATGCATGCCACCTATCTCTATACCAACCTCTTGGGTTGTGAGGCCGGACGATTGATTTATGACGGTGGGGTCCTGATAGCCGACAAGGGGGTGATGGTCGCCAGGGGGCCTCGGTTTGGTTTTGTCGA
Source organism: Oligoflexales bacterium (assembly GCA_041736175.1). Lineage (GTDB taxonomy): Bacteria > Bdellovibrionota_B > Oligoflexia > Oligoflexales > CAIYRB01 > JBGSUI01. The sequence goes on along the minus strand of JBGSUI010000131.1, from coordinate 43,307 downwards.
CGGATCGGTGACCTATCATGATATCGTTCCAGAAGCTGCGACGACGGAAAAAATAAAACATAGATCAGTTTATTTAGAAGGTGGCTTTACCAGTGGATCCCCTCAGCAGAGTCCTCCAGTTCATAGGATTCAAGGACAAGACCCGCGCATCGCAAAAAGCCCTCCTTCCCGTGGATTAGGGGAAGGTTTGGCCACTGGGAAAAACAAAAAAACTCCCTATAGAGTCGAATGCCACCGTGGCGAGAGCCTTGTGGTCGGGAGCGAAAAAATCCCCACAGACCCCGAATCGGAGTTTCTAGGCGCCGAGATGCTGGGCCTGTTTGATTATGTCCGCAAGAGTGGTCATAAGGGTTTTGTGATATCCCTCAGTGGTGGTGTGGATTCTTCGACCTGTGCCGTGTTGGTGGCCCATATGCTTGCGGGAGCCTTAAAGGAACTGGGTCCCCTAGAGTTAAGCGTGAGGCTTGGTTGGGAAGAGGGGTGGTCTAAAGGCTTGGATTCAAGTGATCCCCGTTTATGGATGCAGCGACTTTTATGCTGTCTTTACCAAAAGACGGCCCAGAGTGGACCAGTGACCGAAAACGCTGCTCGACAGTTGGCCTTGGCCCTTGGATGTGGCTTTTATGTGGCGGATGTGGAGGCGGTGGTCCAGTCCTATGTCCAGGGTGCCGAAGCCGCTCTTGGAGCTAAACTATCCTGGGACCAGCATGATATTGCCCTGCAAAATATCCAGGCACGGGCCCGGGCGCCGATGCCGTGGCTTTTGGCCAATGTGCGCCAGAGTTTGTTTTTGACCACCAGCAACCGCAGCGAGGCGGCCGTAGGTTATGCGACGATGGATGGAGATACAGCCGGTGGTCTCGCGCCCCTCGCGGGGATCGACAAGCCTTTTTTGCGTCGTTGGTTGCGCTGGGTCGCTGTGGCCGAAGGGTTGCCCTTTGGTCCGTTGCCGGTGCTTGAGTTAGTCAACGTGCAGGCACCCACTGCGGAGCTGCGGCCCACCTCCTCGGGAGTAGGAACTGGAGCAGGTCCTGAGCAAACCGATGAAGCGGATCTGATGCCCTATCCAGTCTTGGAAAGGATCGAGCGATATTTTGTCCGGGATCGCCTCGGTCCCGCCGATATCTGCCAACTCCTCAGTCGTGACTTTAGGGAGGTGGACGGTAGACAGCTCTCAGATTGGGTTGAGAAGTTTATGAAACTCTGGTCCCGGAGCCAATGGAAAAGGGAGCGTATCGCTCCAGGGTTTCACCTAGATGAAATTAGTTTAGATCCCAAATCCTACTGCCGCTATCCCATCTTAAATGGGATCTTGGGGACTTCTTACACCTGATAATACTCAATCAGTTTTTTTAGGAGACTCCATGGGTGCAGGTGATTTTTTATCATTAGCTTCAGAGGTCGTCGCTAGGGAGAAAATCTTAAGGACAACTAGTACGGCAAGTAGGATATCAAGAAGCTGACCGGCTTTCTTCGTCATGTCGCGTTTCCTTTTCAGAGGGCTCTTTTGGGATAGGTGCTCCCTTTTTCTTGCAATCACTATGCCTAGGGGGTCCTTTTGAAATCATTGGGAGTTTGGAGTCCTGTAGTTGTTCAACTTTTGGCCAGCGGAGATAGGTCTTGCGGTGGAATTGACGGGCTCGTTATTGAATAATATGCTCCTAAAATTAGTGGCCTAGAGATCTGTGGGATTTACTTGTCAAAGGGCATAGTCAGGTTTTGGTAGAGTGTCAGGATTTTAGGCGCTTCTAGGAGACTCGTTAGACTGCCAATATCCTGATAAATCGTTTTTTAAAAATCATTTTAAATCTCCTATAGTTTATTTTATCCCAAAACTGTCCAAAGCAGCGCAAATACCATGCCAACTTCAAAATTCAGTTGGAGTCCTAAAACTTTTTTGATCATTTCAGATGCTGCCGAAGCAGCACGGAGGTGTGTCTAAAAATTAATCAGTTATCGTCACTATCGGATATCCAAGGAAAATGCGCTTTACAAATGGGATACTCGGCTTGGTTGGGGGGCTTATTGCCAGGAGCAATTTTGCAACAAGATCTCAATTTCTTAGTTACCCACAAATTACCATCCTTGATGCACTTGTTTTCGCGGGGGAATGTCTGCGTGCTGCGTGTATTGCTATAGATCGTTTTAATCGTACTGATATCCCCAGCAGAAAGTCCGACAGTTTTAACTTCAATATCAGCTTGATCTACATAGCAATAATTCATAATGGATTCAGAATCATAACTGCCAATAAGCAAGCTTCCCATCGACTGCAAATCCGCTCTCCGCTCATGCTTTTGGTTACATTGGCTGTCCGGACGGAGATGTTCGTGCTGCAGTCCGATCGCGTGACCAAATTCATGGAGAGCAGTATTGAGCAGAACAGAATCATAGTAGAAATCCATGTAAAGTTTAATACCGCCAACGACTCCGTCGAGTTTGTATCCAAATGCCTCCACACTTGCTTGTTCATATTTTACATGAGGCTTTTGGGATTTTTTTTGGGCAATACGCATACCTTTAGAGTTAGGTTCGCATGCCAGCCAGCCAGTGAGAGTAAAACCAGCTCGGGCCATTTGGGATGATACATGTTGCTCTATTTTTTTTCGCATTGGCTCGAATTTATGCCAATAAATTGGCGGAATATCGTTTTCCCAACATACGGATGCCGTGGCGTTAGGCCATAGGAATTCGCGTCCTTCAGCAACAATGCCTTTTATATCACTTTCGGGATTTTCGGCAGATTTTGTTTTGCAAGATTGCCCTATCAAACATTCCAGCAATGCTAAGGTCAATGGTACAAAAGTCCCGACAAATCGGCTCCCTTTCGACTCAGATAAACCATATAGAGCTTTTTTCATTTTTAAATTCCTTAATACTTGATTAATTTACGCGGAAACAACTCACAATGCCTTTTGATAAGTTATGACCTGCAAGAATTAATCCATTCGCGTTAAAAGAAAATAGTTAAGTGTCCGGTCAAATATTTCATTGACGCTCCAGTCGGTGTCGTGCTAAAAACCTCCGAATTCCGGGAGGATAGTCTGTGACGACATATCAATCTTACCAGCAGAAAAAGCCCATTTATAGAATCCTATTTGTTTGCCTTGGTAATATATGCCGATCACCAGCGGCAGAGGGGATCCTGACCTGTTGGGCCAAAACACTCCCAGAGGCTGATTCTTGGAAATATGACCTGGAGGTGGACTCGGCAGGCACCGGTGGCTGGCACGCGGGGGAGCTTGCGGACCAACGGATGCGGCAGGCTGCGGAAAAACGGGGATATCCCCTAACCCACCGGGCGCGGCAGATCACCCTCCAAGATTTTACGGATTTTGACTTTTTGTTTACCATGGACCCGTCCATCCAAAAAGCGGTTCTCAGCCTGTCTCCAGACCAGGTATGGACTAAAAAAGTCAGACCCTTTGGAGAACTTCTCGGCGACGGCGAGATTGCGGTTCCGGATCCATATTTCGGAAACCAAAAGGGATTTGACGAGGTGCTCGATCTGCTGGAGCGAGGTTTGCGTCATTTACCAGCTTTTTTGCAGCGGGAAAGTGAAAAATCATGAAGAATCTGTTGGGAAAAATTCAGACTTTTATTAGAATCCGTGGTTTCGGAGTCGCTTGTTTTGTGGGACTTTTTATATGGTGTGATGGGAGTTTTAGCCAGCCTCAGGGTCCAGAGGTTGTCTCAGGGGATGCCCAAACCCGCCAGGATCCAGCACCTGCAGGAAAATGCCTTTCCAACCATCTGATAGAGGCTCGGACTCTAAACACAGTCCGCCAACCTCTCTATGCGCGGATGACCGAGGGGGCTTCCCAGGGAGTTTCGAAAACACTGATCCTGTCTGAAAGCCTAGCTTTACCCTTTGCTCGCATCATGGAACGGTGGGCGCGGCCGATCGCTCGTTTAGGAGTTGATATTTTTTGTGATGTGGTGGTTTCTATGGATGGAACGCCGACCTTTCAAGCAATTCCTAAAAAAAAGGATTTGCAAAATCCCCTCAGACCCTGGAAGGGCGTTGGTAAAATCTTTTCCTATCTTTGGTACGGAGTGACCCTTAGGGATGAAGGATTGGCTGCGGCCCTTAGCTCCCAACAAAAAGTTTTGGCAGGGGATCCAAGCACCAACTGTATGCAGCGGCATCTTTTAGAGTCCATATCCCGCGCAGTATCCTTTGCGCCCCACCATCGCCAAGCATCCCAGCAAATAGGCTATGGTCTGAGGGGCGCTGTGTTGGTGCAACTCAATATCCTAACCCAGATCTCCCTCTTGCCCCTTGGTTTTTGGCTTGACCATCAGGCCGTATCCATCCAAAAACAGGGTGTCCCCATCATCTGTGGAGATGTGCCGCCCATTCCAGTGCTGAGCGTTACGGGTGACGGCTCCCTAACTCACTGAGTTTGAACTTTACGGCGGCGATGCTTTCTCGCTTTTCATCCCGCAAGATCAACTCAACGGTTGGGGACGGTTTGGCGTCCCAGTTGATGCTGATCTCGCCAAATTGGTTGCCCATAAAAGCTTGGGGCGAGCTTACACGCCACTGGTTTTTTTCGTCGCGAAATCCACGGCCCTTTTCGGTCATACCACTGGACGTCAAGTCATAGAGATCATAGCTCCCAGAAATCTGTTTAGGGAGCTTGGAGATCTCCCCGTGGTGTCGATCGCCGCTGATCATGACGACACCTGAAGCGTTGGTTTTGGCGATCAGATCTAATAGTTTTTGGCGTTGGAGGGGGAGATTGGCCCATTTTTCGTAAGGATGCTCTTCGGCAATCACCTGGATGCTCGACACAAGGACTCTGAGATCCGCAGGCTTTTTAAGTTCAGACTCAAGCCATGCCCACTGGGTATCTCCAAGCATCGAGCTGGTAGGGTCTGGATTGGGGACATATCCCCTGACTCCCTTTTTCAACGGACCTCGAAAAAAGCGCGTATCCAAGAGGATGATCTGGACCTGTCGCCCCAGGGGGCCAAAAATCTCGCTTTGGTAGATCCCAGGCTGGGAATGGATGGGGGAGGTTGCTGGGATATCCCAAAAGTCAACAAAAGCTTTTTTGGCGATCTCCTTGGCGGCAAATTCTTCGCCTCCATCGTTAAGGCCGTAGTCGTGGTCGTCCCAGGTCGCGAGGATCCTATGGTTTTCCCGAAAGCTTTTAAAGCTGGGGATTGCAGCGAGCTGCTGGTATTTTTCATCAAAGACTTTTGGGTCTGATGTATCGGCATAGATATTGTCACCGATCATCAAAAACAGGTCAGGACGAACCTTACTGATCTCAGGCCAAAGGGTGTGGGGACGGTCCTGTTTGGCACAGGAGCCGAAGGTGATCACCGAGACCGGGTCGGTAGATGATTTTAGAGATGATTTTTTTGACTGGAGGGGGTCGCCTGCAGCGACGCCCGTCTTGTTTTGAAAAACGAAGGCCCACGCCAACAGCTTTAACAACCCCTCACGGCGATTCAATGTCATGGTAAACCCAAATTTTAAGTGTTTTTAAGTCGCAGCAACAAACCAAACAGTCCTGTGATATAGGAGTCCCCGCCCAAACCAAACACGACCCCCGCGGCATAGGGGGCCGTGTGGGAAACGTGACGGATGGCCTCACGATTAGCAGTGTTGGACAGATGAACCTCCACATAGGGGACGGCAAGTCCTCGCAGTCGGTCAGCAAGGGCCAAGGACGTGTGAGTCCAGGCTCCGGGATTGATAAGGATTCCGTCGTAGCCCAGAGATATCTTGTCGAGCAAAGCGTGCTCGGCATTGGTTTGAAAAAATTCGAGATCGGGGACTGGGGCACCAATGATCTGGGCGATCTGGGGTGCAAATTTAAGGATCTTGTCATTGATGGTCGCAAGAGTTGCGTGACCGTATACAGCGGGCTCTCTAGTGCCGAGGAGGTCGAGATTTGGCCCATGGGCAATCAGGATTTTGGGTTTTGTCAAAAAACTTTTCTCCTACCTATGGTCGATTTTTTGAATCAGACCTTCCAAAAACTCTACCTTTTTGTCGATGATGGTCAAAGCCTCCATGCGATCCACCAGTTCCGGATCGATGGTTAGGTCCTGGGATTTTTGTGCCTGTTCCAAGCGGATGAGTTCGGCGATCCTGCGCTTGATAAGATCATGTCCCGGAGTCACACGCAAGAGCCGTTTGTAGACCTCTAGGGCTTTGGTGAAGTGGCCCTGTTTGGTATAAATATCGGCGAGCGTGGCCGAGTCAAGCTGGTGGGGAGTGACGTTAGCAACGACGCTGCTAGACTGATCAGGATGAAAGATTTCATAAAGGGGCATCACCTGAAATCCGAGGATATTAGGATCCTCTAGAACCTCTTCGGCGCTAAAATAGGGGGACACAAGGTTTTCTTTGTCCGGGCTTAGGGGGGAGGGACGAGCTGTTTGGGGCTGGATTTCGGGTTGACGGATTTCGCTGGGTTCTTGTGAAGGATGGTCCAAAGGAGTCTCTACCCCATCGAGATGGAGACCTTTAGCGGCAAACTCTTTGATAAGCTGGTCACGCACGATTCCGATGCCCAGAGTTTCAAAAGATCTGATGAGGTCTTTCGTCTCTTCGTCGATGTGGGCTGCGGCTTTAAGCTGGATCACGACCCCGCGAGCAGCGTCTGAACGATTGAGGTAGAGGAGGGCTTTAAATCGCAGCTTTTGTGCGAGGAGGTTGTCTTTAAGGGGTTTAGGGGCTTCTTCAAGGGTTTTAAGGCATTCTTGGACTAAACCCCGGTTATAGAGTTCGCGCCCTAAGACGACCCTTGCGACGCTGTAATCCGGATGACGACCTAACCCCTCCGTGAGGAGTTCGAGGCATTCGTCATGGGCTTGGTGGGTTTTAAGGACTTCGGCGATCGTTAAAAAGCCTCGGCCCTCGGGATCAGCGGCAAACCGGGTGGCGAGCTCTTTCTCGCTTTTGCTAAGGGGGAGTTCTTGTAAAATTCTAAGCCAAGACTCAAGCATAGGATTCTTCCTGCATGGGACTGATCTAAGAGATTTATTCGCAAATACCTAGCTATCCTATACCAGGAGCAGCGGATTGGCATAGTGAGAAAAACGTTTGTATGGTTTGTGGTATCGTCTAGCGGTGAACGCCAGCGGTTTTTTGTGCCGGGACAAAAGCCTTGGGTCATTTTGGTGACCTGTTTCGTGACTCGTGCTAATAGGGAGTGAGTTCGAACTCATAGGATTCTTCCACGGGAGTGTTTTGAATAAAGATCCCCGATTGGATGGTTTGACCTCCCGTAATACAGTTGGGCCAGAATTCAAAAGTGGCGACACCACAACTGTCCGAACACCATTCCGAACTCGGAGTGACGACCCCAGCGAATTTAAAGGGGGTAGCCTCGGTGGGACTCGATTTAAATTCGGCGTTGGTTTTTTCTACCGAGACAGACCCAAACAGCACGGGCTCAAATCCGATCCCAGGTTTAGGGACGATGGCCGCGAGAGGGGCTGTTTGGAGCATCCTGACTCCCCCCGCAACGCCTCCTCCGGCGGTTCCTCCTCCAGCGGCTCCACCTCCACCAGCCCCACCTCCCGCTCCTCCGGCAGCATCGTCGGGCTCCGGTAGAGTGGTAAACGGAGGTACGTTTTCGTAGATAAGATACCGCACCTGGACCGGACCGTTGTGGGGTGAGATCCCGTTTTGAGCCCCTTGCAGGGAACAGGGAAGTGTGATTCTTTTATCAGGAAAAAGCCGTCTAACGCCATATTCTACGGCTCCCACTCTTGTTTTCGAACAGTTTAAGGTACAGGTCCCTGGCGAGGCGCTTTCGGGAGATGCAGCGCAGCCTGCGGCGACGACAAGGGCCCACAAAAACAAGATAGCTTTCCTGTCATTCAGCTTATTCTTCATCAGTATTGCCTTGGTTTTGGGGTTCGGAATTATTAGATCCTTGGTTTCCACCATTGGACTGGTTGGTGTTGCCTTGGTTGTCATTGCTTTGGCCAAAATTCGCGTTGGTAAACCCTGCTTCTCCGGATCCACCATTTACGTTACCGGAAGCATTGTTGTTGAGACCAGAGTTTACCGGTGCGTTGGTTTCCGCCGATGAATTCCCGCTGAACTCATTCGATCCTGCAGCCGTGGCAATGCCACCACCCTGGGAGTTTTTGCCGATATTGACCACGGTTGGTGTGACCATGACCAGGAGCTCTCGCTTTTCGTCGTTTTCTGAGGTACTCCTAAACAAAGCTCCAACGATCGGGAGTCGGCTTAGGAAAGGGACACCGGAAACAGCTTTATTATGGGTGGTGTTGTAGATGCCACCGATAACGGCGGTTTCTCCGCTGCGCCTGAGGAGTGTGGTGGTGATGGTTCGATTGTTTCGAGCAGCCACAGCGTCACCTCCAGAACTCGCTCGGGGAGTGTCGCTCGCAATCGTGATGTTCATCTGGACTGCTCCATCTGCCGTGATGTGTGGGGTGACCGTCATGGTCAGGTTGTATTGGACTTCCCGCAGGTCTCCCGCCCCGTTGGCCAGGGTGACCCTAAAAAAGTCGCTTTGTCCAGCAACGATCTCCGCCCGTTGGTTGTCCTCAACGATGATATTGCCGGACTGCAAGACTTCGCCAGTCCCCATGGATTCTTCCATAGAAAGTGCCAGGTCAAAAGCCATGCTGTTGTTGATGCTCCCTATTCGGGATTTAAAGTTTAGGGATTTATCCGTAAGACCACCATTGTCGACGGAATATCTCGAAAGTACTGAATTAGGGAAGACTAGGTTGCCAAATCCTAACCCACGGCCTTGGTCGAGATTAAAAGGTCCACCCCAGGTGATCCCCAGGGAGTCGGCGGCAGACTTAAACACCTCGACGATGCGCGACGAGATCTTGACCTGGGGGGTTTCCAGGTCGATTCGTTGGAGCAGGGCTTTAATCATGTTGAGCTCAGTCACGGGAGCGTTGACGATGACCGAATTGCTGCGGTCGTCGGTCTGGACTTTGATACGAGGATCCTCTAGCGCGGGGGCTGCGAGCATTTCGCCGAGAACCCTGGCAGCATCGGGAGCCTTGGAGTAGTTGAGGCGGTAGACCAAGATTTTGGTCGGTGCTAATTTCATTTCGGCTTTGCGGCGTTTTTCCGCTTCTTCCGCAGCTCTGGTTATGTTGTCTGCAGAGTCGACACGCACCAATTGGGGGGCTAGGGTGACCATCCCAAGGCTTTGGCTGTCGAGGATGGCTTTAAGGGCGTCATTAAAAGGAACATTGTTTAGAGAAACATTGACCATCCTGGTGCCCACATCGAGGGGTAACACAAAGTTAATCCCGCTTTCTTCGGTCAAAACTCGCATCACTTCGGAGAGTGGGGCTCCGCGAAAATCCATCTTGATTGGTTTACCCCCACCGGAGCCCAGGGGCGGGCTCGCTGATTCTGCGCCCACCTGTTCTTGGCCCGTAAGGTCAGGACTGCCACCGAGGGGAGGTTCTGCTTGAGGCGGTGGGCTGAAGTTTTGCGGAGGCGCGACGGCAGGTACAATGTTTGCGGCTGCATTAGGAGCTGCATTTGTGGATACATTTGGAGCTAAATTTGTAGATACATTTGGAGCAGCATTGGGAGCAGCATTGGGAGCCACGTTAGAATTGGGAAAGGGCGCAGCATTAGCCGCTGGGTTTGCCTGACCGCTATTGGCGGGAGGATCGGTAAAGCCTGCGTCTCCGCCTTCACCAAAATCACCGCCACCATCGGTTGCAGCACCACTGCCTTGATTCAGATTGGCACCAAAGCTTTCTTGAGCCACCGCCATGGCTGACCATGGTGTGATCTTAAGGGGGACGCCGGCCCAAACCGTGGGAGAAACTTTTCGTCTCACGTCAAACTTGTCGATGGTGTCCCCACCGTTGCCTTCGCCGTCGTCAAAGTCTTTAATTGAGTCGTCGTCGAGGGGGGCTTCTTCTTCGTCTCCATTTCCATCGCCCGTTTCGCCTGTATCATTGGTTTCGAAGTTGTTAGAACCCGTATTTCCACCGGTATTTCCTCCGGCATTTCCATCGCCGTTTGCGTTGTTAAAATTGGGGTTGGCAGTGTTGTTGCCACTATTGGTGGGAGATGTTTCTCCATTAAAGGTGTTGCCGGAAGGGGCTAGATTATTGGCCACGGGGGCAGCCGTATTGGTGGGCGGCGCTATATTTGCAGGAGGTGAATCAAAACTTGGGGGAAGTCCTTCCTGGTCGAGGGCTGTCGTTTGTGGCACAGGAGCCGGGTCCACGGGGGTTGCTGCTGTTTCAGGGACACCTTGGAAAGCTTCGGTTCCAGGGTCAATTGGAACTTGTTTTTCGACGATATAGCTTTGGGGAGCATCGCTACCGGGATCGATCTCTGGAAAAAGGTCTTTTCCAGGGAGAAATGATGCTCTGGCAATAGGGGAGTCGCCGATGGCAGAGGGGCCAAAATAATGGTCTGGGATGGCGAAGGTGAGCATCACATTGCCGTTTTTGGCAAACAGCTTTGGCTTGACCTGGTCCCTGAGTGTGATCACCACGTCAACATGTTGTTGTTCGGGAGCTGGACGCATCCGGACGTAGGCGACAGGTGAGGTAAACTCACTGGCGTCGATGTCTCGCCGGATTTTGGGGCGTAAGGAGGTATTTAAAAACCTGACGATGATTTCTGGTTGTTGGGCCTTGTTTTTTTCTTGGAAGAGATCGTACCGAGGGTGACCTTTTGTAACCATCTCGATACGCACGAGGCTCGCTGTGGGTTGATAATGATATCCGACCCAGTGGAGGGTTGCCGTCGCGGGATCGACGTCGGCGATCGTAAAAGCATTGGTTACCGTACCCGAGGGAGGTGGGGGGGGTGCTGGGGTGGGCACTGCAACGACTGGGGGGGGAGAAACAGCAGGTGGAGGGGGAGCTGGAGGAGCAGATAGGTTGGCGTTAAGGGGGTTTGCTGGAGGTGGTGGTGGAGCGAGGTCTCCAGCAGGGGCCGCGTCGAGGGGGGGCTCTGCAGGGAGAGATTGCCCGTTGCCTGGTCCATTGATGGGGCTATTGGCGATGGGAGCGAGTTCAAAGTTTTCTGGTTTAGCTTCGGGTTCTGTGGGTTGGTCGGAGTCGTCGCCGAGGGACAGATTGTCGGCGGCTTGATTTCCCTCATTTTTAGAATTTTTCTGGTTTTTTGGATTTTTACTGTCACTAGTGGATTTTAAGCTTTGTTTTTCTTCCTGCGTCGCACTGAGGTCATTGGGGTCGTTATCATAGGAATCCGCGGGGGCCTCCGTCAAAGGTCCGAGATTGGCGCAAGACCAGAGGAGAGGATGGAGCACCAGGACTGGTATCATTCCTATCATCAGGACCGGAATCGATCTCGAAGTCGGTATTTGGTGCTGTTTTTTCATAGAAACCTCGTGGGGTTTGGGAAGCTGTCTTTAGGGACTCGCCCGTCGTTCAAAAGGCCTTGATCTTGCGATCGTCGGTCGGGGGACTGGTCGTATTGTTAGGAGCAGGCTGGGCTGGTGATGCTGGCGGTGGGGTTGCCGGGGTTTTTCCCGCGTTAGGATTGTAGGCTGAGGGTGGTGCGGTGGGTGGTCCACCTCCCTGGATCGCTGGTTGGGCACCTGATGGCAGGGACGTCCCGCCAAGGGGAGCAGAGCCTTGAGTAGGAACTCCTGGACCCCTGAAGATTGTAGGGTTTTGAAACATAGATTGGGGAATGCCAGGAGCTAAAAAGTTGTCATTACCTCGGGCCCCGCCGCCATTTCCCCCGTTTCCAGCGTCTCCACCATTAGCATTCGTTGCTCCTGGACCACCGCCACCCTGCGTGCCGGCGGATCCGTTTGCCGTGGGAGGAGTCTTTTGGACCGGTGTAGGAGTCCCAGGATTAAAGATCCAACTCCCCAGGTTTTCGGGAGGGATTTTGACGGAGAGGTAGAAGGGAAGCTCGCGCTTGTTAACTTGGCGGGTTCCGTCTCTGAGGATTTCAAACTCGTTGACCTTGATATGATCGAATTCGATAGACTGGATGACGCCGCCACGGTTGCCGATGGGATCTCCAGATTTTACGACAAAAGACTGATTTCTCACGGCAGGAGAATTGGCAGTCACCATCGCTTTTCTCATTCCCTCAGCCCCTTGCCAGATCCCAAGGACCATCACAGTCCTGAGGTCGACCAGCTGGAGGGTGCTTAAAATAGGGACCTCAACACTTTCGGTGGCGGCCTCTACTAAAGCATTATTTTGTTTAATGCGGCGCGTCACCGGCTTAAAGGGATCCGGTTTGCCAAAGGCTGCATAGTGGTATTCAGAAGGCGGTTCGACAATATCTTCTATCTTAATTCCCTTACTGATATCTTCGATTGAGGGAGTCAGATCACTCTCACGGAAGGACTCCCATGTTTCAGGAGAGGCCACGGTCGCGTCGGATTCGTCGGCTTTGTCTATGGGGTTGGTATCCGGCATAACATCCCCAGTCGGTGGGATGGTCTTGTCGGGAGGAGTTGTTTTAGGTTTCAGATTTTTGGACTGGCCCTTTGCTGCTTTTGGAGAGCTCGCTTTTTTTGGGGGAGCTTGGTCTGGGGGAGGGAAAACCCCCTCGGTTGGGGGCTCGTCAAGACTGAGTTCCGCGGGAGGAGGAGGAGCTTGAGGAGGAGCAGGAGAATCTTGGCTGTCCGATTGGGCAAACCCAAGGAGACCTCTAAACGAAAATATAATAGCTAAGGCCCTAGCAAGGATGCTAGGAAAGGAGTGGTTTTTGGAAAAAGTGACCATAGGGCAGTCCTCAAGGGGGGGTGTCACGGCGTGCGTAGCGTAGGGTGTCGGCTTGGGTTTGGATGGAAAGAGCCGGTTGTTGTGGCGTTTGACTGACTGGCACGGCGCGTTCTCTGATGATCCCTTTGATATCAAAACTAGACGGGGGAACAGTTAGTAACTGCTCGGCGGCTTGTTCGGGGGTTGTGGGTGGCGGAGTGGTGATGATTGATTCGACAAGGCTCAGCCCGTCAAAAAAAACTTGAGATCTAAGGTCAGTTGGGTCGATTTCGTTAAAGGCCGTGGCCCGCATCGAAGTCAGCAGTTCGGCTGTCATAAGGTTGTCAAAGGCAATCCCTTTTAAGGAAAACTCGACGGATTTAGCGTTTTTCATCGAAAACTCAGTATACCAAAGACCTTGGGGCTTTAGATTTTGGATATGTTCTATGGCGATGATAGGCGTAAATTTTTCCATTTTGGATACGGTGATCCTTTGCAGAGACTTGAGTTTGTCGCTAAGGCTTTTGACGTCGTTGTCAAGGGATTTAAACCGCTCTAAATCTGGAGCTAATTGGTTTGTGGAGGCTTGGAGACTGGCTATTTTTTCTTGGGCACCATTGATTTCCTCTTGGATCGAGGCAAAATAAAAATCGACCCCATAGTAACTCATAAGACATACGAGCACGAGGATGATTACATCTGGTAGGTACCAGTAAGGTGTTTCAAGTTCGTCGATGGGACAAAGGTTGATTTTAATCATGCAGCGTTGTCACTCATTTGGCGCAGACCTAACCCCACGGCGATGCCGTAGAGGTGGCCTTGCATCAGGACGTAGTCCATTTGAAAAGTTTTAGGGTTGATATCGATTTTTTGAAAAGGATTTAAGATTTGAACAGGGACCTGCAAGGTAGCGGCAAGTCCCGCATCGAGTCCTAGGATACGGGCTCCTCCCCCAGTGAGATAAATCTGACTGAGATTGGCAATCCGTGCTAGGGGATCTCCACCCTGGATAAAGTAGTCGAGGGAGGTGCGTACATCCTGGACCATCATTTCGTTGGTCTCGCCTATGATGCGAGGGAGTTCCGGAGGACTATTGGCTTCTCCTTGGCTTGCGGCAATTTTGAGGGTTTCCGCATTGCTACGGTCGACTCCCATGCCTTCCATAATACGCCGGGTATACTCCTCGCCTGCGATGGGAAGTTCTCGCGTGTCGACAAAAAGTCCATTGATGATCAGGGATAGTTTTGTAGTGGATGCCCCAATATCCAGAAGGACGCTGAGACCTTCAAAGACGCCGTAATTATATTCGAACATATTAGAGGCCGAAAACACCGAACACTCCACGACACCGGTCCGCAGCCCACTTTCCCGGACCGCTCCGATCAGGTTTTCAATCATTTCCCGTTTAGCACCGACCAAGATCACGGTTTTTTCGTTTTCTTGTCCTAGACCGTCCGGAAGGTCAAGTCCAAAAAAATCAAAATAAATATCAGCCATGTCTATTTGGAAATGCTGCTCGGCTTCGCTAAAGACCTGCTCGTTGAGATCAGTGTCTTTTTGGATGTTCATCACGATTTTTTTAACGAGCACGGAACTCCCCGAAAGGCTCAGGGACACCCGCCGATTGAGGGGATTGATCTTAAGTTTCTTAAGGAGAGTTCTAATGGCCGAAACCACCGCGTCCCTGTTTGTGATCATACCGTCCACCACGGCCCGGGGAGGCAAAAGCTCGAGGCCCATGGACCTAAGGCCCTTGACGCCGACTCCACCGAGTTCGATGAGTTTGACGGAAGAGGTGCCGATATCGAGGGCTATAAGTGATTTGTTGAAAAACATAGAAGCACATCCAGTGAAAGGGACTCTGTCGAGGGAGGCAGGGGTGTCCTGTCGGATCGTCAAGACTCACAGGGCTAACTGGAAAGATCATCGGCAGAATCCATATGGGGCCAAAACCAGTTAAAAAAAATTTTTCGTAAAGGAGAGAGGGGGGCAGGCCATTGCTGAAAGGGGCGGTCATTGATATTTTGACATTTCTGCCGACATGGAGTCAATCAAGGGCCACGGGTGTGGTGGAAGGGGAGACTCCTGATTTTTTTATTAAAAAAAGCCTCTCATTGGACCTTTGTAATAAGGTTTTCAGGACCTTAGACTCAGTCCCCAGGGGCCAAAAACCAGCTTCTGCCGGCCCCTGCAAGGATTGGATAGGGGCATACTTCGGATTGGTGTTGGCAAGGGCCTCAAATGAAACTACAAAGGGAGCCGGCAGAACCAAAAATGTCACCCCAATTTGGTGATTTTTGATAAGATTTTTTTGGATTTTGGGCCCCTAAGCAAAAGGAGAGATCTATGCTTTTTCAAAACATCCTCGAAGCGATCGGGAGAACACCCCTCGTAAAGCTCAACCGGGTGGGATCTCATCTTGAATGCAATCTCTATGTGAAATGTGAGTATTTGAATCCAGGCGGCTCCGTTAAGGACCGGATTGGATACCGGATGGTTCTCGAAGCCGAAAAAACCGGCAGGATCAAACCAGGTGACACCTTGATCGAACCTACCAGTGGCAATACTGGTATCGGTTTAGCTCTGGCCGGCGCGGTCAAGGGATACCGGATTATCATCACCATGCCCGAAAAAATGTCACGGGAAAAGCAAGTGATCCTCGAAGCCCTTGGAGCAGAGATCATTCGCACGCCGACCGAAGCGGCTTGGGATGCTCCTGAAAGCCATATCGGAGTGGCGAGAAGGCTTCAAAAAGAACTGCCCAATGCCCATATTTTAGATCAATATGGAAACCCGGATAACCCTAAAGCCCACTACGAAGGCACCGCCCAGGAGATCCTTGATGACTTGCAAGGGTCGGCACACCCAAAGATTGATATGGTGGTGATCTCGGCGGGTACGGGGGGGACGATTACAGGAGTAGCCCGCAGGCTTAAGGAGGCCAATCCAGAGTGCCTCGTGGTGGGGGCAGACCCTGTAGGCTCGATCCTGGCGGGGCCTGGAGTGATCGGAACCTATAAAGTTGAGGGGATTGGTTACGATTTTATACCTGACGTCCTCGACCGAAATCTCGTCGATACGTGGGTTAAGACAGCCGATCGAGAGTCGTTTCAACTGGCAAGGCGACTGATCGCCGAGGAGGGTCTCCTGGTTGGAGGTTCGAGCGGTGCAACCCTTTATGCAGCGCTAAAAGAAGCCAAAAAGCTAAAAAAAGGTCAAAACTGTGTGGCGATTCTGTCAGACGGTGTGCGTAACTATATGACTAAGTTTGTGGATGACAAATGGCTTAGGGACAACCGGTTTTCGGGTGTGGCAACCATCGATGGTTCCGTCAGTATTTTGCTTGCCAACAAACCCCAGGTGATCTCCCTGAATCACGATGCCACCGTCGCCGAGGCGACTCGGATGATGGCTATCAGTGGGATCTCCCAGATTCCTGTCACCCATAATGGCATCTTAATCGGTATGGTCAAGGAAGAGGATTTGCTCCGCTATCTGGCGACCAGCGAGCTAACCTACGAGTCTCCTCTTTCGGACGCCATGGATCGGAATGTACCGACCGTCGAAGAATCGACCCCCATCAGCACCCTGCAGGATATCTTGATGTACGCCTCCAGTGCCGTTGTGATCGATGGCTCTAAACGGCCCCGGCATATCCTCACAAAAATCGATTTGGTGACTTGGCTTTGCAATAATATGGAGCAGAAGACTAAACTTGGGGGGTAAATTGCACCACGATCCACTGTCCGACGAGGTACCATGGCTTCCTAGTCCCAGGCGGGTCAACCACGCCTGGATGACACTTAAAGATTACGAAGCTCGTCGCTCCGCGATGCTCGCCCATAAATCCCGTCTGGATGCCTCTCTGGTTTTTTTGGGAGATTCCATCACAGAGGGTTGGCGGGACGCTGGAGAAGGTGTGTGGCAACGAGTTTGGCAACCCTTGAACGCTTTGTGCCTTGGACTTGGGGGTGATCAGACTCAAAACCTTCTGTGGAGACTGGACCAAGGCGAGCTGCAGGGACTCGCACCTCGGGTGATTGTGGTGTTGATCGGGGTCAACAACCTTTGGTGGGGTGGCTGGACACCTCGCCAGACGGCACAAGGCATCCAGGCCGTGGTCTCGCAAGTCCAGAGACTGCTTCCCCAAACCCAGGTGATGGTCCACGGAATCCTTCCCGCCAGCCGGTCCCGCACGGATGATCTCAGGCAGAGGATCGGGCAGTGTAATGCGCTGGTGAGACAAGGGGTGGAGACAGCCCGCGACCCCAAAGTTCATTGGCTTGATTTAGGCGATGTTTTTGTAACGGGCGATGGGGCGATCGACGCTAAAGTCATGCATGATTACCTCCATCTTAGCCCTCTTGGATATGAAGCATGGGCTCATGGGCTGAAACCGCTGGTGGAGCGGTTTATTGGTTGATTGATCCGTAAGGTCCCGGTTAAGGGGCTGTCTGGATCGTCCACAGGACGCCACCAAGGTCACTTTGTCCATCCCACTGGTTAAGGGTGGATGGAACCACGGCAGGAGCTGGTGAAGTTGGAGCTGGTGAAGTGGGGGGTGTAGGCGTTGGTTGAGGAGAGGAGGGAATCCCGCCGATTCCCGGAGCCTGCTTCCAGGAGAGTCGAAGGGACTCTTCTTGGGGCCCAGGGTTTATCACCACCGCGGCCGTGAGAATCTCTTTTTGATCCCTGGAGATTATTTTTGCGGTTAGGTTAATAGCAACTGAGGATTCGGGAATCTTAACACTCCACTTTTGTTCGCTTGCCTCCTTAAGAGAGCCTAACGTGGTCTCCCACTCCAAGACCTTTGGATCGGAGGTCACAACGATCTTTGCTTGATCGGCGTCTGCGAGAAGGGCGGTCAAGGCCGAAGGGGTGATGAGTCGCGCGATTTCGTCCCGGGAGGTCACCAATAAAAACGATCTCTGTTTGGCGGGATTGGGCGCCGTAAAAGGCTCTGGACTCGATCCATTCGTGGCTTGAGCATCTTGCTGCACAGCAGGGGCAGGAGACAGGATAGGTGGGTCTTTGGGTGCGTTGTTAGTGCAACGGGCGACCCCGAGACTCAGGAGGTTGATCATTATGAATTTGTTTATCTTAGATTCCATGGCTGTCTCCTGGCAATCATCCTATCGATGCTCGTTTGTTAAGATCTCTTTTTAATGACTATCGCCCGCGAGCCCAATTTTTCGCCGCGCTCTCCGAGACCATGAATGGTGAACTGCATCTCTGGTGAGATGGCAATGGTGTTTTTAGACCTTAGGACCGCCTGGCCGGAAATCTGCTTATCAGTGATCGTAAACGAAGGTTCCATCACGGTCTTTTGCTCGCAGGCTTTTTTTGTATCCAGACAAAGGTCTATGTTTTTGACCTGAGAGTCGCTGGCCACATAGATATAGGCGCGGTCGGGAGAAGTTGGTTCAATAAACACAAAAAATCTAGGTTGCCCCCGAGGTGATTGGGGATTGGACTGCCCGTCCGATGTGCGCTGTGGATCTTGGGATTCCTCCCAACGGGGTGGAGGAAGAATGGAGCGTAACAGGCTGTAGGTTTGGGGTAGTTCCTGGGAAATAAAGTTATGGGCGTCTGGACTGCAATAGAAATTAGCAAACGCTTCAGCGAAATACTCTCCTGATGATTCACGGGCATAGGCCCTTAATTTGCGGTTGTTCAGACCTTCCTGAAAAGCTTGGCGCCAGCGTTGCTGGTGTCTTTGGGGATCGTCGCGCTTAACTTGGAATTCTACCGCATGTCCCACTTCGTGCTGGAGGGCAAAATTGACGGCCTCTGGAATCGCTGCGATCCTGATCGATTCTGGCTCCATAGATAGAGTGTTAGCGCCTCTAAGCATAGTGACCCCCATCGTTCCTCGCCCAAGCCTAGCTTCGGCGATAGAAAATCGAACTTGGGTCGTCCGCCCATAAAGGTACTCTAAAAGGGGTTTAGGGATCCCCGTGAGCTGGTTTTTGACATCGTCAACGTTTCCCTGCCTAAAAGAACCAGCATTCACCATGCTCGGCGGCATATCTCTTAGGTGTGAGGAGCGTTGTCCGTCGCTGTACTGATAACAGGCAAAATCCCTATCAGTCAGTTGAAGTGTTGTGGAGTCATTGGGTTCCACTCCGCCGCAACTGAGATTGATGAGAAACACCCCCAACATCGGCACAAGACGGTGGAATCGAAATTTTGTGACGATTTTTTGCGTTTTCCATGGGCACATCCATTCGCTCATTGGAACTCTCTCCTATTTAAGAACCGGCATTAAGATCTTCGCCATCCGTGAAGATCACAAATCACAATTTGCAAAGAACGTTGTGCAAAGGTTGTTCCAGAAAATTCTGGATGTAAGTTCATGATATTGTTTTGTAAAAAACCTATGTCAATTCGGTGTGAATCAACTCTCGATACAATTTGTCTATAAACTTTATAGAGTTTTGTGTAGTTTTGTGAGGTTTTCTAAGTAATATGAGAAAAATGCAGTCAGCTCCTATGCAATTCGACTATGCCGTTTGCATTGTAAGTAGCAAATCATTTTTTTCAAGATATTTTTGACAGGTGCCTTAAAATGCACAGTTCGTTAGCTGCGGGTACTGCGCCACACCTTGCGGCCTTGCAGACTTTGTACTGGTCGAGCATTGCTGCGGTAGAAATGAGCGAGGGTATCAATCTGTTTGGCTGAAGCGTCCATAGGCTGAACAACCACGTGCCATTTAACGCCCTCAGTGCATGGTGGTGTGGTCAAAGAACCATCGTAGCGAAAAAAAGTTTTTTGAGGAGGAAAGAGTGCCATAGGATTGGATTCGAAAGTTGCCGAAGCGACTCCCACCTCTTCGGGGATCGCCTTAAGGAGCGGTTCTAGAGCCGAAAGAGCTTTTCCCTCTTCGAAAAGGACTCCAATCACAGCCAGGGTACCGTCGGAATGGCGATGAACAAAGTGCAACTCCATGTCATAAGGCTGACCAGAGACCTTATGCTCGCTTGGGATATGAAAGTGATATTGGATAAGGTCATACCTTTCGCCCTCGATTTCAATATAGAGCCTTTGTTTAGGTAAGTCTGCCTGAACCGTGTGGCCGTTATTTTTCACGATCGTTTCGATAGGCTTGTAATAAAACTTGATCGGTAGGAGCTCGTTGTTACGGTGGGTCTGATCGATATCGATGGGGGACTGTTTTTTACCCACCTTACAGGTGGCAAATCCAGAGTCCAACTCACCCCATGCCTGGGGCCCCTGGGATCCACTGTAAGTCCAATGGGCCGAAGAGTTACCTGTCGTCCCAGAGTGTTTGGGATTGTCGTGGGAGCTCTCTTTAGGTTTATCGTGGGTGGCATCTTCATGATGCCCATCCTTTGATGGGGTAGAAGCTGGGTGAGCAGTGGGGGCATCTCCATGTTCGGAGTGCTTAGGCGCACCATGGTCACCCTCGTCTCCATGAGGGTGTTCATCCGATTCACTATGATCGTCGGCTGCCGATCCGTGGTGACCTGCGCCTTTCGACAAAAGGCTCACGATCCCATAACCTAGTCCAAAGAAGGCTAGCGAGGCTACCAGAGCTAGGCCCCAAACAGAAGCTTGATTGAGATTTTTTTTCGCCATAGATAGCTAACAGTGTACCACGGAGCTGCGTAGACCGCCAAAGAATCAATGCCGGTACTAGCCCCGGCTGGTGATTTAACTAAGACTCCTTGACAAAACTTCATTTTATTTGCAACAATCCGCTTGCATTGCGTATGCAATGCCTTTATTTGCAGTAGGTTACATATTTTCAAACTGGAGATTCCCATGATAACAACCTTTACCGCTCCTCTGCTAACCGCCGCGACGGCCTTTTCGCTGCTAGCCTGTGGCGCCTCTAAGCACACGAACACCATCCTCGCCGATGCGATCTCCAGCGAGGCGCCTGTGGCGTATGGCTCCTGGAATGTCTCCAGCTGTGGTTCCCATGGCCCAGACTCAAAGGTATCGGCCAGCCCTGAGTCCATCGTCTACAGTGTTCGGAGTCTTATAAGCGATACTTATGTTCTTTCTCGTGGGGACTTGAGCATTCATCACACGCGACAGGACAACTGGAAGCATGAGACCACTGACGAGACCCTGACGCCTGGTACGGACGCTTACGAGGCGTGGCTGTCGACCATCGCAAGAGCGCTTTTCCAGGTTGCCAATGGCGACGGCATGTGCTCTCGTCCCGCACCCGGAGCCCAGCCGCATCTGGACTATGTGAAGAGTCTTATGAAGCCCACGTCGCTGCCTCTTTTCACCACGAACAAAACCTTTACGGTCGAGAGCTGTCCCGAGGTGAGCCAAGTGAAACGCTTGTCGATCACCGTGACTGGTGATGACCTGACGATCAAAAAGACTTTATACTCTGGCGTGCTGCAAACCTACATTCGCTCATTCAAATATTATTCCTCACAGGCACCGATTTGGTATTTCTTCTCGGTTTCTGGTGATCCTCAAGACAATGTCAACAAATCCTACTATAGAGACTTTAATTCGGAGGAGTTTAAGGACGCACTTGCAGCGATGATAGAGGCCGTCCAGCTGATCGCCAACGGTAGCTGTAACAATGCCTATCCCGAAGCCGCAGTGATCGGCGACTATTTGACGATCGTGCAAAGCAATCCTAAGCTTTGATCACCGTCTCCTGCGCGCAGGCGTCCCTGCGCGACGCTGTGACTGCTTAAAGTTGCATCCCAAAGAATGGACACCTGATTGGAGCTAGGCCGCGGTGCTGGTTTAAGTCGTCTCTTTGATTGCTGTTTTTGCCTAACTCACAGGCCATCAGGCAGCCAGACTCTATTTCGAACTCTACCACCGGTTCAATGTCCATTTAATACCGAGGTTCTTGGCCCGGTTTCCACTTGATATTACAGCCCAGAGATGGCAGTTGGTCAGGACTAGGTGACTTGCCCTTTATGAGTTCCTCAAAGGCACTAAGCAGGTCCTGCCCCGTGGGCGGGATGGCGTTACCCGGTCGTGCTCCGTCAAACTGACCTCGGTAAGCAAGCCTCAAGGTGGCATCGAAAAGATAAAATTCCGGGGTACAGGCTGCCTGGAAGGCTTTGGCTACCCCCTGGGTCGCATCAAAAACATACGGAAACCGGTAACCCTGGGTCTCTGCCTCGACCTTCATCAGTTCGGGGCGGTCGTCGGGGTATTTCTCCACATCGTTACTATTGATGCCGACCACGTAAACCCCATCTTCAGCCAGCATTGTGTCCGTGACGCGAGCCATAGTTGGAGCGATGTGTTTGACATAGGGGCAGTGGTTGCACAAAAAAATAACCAACAACGCCCTGCAGCTGTTGATCTCTTTTGTATCGAAAACCTTGCCATCGTAATCCCTGAGGGCGAAGGCAGGGAGTGGAGTGCCAAGGGCCAGCATGGTCGAGGGGGTTTTTGCCATCGGTCGGTCCTTAAGAGTCGTTGGGAGCAGAGTGCGCCGAGGTATCGGCGCCTAGCGGACAGATGCTTCGAGGGAGATGGTTCCACCGCCCTGTAACAGGACAGATCCTTTTAGAGACTCGCCTTTTTTAAGTTCCTTTTTAAGACCCATCACCATCACATGATACCCGCCTGGTGTCAAATCGAGGGATTCTCCTGGCTTGAGGGCATAGGTCGGTTGGTGGTTCATTGAGGCGACGCCCTTGGTGTCAATCACGGTTTGGTGGATTTCGCATTGGGCGGCATCCTCCAGGGTGACGCCGACGACAGTGACGGGTGTGGGAGAATTGTTTTTAATGGTCCCATAAAGTGCTGTGATCTTTTGAGAGGAGGGAGGTTGTCGCACCCACGGGTCTGTGATGGAGACTCCCTCGGTTTTAGCAAGGGATAGGCATGGGTCCAATCCTACGATAAGCACAGCTAAACCCAGAAACCAAGAGCGAAGAGTTTTATGGTGTGAAAAAATCATTCTAATTTCCTTTCAGATATCACATAAGACGGCTCAACTTTTGTTTAAGCACGCCTTGGACAGCAGGCATGGAGACCACCGTGGCAAGACGTCCCTGGGGGTCGATCACATAAAAACCTGTGGAGTGGTGAACCTCGTAAGGTGCAGCGGTCGAGGCGTGACCTTCTGGATCCTTGTCAGGAATTTGGTGATATTCAAAAAAAGCACCATAGGAACGAGCTACTTCGCGAAGCTGCTCTTCCGTGCCCGTGAGTGCGACGAGGTTTTTGTGGTCTGGATCATAAAGCTGCCGAAAGGCTTCGAGAGCTGGGATGCTATCCCTCTTGGGGTCGACACTGATAAACACGCCAAGAAAAGGCTGCTCCTCTTCGGTTAGTTTATCAGAACCCTTTAAAGACCGAAGCTCTTTAGTCATGTAGGCCATATGAACCGGGCAAATATCGGGACAGCTTACAAATCCAAAGGCCACGACCAGCCACCGGCCTTTGAAGTCTGCGAGGGAGGTTGTGGTCCCCAGCGAGCTGACTAAGGGGACTGAATACCCTGCTGGTGGTGTGGGTGCGAGACCTAGATCGACACCTATATATTTGGATAAGAGGTTTGGGTCGCGGTCATAAAGATAAGCAAGGCCCAGAGCCGCAGCAGTGACCACTAAGACGGTCCAAGGTTTTAACTTATTCCAATGGGAGGTCACTCTAGTGTATCCTTAATGATACGGACATGAGAAATCATGCTTGGGATCCTTAACCTTAATTTGGGTTCCATTCAATATCTTTTTTTGTTGTAAATGATTGCGATCCTAGGTACTCAATTCAGTCTCCGATGTAAAGAGTTACGTTGTCGTCGAAGCCGTTTCGATTTATGCTTACTCCCGAACCATCTCCATGGGACTCTCTATGCTCAAATCTAAGGCCCACCATTTTTCAGCTCTCGCTCTGACAGCTTGTGTCCTCGTTTCGTCAATGTCGGTCCTGTGGTCATCGGACACTTTTGCCTTTTCGACCGATCGAGGCAAGGCGCTCTACACCCTGTGCTCCTCCTGCCACGGCCAAAACGGCGAAGGCAACCAGGCGATCGGTGCTCCAGCGATCAATGGGCAGCCCGAATGGTACCTGACGACCCAGTTGGTCAAGTTTCGCGAAGGCATCCGTGCGGGACATCCCCGGGACCTTTATGGCCATAAAATGCGGCCCATGGCAAGGACCTTAAGCGACGAAGATATCAAACTCATCTCCCAGCTTATCGCTGCCAAACCCCATCCGGAACAAAAAGAAACCGTGGAAGGCAGTGTGGTCAAGGGTGAGGCCCAATTCCAAGTTTGTGTTGCGTGCCACGGCCCCAAGGGCGAAGGAAATCAAGCCCTCAGTGCTCCCCCATTGGCCGGTGGTAGCGATTGGTACTACATCAGACAGCTTAAAAACTTTAAAGCAAAGTATCGTGGTGGTAATCCAGCAAAAGATCTCGCCGGCAGCCAGATGCAGGGTATTTCGAATGCTCTTGATGAGCAGGGGATGCTTAACGTGGTGTCTTACATTAACACCCTAAAGCCGTCCCAGAGCACTAAGTCCCACTGATAAGGGGCTCCCCTAGTTAAATTAAAGATTGTTTTTGGAATCCTTTGTAATAATTGATCTCTGGGGTTAAAGATGAGCAAGCTAGAAACCAAAGACGAAAGCGACCGACTGGCAGAAAAATTGTTTTATATAGTCATGGTGGGTGCCATTGTTTTTTCGGCCGTTGTTTTCGTTTTTATACACTGATTAGGAGTCACACCACGAATGGAATGGATGATACAGTCTGCTTCGACCTTTGCCGGAGACATCGACACACTAATCCTTGTGATCGCTGCCTTTACGGGGTTTTGGTTGTTGGTTGCTGAGGGGGTGTTTTTTTACTTTTGTTGGCGGTTCCGCAAAGGAGCCCATCCAAAAGCCATGTATATCACCGGCGAAAAAAAGGAGGAGATGAAGTGGATTCATATTCCTCACAATGCAGTCCTAATCTGTGACGTGATCATTATCGCCTTAGCGATCAAAGTATGGTTTGGGGTCAAACAGGATTTGCCCCAGGCCGATGAGACCATCGGTGTCACGGCCCGCCAATGGGCCTGGGTCTTTGCCCATCCAGGTCCCGACAAAAAGCTGGGAACCGAAGACGACGTCGAAAGCCTTGACGAGTTGCATCTAAAAGTGAATACGACCTATCACTTTAAACTCCGGTCAGACGATGTGATGCATAGTTTTTCCATACCGACCTTTCGCCTCAAGCAAGATGCTGTCCCGGGTCGAGAGATCACAGGGTGGTTTAAACCCAGCAAGGCGGGAACCTTTGATATCCAATGCACAGAAATCTGCGGTATCGGCCATGGCCTGATGCCGGCAAAGCTTGTGGTGGAGTCCGAAGCAGACCATGCCACCTGGTTACAGACCCAAAAATCGGGATAGTTTCAACGAGCTTTGATTTTATATTTTTTGTGTTTTTTGTTGAACGGTGTAGAGTTTTAGGGGAATCATATTTCCTGGCGGCGAGATTTCAAAAAGTAATCGGAAGCGATCTCCCTAGGTATCATGGATAGTCCTCACAAAGTGGGGGTGTTTGTGGGTCTCGGTGGAGACAAAGAGAGGAAAGTCAATCGATGGCTCAACATGTTGAAGCGGCCTCCGGTCACGCGGCAGACCATGATCACCACCACCAAAGCTTTTGGTCCAAGTACGTTTTTTCCCTGGATCATAAAGTGATTGGTCTTCAATATTTTTTTACGGGAGTGGCCCTAGGAGTCCTTGGCGCTCTTATGTCTTATGTCTTTAGGATGCAGCAGTCTTTTCCCGGCCAGTCGGTCCCTGGATTTGGCTATGTGACGCCTGATGTTTACAACTCGCTGATCACCAATCATGGCACCATTATGATCTTTTGGTTTGCGATGCCCGTCTTGGTTGCGGCCTTTGGAAACTTTTTGATTCCGCTGATGATCGGCTGTGACGATATGGTTTTTCCGCGGCTCAATCGACTTTCCTTCCAGATCTTTTTTCTGAGTGCCTTGATCCTTATCAGTACCTTTTTTGTTCCCGGTGGGGGTTTCGGGGGTGCTTGGACGGCCTATCCTCCCCTTTCGGCTAAGGCTGCCTACAATATGACCCCTTGGGGGTCAACCCTATGGGTGGTGGCCGTCGCCCTGGAGTTTGTGGCCTTTTTGATCGGCGGGATCAACTTCATCACGACCCTTATGAACTCAAGGTCACCAGGGATGAAGATGTACGATATCCCCATCGTCGTTTGGTTTATCGTCATCGCTAGCATTTTGTTTATGGCTTCCGTAGGACCTCTGGTTGCTGGCGCCATTATGCTGCTGTTTGATCAGCAGTTGGGCACCGCTTTTTTTGACCCCACCCGTGGCGGCGACCCAGTCCTCTGGCAGCATCTTTTTTGGTTTTTTGGACATCCGGAAGTCTACGTCGTGTTGCTACCAGCTATGGGCATTGTTGCCGAAGTGATGGTGGTGTTTTCTCGCAAAAAACTCTTTGCCTATAAAACGGTCCTCTTCACGGCCATCGCCACCGGTGTTCTTAGCTTTTTTGTATGGGCTCACCACCAGTTTATTTCCGGGATCGATCCACGGATGGCCAACGTATTTACCGTGACCACGGTGCTGATTTCCATTCCCATCGCCGAGATGTGTTTTGTCTATATTGCCACCCTCTTTGGTGGCTCCATTACCTTCTCGACCGCCATGCTGTTTGCCCTGGCTTTTATGGCAGAATTTTTGATCGGCGGCGTGACCGGAATCTTTCTAGGTGCTAGTGGAAGCGATATCTATTTCCATGATACCTACTTTGTCCTTGCCCACTTCCACTATACTTTTGTCCCGATCGCGATCATTGCCGTCTTTGCGGGAGTCTACTACTGGTTTCCAAAGTACACCGGTCGGGTTATGAACGAAACCCTTGGCAAGATCCACTTTTGGGGGACGGTGATTCCCTTTAACTTGATTTTTATCCCCCTCTTTTTCTTAGGAGCTTCAGGCGACCATCGTCGGATTTATAGCTACCTGTTGTTTCCTGACTCGGCAAAACCCTACCTCCAAGATATTCGGATCTTTGCTACCTATGCTCTGATTGTGGCGCTCTTGGTCCAGGTGGTCTTTTTTATCAACCTATTTTGGAGTATCTTTAAAGGGAAAAAAGTGGACAACAACCCCTGGTTGGCCAATACCTTGGAATGGTCTGCCCCTTCACCTCCACCCCATGGCAACTTTGCCGTATTACCGAACTGCTACCGTGGTCCCTATGAATACAGCACCCCAAACCGGGCCAAAGATTACTGGCCTCAAAACGAACCTGTCTAAGGAGTAGGTCTAGGCCTAGGGACGAGGGCTTATGGTGCCCCTTCCCCCCCTCCCTGGTTGAGTCTTGTAACTTTAGAATGAGGAATAAAATAAGTGGCAACTTATGCACAACCAATCGCAACGCGCCGCAGAGCATCGGGAATCCCTACTGGCCGGCTTGCCATGTGGTGGCTGTTAGGCTCAGAAATTGTGATCTTTGGCGGCCTTTTGATGTGCTATTTGCTGTTTAGGCATTCCTACGACCACTGGCACGTGGCTGCATCCCACACCAACACAGTTTTTGGTGCCGTCAACACCTTTGTCCTCCTCACATCGAGCCTTCTAGTGGTCCTAGCTCACCAGGCGGCAGAATCTAAACAGGGGGGAAAAGCCTTTATTTACCTCTGGCTGACCATCGGTGGTGGTTTGACCTTTTTGATGATTAAGTCTGTGGAATGGACCATGGAAATCTCAAAAGGGTATACGTTGCCTTCAAACCTCTTTTGGTCTTTCTACTATACGGCTGCTGGCATTCACGCGAGCCATGTGATCGCCGGAATGGTGGCCATGGCGATTGTGTCCTTTGATGTCCTTAAAGGCCGCAATCTACAGCGGGTAGAGCTGGTGGGACTTTATTGGCATTTTGTCGATATCGTTTGGATCTTTTTGTTTCCCTTACTTTATATTGCCAAGTAATCGACCCATCTGGAGATTCCCATCATGGCCTCAACAACCATTGCCCATGCCCCGCAAGACGATCACCAGGGTCCCCATCATGGACCTGGTTTTTACGTCAAGATATGGGCGCTTTTGATGTTCCTTTTGATCGTGAGTATTTTAGGGCCAATGTTGGAACACCCCATGCTCACCTTGATCACAGCCTTTGGTGTGGCGGTCGTCAAGGCCGTGATTGTGGCAGGCTACTTTATGCACCTTAAGATCGAAAAGAGATTTATCACCTATATGCTCTTAGGTATGTTAGCTATGGTGGGCCTCTTCTTTGCTGGTACAGCGGCTGATATCCACCGACTTCAGGGGACAAATTGGGTCAACGTGGCTAGGTTTCAATATATCGAAAAAAGCCTTGAAGAGATTAAAAAGCTGGGAGAGAGTGGCGAGCACCACTGAGCATTCGGCTCATTTTTGAGGATTTTAGGATGACCCTTATCGCCACTCCAGCTCGGTTAGTGCCACCAGCCTTACGGGTTCCGGGAGCGCGCCGTGCGGCTCCTCTACTACCACCCGAGGTTTTTGCGACCCTAGTCCTTGTGATTACGGAGTTGATGTTCTTTTTAGCGCTTCTGAGCGCTTATTTTGTCGTGAAATCGAGGGCTTTTAGCCTATGGGTTCCCCCTGAGGATGTCCGCCTACCCGTCGTGGTGACGGCAGTTAACACCCTGATCCTGCTGGGGAGTGGCCTCAGTCTTATCGCTTCCGAGCGCCGCTACCGCGATCCCAAGACCCGAGAGCGAGCCGCGCAGCTCTACACCCAAGCGATGCTTATGGGGGCCTTATTTGTGGCGGTCCAGGGCTACGAGTGGATCAAGTTGATCAACCTTGGGTTTACGATCAGTGCCGGGTTGTTTAGTGCTACCTTTTTTCTCCTGATCGGCAGTCATGGGGCCCATGCCATCGGGGCCCTCCTGGTGATGGCGGCCCTGTGGCCCAAAATCAAACGCCAGACGGCAACTCTAGCCCAACTTCGTGCTATGGCCATCTTCTGGCTTTTCGTAGTGGCCGTATGGCCCGTTTTGTTTGGTACGGTTTATTTTAACTAAGGTGGGACGATGGACCGTCCAATTCATACCAGAGTTTGGACTAGGGTTCTTCTTGCCTCCTTAACTCTTGTTTTTTCCGACCCTGCATGGTCCTGTGCGGTCTGCGGTGGCGGCCCCTTGGATGCCACTTCGGATGTTTTTATTGGTTCCACCATCGTCCTCTCCCTGGTACCTCTCTGTGCTATGGGTGGTTTGATCTATCTGCTGGTTAAGAGCTACCGCAAGCAGCAGGTAGCGGTTCCTGAGGGAGACAGCCCCGAAGAAGCACCACTGTCAGGTGGACCAGTGTTTTAATACTAAAGTAGTTGTTTAAAGAGCCCAATAGTCCACTTTAATCCTAGAAACTTTTTTGGGGTCTAGACCATCGATGATGATCGAGTCCTTAGTCGGGCTGAGAGTATAGGTGAGGATTTCTATATCATCCACCGTGACTTTGTTGATCTTGCTAGCCGGGGAATCCAAGGGAAACTTAGGCTCTAGAGTCTTACTGGCCAAGATCAGTTTTTGTAAGAAACCACTATAGTCCGCTAAGGTACAGACATCTGCCTTTTGGCCCATCGAAGCGTCGGTGATCGCAAAATAGGATTTAGTGTAGACCTTTTCTACAGAGTTAGGACAAGGGGCATCGGGGGCGATGGCATTAAACCTTAAGGATTTAATTTTATTTGACTGGCCAACAAGAGCGTTGATTTCGGGATAGGATGGCACATTGGTATCTAAAAAATCTGTTCCAGGGTCATGGGTGTCTGACACAAAAATCACATTGACGATTGCCTGGGGACGAAAAAGTGTTGTGTTTATATTTTTTTGGATAAGCTGCTTAAAGGCCCGAATTCCTGCTTCGGCGCCCACGCCATAGCCAGTGGTCTGGAGAGTGCTGGTAAGGCAATATTCACCCTGGGAATCTTTGGCTGTGGGCTCAAACCATTTTTGGTCGCACCCTTCGAGAGGCCAGCGGGTCGCAAAAGGGGTGACTTTAGCCTTGTATTGGACGATGGAAGCTTTGTTGATAAAGTCTAAAAAACCTGGCTCATACTCAATCCCCAAGTATTTGGAGATACCTAGACCTGTGAGACTGAGGTTATCGCTAGCTCCTGTCATGGTTGACATGACAGCGATCCGAGCGAGGGGCGGAAAGACATTGGGTGTCGTCAGGATAGATTTAAACCCATTTTTAACCTTATCCGTGATGGTCGCCATGGATGACGAGTTATCGATCACAAGGATATAGTCGTAGGGGTAAGCATCTTCGCCAAAAACATAGGTTTGTACCTTGTTGGTAGCGGGGGTAGGGATTTCCTGTTTAGGAGTCTCTGTAAGATTGCCTTCCTCTTTATCGGCTGGTATGACAAAGTATTCGGTAGCATCGTCTTCGATAAGGATCTTTGGCTCCAGCGCGGGCTCCGATGGAGCAGGGGAAGCAGGGGGAGCAGGCGTTGATGGCACCTCCTTGGAAATGGGTGAAGGTCCAGAGCCTGGGCCTGGACTAGGGCGGGGAGCCGGGCCAGGGGGCACGCTTTGGCTGCCGTCCCGGTCGCTCCGCCGAGTTTTAGATTGACCCTCAAAATGGGTATCGCTGGCGCACCCCAGGATAGAGAGAACGAAAATAAGTGAACCTACAGCATCCGTCTTTTTAAGCATAGAGAACCTCCCGTCTAGTCTGTAGGAGATTTATCGGCTTGTTCGGTCGGATTCTTCAGCAAAATCCAAAAGTCGCTTTAAAAAGTAATAGATTCAGCAAGATCGGATAGCCGGACTTGCTGGAATTACGAACCACCCTCAGGAGTCCTGTTTGAGGCTACGATTAATCACCGGCTGAAGTTTAGGGGCAAGGATTTTTAGAATCTGTACCGGTAGAGCGCTGGTAAAGTCAAAATTTTCGGCGCTGCCTGTTGGGACATAGGCGGTGATTGACCCTGTGAATCGGTCGCCTATAAAAAACACAAAGGTGGCGGTGCGCGACAGGGCTTTGGATTCGATAACCCGACCCCCAGGAGCATGGATGGAGTAGCGGTTGTCGCCGGTCCCAGTTTTGCCGCCCACAGGCAGGGGCTGGCCCTGGAGATTCTTAAAGACTCCTTTGAGCCGGATTGCTGTGCCGCTCTCCACAACAGACTGGAGCGCGGCGCGAACCTCCTGGGAGAGTTCTTCCGAAAGCACTCGGACTCCGCTTGAGGGCTGGTACCGAGCGATGGTCTCAAAGGGAGTCTTGCTCGCAAAGTGCAGCTCTGTGATCCGAGACTGGGAGTAGCGGTAGCCTCCACTCGAAAGCACCGACATCAGCTCCGCGAGGGCCGCTGGTTTGTCACCAGAACTCCCCAGGGCGGTCGCATAGGTTGGTTTCAAACTCTCAAAGGGATAGCCTAATTGTTTCCATGTTTGATGCAACGACCCAAAAGCCTCTTGCTCTAGCATGATTTTAATCCTGCGGTCCTGTTTGAGTTTGTCTTTGCTAGAAAAGAGCCAGTGGTAGGCCTCTTGCCGAGCTTGGACACTCCCCTTCATGACCTGATCAAAAGTGGATTGGGGATTTTGAATCCGGTGGGCTACAAGCCAGAGTTCGAGGGGATGGACCCCGGCGATATAGCCACGGTCTTGGAGATTATAGTTTCCTTTATAGATATCCTGATAGATCCCTTGTAAGGCTTTTTCGCTCGATTTATGCAGGGGGAGTTCGGCGTTAAGAATCTCTTGAAAGTCCTCAAACGCCGCGTTGGGTCGGATCATGGAATCGATCACGGCGATTTTTCTTGGTGTTAGCTTGGTCCTTAAAAAAAGCTTTTTGAGGGTATCCTGGGGGCTGAGTCCTCGATATTGGAGATAAAAGCGTCCTAAAAAAAGCCTTCCCTCACTGAGTGCAAATCGTTTTAGATATTTGACCCGATCTGGGTGATCAAATCGGGTAAACATCTGATCTGATCCGGGGATCCTTGCCGAATAGTAGGCGATAATATCTCGCATCATGCGAATAAAGGGCAGGTTTATAGACTTTCGAATCGCCTCGCGTACGGTTACCGAGCGGCTGTTATCATCTTTGTTAAAGTTTGAGAAATGATGGACTCCACTTCCCGTAAAAAAAGCCTCTCCGGGGTTGGCGCTATAGGTCCGGTCCATGGCAGCAGACAAAAGCTCACTGAGGTTTTTTTCCGGTGCCGTTAACAGCCATTGTTTGACCCATTGGGAGAGATGGTCCTGGGGGGGAGGATGATAGGCTTGGAGCTGGGCTATAGAAAGGGTGCGAAAAGCCTGCCAATTGCTTTCGATCACCTGGAGGTAGCTGATAAGCGTGCGCAACTTAGCGGTAGAACCAAGCTCTAGTTTACCTCCTTCGTTGACATTAAAAGGACCATCGATATTGTCGGCCTGGACCCGCAGCACATTGGTGGAACCGACTCTTTCGCTGAGCGTGAGGCTGTAGATGACATCTGCGGGATTGCCCTTAGCGAGGAGGCGGTGATCCGCAAGGCCGTTTGCTGCCGTAAATTCGCGACTTTTTAGCTTTTGCATCAACTCTGTGATATCCCGTTGGGCACCGATTTCTAGGGTGGATTTAATCGCTAGGTCAAACCTGTCGAGTGTATAAAGCTTTTTAAAGCCAAAAAGTCCGAGCAGGTGGATGCGGATGGAATTGGCTCCCTTGCGTTCGATAAAGTTGAGGCGTTCGGGTTGAAACATAATCATGTTGTTGCGAAAGGTCAGCTCCGTCGCCTGGAGTTGGTTGTAGAGGTCTTGGTTCAGGATGCCTTCCTTACGGAGGACCCCCAGATGCTTCCGAGTCAATTGTTTGAGAGCTTCTCGATTAGACTGGAGATAATAGGCAGGGCGTCTTTGGGACAGAAACAGCGATAAGATTTCCTTATAGGCTAAGGCCTGACGCTTGAGGATTTCAGGATCTTTAGTCGGGTTTTTGGTGTAGTCCCAGAGGAGCTGGTTGACTTCAGAAAACTTTGCCCCATGCCAGGCGGCGAGTCCATGGCCGACGCCCCTGATCTCGCCAGCCCCCGGAACAGCCCCAAGGGGTACTGAGTTGACATAGTCTGTAATGATCCGTCGCCTTGTCTCGAGGGTGTTAGGTCCATCGAGGTAGGCCCGGTAAGTAGCCGAAACCATCTGCCGGAGTTTTTCTTGAACTCCTGAGGTTCTGCCTTCGGGGGAGTGGCGGTATTTTTCGATCTGAGTTGCCAAGGTGCTCCCACCTGGGACATCGTGGTCTTTTTTAAATTGACTAATGATAAAATCAAGGCCCGCTTTGGCTAGGCGATCGAAATCCAACACTGGATTTTTATGGGGATAATTAGGGTTTAGAAGGTCTCGATTTTCGATAAACATTAAAGTGTCGACAATAACCGGCGGAATGTCTTCGAACTTTTCATAGTAAAGCTGAGGATACATGGATCCAAACAAAGGTATGCCATCCCGGTCAAAGATCGTCAGTCCAGCCTGCTGTTTCTCGTGGTATTGGACGTAGACTCCTTGCTGAACCGCCACAAAATGCTCGGGGGACAGTCGCGCTTGGTCGGTGATGTCGAATCCTAGGGGTTTGATCACCTGCAGGAGTTTTGGGATATAAGAGTAGCCGAGGGCTTCGTCAAAGGGACCAAAATCTGGGTAAAAGATTCTGGGACTCCGTCCGCTCTGCAGTTGAAAGGTCATCTTGCTAGCTTTTTCGCTAAAAAATTGGGCTTGGTAGTAGCTTGTCCGCATCTCCTGGAAGGCAAGCCAGGAGATCCCAGCCCCCATCGTTACTAAAGTAAGCACCACCGTGAGAATGAGTCTTAAGCGGTACCTGAGATAAACTGATTTTAATTTGTTATAGAAGCTAATTTCCGGACTAGGGTCCGTCATAGGCTCTAAATGGGCATCGATCGAGATTTGTTGTGGACTCACGGCTGCTCGTGGCTCGCCCTCTGGCTCAGATGTTGCTTCGCGATGCAGATCGACTGCTGCGGCCGACTCTATACCCAAAAATCTCAATTTTTCAAGTCCTATTGCGCTACCAGGTCCCTCTTCAGCGGGAACTTGGAGGGGACTTTGATCCTTTTCGTCTTTGGGACGGGACGTCATAGGTTGCTTTGGTTGAGGTTATGGACAAAAAATCTGAGAAAAGTCTTAGGTATCAGTGTGATGTCGTAGGAAAGGAAATGGCGAGTGATAGACAGATAAAGGCCAAGAGAGTCACCCCTATTGTATCAAAGAAACCAGCACATCTCAAAAATCCCGCTTGGCTCCTCGAAAACCCTTTCTCGGAGGAATGGTTCACTATCTTTTTTTGATTAAAGCAAATATCATGATGCTTCTTAATAAAGTCATTGTGGATCTTTTATCATAGGGTAAAATAATGTCTTTCTTGCAGAAAGTAAAAGATTACATCAAAGCCCGTTACTCCATGCGTAGCCTTCATTTGCACCAAGAGCTGATGCTGCGAAAAATCCAAGAAATCGATACAAGACTCCATCCAGACGTTGTAAGGCATAAGCAGGAATTGGTAGAGCGCAAGATCAAAATGATCGATCATAATATAGCGATGGGTCACCTCCAGCAGCGCGAACACAACGCCGATCAGAGGGAGCAAGGCTTCGTGCAGCGCGAGCAAAGCATCGTCCAGCGCGAGCAGCAGCGCGAAAGTGAATTTCAACTTAGAGACAGACTCTTGGAGGACCGATTTAAAGAACTCGCCGATCTCGAACAAGCACTTAAGGTGAAGAACCAAGAGATTGGAAATATTGACGACCACAAACGTTTGCTGGACGAAAAGATCGGTGCCCTTGCCCAATCCGAAAAGAGAGCCGAGTCTCTTTTAAATCGTTTTGTAAACCCAAAAGAGATTTATGATTCGGCATCAAATGACCAAGATCAAAAACCCCAGATTCTCAACATATTTGAATTTTACGAAAAGCCTCAAAACAACAAACTTTGTTTGTTTGCTCATTTCGATATTCATGGGTTTATAGACCCCTGGCTTTTCGACTATTTGGTACAGATCAAAAAAAATGGATTTGATATTGTTTTGATCACAACAGCACCTGATCTCGTGGCCGTGGGAGTCCAGAATTTAGCAGAGGTTTGTCGATCTGTGATTCACCGTAAAAACGATGGGCTGGATTTTGGATCATGGCGATGCGCCCATCAATGGCTTGGGGATGGGTCCCAATTTTATGAGCAAATCCTTTTAGCCAACGACAGTGTCTTTGGCCCTCTCGAAGATCTCGCGCCACTTTTTGAGCGCATTGATGCTAGCTCTGCAGATCTCGTAGGTCTCACCGAAAGCTGGGAGATTCAATACCATCTTCAATCCTATTTTCTGTGTTTTAAACAAAAATTAATCCAGAGTGAGGCATGGAGAAACTTCTGGGCCCAGCCCTTTGTAGCCAAAGATAAGCAGTCGATCATCGATCATTTTGAGTTGTCACTCACGCGTTTTTTTATGATGCAGGGCTTTCAAGCCGAGGCCCTTTACGATTTTTACCTGCTTCGTGACCGATGGCTTGCTACCGAGTTAACACCACGAGAATATATAGAAAAATATCAAGTTTCCCCCCTTGTTGGAGTCAACCCGACCATCGATCTATGGGAAGTTTTGTTGCGTGATTTTAAGTTTCCTTTTCTTAAAGCAGAGTTGGTGAAAGTCAATCCCAGAAAGAGCGATCGAATCCTCTTTTGGCGAGAATATTTCAAAGGCCACGAAGGACTTTTAAAAAAAATTGATAACTATTTGAAAAGGGTCCGTAATGGTAGTATCGGCATCTGACGGTCCTATTAAGTCTTTACCGAGGTGCCGATCCTATGGCACGATAGGTCCATTGATTCGTTTCCAAGCTAAATTGGCGGGAGCAAGGTGGGTGTTGATCGTGGAAAAATCAAAGCGATACTGATCAAAATTGGTTTGGGAAAAGCTCTAAAAGCCCTTATCCTGATCAAAGCCCATCCCTGGTTTCAATGGATATTGGGGACTCCTAAAGGTCCTCCCACCTCAGGTCACATTTATGATGCCTGGATGAAATCACAGAGCTACCAGCTAGCTCTTGACGCTAAGGATACGGGTCATGTCAAAGATCCTATACTCAATGCTGAGACCCTGAAGATTGTTTTCTTGCAGCCCCGCTGTTTATCAAAGCATCGGGATTTAGCCCAGGACTTAGACTGGATCGTGACCTCATGCATCCAGCAGATCCACAGGAGCTGGAGTCTAGTCCTTTATGTTCCTTCTCCACCGAGAGGACTCCGCCGTAAAGTTCACCTTTGGCAAGCGAAAGGTGTTCCTATAAGCCTCATATCCGTCCCCCTCCCGTTTGAGGGGGCTTTCGAGGTGCGGACCTTTCTGGGGACCACCCAAGACCAGTATCTTGTCTTTGTAAACGACCATATGTGCTGGGCGCCTACGGCCTTGGCGGAGATCGTGGAATCTTTCAAACAAGGTGCTGAGCTCGTTTATTGTGATCAGGATCTTTATGATCCCAAGAAAGACGTCTTTTTTGATCCGATTTTTAAACCCGACTGGAGTCCGGATACCTTTCGCTCGTTTAATTACATCGGCAGCTCCTTTGGGATTAAGGCGTCTCTCCTGCTGGACCGGGTTCCTATGTTTCAAGATTTCGATGATCTGCTGTTTAAGCTGACTGAACACGCAAACCATATCGTCCATATCCCTAAAGTTTTGGCTCATGTGTTAGGATCCCCCAAAAAAGGTTCTGACGGGGATTTTTCAA
The DNA here is from genome assembly GCA_041736175.1 of Oligoflexales bacterium. Classification (GTDB taxonomy): domain Bacteria; phylum Bdellovibrionota_B; class Oligoflexia; order Oligoflexales; family CAIYRB01; genus JBGSUI01. The sequence goes on along the minus strand of JBGSUI010000131.1, from coordinate 6,889 downwards.
AAATTTTGCCTTTGATTCCTGGGCGAGACCAAAATCTCCTAAACCAGCACCTCCAGCGGGTCCACCATGGAGCCGAAGCGACGAGAGATAAGGAGTGGCCGATTTTTAAGGTAGCCTATCCTCTTAGATCAAAACCCCTTGTGTCGATCCTGATCCCAAACAACAATCACTTAATCGACCTGAGACGATGTGTTGAATCGATCTTTGCTTTGACCACCTATCCAGCCTTAGAAGTCCTTATTGTCGAAAACGGGAGTATAGACCCCGAGGTTTTTGATTACTATAAGCACCTTGAAACAACGGAACCTCGAGTGCGTGTTCTCCTTTGGAGTCATTCTTTTAACTATTCGGCGGTCAATAATTTTGCTGTGACCCATGCCCGAGGCGAGCAGCTTTTGTTTTTAAATAATGATATCGAAGTGATTACCCCTTCATGGATCGAAGAGCTGATGATGCACTCCCAGCGTCCAGATATAGGGATCGTCGGAGCTAAACTCTATTATCCTAACGAGACGGTCCAGCATGCAGGTGTCATCATAGGCATGCGTGGCTTGGCTGCCCATGTGAGTCGCACCGCCCCCAAAAACGAGCCTGGTTATTGCTACCGACTCAAAGCCGTGCAGAATTTGACGGCGGTCACTGCTGCTTGTTGTATGATCAAAAAAAGTTTGTTTGAATCTATTGGTGGATTTGACGAGAAGCTTATTATAGCCTTTAATGATATAGACCTTTGCCTTAAAGTGAGAGCCACCGGGAAGCTTAATATATTTACACCCTATGCGGAACTTTTTCATTATGAGTCCCTTTCTCGAGGGGACGACGATACTCCAGAAAAAAGGATGAGGTTTCAAGGCGAGGTCCAGCATTTTTTTGGAAAATGGGATTCCGTGATCAAGCGGGGTGACCCTTACTACAACGCCAATCTTTCTCTAGAAAACGAAGAAATAAAACTGAGAACCTAGGTGCTTTATGATAGGTTGGAGAAAGGGGGGGGGATAGTCGATGGACGCAAGATACGAAAAGCTGAATCCGTATTTGACTCACGACAATAAATCCAGGGTTTCAGCTGCGGTGCAATGGGCTCAGAGTGATACCAAGGGGGCCTTAGAGCCTGGCTTGTCGATTGTTATTTTAAATTTAAACAAACCTGAACTCATAGTCCCTTTGATAGAGACGTTGATTCAACTACAAGTCTGTCTCAAGCAAAAAGAAATAGTTCTTGAAATAATCATAGGTGATACAGGTTCTACAGATCCTCAGGTTAGGAATTGTTATAAAAAATTTAGGGACCAGATTAAAGTAGGAGAGGATCTCAAGTATCACTTTTCTCGCAACAACAATGAAATGTTTGCAAAATACGTCACCCGCGATCTCGTCCTTTTTATGAACAATGATATTATTTTTCGAACCGACCCTAATAAACTCTTCTGCGACATGATTCAACGTTTTGAAAAAACCCCGCAAACAGGCATTATCGGTGCCACCCTGCTTTATGATGATCTCCGCTTACAGCATCACGGGATCGATTTTTTTTACCGTGGAGCTTTAAGAGGGCTTTCCTATCACCCTGGTCATCGGGATGAGAAACCGCTTTTAAATCAGTCTCACAGACCCTTCTGGATGGTGCCAGCGGTGACGGGCGCTTTCCTGGGTATCAGATCCAAGCTTTTTCAACAAATTGGTGGCTTTGATCGAGACTATCGCACCGAATGCCAGGATATCGATCTATGTCTCATGGCCAAAAGCCGGGGTGCAAAAATCGAACTCATGGTCACTGACGAGATCATTCACTTGGAAAATGCAACTCGGGAAAAGGGATCAGAGGATTGGGTGGATCGGCAAAAGTTTGTTCGCCAATGGAGTTCATTTGTCGAGGTGATGTTTGAATGAAGATACTTTTTTTGGCTATCAGAATGCACAATGGCTATGGAGTTTCAGTAGTCGTCGACGAGCTCGCAGTAAGGCTAGGGAGCCTGGGGGTCAAGTCGATCATTGGCTGCCTGGAGAGTGATAACAGCTTTGTGCGTTCTGATGTCAGAATCCTCCAACCTACCACCGAGGCATTGCGAACCTTTATCAGGGATCATGGCGTCGGGCTGGTGATCGCCCATACCTCTCCTTACTTTGAGCTGCTGCACACACTTCGGGAGGACGCCTATGTCTGGGCTTGGGAACACGGCGAACCCAGTCCAAGCTTTTTCCCCGATTCCATCTATGAAGATGGGGAGACCTCGCGCCAACGTCGCGCTGATTATAAACTCACTAATATTTATCCAAAGCTTGATGCTGTGATCGCCATTTCTGAGTTTGTCCGCAATGATATTGGTTGGCTCTCAGCTCCTGTGATCTACAACGGCTGTGATCATGTGATCGATCTTAGTATCAAGCCTCGCCCCTTTTTCAACGACGCAAAGCCGCTGCGGGTCGGGACCCTCCTGCGCCTCGGTAAAGGTGAGGCTGCTTACAAAGGCATCCAACCTTTTTTGGATGTCGCCTCTTATTTTAAAAAGCAAAACAGTCCGGTGACCTTCGAGATTATGGGGCGGGGCAGTCCCGAAGATGGGGAGGAGTTTGCAAAGCACGGTATTAAACCCCATATCAATGGAACTGACGAGGAGCGCTCAGCCTATTTGCGGGGACTTGACGTGTTTATTTCTTGTAGTCTCTGGGAAGGATTTAATCTACCTCTGGTTGAGGCGCAGGCTTCAGGGACAGTTGCTCTCGCTTTGGATGTGGGGGCTCATCCTGAGGTGACTCCTTTTATATGCAAAAACCTCGCTGATCTCTGTCACCGGATTGAAACCTATGATCGAGATCGGCATTTGCTTTATGTTCATTCAAAAGAATCCTACCGTTTCGTACGCGGCAGGTTTTTATGGGACCAATGCGCTCTCGAACTCTTTAAGCTCATGATTTCTCTCTACGGCAATGCTCGCTCAGGGCGATTGGCAAAGAGTCGCTTCGCCCATTTAGCTCTCAAGGCTTTTGACTATTTTGGGAGGATAGGCTTAAAAGGCACCCTTAAAAAGACCATCCAGTTTGTGAGCTTCAAACTCCGCAAACTGAGTTAACCTAAAAGGCCGCCGTAGGAGGATCCTACGGCGTGCGGGGAGTTTAGGCAAGGATCAGCAAGGGATCTTCCAAGTAGCCCACAAGGGTCTTAAGGAACTGGGCTCCTGTAGCTCCATCCACGACCCGGTGATCGCAAGATAGGGTGAGATTTAGTCTCTGGCTCACTTTAATCTGACCGTCCGCTCCAACCCAAGGTGTGGGAATGGCGGCACCAACGGCTAGGATGGCGGCTTGGGGGGGATTGATGATTGCCGTAAACTCTTCAATTCCAAACATACCTAGGTTTGACAGAGAAAACGTCCCGCCAGCAAAGGCGTCGTTAGCCAACTTGCCTTCCCGGGCTAAGGCCACAAGCCTCTGGGCCTCGGTCGCGAGGGCTTTGACCCCTAAAAGATGGGCATTGCGGATCACTGGAGTGACGAGTCCGTTAGGGAGAGCTACGGCCAAGGCAAGATGAACTTGGTGGTGCATCAAGATGGTTTCGCCCTGCCACGAGGCGTTTACCATGGGGTGAAGGAGCAGGGCCCGTGAGACGGCGAGGCCGATGATATCGTTGACGCTGACTTTGAGGCCGGCTTTACCGCCGGTTTCGGCTCCCCCGGCTCCCCCAGCTCCAGCTCCTTGATTAAGCCGCTGACGCCATGCTAACAACGGGCCGACATCGGCAGAAACTTTCAAATAAAAGTGAGGGGCTTCGTTCTTAGCGGCGACCAGGCGCTTAGCGATGGTCTTGCGCATCATATTCACGGGTACTTCCGTAGCGCTCGCCTGCTGGATCACAGGCCCCGTCCCGATGGACGCTAGGCCCCCGGTAAAGGTACCTGATGAGTCAGTGGAAGCTGCACCCTCTAAATCCCGGGCCACGATCCGGCCCCCTGGTCCGCTTCCGCCGACTCGTCCGAGGTCGATTCCGAGGTCTTGGGCCATACGGCGAGCTAGGGGCGAGGATTTGATCCGCGAACCCGTCGCTAAATCTCCAGGGGCACTTTCAACAACCTTAGGGGAAGGAGGAGTCGCAGGGGCTGGAGGCACCGCAACGGGAGCCGGAGAGCTGGCAGCAGGTGTCGGCGCCTGGGCTGCACCAGTCCCCTTAGGGAGAGCCGGGAGGGTTTTAGGATCAAAGACTTCGTCTTTGTCCCCAATCACAGCGATGGGAGTCCTCAGACCGACCGTCTTGCCCGCTTGGACAAGGATCTTGATAAGGTAACCATCCTCGGGGGCCTCGTACTCTTGGGTCGCCTTATCGGTTTCGATCTCGACCAGAGGCTCGCCTACCTTGAGGGTGTCCCCTTCTTTCTTAAGCCAATGGGCGATACCGCCCTCTTCCATCGTATCGCTGAGTTTAGGCATTTCGACAATATAGGCCATGGATTTAGGTTCCTAGATAAAGGGTTTCTTTGACAGCTTTGATCACCTTTGCGAGGGACGGCAGGACGGCTTCTTCCAGTTGTTCAGCATAGGGCATAAGGACGAATTCGGAGTTGACCAAGCCAACTGGAGCATCTAGGTCGTCAAAGCAGACTTTTTGGACGCGGGTGGCAATCTGGGCGCTGACCCCGCCGAAACCCCAGCTTTCGTCGACCACCACACAGCGGTGGGTTTTACGGACCGACCCAAAAATAAGCTCCTCGTCGAGGGGTTGCAGGGTTCGAGGATCAAGCACTTCGCAGCTGATACCTTCGCGGCTTAGGGCTTCTGCGGCTTCCATGGCTAGATGGAGCATCTTATTCCAGGCGATCAAAGTCACATCGGTCCCCGGACGTTTAATATCGCCGACTCCCAGTGGAATGACGTACTCATCGTCAGGGACTTCGCCCTTGTAGGAGTACATCATCTCACTCTCTAAAAAGATCACCGGGTTGTTGTCACGAATGGCTGCTTTTAAAAGGCCCTTAGCATCGTAAGGCGTAGCCGGGGAGACAACTTTTAGCCCCGGGACATTGGTAAGCATGGCCTCGTAGGCCTGGGAGTGTTGGGCTCCAAGCATATGGGCGGCACCGTTAGGACCACGAAAGACGATCGGGATTTGGAATTGGCCTGCCGACATATAGAGCATTTTAGCGGCATGGTTTACGATCTGGTCAAAGGCTTGGATTCCAAAATTCCAGGTCATCATCTCGACGATGGGTCTTAGTCCGGCCATCGCAGCTCCGACACCGACGCCGGCAAAACCAGCCTCGGAAATGGGTGTGTCGAGGACACGTTCAGGACCAAAGGTCTTAAGCAGTCCTTTGCTGACTTTATAAGCGCCATCATATTGGGCGACTTCTTCACCCATCAAAAAAACCTTGGGATCTCGTGTCATCTCTTCGGCCATGGCTTGGCCGAGTGCTTCGCGAAATTGTAGGGTTGCCATAGGCTCTCTCTCAATGACCTCTAGTGGGAGGTTTTGGGGGTTAATCGGCGTAGACGTGCTGAAAGGCTAGGGACACATCGGGTTTTGGGGAGGCATCAGCAAAGGCCTCGGCCTGGTCGATTCTTGCTTTAGCCTTGCGATCGATGTCTTTAAGCTGGGCATCGTCGTAGCCGTGGGATTTTTTCATAAAATCTCCAAGCTGGGAAATCGGGTCGAGGCTCTGATATTGGGCGACCTCTTCCTTGGTGCGATAGAGGCCAGGGTCAGAGACCGAGTGGCCCCGGTAGCGGTAAGTCATGGCCTCTAGGAGGTACGGTCTAGGATGTGTGCGCATACTGTCCACGATGGGCTGGACATGCTCGATCACGTTGAGGACGTTCATCCCATCCACTTCGGAGCTTTCGATGGCAAAAGCGTCGGCTCTTTTAGCGAGCTTTTCCACACTGGTCACCCGGCGGTAATCGGTACCCATACCGTAACGGTTATTTTCAATGATATATAGGACGGGAAGTTTCCAGGTGGCTACCAGATTGAGTGCCTCAAAAAACTGGCCTTGGCTACAGGCCCCATCGCCGAGGTAGCAAACGACTACCTCAGCTTTTTTCGAATAGCGGATTTCGAAACCAATCCCCGCGGCTAAGGGGGTTTGGCCACCCACGATTCCATGACCGCCATAAAAACGTTTTTCCTTGGAAAACATATGCATGGAGCCACCCTTGCCCATGGCGCAGCCATCGATCTTGCCGAAAAGCTCTGCAAAGACCTGCTCAGGGGCGATCCCCTTACCGATGGCCTGGGTGTGGGACCGGTAGCCTGAAATCATGTGATCCGTATCGAGCAGGGTCTTCTGAACCCCAAGGGCCAAGGCTTCTTGGCCGATATGTAGGTGGCAGAAACCGGCAAACTTTCCCTTTTGGTAGGCCGCAAGGACCCTTTCCTCGAAACGACGATAGAGCTGCATCTCTTCGTAAAGAGCCGCTAGGGCTTCTTTCGAATAAACAGAGGCGCGGATATCGGATTTTGTGGATTCGCCGGCGGCGTTTTTGGGGGGAGTCGTGACGTCACGGCTAGGCTTAGGATTAGTCGCGGGATTAGTCACGGGATTGGTCACGGATTTGATGTTGGATTTGCCCACAAGGTATCTCCAAGAAAGTTTGGCCAGACATAGGAACGATTCGACCGGGTATGATTCTGATATAATTGAGACTTTGCCGTCCCAGGGGATTTCCCTGTCTTTAATTGAAACAGGATGGTGCGAAAACCCGTAGCACGTAACTGGCCGCTACCCTACACGAAAAATACTGAGTTGGATACTTTTCTTGTGGGGTGTCCAAATAGGGGGGGTACGAGCCTAAATCCTATCCTAGGATTTGGACCTAAAATCAGTCTCCCCATCTTTCGGATAGTAGGGGATATTCCCGCGGAGTCCAGAAAGCATTTTAAACTGTTTTGACCCCCAGA
>JBGSUI010000122.1:0-3093 GCA_041736175.1 Oligoflexales bacterium | reverse complement strand
TTCTGGGGGTCAAAACAGTTTAAAATGCTTTCTGGACTCCGCGGGAATATCCCCTACTATCCGAAAGATGGGGAGACTGATTTTAGGTCCAAATCCTAGGATAGGATTTAGGCTCGTACCCCCCCTATTTGGACACCCCAGTCTCGACTTCTAGGAGTTCTTCGATAAAAAACTGGGTCTTTGGAGGAATTTGAGCTTTGGGATAATAGTCTTGGATGATAGTAAAAACAGCAGAGGCTTGTTTGATTTTAAGATATTTTAAAAGAAAAATGACATCATCTCGATCCGATGTATCCCACCTTGCACTGATGCATTTCATGGCTAGCATATAACGTGCTTCCGGTGCCCAAACCAAAAGATTGGAATATTTAGCAACATCTTCTCGAGCAAAATGACTGGATAAGAAGCCCTTAGCACCATCGTTCAGCCAATCTTCTGGCAAACTGCGCTGTCTTGCAATTTTTGCGGCGGCATGTCGAATGAGTTGACTCGGTTCGAAAATCCCATCGACATCGCGGGTCGCCTTACGAGCATTGTAGACGAGGCACATCACAGCGCCTCCGACAATCCCTATTTCGCCCTTTTGACCCTCGATGCGGAGTTCCTCGTTGAGCAAAGTAAAGAGGTCCAAGATCTGATCGCGGGTGAGCATAGTTCAAACTCTCATTAGAAAATTTTCGTGGACAAAAATATTATTGCGGCGAAACTCTGGGTTCGACTCTAGCAGAGCCATCGCTTTGAGAGACTGCATATCGGCGACAAACCAAGGTCGGTCTAGAAAATATTCGCGTCCGGCCCAAGGGGGCACATCGATGTCCGCCTCATGGCACAGGACGCAAGTGATCGACGCCAAGAGCGCGCGTAATTTTATGTCTAGCGATGAGACTGGAGCTAGCAAAATCAGGCGTACGTCACTCGTCCTTCTGAATTCATCCACAAAATCCATAAAGTGGATTTTCCAAGAGTCAAATCCATCGCGAAAAACAGCCAAAGAAACGGCGACGCAGGATAATTCACTCATACCTGGCGTTGCTGGGACGAATTCGAGCAAGACTTGGAGCTTTAACACTTGGGCTATTCTTTCGAGATGAAGAATTTTTGCCTGTCGCGGATTGGCTTCACAACCCCGCAGGGTTTCCCGTGCGATTCCGGCTGCTAACGCAACATCGCGCTCGCTTAGCTTGGATAACTTTCTAAGTCTTGTAAGTACCGACACCAAAGCCTCCTTTTTTCTCTGGACTATGATCGGTTGATTAGGACTAAAAATCAAGACAAAAGTTGTCTAAAATATTAGACCATATATTTATATATTAAAAACAATATCTTGGCAGCCCAGACTTCAAAGTTATAGCCCTAGAAGACGCCCCTATGACTCCTATTCATGGGGAGGCAATCCCTTGTGCTGTACCACCGCCGCTAAGACAGACTTTGATTGCTGGACCGGCTTGGCGCCTATCCTGACGATCACGCATAGGGGCGGTGAGGCATTGGTCAAGAAACCACAGCTTTTTTAGGTGATGTTTCTTTTTGACGGGGATCGCTACGATGTCAATAGTTCACCCACCAACGCTGAAGGCCCACTTGGGTGGACCCTCTGGCCAAAGAATTTCTATCTTGTCAGTGTAAAACCAGGCAAACATGTCTCTGCGCAGTTTGGCCATTCTTGGTTTCCCAGGAGCCGAGGAGACTTCGTCGTTGTAAAAGATGACACCCTCCGCAAAGGGCACCCTTTCGTCACCAAACATCTTAGAAATCGGAATCTTGTTCAGGCGGCTGTAGAGCATGCTTTTTAAGAAATGTTGGAACCACTTGCTGAGGTTGTCGTAGGTCTTTTCATGTTTATGGAAGGAGGAATACTTGAGGGACTCTCTAGCCTTGGCAAAGGGATACCAAAGGTGCTGATCTAATTCGTAGAGGTTACCGTTCAGTTTTGGACCTAAGCACTCTCCAAACTGGAGCCCATCACTTTCCAGGTAATCTCTACCCGCGGCAGCAAAAATTCCCTCAACTAAAAAGCTTTTTCCGCCCATAATTTGCAGAAAATCGATGATATTCTGACGGTTTTGGAGGTGGACTAGTCTTCCATTTTTAGTAACTACCGCAAGGTTTGTCCCATGAAGTTTCTCAACAGCAGTTGTTGCTGGGTGCTCCAAGACCCACTCGTATCCAGGGGTTATTTCTGGCGTTGCCAAGTACACCTCAGGAGTTCTGAGCCCCAGAGAAGCCCCATACCTTTTCCAGTGCTCCTTATTTACTGGGAAACTTTTTCTCACAAAAGGGCATTCCACTTTCGGGAAGTCTTGCACCAAACCGATACCACCCAAACTAGACATCACTAAACCAGGGTCAGCCGGCTTTGTTTTTGCTTCTTCTGTCACGCTACCTCCAATACGTTGTGCCTGGACATGTCTCCGGCTTATTTCGTAGATGCGATTGTTAGGGACCGATATCCAAGTTACGAAATTTGTACAATGAGTAACATCAAAGTCCTACCTCTCATCGCGATGATTCGACCAGGGACAAATACAGTTGAAACCAACATTATTGCAACGAGTTTTTGTCCTGCCAAGGCCAAAACGAATCTATTAGCCTTGCGTGGAGGGCTAGACAATGCCTAAGGCTACAAAGAAAGAATTTCTGCAAGTCGATGATAATGGGCGGGTTTCCATCGGAAAATGTTTCGCCGGCAAGATTTTCCAAATCGAAGAATCTTTACCTTTAGTGACTAACTTTTGAGCGCTGTATCCAAATTAACACCGTACTTTCATTATACCCGATACAAACGACGCCCTTCGGTAGGGGACGGCCGCAGTCTTTTGAATTCTCCGCACTTTTTCGGAAACGCCCCAAACCGTCGCCATTTAGAGCTTCTCAATCCGGCCTAATAGGAGCGTGGATAAGACCATCGATGACTATAACCCCTTTGAATTAGTTCCCTGTAACTTAACTATCTAATGAACTAAGCGCGCTCGCGCGCAGTCCTATCCCGAGCATCCGGGCAGATTGTAGCTTTCCTTCCGGCATAATCTCGGCACATTTTATTCAATTCCTAGACCTCTGAATCTCAGACTCCATTTAAATATAGCTAATTTT
>JBGSUI010000115.1:0-3846 GCA_041736175.1 Oligoflexales bacterium | reverse complement strand
GAATATGAAACGCATATCCGCGAGGAAATCATGCCTCACTCATCAAATAGCCATCGGAAAGACAACCTCAAATTCCATCTCATCGTCGTCGTTAAATGCACGAAAAAACTCTTCGATCGAGAAGGGGTTGGCGAATTTATGAAGTCGGAAATCTTGAGAGTATCAAAAGGTAGCGATTTTAAAATGATGGTTATTTTGCCAGGCGACGCCTCGGAAGAGACGGTTAGGAGATATATTGAATCGCAAGGTTGATACGGCGGCCATTCATCCGGCGATGCTGAAGACATCGCGGTTTTCTGGCCAAGAATTTTATAAACATGATGTCCTTCTCGTTCCATTCCCATTTACAGATAAGGCTAAGGCCAAGAAAAGACCTGCTTTGGTGATTTCACCACAAGAATTTAATGTGTCTACAAAACATATTATTTTTGCCATGATAACAACAATGGGAAATTGGGCGTTTGATATTGAAATTGGTGACTTAAAATCAGCGGGCCTGTCCCATCCATGTAAAATTCGAATGAAACTTTTTACTTTGGACGCATCCCTTATCGATAAGAAAATTGGTGAACTTGGGAAACAGGACCGTGATATGGTTGATGCAAATATTAAAACTTGTTTCGGTTTACCAGCAACCCAAACTTAAAGTATTTGGTGGCAATTAAAAATGCACGGGAGAAGCTCACCCAAAAAAACAAGACCGTAGCGCCAACAAGGACCCAAAAGACTTCGGCTTTATTGGTTTAAATGTTTTTGTGGCACTGGAAGGGAGATAGCGGGTCTATCAAGTGCGGTTAAAACCCTTTCAAGCGCCAGGCTGATTCTTTTAGAATCTCATAAAAATCCCAGCCATCAAAACGACCACCCTATAATCCCACTGCCACCCCAGCTTAGGGGAGATCCAAACCAGCTATCAATAGCAGCTACGTGTTGTCTCGCTTATCGCTATTGACTCCTCCACTCGTACCATCGTTGCGGTAGTCAACCGCTGTCTGAACACGAAAACGCGGCCCGAAATCCATTCCTAATGAAAACCCACTCTCCCAGATCCAGGCCCACCCAGCCGGCACGCCAACATACACCGAGTCGACATCATAGGTGACGTCGGTATAGGCGGGAGCGAGGGAAGTCGATCCTTGGGTCTCTTCGTCAAAGCGATAGGTCGCGCGGTCGAAACGACCAGCGACCCCCAAAAAGAATGCCGATGTGGACCAAGGAAAATACTGCACGAACGGATCAAACCTCCAATGAGTTACCTCGATCTCACGGTTGGACTCATACGTATTTGGACTTATGCTATATTGCTTGGTGATAGTCGCTATTCCACGCTCTTGGGTGTTGACAGTGGTTTTTTCTCGGTTAGCGTAGTTGCCCGTTGCACCAATGCCAACCTTAGGTGTAGGCCGATAAGATGCCCCATAAACTCCAAGCGTGAGGGACTTCTCCGCGCGAAGCGCCTCGGCGCGCTCTGGAGCGCAAGAAGACAAGGCAGATGCTAACGCGATTAATATAAAGGTCGCACTAAGGATTCGGCCCGTATCCATTGAAGAAAATCTCCGTTTATAGTTTAGCAACTGCTCAACAGGCGACTTGGCGTCGCCTTCGCCAAGAAACGCTGACTATCTGCCTAGCTCACATTATATCATAAAAAATTTTTTTTGCATGGAACGCTATTGCGCAATTTTGGTCCCTGAGAGTCCGGCGACGGAGGCACCGTTTTTGATATTGTCTGCAGTAAGGTTTATCTAAAAACCTGTAATAATTAAGAATTGACAAAGAATATCCGCACCTGTACTTTGGAATTGCATGAAAAACCAAAACAGAGGGACTGGATGTATCAAGGCTGATGCAATGAAAAGCGAGCTAAAAAAAGAGAAGCCCGTAGGCTTCTCACTCAAATGAAAACATTTCTAGTTTACATTAGAATCAATCGTCTTGGCATCAATCATCAAGGAGCGACACTTTACCACCTTGGGGTTTGAAATCGATTTTTCCAGCACCTGCTGACTGCAATGGTGGTTTTGGAGGAGGAGGAGGGGTCAAGACTTTGGCCGTATCTGAGGTTTTGATGATATCAAATCCGTCAGCTCCCGTTGTTTTGACCGTATCAATCTCCCACAGACCCGAAGTGGAGTTTTGTTTAAAGCACTGGCTGGTCATCAGGGCAGCGACTTGTTTTTCGACAAATGTGACAGCATCCGTATCTGTTGCTTGAAGGCTAGCCCATTGGGTGGTTAGGTTGGAAGTGACCTTTTTGTACTTATAGGGCGCTGGATTATTGGTAGTTATCACTGCTGACCCACCTTGGGTATCCTGGGTATTGGTAAATGGATGGTACATTCCTCGGGGAGTTAGGCTGATATTGGTATCGGTTTCACCTTCCTTGAGAGTGCGGCGGATCGAGATTCCCGAGCCCATGTCTACTGAGGCCGATCCAGAGTTAGCACAGCCTTCCATCAAACCGGTCGTTGCATTGGGAGCAGCTGAAAAGACCATTCCACGGGCATTTTCTTTGTAGCTCGATCCAGGGTTCATCCAATAGCCAATTTTTTGGGAGGTGAGCTTACCCTCAGAATCTTCGGTATTGGTTACTGTAATATAGGCAAATCCATTGCCTGCTTTATTATGTTCGTAGTAGGTCCCATCAGACTTTTTATAGTCACCATATTTAGCGTCACTTGTTGCAACTGAAAAATCGGCTGATGCGTTAAAATCTAAAAGACCTGTCGATAGGATCGGGTCAATCTCTGAGGTAAACCTACCAGTGCGAGCTTCATAGGCCATGCTAAAGGTACCGTCTGCATTTTTGGTACGGGCATAACTGATGGATACATACATCACAAAATCAAGATCAGCATTGGCTCCTGCCATGGGATCAGCCTTACCTTTAGGTGGTTTAACGGCAAAGTATAGGGTGCCGTTATACTCTTCGTTGGCAGCATCTTTTGGCGAATGGTTAAGGGTAAAAACCCTGGTATTAGACTGATCATCGGTGATTTTAAACACAGTCTGATAGACTTTTTGATCGCTCACATCCGCAAGCCGGGTCATGGTCATGGAAGAGACTACATCTTTACGTTGACCCTTTTCAAAAGCATTTTTTAAGTAAGGAGCAAGATCGATGGAATCCCCTACTTTGGCCGGAATCAAATCCACCTTAGTTTCGTCAGCACCTTTGGCCTTGGCTTTTTCTTTTTCGTCTTTATTGGCTTGGCAAAGAGCCGCATTGAGAATCGATTGAGACCGGTCAAGGGGGTCTTTGATCTTAACAATCTGTGCCCTAGAAAACGCAACCAAACAAGCTTCGCCCGAAGCGTTTTTGCCGGTTTTGGTCCCTAGGATTTTGGTCCCCTGAGCATTGCTGCCGCTAACTTGAATCATATCGCTATCAAACTCATAGCACAATTCATCCGATGGGGGTGCTGGTGGCTTTTTGAAACCTGCAGAGAGGCAGCTTTCTGCCGTCCCCTTAAGAATCCCCTGTTTTTCTTTGAGTTCTGCGGTTGGAGAAGTCGCAGCAATCTTAGAGGCATCCTCAGCCAGCCCCAGACTTTCTTCCTCATCGAGATGGAGACTTGCCGAAGTCCCTGTGGAAAAAGCCACAAGACTAAGGTTACCGGGGACAGCCGCGGCGAGGGTGTTAAGGGCGGACACCGCGCTGTTGGCAGTGCTTGTGGTGCTGCTGGAATTCGTGGTTGATGTGCTGGTGGGGTGTCCAAATAGGGGGGGTACGAGCCTAAATCCTATCCTAGGATTTGGACCTAAAATCAGTCTCCCCATCTTTCGGATAGTAGGGGATATTCCCGCGGAGTCCAGAAAGCATTTTAAACTGTTTTGACCCCCAGA